>NZ_JAOEJT010000017.1:0-106359 GCF_025447575.1 Pseudomonas sp. B2M1-30 | reverse complement strand
GCGACCATTGAGTTCGATGAAGGACGGATTGACCACTTCCTTGACCGGGGAATCCCAGCCCATGCGCACATTGCCGACCGAGGCCTGCAAGACGTTCATTCCCCGTGTCGGCACTACCGAGAGTTTCATCGTGCCGTTATCGATATCAACGATGCTGACGCCTTCCTGCCGACCACCATGCAAGGTGCGCAGGGTAACGCTGAAGGGTTTGTCGGTCTTTATGCCAAGTTGCTGGCTGGTGATCTGCCAGTTCTGCGCGGCTTTGTCGGTGTCGAGCAGAACGTAATCCCAGGCCATGGCGTGGGAGGCAGCGGACAATGCGCTGAGGGCAACAAAGAGCTTGAGCGGGGTCATGGCAATAGCCTTTCTTGGAGTTGTGCGCTTTTTATAAACTTGATGAAACGTTTCAGCAAGCTTAAAAAACGACACAACGCTGGTCTTTGCCAAGAAGAGTTTTTTGGACAGGCCCAAAGCCGTCCTTGCTCAATAGCAAAGCCGACTTGAATGACCAGGCCATTTCAAAGTCACTGTCTCTATGGTCCAACCATCGGGGGGCAGTAGAGAGGGAGACTGCCGCCATAGATGCCAGCCATGCGGATGGCCTTGTTTTCAAGTGCTCCGATGCCCTCGCATTCGATCAACGAGACTGCCCTGCCCTTAAACCATTCAGTAAATGCAAAAAAAGGGAGACGGTTTATTCAATCCGTCTCCCTCTTTTTGAGATCTGAAACATGCGCCTTCACTCGGTGTTCAATCGCCCCCGCCCCTTACTTTTCCCACTCGGCCTTGGGAATCAGCAAGCCGTGGTTACCGTTGTAAGCAGCGCGCTCGGGCTGTTTCCAGCCCTCCAGCAGCGAATCGTCGAGACGGTAGATTTCCACCCCGAGCGGACGGCAGACCTTCAACGGATCCTCGGCGTCAGGCCCCCACATCGGCAATGACAGGTCACCGCCCGGGCAGGTGGACAGTGCGCAGAGCAGGTCGATTTCCGCGAAGAACTCCAGGTAGTCGCCCTGCTTCGCCGGGCACGCTTTCATGAAGTACATGTCGTCGTGATTCAGGCCCGTGCATTGGAAGATGTTCAACACATCGTGTACGTCGAACTCGGTCAGGCCGTGTGGCAACACCGCGCGGGTCAGGTTGGAGTGGCAATGGTGGTGGAAATCCTCGCCCGTGAGCATCTTGTTCACGTAAGGATCGCAGCGCGTGCCGAGCAGATCGTGCAAACGGCCGCCATGTTCATCGATACCGTAGCCGGCCAGGCTGTCGTCGGTGATGGTGACCATCGGTCGCAGGAACGGCAGGTTCGACCACAAGCGGTCGTAGGTAGTGACGTGCGCACCTTGCAACTGACGGGTGCGGGACGCCCACATGCGTTCGCGGGGATCGTTGGCGCTCCACACGTTGAAGTCGCCGACCTGCGGCCCCACGGGCGTGGTCACGCGAAACACATGCCCCGCCGGCACCTTCCAGGCGCGGCCGGTGCGAATCGGCACTTCGAATTGCTCGACCAATGTGCGGCCTTCCCTGTTCTCGCGCACGCGGTCATAGAACGCCTTGTCTACCTGCAATGCGGCGCCCTTGCTGACTTGGTAGGCCGCTGGATAATCCTTGTACATGATGGATCCTCTCTTCAGTGTTTTGCTCGGCTGTTCAGAATGTCCAGCAGCACGAGTTCGGAGTCGTTGAGGTAGCTGCTCATGGCTTCCTCGGCTTCCTTCTTGCGGCCATCGCTCAGCAGATCGTGAATATGCCGGTCGCGTTCAAACCAGGGTTTCTGGAAGGTTTCCTCGCTGGGGGCATTGGAAAACACCAGGCGCATCTGGGCCGCCACGTGGGTGAAGAATTCGTCGAACAGCGGGCTGCGCATCAGGCCGACGATGTGTTGGTGAAAACGCAGACTGTGCGTACCGAAGGCTTGCCAGTTCTCGCGATCCCGGGCCAGTTGCGCCGCCTCGATGGCATCGAGCATCAGATCGGACTGGTACTCGCGTAACGGCTTGCTCGCGGCGATCGCCTGCAATTCGAGCGTGCGGCGGACCTTGAAGAGGTCGCGCACATCGTCGATTCCCATTCGGCGCACCATCACGCCTTTGTGGCGCACATAGCTGGTCAGGCCTTCGCGACCCAACTGGTGCAGCGCCTCGCGGACGGTGTTGCGCGAGGCGTTGTAGGCGTTGACCAGTTCGCTTTCCACCAGTGGCATGCCCGGCAACAGGCGCCCGCCAATGATGTCTTCGCGCAGTTCGATGGCGACCTGATCCGGCAGCGACAGGCTTTTCTCATGGGTTTGACTCAACGTTGCACGCCCTCCATTCACAACGCACAGATTGTTCAACAATCACTCTTGAGCGTATTAGCGAGTTTCATGCCAGTTACCGAATTCAAGGACTGCTTGAAGGCTTCTGTCTGGAGAACGCTTTTTATGGGCAGGCGAACACGGCGTGATTCGTTACTGAAGGCAACGTTGCAGATCAATCGCCAGTCACGAGCCCCCTGACGGACTCGGCTTGCAAATTACATTAGCGCTAATGTAGTTTGTAATGCATCTGTTGGAGACGATGACCATGAATCAAAAAGTCGAGCCCGGCCTGGGCGAACTGCTGCGCTATGTATCGGAGTTGGTCGAACTGGGCGCCGAAGCGCATTACCAGCAAATGGGCATGAAGTACCGGGCGCGCTACACCCCTGTGCTGCGGGCCATTCGCTCGGGTGCGCGGACGGTGACGGAGATCACCGCGCGTTCGCATCTGACCCAGGGCGCCATCAGCCAGACGGTCAGCCACATGGAGGCCGAAGGTGTGATTTCCCGTCAGCGCGGTGAGGATGGACGGCAGACGGTGATCGAGTTGACTGCCGCCGGCAAGGAGTTGGTGACCAGGCTGAATGCACACTGGGCGGCCACGTTCGAAACCATCGAGCAGTTGGAAACGGAAGTCGGCTATCCCCTACGTCGCGTGCTCGAAGACACCGCCAGAGCCCTGGAGCAACGCGGTTTCTCGCAGCGCCTGAGCGACTTCAAACAAAGCCGGATCGCCGGAGTTTCCGCCCATGAATAACACGGATGCAGCAAGCAAGAACTGGTTCGATCAGGGTGGCTCGGCCTACGCGAAGTTCAGGCCGGAATACCCGGCGGAACTCGCGGCGTACCTGGCCTCAGTGGCACCGGATACCTTTCTCGCAGTCGACGTCGGATGCGGCAACGGCCAGTTGACCCGGCAGCTCGCCGGGCATTTCAACTCCGTCGCCGGTTTCGATCCCAGCGAGGATCAGATTGCCCACGCAGCGCCGCAAGAGAACGTCAGTTACCGCTGCGCGCCAGCGGAAGATCTGCCGCTGTTGAGCCGCAGCGTGAGCCTGGTGACGGCGGCGCAAGCCGCTCACTGGTTTGATTTGCCGAGGTTCTATGACGAGGTGCGCCGGGTGGCGGTGCCGAACACGATTGTGGCGCTGATCAGTTACGGCGTACTGCGCATGGACGGTGAGCTGGGGGCTCGCTTCGAGCGCTTCTATCGGGATGAAATCGGCCCGTTCTGGCCCGCCGAACGCAAGCTCGTGGACAGCGGTTACGCGACCCTCGACTTTCCGTTCACCGAGCTGGAAAGCCCCTCGATCGCCATTCATCTGGACTGGTCTCTGGACGAGTTTCTCGGCTACGTCTCGACCTGGTCGGCAGTGCGCAATGCCCGGGACTCGGGGCGCGAAGACCTGCTGCATCGCTTCGCCGCTGATATCGCCGAACGCTGGGGCGCCCCCGCCACTCGCCACTCGATTTCCTGGCCCATCAACATGAGGATCGGACGGCTATGAACGACGTGCAACCGACCTCCCCGTTCAGTTGTGCAAGGCCGCCAGAGACGCCTTGGCACTGGCCACATTCAGCGCCCCCGGCAAGCCAACGCCATTCTTCGCCGCGAGAATCTCGGCCATCACACTGACCGCGATTTCCGCCGGGGTCTTGCTGCCGATGTAGATCCCGATCGGCCCATGCAGGCGCTCAAGCGAGTCTTGCGTTTCGCCGAAATGCTCGATCAGGCGCTCGCGGCGTAGCTGGCTGTTGCGCCGCGAACCGATGGCGCCGATGTAGAACGCCGGCCCGTGCAAGGCCTCGAGCAAGGCCAGGTCATCCAGTTTCGGATCGTGACTGAGCGCGACGATGCAGGTGCGCAGATCAACTGCAAAATCCCGCACCACGTCATCGGGCATGCCGACGATGCGCTCGACCCCGCTCACCGCCCATGTCTGCATATGCTCGGGACGCGGATCGCAGACGGCAACCTTGAAGCCGTTGAACAACGCCATGGTCGCCAGGTATTCGGCCAGCGCGCCGGCCCCGATCATCAGCAGGCGATAACCGGGGCCAAGGGTATTGACCATCTGCTCGCCGTCGAAGCTGAACTGCTCCGGGGTGGCGGTGGGTTGGAGCGTGACTTCATCGGTCGTCAGTACCAATTGGCGGCGCACCAGTTGCCCGGAGTCGAGCTGGCTCAGCAGTACATCCAGCGCTTGCCATGCGGGGCTGAATTCGAGGATCAATTCGAGCGTGCCGCCACAGGGCAAACCAAAGCGGTGAGCCTCGTCGGCGCTGACACCGTAACGCACCACTTCGGGCGGCCCGTCCACCAGGCCATCGCCGCCGTAGGCCGTGGTGTAACGGTGGATCAGGTCGTCTTCGATGCAGCCACCGGAAACGCTGCCCACCACCCGGCCATCGTTACGCAGGGCCATCATCGACCCCACCGGCCGGGGCGACGAGCCCCAGGTGCGCGCCACCGTGGCAAGCAGCACGCGGTCGCCAGCGGCGAGCCAGTCCCGCGCGCTGCGCAGAACCAGCAAGTCGATGCTTTCCATCACCCCCTCCTTAACGCATCTGCAGAATGATCGGGCTGCTGCTGGCCGGATCGGTGTGTTCGCGCAGTTTGCTCACCGCTTTCGCGTCCACCGCCTCGCTGCGATTACCCCAGGTGCTGCGCACGTAGGTAAGGACTTCGGCAATCTGCTGATCCGAAAGTTGCTCGCGAAAGGCCGGCATGCGATAGGCGTCCGGCACACCAGCAGCGACCACGCGTTGCGAGCCGTTGAGGGTGATGTTGATCGCCGAGGCATTTTCCGACGCCAGTGCGGAAGTGGCGCCGGCCAGTGGCGGCATCCACTCTGGCTGGCCCTTGCCATCCAGGCCATGACAGGACGCGCAGCGGGTCTCATACGTGTGGACGCCCGGCGTGTTGGGCTTCGTAGCCGCCACTGACTGGTACTGCCACGGCGTGCCGTCACGCTGATGATCGCCCGGCAACGATTTGAGGTAACGAGCGATGGCCGCCAGATCCTCATCGTTCATGAACTGCGTGGAGTTGTTGAACGCCTCGGTCATCGAGCCGAACACCACCGCATGCTGGTTGCGACCGGTCTTGAGGAACTGCACGATCTCCGGCTCGGTCCAGCGCCCGAGGCCGGTGTTGTGATCGTTGCGCAGGCTCGGTGCGTACCAGCCATCGAGCAAGGCACCGGCAAGGAACGGCGTGCCGGATTCATCCAGCGCTTTTTCGTTGAACGCCAGCCCGCGCGGGCTATGGCAACTGCCGCAATGACCGGCGCCCTGAACGATGTAGGCCCCGCGATTCCACAACGGGTCCTGTCCGGCTTTTTCCACATAGGGCGCGGAGTCGGTGAAGACGCCGTTCCACAACGCGACCGGCCAGCGCATGTTCAGCGGCCAGGGAATGTCGCTGGGGATGTTGGCCTGCTTGACCGGCGCCACGCCCTTCATGAAGAACGCGTACAAGGCGCGAACATCATCGTCAGAGAGTTTGGCGTAGGACGGATACGGCATGGCCGGGTAAAGCCGCCGCCCTCCCGGCGCGACGCCATGGCGCACCGCCCGGTCGAATTGCGCCAGGCTGTAGTTGCCAATCCCGGTCTCGCGATCCGGGGTGACGTTGGTGGCGTGGATCGCACCCAATGGTGTCGCCATTTCCAGGCCGCCGGCGAAGGGCGCACCACCGGGCACGCTGTGGCAGGCGACGCAGTCGCTGAGCCGGGCGACATACTCGCCACGAGCGACCAGTGCCGGGTCGATATCGGCCACGGCGACCTGGCGGCTTTCAAAAGGCGAGACGGGCTCGCGGATGACATACCAGGCCAGCAGGCCGGCCGCGATCAGGCACGGCACGGCCAACCAGCCAGCGGTTCTTGCGAATCGGCTGTTGTTCATGAAGGCTCCGGCGCGGTCAGGTAAAGGTGTATCGGCTGAGCGGCATGCTGCGGATGCGCTGGCCGGTCAGTCTCGCCACGGCGTTGGCAACCGCCGGCGCCACGGCCGGCAGCGGCGGCTCACCGATGCCGCCCATTTTTTCCCCACTCTCGACAATCCGCACATGCACCCGGGCCATCCGTGAAGGCGGCAGAATCGGGTACAAGTCGTAGTTGCGTGCGCGGGGTTTGCCGTCGACGTAAACAGCCTCCTCCACCAGTACCTGCGACAGGCCCAGCGCGACCGCGCCACTGACCTGCGCCTGGACGATCGCCGGGTTGACGATGCTGCCCGGATCGATCGCCTGCCAGATGTCATGCACCTTGACTTGCCCATGCTCGATCGACACCTCGGCGATCACCGCCGTCTGCGTGCCGAACGGCGAGGCCATGGCAACGCCGCGCGCACGCTTGCTGCCGTCCTCGGCGGTAAACGGACCGCGCTTCCAGCCGCCGGACAACTCACCCACCGCTTGCAGCAACGTGGTCAGGCGCGGGTTGTCGCGCAGCAGGTGCAAACGCAATTCGTAGGGGTCTTTGCCGCCCTTGTCGGCGATTTCATCAAGGAACGCTTCGTAGAAGAAGTCGTTGAGCGAGTTACCCACCGAACGCCAGTAACCGAGCATGGCCGGGCCTTTGACGTAGATCTGTGCGATCCGCTTGTTGGGGATCGCGTACGACTTGCCCGCCAGGCCCTCGAGGGCGGTCGGGTCGATTTTTTCGCCCTGTTTGCCGGCGAGCGCCTCGGTCGGCCCTTCAGTAGCGCTGACCGCCTCGATAGCCAGCGGCATGCCTTCGCTGTCCAGTGCAGCGCGGAAATTGACGGCAGCGATTGGCCGCAGCGCATCGCGCACGAACTCTTCTTCGCGGCTCCAGATCAGCTTGACCGGACGCCCGACTGCCTTGGCCAGCGCAATCGCTTGCGGATAGGGATTGGCCGAGTCATAGAGAAAATGCCGCCCGAAAAACCCGCCCAGCAAGGGCGAATGCAAGGTGATGCGCGCAGGATCGAGACCGGTGCGCTTGGCGATGTCCGCACGGAACATGTCAGGCGCCTGATTCGGCAACCAGACTTCCAGCGAGCCGTCGGGATTGAAGCGAGCCAGCGCAGACGGCGGTTCCAACTGGCCGTGGTTGAGGTACTGGTTGTGGTAAGTGGCTTGGAGTGTCGTCTTGGCACTGGCCAGGGTTGCGGCCACGTCGCCTTCGTTTTCAGCGTCGCGGGCCGGGCCTTTCTCGGCCGCCAGACGTTTTACGTAAGCATCACTGGAAAAATCCGCCGGCATCGACCGGACCTTGGAGTCGGCGCTCGCCTCCAGCCAGTCGACCTGAATCGCCTCCACCGCACGCTTGGCGTGCCACCAACGCTCGGCCACCACCGCTACGGCGCCGGGCAATTGATGCACCGAATGCACGCCCTTCATGGCCTTGACCTGCTCTTCATTGCGCAGGCTGCCGACGGTCATGCCCAGGCGCGGCGCATGCTGCACCGCCGCGTGGAGCATGTTGTCGACTTTAAGATCGATGCTGTACAGCGCCTTGCCGGTCGACTTGTCATACGCATCGACACGCTTGACCGGTTTGCCGATCCAGCGGAACTGGCTCGGGTCGCGCAGCTTCACGCTGGCAGGATCCGGCACCGGCAGGTCCATCGCGCGCTCGGCCAATTCGCCGTAGGTCAGCGTGCGGCCCGAAGCGGCATGCACCACTTTGCCCGGTTCGGTCGTCAGCTCGCCCACCGGCACACCCAGTTTCTCGGCACCGGCCTGCAACATCATGGCCCGCGCCAAAGCACCGAGGCGGCGCATGGTCGGGTAGCTCAGGCGCACCGACATGCTGCCGCCGGTGATGCGCATCCCGTTGTCCAGCACCACGTAGGCTTCGCCCGGTGGCGCGGCCTCGACCAGGAAAGTCGCGGGGTCTGCGTCCAGCTCCTCGCCGACGATCTGCGCCATGGCGGTGTGGGTGCCCTGCCCGCCTTCCATGAACGGACTGAGCAGGCGCACGGTGTTGTCCGGACGGATTTCCAGAAACGCCGGCACTTGCGTGCCGCGTTCGGTCGCAGCGGCCGCCGCCAGGGCTCTGCCCGAACCGAGCGGCAGGCCGAAGCCAAGCACCAGCGCGCCCACGGCAGTGCCGGCGAGGAAGCGCCGGCGAGATACGTTGACCGGATCCGTCAGGTTCAGGCTTTCAATGGGCAAGTTCATCACGCCTCCCCCTTCGTCGCGGACAACCCGGCAAGGTCATGAACCGCTGCCTGAATCGCGTTGTAAGTGCCGCAACGGCAGAGATTGACCATCGCCGCTTCGATCTGCTCGTTGCTCGGCTGGGGGTTATTCTTCAGCAGTGCCGTGGCGGCCATGACCTGCCCGGACTGGCAATAGCCGCACTGGGCGACCTGATGCTCCACCCAGGTCGCCACCACACGCTTGCCGACATCATCCGCCTCGATGGCTTCGATGGTGGTCACCTCACGCCCGACCACACCGGCCACCGGCGTCACGCAGGAGCGCACCACGTTGCCGTCGACCAGCACGGAGCACGCGCCGCACTGCGCCAGACCGCAACCGTATTTGGTGCCGGTCATGCCCAGGTCATCGCGGATCACCCACAACAGGGGCGTATCGGCGTCGGCATCGACCTGATAGGTCTTCTGGTTGATTCGTAATTCCATGGGCTCACCCGCTGATCATCGGTTGCTGTGTTTTTTATAGGCGGTGATACGCAGCGAGGCGTATCACCGGTGAAAACGGTGCGGCGGTTAACTCGCGGCGCTGCTGACCACCGCCTCTTCCGGCGGCTGGGCACGCAGTTGGGCAATGTCATCTCGGGGGGCTCTGCCGAACAGCCGGCCGTACTCGCGACTGAACTGCGAAGGGCTTTCGTAACCGACGGCAAACGCCGCCCGCGAGACCTCAAAGCGTTCGCTGAACATCAGCCGCCGCGCCTCGTTCAGGCGCAGCCACTTCTGATACTGCAAAGGGCTCATCGCGGTCAGCTGGCGAAAGTGGTGATGAAAGGTCGGTGTGCTCATCTGCACCCGCGCCGCCAGCTCTTCGATGCGCAGTGGCTCGCAGTAGTTGAGCTTGAGCCAGTCGATGGCCTTGGCAATGCGGTAGCCCTGACCATCGACCGCCGTGAGCTGGCACAGGCGCGCGGCCTGATCGCTGTTGAGCAACCGATAGTGGACCTCGCGCAGAATCAGCGGCGCGAGCACCGGGATCGCCTCGGGTTCATCAAGCAGCGCCAGCAAACGGCCGAGGGCCTGCTCCAGCGTCAAGACCATGCTGCCAATGCCGACACCCGCGCCAATCGCACGACTGCGTGTCGCGGGCATGCCGCCCTTGGTGATGACCTCGGCCAGCAACGCCACATCCAGCTTCAACACCAGCCCGACGCAAGGCTGCTCGGGGCTGGCACTGAGTACCTCGGAATTGGCCGGAAGCTCAAGGGAGGTAATCAGAAAGCGCGAGCTGTCATAGCGATAACCCTCGGCACCGACCCACAGTCGTTTCTCGCCACGGGCGACCAGAATCAGACTCGGTTCAACGATGCAAATGGACGGTGGCACTGGATGATCGCGACGAAACAACGCAAGGCCGGGGATCGCCGTCGCGAAATCTCCCGCATGACTGACACGCGGATCAATGCTCGAGGCCAGAGACGATTCCTGGGGGGGACTGACATGGATCATGGTGGCTGGCTCCTGTTGACGGAACTCTAGCCTGCGAGCAAGGGCATTCCTATCTGCCGGACGGCATGTTCAGAGGAATAGGCAAGTATTCGATTGGATTGCGCAAGCGTGCAGGTCCGACTCAACGGCTACCAGGCGTTCCCGCAAGCCTCCAATCAAGCGCCGGGGTTTCCCGGCAACCTGTTGAGTGAACAACGAGAGGACGCAGTGGCGCCCTCTCTTCAGCCTGCTTCGCGGGCTATACCGGTTCTGCTGCTTCAGTTTGCCATTGACTGACTGAGCCGATCTTGAACCAGATGGAATACATCGCCGGCAGGAACACCAGTGTCATGATGGTTCCGACGAGCGTACCTCCGATCAGTGTGTAGGCCAGCGTCCCCCAGAATACGGAGTGCGTCAGGGGGATGAACGCCAGGATGGCTGCCAACGCTGTCAGCAACACAGGGCGGGCACGCTGCACGGTGGCTTCGATCACCGCGTGGAACGGGTCCAGTCCTTCTTGCGCGTTGTGGTGGATTTGTCCAATCAGAATCAGCGTATTGCGCATCAGAATGCCCGAAAGCGCGATCAGGCCGACCAGGGCGTTGATTCCAAACGGTTGCTGGAAGATGAGCAAGATCGGCACCACGCCAATCAACCCCAGCGGCGCGGTGAGAAACACCATCATCATCGCCGAGATCGAACGCACCTGCAGGATGATGATCAGCAGCGTGATCGCAATCATGATCGGGAGCAGCGGCAATATCGCCTTGCCGGCCTTGCCCGACTCCTCGATGGCCCCCGACTGCTCGATGCGATACCCATCAGGCAGCTTGTCGATGACCGGCTGCAACTGCGTCATGATCACGCTCGATACGTCCGGTGGCTGCAAACCTTCGGCAATGTCGCCGCGCACGGTAATGGTCGGCGTGCGGTCACGACGGCGAAGGATTGGATCCTCCATGCGGACGTCGACTTCCCCTACCTGGGACAGCGGAATCCGCTGCCCCGCCGCGCCCACGAGCGTAAACCCTTGTATTTTTTCCGGGTCGAGCCGAATGTCACCCGCCGCACGCCCGGTCACCTGCACCGAACGAATGTCCTCACGAACGGCCGTGATAGGGATTCCTGTGAGCAAAAACTGCAGCTGCTGCGCAACAGCGCTGGACGTCAGCCCCACCGCCTGCAAACGGTCCTGATCCAGGGTGAAATGCAGCGTGGGAGTCAGCGCTCCCCAGTCAGTGTTGACCGTTCTCATCATCGGGCTCGCCTGCATCACTTCCTGTACCTGGCCGGCGATCTCGCGCAATTTTGAAGGGTCAGGCCCCATCACCCGATAGGCGACAGGAAATGGCGAATACGGGCCAAACACCAGTTGCGTCACCCTGACACGCGCTTGCGGAGCAAGCCCTTGCGCCACTGCCTCACGAAGGCGGAACTTGAGGGACTCACGCGCCTCCTGACTGTCCGTCAGCACCACAATCTTTGCGAATGACGGGTCTGGAAGCTCCGGCGCCATTGCCAGGTAGAAGCGCGGCGCACCTTGCCCGATATAGGCCGTGACGATTTTTGCTTCAGCCTGCTTTTGCAGCCAGGATTCAATCGTGGCGGTGGTGCTGCTGGTCTGCTCGATGGAGGTCCCATAGGGCATTTGCACTTCGACCAACACTTCTGGACGGTCCGATGTGGGGAAAAACTGTTTCTTGACCAGGCTCATGCCGAGAATCGCCACGACAAACGTAGTGATAACCGTGCCGGCCACCAGCCATTTGCGGGCGATCACGCGCGCCAGAACCCGGCGGAAGCGGTTGTAGTTAGGAGTGTTATAGATGGCCGTGTGGCCACCTTCGACCGTGTTGATCTTCGGCAACATCTTCACACCCAGATAGGGCGTGAAAGCCACCGCAACGACCCATGAAGCAATCAGGGCAATGCCCACGATCCAGAACATGTTGCTGGTGTACTCGCCCGCTGTTGACTGTGCGAAACCATTGGGCAAAAAGCCGATAGCGGTTACCAGCGTGCCGGAAAGCATCGGTGCGGCCGTATGACTCCAGGCATACGCGGAAGCCTTGATGCGGTCGTAGCCCTCCTCCATCTTCACCACCATCATCTCGATGGCAATGATCGCATCGTCCACCAGCAGGCCAAGCGCCAGAATCAACGACCCGAGAGTAATACGATCGAAGTTCTTTCCAGTGGCTGCCATCACCACAAACACCACGGCCAGCGTCAACGGCACAGCCGCCGCCACCACGATACCGACATGCCAGCCCATGCTGAGAAAGCAGACAAGCATCACGACCAGCAGCGCGACGAAAAACTTGATCATGAACTCGTCGACGGCCGAACTGATATTCACAGACTGATCGGTGACCTTGGTGAGCGTCATGCCCAGCGGCATGCCCTCGTTGATGCTGGTGGTCTCTGCGTCCAATGCCTTGCCCAGGTCCAGGCCATTCCAGCCCTCACGCATCACAACCCCCAGCAACAGAGCCTCCTCTCCGTTATTGCGCACCAGGAACGTGGCCGGATCTTCATATCCACGCTCGACCGTCGCCACGTCCGAGAGCTTTAATGTTCGGCCTTGAACCGCAAGAGGCGTATCACGAATCTTTTGCACCTTGTCGAAGGCACCGTCGAGGCGCAGGAAGACTTGCGGCCCATCGGTTTCAATCGAGCCGGCGGGCGTGAGCACGTTCTGCTGATTCAGCGCGGCAAAGATATCCTGAGGTGATACGCCCAGCGTGGCCAGTCGATCATGGGAGAAGGAAACAAAGATGCGTTCAGCCTGTTCACCAATGATGTTGACCTTCTTTACCCCCGGCACGTGCAGCAGGCGCTGGCGCAACGATTCCGCATCACGCACCAGCAGCCTCTGCGGCTCGCCTTTGGCTTTCAGGGCGAACAGCGCAAATGTCACATCTGAAAACTCGTCGTTGACCATCGGGCCAATCACACCCGCCGGTAACTTGATGGCCTCATCGTCGAGTTTTTTACGGGCCTGATAGAACTCCTCCTGCACTTGGGAGGGAGGCGTGCGATCAAGCAGTGTCACCATCGTGAAAGCGAGACCTGGACGGGTGTAGGTTTCCGTGCGGTCATACCATTTCAATTCCTGCAGGCGTTTTTCAAGCGGCTCTGCAACCTGATCCTGCATCTCTTGCGCCGTAGCCCCCGGCCACGCGGTCACGACCGTCAGTTGCTTGACCGTAAACGGAGGATCTTCCGCACGTCCCAACTGGAAGAACGACAGGATCCCTGCAACAGCGATCAGGAAGATCAGGAATACCGTGATCGAGCGCTCGCGAACGGCGATCGCCGAAAGATTGAAGCGTCCCTGGCTCATGGATGGCTCCCGGCAACGTTGACGTCACCCTGTTGAGCCAGCCTCACCTCCTCACCATCGCGCAGCAGATGGGCTCCCAGCGCAACAATCTGCTCGCCAATCTTGAGTTCACCTGTAACTCGCGCTGCGTCATCGCTCAAGCCCAGGACCCGAACAGGTCGCCAGGCAACCTTCGCCGGCTCGCCGGCAATGACCCACACCCCTGTGCCTTGGCCCGCGTCATAAACGGCAGCGATCGGTACTTGCAGCGCTTGTCCATTTGCAGTGCCTTGGGCGATCCGGACAGTGACTGTCGAACCCAATGGCGCATTGGCCAACGCGCCTTCAAGCACATAGCGCGCCTCAAAGGTGCGCGTCATGCGATCGGCCGAATCAGAAAGCAGCCTCAGCTTCGCGGTGACAACCCCAATGCTGTTGCCGTAAAGCGTCGCCTGCGCTGTGGATCCAGCTGCCGGACGTAGCGTTTCGGGCAGATGAACTATCGCTTCTCGCTGCCCCGCGCGCGCGAGTCGAACCACAGGTTGCCCCGGACTGACGACTTGGCCCGGCTCGGCAAGCGTCTCCACCACCACCCCATCGGAATCCGCAAACAACACCGCGTACCCGGAAGCATTGCCAGCCACGTCAGCCTGCGCCTCGGCAGCACTGAGCTGTGCCTTCGCGGTATCAGCCGCTGCCTTGATCTGGTCGTACGCCGATGCAGAAATCGCCCCGGCAGCGACGAGGTTGCGATACCGGGCCTCGTCATCAGTGGTCTGCTTGGCTCTGGCCCGAGCCGCGATGACCGACTCTTGCTGTGCTCGCGCCTGCAAGCCGAGATCGATTGGGTCGAGACGCATGAGTGGCTGCCCGCGCTTGACGGCCTGCCCCGTATCAACCAGACGCTCAAGTACCTTGCCTGAAACGCGAAAGCCCAGGTCACTCTGCACACGGGCAGCCACGATTCCCGTGAAAGTGCGCGAAACGTCGGAGGCGCCCTGAACGGCAAAAGCCCTCACCAGAGGAGCATGCGTGCGTGGATCTTCAGCGGTGGATGAGCCGCCGCACGCTGCCAGGACGAGTGGCAACAGGCAAGCCGCAATGGGGAAAGGACGAAGCAGGCGCATAGGTTCCCTTACTTGAAAAATAGGACATGCACGACATTCTCAGTACAGTGACCATATCTGTCAATGGTCACATCACCAAGAATAATTGAGCTGCCCACACTTGCGCAAAAACCACCACGAACATTGGGTAAACTCCGAATAGCGACCAAATCATGGTTATTGACAGCAAGTGACTGAAATATATTATGGTCACAAAAATCGTCATTTGAAGGAATCGCAATGCCCCCTCTCCATCCCCTTGCTCTTTTGGTGAGCGCCAGCTTGATGGCAGGCTGCGCGGTCGGTCCGGACTATCAACGTCCAGACGCTTCTCTTTCGGATCGTTATTTGGGTCAGTCCGCTGTCGAGCAGCGGCGCGCAGGGACACCGGCCACTCTTGTGGCCTGGTGGGAAGGTTTTGGTGATCCAGCGCTGACCGGCTTCGTCTCCAGGGCTCTTGAGCAGAATCTGGATCTGGCACAGGCGTCGGCGCGAGTCACACAGGCGCGGGCAGGACTGGGTGCCGCGAATGCCGCCCTGTTACCCTCGGGGAACATAAGTGGCCAGGCTGCGCGCTCCTATCAATCAGTCGAGACGCCGCTCGGACAGGTGCTGAACTCGACGCCCGGCCATGATCGGTACGCAAGCACCTACGAGGTGAACCTCGGCGCTGCCTGGGAGATTGATGTATTTGGCGGCCTGCGACGCGGACGCGAAGCCGCACTCGCCGAGTATCAGGCTTCGGAGGCTGGCGCCGCCGCCACACGACTGGCCATTGCTGCGCAGACCGCCGATATCTATATCAGCATCCGAGGATTGCAGGCCCGGCTGGACATCGCGAACCGACAAGTCAAAACGCAGCAGGAACTGCTGGAAAAAGTCTCCCTGCTCTACGGCAAAGGCCTGGCTGCCAACTATCAGGTTCACCAGGCAGAGGGCGCACTGGCACAGGTCCAGGCGACCGTGCCAGTCCTGCAGACCGGCCTGGAGGCTGCCATGAATGCACTGGATGTCATGCTGGGTACACCGCCAGGCACTCATCGCATGCAATTGGCAAATGCAGGAAATATTCCTCTCGCGCCACAAATAAAGGCCACGGGAACACCGGCCGACCTGCTGCGCCGCAGGCCCGACCTCATCGTGGCCGAGCGTCGTCTTGCCGCCTCCAATGCGCGCATCGCAGAGGCGGTTGCGGAGTACTACCCGAAATTCTCCCTGAGTGCATTACTGGGAAGCGCCACGGCCGTATCCGGCGGCAACCTTTTCACCGGCGGCGCCAATCAGTCGGCGGGCGTACTGGGATTGCGCTGGAGACTTTTCGACTTTGGCCGCATCAACGCTCAGATCGATCAAGCCAAGGGACAGAAAGCCGAGGCCCTGGCCGCTTACCGTCAGTCCGTTTTGCGCGCCACCGAGGATGTCGAGAATGCCTTCTCCGCGCTGGTGAATCGAGAAGCTCAGGCGATCACCCTGACGAGAGGCGAGGACGCTCTGACACTGGCCCGTCAATCGTCATTCATTGCCTACGAGAAAGGTACGGCAAGTCTGATCGATGTCCTGCATGCCGACGAAACGATGTTGCAGGCTTCCGATGCCCGGGCGCAGGCACAAACGGACTCGGCACGGGCGGCAGTCGCGGCATTCAAGGCACTCGGGGGTGGCTGGCAACCTCCGCAAGCTCAGTCTCTGGCGACTCGGAGCCACCAGAGAACAGCAATATGAAGGCGCGCGAAGCACTGGCGGAATGAGTATTGAAAGGCCGGGGCGCAACATGCGCTCCCGGCCGAATCGTTGTCGTGGAATGATGCCTTATCTATTTAGAAGCGATAGCTGACAGAAGTGCCGAGCCCGCTCGCACTGTTCTTGTACCTGGCACTGTATGCACCTCGGGTTGTGGAGCTATCGTTGACCTGCACGCTCTCTTCCCGCAGGTAGGAATAAGCAACATCGATCGTGACATTCTCTACCGGAGTCCAGCCGGCACCGAAGCTGATAACCGTTCGGTCACCCGTCGGGATACGCGGTCCACGATTGGTGTTGTTGGCGGGCGACTGGTCGACGGAAAAGCCTGCACGAAGTACCCACTGATCGCTCAATTTATAAGACGTACCGATAGCGTGAGCCCACGTATCATGCCAGTTCTGCTCTTCGCTGATGGTGCCCAGCGAGCCGCTCAACAACGGCGGCAGCCCCGTGTTCTCGATGGTTAACTCCTTGAAGCGAC
Organism: Pseudomonas sp. B2M1-30; assembly: GCF_025447575.1. Classification (NCBI taxonomy): domain Bacteria; kingdom Pseudomonadati; phylum Pseudomonadota; class Gammaproteobacteria; order Pseudomonadales; family Pseudomonadaceae; genus Pseudomonas; species Pseudomonas sp. B2M1-30. The sequence continues at coordinate 89,779 of NZ_JAOEJT010000017.1, read as the reverse complement.
TCCAGCGTGTCCAGGTACTCCCCACATACAGGGTCCAGTCATCATTGAGCTGATGTGTGACCGAGAAATCCACGGACTCCGGCGTATCGACATCCAGCGAGGCGTCATAACTCCGGCCGCTAACTCCCAACACGCTAAAGATGCCGTCAGTGACCTTGGTCTTGGCATCCAGGTGATAACTGACCTTGGAATGGTAGGTCAGTCCAAGGCGAGTCCGGTCTGTAGCCTGCATCAAAATGCCGGCGTTGAAACCAAGGGCCGTGTCGTCGCCAGTGCTTTTGAGTTTTCCGTCATTGCGACCAGGACTGAGCGGATTGGGCACCATTCCGGACAACTCGCCGCTGATACGGTTGATGGTGGGGCCAAACCCGATCGAAACCTTGTCATTAAAGGCATAGCTGATAGTGGGCTGGAATGTAAGCGCCGTGACCTCGCTTTTATTAGCGTAGTAACGCCCGGCAAAGCCGCTGCCGTAATCGGTGATCAGGCCAAAAGGTGCATAAAATCCAACGCCGACCGCCCAGTGCTCATCAATCGGTTTGACGTAGTAGCCCATAGGTATCGTGGTAGTGGGCACCATGTCGCCGTCTTCCCGCCCTCCGAATGTGCTGCGGGTCTGGCTTATATCGGACTTCGCGAAAAGAGTCGCCGCGCCTACGCTGACTTGTTCCGTTTTCAAACGAGACATGCCCGCCGGATTACCGAAAACGGTGCTCGCATCTTCAGCCGAGGAGGAACGGCCGGCATATCCAGATCCCATCCCGCTGATGCTCTGTTCATTGAGGGCGAAACCGCTCGCAAACACGTTAGAAGATGCGAGCACGACCGCGAGGCCAAGTGGACTCTTGAGCAATATTTTTTTCATTATTGGAACTCTATGGTTATCACCGGGATGAAACAGCAGAAACATCGAACGGCTATAGTTAGCCATGTGACCATATCAGTCAATGGTCACAATGCAGATAAATAAATGCCCTTCGACGACTGGAGGAAGGGCAAAAAGCAAAGCCGTTTGGGTGATGTGCTGCTCAGACCTGTAACGGTTCGACCGCTGGCCGACGATCAAAGATCAAGGCATGAGGCTACGCAGGATGAGATTGGAGGTGAGCGCGGGCGCCTCTTCAACGCAATCAAGATTGTGCTGCAGCAGTAGAGGATTGACGAATGGCCGCAGAGCAAGATGTATCGCATCGACCGTCTCGTCCAAGGGAGTCTTGCGTTCAAACTCACCTATCTCTCGCCCTTCACGCACGATTTGTAAAATGAACTGCTTGATCCTGGTGTCATAGACTTGCGAACTGGGCCACCGTTCTGACGCAGAAAACGCCGCGATGTCATAGAGCTTTCGATCATTGAAGAACAGGCTCGCACCCGTGGCGATCAGTGTTTTGACCAAGCGTCGAAAGCGCTCGGTCGGCGAAAGAGTCTCTACATTGATAGCCTGCTCAACGGCTGCAACGATTTCTGCCAGACAATTTGCACAGATGGCGTTGCCGATCGCCTGCTTGGAATCAAAAAACTTATAGATATAGGCTTTGGAGAAGCCAATGGCTTTGGCCAGGTCGGAGACCGTGGTTTTACCGTAGCCGTACTGACTGAAATGTTCGTTGGCCGCCGCGACGATTTGGTTTCGAATGTCGTGATCGGCTGGGCCACGGGCGCTGGGCGAAGATATCGATGGCTGATTCATGGGAGCAGCTTACGCACCCTACAGCGGACTGACAACGTGTGACCGACAAGATACATAGTCACAAACCCAGCGTTCCGGACGCTTCGCCAGAGTGGCTGAAAAACCGTCAAGAGGTACGCGCAGAAGACGCCCCCCACCCAAATGCCGCCTTCGCAAAATCAATGAAGCTGCGCAGCTTTGGCGTCAGGCGGCGGTCGGGGGCGTACAAAAGGCTCATCGGTGAAACCGGCACCGTGTAATCCGGCAGCAGGCTCACCAGTGTCCCGCTTCTCAGTGAGTCCCTGACCAGTTCCAGCGGCAGCATCACCACGCCCAACCCGGCGACAGCGCCGGACAACAACGGGTCGCCCTGATTGATCGTCAAACGGCTTTGAATCGGTACGTCGATGAGCCCCTCCGGACCGTCGAAGCGCAGGTGGGAGCGCCCGTCCGAATAGGCAAACGCCAGGCACTCATGCTCCTGAAGATCCCAGGGTGTGGTGATCGGTGGGCGGCGCGCCAGATACGACGGCGCGGCGCACAGCACCATGTGATACGGCATCAGTGGCAGCGCCTTCAAGCCGCTGTCGGCGAGTTCGCCGATGCGAAACACCACGTCGTACCCGCCGTCGACCAGATCCACCAGTTCGTTGGACAGCGTCAGGTCCACCGACACCTGCGGATACCTGACCATGTATTCCAACAGCCTGGGCGACAGCGTACTGACGCCGAAAGTGACCGGCGCATTGATCCGCAGCCGGCCGCTGGGCACACCTCGGGTCACGGCGGCCATTTCTTCGGCGGCGTCCATGTCGGCCAGAATCAGCTTCGCGCGCTGATAGAACGTGCGGCCGAAGTCAGTGAGGTGTTGCTTGCGGGTGGTGCGGTTGAGCAGCGACACACCCAAATGCTGTTCAAGCATTTTCACCTGCTTGCCCACCAGTTGCGGCGACAGGTTGAGCTCATCCGCCACCGCGCTGAAGGAGCCCAGCTCCACGGCTTTGACGAAGGTGGCCATCAGCGTAAGGCGATCCATTGGAAACTCGTTGTTTCTAGTCTTGCGCTATCGTAGGCATTTATCCGGCGCAAGCCAAAGCCTAAATTGGCGTCCATGGCACCGGCATCCGGTGCCCGATCTCAACCACATTCCGGCCGGCAGACGCCGGCCTCATTGTTCATTGCAGAGGCAACCATGGCACGCATTGTCAGGATTCATGAGTACGGCGACGCAAGCGTTTTGAAACTGGAAGCGGTCGATGTTCCGGCGCCCGGCGCCGACGAGGTGCAAATCGAGGTCAAGGCCTTCGGCTTGAACCGCGCGGAAGTGATGTTCCGCAACCACGCCTATCTTCAGGAAGCGCAGTTTCCCAGTCGTCTTGGCTACGAAGCGGCCGGTGTGGTGGTTGCCGTCGGCGCCAGCGTCAGCGAGTTCAAGGCTGGCGACGCGGTCAGCGTGATTCCGCCGCTGGACATCGCACGCTGGGGCACTTACGGCGAACTGGCGAACGTTCCCGCCCACCTCACGGTCAAGCACCCGCACACGCTCTCTTTCGAACAAGCGGCGGCGTCGTGGATGCAGTACGTGACCGCGTGGGGGGCGCTGGTCGAACAGGCCAGACTTCATCGGGATGATTTTGTGCTGGTCACCGCCGCCTCCAGCAGCGTCGGCCTCGCGGCCTTCCAGATTGCCCGGATGGTCGGTGCCACTCCGATTGCCGTGACCCGCACCCGCGCAAAAAAACAGGCTCTGCTGGACGCCGGCGCAGCGCACGTCATCGTCAGCGACGAAGAAGACATGGTCGCCAGGGTCATGGCCCTGACCGAAGGCAAAGGCGCGCGGGTGGTTTTCGATCCGGTGGGCGGGCCTTCGTTCGAGCCGCTGACCCAAAGCATGGCCCGGGGCGGCATCCTGCTGGAGTACGGCGCGCTGAGCCCGGAGCCAACGCCGTTCCCGCTGTTCACCGTGCTGGGCAAGAGCCTGACCCTCAAGGGTTACCTGTACTCGGAAATCGTCTCGGACCCGGCCACCCTGGCCCGGGCCAAGACGTTCATTTTCGACGGCCTGGCGTCGGGCGCCCTGCAACCGATCATTGCCAGGACATTCACCCTCGATGAAATTCAGGACGCGCACCGCTTTCTTGAGGCCAATCAGCAGGTCGGGAAAGTCGTGGTAACGGTCTGAGGTCAAAAACCGGCCCTGCCCGGACAGGCGACCAGCGGCCTGTCCGGCAGAGGCGTCCGCTGAAGATGCCCTGGCGGACCGCACCTCGCCATCGATACCGTGGCTAATCCAGCACCGGTATCCGGCTCACGGATTTGACCTCGCGCAGGGCCAGGCTCGACTGGATCGAGGCAATGCCCGGCTGCCTGCGCAATACGTCCTCGACAAAACGCCCGTAACTTTCCAGATCCGTTGCCAGAACCGTGAGCACGTAGTCCGCCTCACCGGTGACCTTGTGACAGGACAGAACCTGCGGGAGTTTGAGAATCACTTTCTCGAACTCATCGGGGGCATTTTCCGAATGGTTGCCGAACCTCACCTGCGCGAACGCCATGACATCGAAGCCGAGCTTTCGGCGATCCAGGTTGGCCTGGTAATCCTTGATGATGCCAAGGTCTTCCAGACGCTTGCGACGCCGCCAACTGGGCGTCACGGTAATCGACAGCTGTTCTCCCAATGCAGCGCTTGAGAGCGTTCCGTCCTCTTGAAGCAGGCGCAGCAGCTTTCTGTCGGTCGCATCCAACTCATCCAAAGCAATACTTTTGCTCATACACCTCAGCCCTCGCCAATCTCTTTGCTCAAATTGCCTTCGCGCGAGCAAATATCGCAAAGCATTTTCAGCGATGCAACGCGAAAATTGTTCTACACGAAATGACTCAAACAGCCCCGAGGACACTCGCGTGTTAACAGTTTTCAGCCCCAAGCATCGCTTGCACCACGGTTCAGAGCTCAAGGACGGGGCGGTAAAGCCCTCTTTCGAAAACCCTCAGCGTGCCGAAACCGTACTGGCGCGGGTGCAGTCGACGGTTCTGGGTGAGGTTATCCCCGAACGCGAATACGATCGCTCCTGCTACGTGGCCGCGCACAGCGAACGCTACGTGGCGTTTCTGGAGAATGCCTGGGCCGAATGGGCAGCCACCGGCAAACAGCATGACGCGCTGCCGCTGGTGTGGCCGGTACGCGATCTGGCGATCGATCGAGAGCCCGGTTTCATCGACGGCAAACTGGGGTTCTATGCAATGGACGCCGGTGCGCCCATCACCGCCGGAACCTGGGAGGCCGTGCGCGGCAGCGCCAACGTGGCATTGACCGCCATGGACCACATCATCGACGGCGCCCACAGCGCTTTCGCCCTGTGCCGACCGCCCGGGCACCACGCCGCGCGCGAGTACATGGGCGGGTATTGCTACCTGAACAATGCCGCGATTGCCGCCGAACGCTGCCGCAGCAGGGGCGCAAAACGGGTCGCGATCCTCGACGTGGATTTCCACCACGGCAATGGCACCCAGAACATCTTTTATGAGCGCCCGGACGTCTTCTTCGCCTCCCTCCATGGCGATCCGCATGTGTCCTACCCGTACTTCTCCGGTTACGCACACGAAGAGGGAGCAGGCGCCGGCCAGGGCTTCACGGCCAACTACCCGTTGGCCAAGGGCTGCACCTGGGACACCTATCGCCAGGCACTGTCTGAGGCGCTGGACCGGATCGTCGCGTTTGAACCGCAGTTCCTCGTCGTCTCGCTGGGCGTCGATACGTTCGAGCATGACCCCATCAGTCACTTCCTCCTGACCAGCGAAGACTTCGTCCGTATGGGGGCACAAATTGCCGCGGCTCAGCTGCCAACGCTGTTCGTCATGGAAGGCGGCTACATGGTGGATGAGATCGGCATCAACGCCGTGAACACCCTTCGCGGGTTCGAAAGCGGCCTTTAGAAAAAAACCGTGCGCAGGCTCGCCTGACCACGGGTGCCTGCAGGCGCCTGCGACTCGCCGTGTGTCGTCGGCGCTTTCCTTCCAACCGTTCGAAGCCTTGCTCAAACAAAAATAAGAGGTCGATCATGGAAAAACACTCCCACACTGCCGATGTACATCAGGACATCGGCCCCCCTCATAACGGGCATCTTCAGCGCACACTGGAGAATCGCCATATCCAGTTGATCGCCATTGGCGGTGCGATCGGCACCGGGCTGTTCATGGGCTCCGGGAAAGTCATCGCCCTGGCCGGCACTTCAATCGTGCTGGTCTACGCGATCCTCGGATTCTTCCTGTTCTTCGTCATGCGGGCCATGGGCGAGCTGCTGCTGTCCAACCTTCAGTTCAAGTCTTTCGCCGACATCGTCGCGACTTACCTGGGGCCGCGCGCCGGGTTCGTACTCAGTTGGTCGTACTGGCTGAGCTGGAGCGTCGCGGTGGTCGGCGATGTGGTCGTGGTGGCGGGGTTCTTCCAGTACTGGTTCCCGGACGTACCGGCCTGGATGCCCGCCATCTTCAGCATGTTCCTGCTGCTGGGGCTGAACATGCTCGCGGTGCGGATTTTCGGTGAGGTCGAGTTCTGGTTCGCGATCATCAAGATCGTGGCGATTGTCCTGCTGATCGTGACCGCGCTGATCATGATTGCGACGTCCTTCACCTCGCCGAACGGCACGGTGGCTTCGTTCTCGCACATGATCGAGGCGGGATCGATCTTCCCCCACGGCATCAGCGGCTTCTTCGCCGGCTTCCAGATCGCAGTTTTTTCCTTCGCCGGCACCGAACTGATCGGCACCACCGCCGCCGAGGCCAAGAACCCGCACCGTACTCTTCCGAAAGCCATCAACACCATTCCGGCGCGCATCCTGCTGTTCTACATCCTCGCGCTGGTCTGCATCATCAGCGTGGTGTCGTGGGCGGACGTGCCGGCCAACCGCAGCCCCTTCGTCGAGCTGTTCCTGCTGGCGGGTTTTCCGGCCGCTGCCGGCATGATCAACTTCGTCGTCCTCACCTCCGCCGCGTCGTCCGCCAACAGCGGCGTGTACTCCGGGTGCCGGATGCTGTTCGGCCTGGCCGAGCGAAATCTGGCGCCGGCGATCTTCGGCAAGTTGTCATCGCTGAGCGTGCCGGTCTACAGCCTGTTGTTCTCGGGTCTGTGCATGCTCGCGGGCGTGACACTGCTGTTCGTGATGCCCGAAGTCATGACGGTCTTTACGCTGATATCGACCATCTCGGCCATCCTGGTCATTTTCACCTGGTCGATGATTCTGGCGTCCTACATCGCTTACCGGAAAAAAGCCCCTGCCGCGCACCAGAAGTCCGCTTTCAAATCGCCTGGCGGCGTGCCGATGGCGGCCATCACCCTGGTCTTTCTGCTGTTCGTGCTGTGCCTGCTCGCACTCAGGGAGGACACCCGGCTGGCGCTCTACTTCATGCCGCTGTGGTTCATTTTCCTGCTGTTCGCCTATGGCCGCAGCAAGGCGTCGCCGTCCGTTGCCGCCCACATTCCTTCCGGAAACTAATGGAGATTACCCATGACCCGTTTTGTAGACGTCCCGACCATGTCCCGACTGGTGGAGGACATCGGTATCGCGCGATTCATCGGCGATCTTGCCGACGCGATCCGCGATGACTTCAAGCGTTGGCCCGATTTCGACAAATCGGCACGGGTGGCAAACCACTCCGACATCGGCGTCATCGAGCTGATGCCGGTCTCCAACGCCAAACGCTATGCCTTCAAATACGTCAACGGCCACCCGAGCAACACCCTTCGCGGGCTGTACACGGTGATGGCGTTCGGCGTTCTGGCTGACGTCGAGAGCGGCTATCCCCTGCTGCTCTCCGAGCTGACCGTCGCCACGGCATTGCGAACCTGCGCCACTTCGCTGATGGCGGCGCGTGCACTGGCCCGGCCGAACGCTCGGCGCATGGCGCTCATCGGTAATGGCGCGCAAAGCGAATTCCAGGCACTGGCGTTTCACTTCCATCTGGGCATCGAAGAAATTGTGGTCTACGACGTCGACCCGCATGCCACGGAAAAGCTCATGCGCAACCTGGCCGACTGTCCATCGCTGAAAGTGATCCGCGCATCGTCCACCGCCGAAGCCGTGCGAGGCGCCGATATCGTCACCACCGTCACGGCAGACAAGGCTTACGCGACCATCATCACGCCCGACATGCTTGAACCCGGCATGCACATCAACGGTGTCGGCGGCGACTGCCCGGGCAAAACCGAACTGCACGCCGATGTGCTGAAGGCCGGCACGGTGTTCGTTGAATACGAGCCGCAGACCCGGATCGAAGGCGATATCCAGCAGATGCCGTCAGACTTCCCGGTGGTCGATCTGTGGCGGGTACTGGCGGGCCAGGTCGAGGGCCGCGTGAGCGACGAACAGGTGACCATTTTTGATTCGGTGGGCTTTGCGCTGGAGGACTACTCGGTCTTGCGCTACATCAACGAACAGGCCGAAGCGCGCAATCTGGGCATCGGCATCGAGCTGGTGCCATGGGGTGAAAGCAGCGATGACAACGACCCCAAAGACCTCTTCCGCTACACCCGCTCCGGCAAAGCCCGCAGACCGGTACGGCGCATCGCCTGAAGGCAGGCTGACTTGACCTGGCAACAACTTTGCCCGCCTGATGGCGGGCTTTTTTTCGCCACACAACACAAAAGCCTGCTTTTCAGGGCAGGCCTTCGTGCATCCGCATCGGCTTATTTCTGTTGCGCGGTCAGTGCCGAGTAGCTGTTCATCAGGTTGCGGTAGTTCGGGATGCGCTGCGACAGCAGGTTGCCCAGGCCTTCGATGTCGTTGCGCCAGTCGCGGTGCAGCTCACAGGCCACCGAGAACCAGTTCATCATTTGTGCGCCGGCCTGGGTCATGCGGTTCCACGCGGCTTGCTGGACGGTGGTGTTGAAGGTGCCAGAGGCATCGGTCACCACGAACACGTCGAATCCTTCTGCCAGTGCCGACAGTGTCGGGAACGCGACACAGACGTCAGTCACCACACCGGCAATGATGATCTGCTTGCGACCGGTGGCCTTGATCGCCTTGACGAAGTCTTCGTTGTCCCAGGCGTTGATCTGGCCTGGACGGGCAATGTACGGCGCGTCGGGGAACATCTCTTTCAGTTCCGGGACCAGCGGGCCGTTCGGGCCTTGTTCGAAACTGGTGGTGAGTATGGTCGGCAACTCGAAGAACTTCGCCAGATCGGCTAGGGCCAGGACGTTGTTCTTGAACTCGTTCGGGGAGAAGTCCTGAACCAGGGAAATCAAACCGGTCTGGTGGTCGACCAGCAGAACTACGGCGTCGTCTTTGTTCAGGCGGTTGTAAGTTGGAGTGCTCATGTTTGAATCCCTTTTCAGTCGTTGGAGTTGTTGTTGCGTTCAAGATGGGCACAGATTACTGACACGTCCGAGCGAGATAAATCGGCTGAAAAGCGTTTCACCGTCAACTAAAAAGGGACAATCAAGAATCTGCATCCAAGGCTTTCAGAGAGCGTTGCACTGGCTCTCACCGCGCAGGTAGTATTGAGAGAGATTCTCACTAACATCTGGAAAGCCCACCAGTGCAATATCCTCCGTCCAGCAAGCTGGGATTCTTCTTCAGCGATCATCACCGATGGCTGCTGCAGCACATCAATCGGGAGCTGCGCAATCACGCGGACGCCGAGGACACTGCCGCCGATACGTTTTGCCAATTGCTGGTCGCTCGCGTCGATCCGGACAGCATCGACCAACCCCGGGCTTACCTGTCGACCATTGCCCGCCGACTGATGTTTGACCGTTTTCGCCGACGCAAGCTGGAACTGGCCTACCTCGAACGTTTGTCCGTTCTGCCCGAGGCCTTGGCCCCCTCCCCCGAAGAACAGCTGCAACTGATCGAAGCACTGGTGGCCATCGACCGAGCGCTCGACGGCTTGCCGATGATCGTCAAGGCCACCTTCCTCTACAGCCAGCTGGATGGTCTGAGCTACGTAGCCATCGCGCAGAAGCTGGAGCTTTCGGAACGCACCGTCAGTCGTTACATGAAACAGGCTTTGCGCCAGTGCCTGCTGTGCGAGGTGGCGCCATGAGCAAGCCGCGCCTTGATCCCGTCAGCGAGCAAGCCATCGACTGGATGGTAAAGCTTCGCGCCGGCACGCCTGATCCCGCGCTGCAGGAGCGCTTCAACGCATGGTTGGCGATGGATCGTGCGCACAGCCAGGCCTGGGCGACCCTGCAGGATCGTCTCGGTGGCTCGTTCAACACGGTGCGCGCGCTGGATCGACGCTTGCCCGGCCAGGCCAGCGAGGCCCGGCAGGTGTTATTGCAACCGCAGGCTTCGCGCCGCGATGCCCTGCGCGTGATTGCCGGCCTCGGTCTGTTCGGCACCAGTCTGTGGCTCGGCGCAAAAAGTCAGTTGGGTGAAGCGCTGCTGGCGGACCTGCACACCGGGCGCGGTCAGCGCCAGAGCTTCAATCTGGTCGACGGCAGCCGCCTGAGCCTGAACGCTGAAAGCGCGGTGGATCTGCTCTTCAACGACACACAACGGGTGATCATCCTGCGGCGCGGCGAACTGGTGATCGACGTGGCGCCCGATTCTCGCCGGCCACTGGTGGTGCGCACGGCTGAAGGCGAAATGCGCGCCCTGGGAACCCGTTTCCTCGTCACCCAAGTGCAGGACGCCAGCCGCCTGGTGGTATTGCAGCACTCGGTCGAGGCCCGCTTGTTCGACGGTACGACGCAAATCATCCAGGAAGGTCAGGCGGCGGTGCTGTCCTCGCGCAGAATCACCCTCGCCAGCGGCGATGAACGTCGGCGCGCCGCCTGGCTGAACGGGCAGTTGAATGTGCTGGACGAGTCCCTTGAGCAAGTGGTCGACGCGCTTCGTCCTTACAGCCGTGGATTGATGCGCGTGGCTCCCGAGGTTCGAGGCTTGCGCGTCCAGGGCGTGTTCCCGCTTGACGATCCTCAGCGCACCCTGAGCGCCCTGGCCGAAACGTTGCCGATACGCGTGGATCGCTACAGCCCGTGGCTGACGCTGATTGGCAAAAAATGATCCGGCGAGATTCCTTTTTTGATAATCAATCTCGTTTGTGTCCGGTTTTCATTTCTCGTCGCACCTATCTCCTGACACTTTCACAAAAACAGGAGAATGTTGTGTTCAACACGTGGCCCCGTACCCTTCCCGCCGCCGTTGCCCTGGCGACCCTGTCAAGCGCCGCGCTGGCGCAAGACTTGAGCTTCAACCTGCCGGCCGACCCGCTCGCCGGCACCCTTAATGCGATCGCCGGTCAGAGCGGGCAGATCATTTCGCTGGAGCCCTCGCTGGTGCAAGGCAAGCAGGCCCCCGCCGTGATTGGCCAGATGCCGGCCGAGCAAGCCATGCAAAAGGCTCTGTCAGGCAGCGGTTTACAGCTGCGCGTCACCGGGCAAGGCAACTTCAGCGTAGAGCCGGCCACCGACAGCAGCGCGGCCCTGCAACTGGGCGCCACCAACATTGTTGAACGCAGCCTCGGCGCCACCACCGAAGGTTCAGGCTCCTACGCCGCGCGAGCAGTAACCATCGGCAAAGGCACTCACACACTCAAGGAAATCCCGCAGTCGGTCACCGTAATGACGCGCAAGCAAATGGATGACCAAGACCTCACCGACCTCAAGGACGCCGCGAACAAGACCACCGGGCTGGTCGGCGTTCAGGGCGTCGGCAAAGGCATGATCCTGACCTCGCGTGGTTTTCAAATCGATGACTGGCAGTACGACGGCGTCCCCATCCCACGCAACACCTATGCGCTGGGCAACTGGGCGACGCAGGATCTGATCTTCTTCGATCGCATGGAAATCCTGCGCGGCGCATCCGGCCTGCTGCAGGGCACCGGCAGCCCTGGTGGCGCGATCAATCTGGTGCGCAAGCGCGGCCAGAACGCCCCGACCGTAACCGTGACCGGCAAGGCCGGCTCCTGGGATCATTACGGCCTGCAACTGGATGCCGGCGGACCACTGAACACGAGCGCAACCGTGCGCGGTCGCTTCGTTGCCGACGAAGACCAGAGCCACTCGTTCATCGATTACGAGTGGAGCAAAACGCACTCGCTCTACGGCGCACTCGACTTCGATCTGCGCGACGACACAACGCTTGGCTTAGCCGTCAGCCAGTCCAATGCCGAGTCCCGGCCGATGATTCGCGGCTTGCCACGCTATGCCGATGGCCGCTCCCTGGATGTCCCGCGCTCGACCTATACCGGCGCGCGCTGGAACCATGCGGACATCGACGTCACCACCGTTTATACCGATCTGGAACACCGCTTCAACGACGATTGGGCGGCCAAGGTCGGCGCCGTGCGCATGACTGAAACCAACAAGGCAAAAAACCAGCGCCTGCAAAGCATCGGCGACGCAATCGAAGCCGATGGCAGTGGTGTGCAATATGCCGACTTTGTGACGGATTTCGATTCGACCAAGCTCGGTCTGGACATGAACCTCACCGGCCACTTCGAAGCGCTGTCCATGGAGCAGGAAGTCATGCTGGGCGGCAACTACTCCAGATACACCTCTGACGACCGCTTCGCCCGCACCTTCAACGACAGCAGCGACACGATCTTCGGGATCGACCACGACCGTCCCGAAATCAGTTATGAAGGCTTGCTCAATACGCCGGGCGGCCGCGCCACACCGAGTCAATACGAGATTCGCCAAAAAGGCCTTTACGGCAGTTGGCGGGTCAAGCCGATCGAGCCGCTGACCCTGGTACTCGGCTCACGGGTCAGTTGGTATGACTACAGCTACAAATCGGCCACCCAGCAGGCCTTCAGCAATGTCGCCATCGCCGAACCTGAAAGCACCGCTGACGAAAACGGAGAAGTCACGCCATACGCCGGCATCATCTATGACTTGAGCCGTGAATGGGCGGTGTATGCCAGCTACACCGATGTGTTTGAACCGCAAACCGTGCGTGGTATCAACGGCTCCGTGCTCAAACCGGTGATCGGCAGCAACTACGAAGTCGGCCTCAAGGGCGAGTTGCTGGACGGCCGGGTCAACACCTCCCTGGCGGTGTTCCGTTATGACCAGAAGAACCGTGCCCTCAACGACCTGGCGTCAGGGTTCGCCTGCGATGGCTGGTACTGCTCGATTGCGGCCGGCAAGGTTCGCAGCCAGGGGATTGAAGCGGAGGTCAGTGGCGAAGTCCTGACAGGACTGCAATTGTTCGCCGGCTACACCTACAACACCACCAAATATCTCAAAGATCCGGAAAACGAAGGCAAAGTCTTCAGCACCTGGACGCCCAAGCACATGCTGCGGGTCTGGGGCGACTATCAGTTCAGCGGTGACTGGAACCGCGTCAGCACCGGCCTGGGCTTCACGACCCAAACTCATACCCTCGGCTACGAACATACCTTCGAAGTGCCGGGCTATACCGTATGGAGCGCCCGCCTCGGCTATCAACTGACGAAAGAGATCGGACTGGCACTCAACGCCAACAACCTGTTCGACAAGCACTATTACACGGCCGGATACAACCAGCTCAATGGCAACAACAATTACGGCGATCCGCGCAATGTGATGTTCACCGTGAAATACACCCCGACGTTCTGAGTACCGTCGGAACGACAAAAGCCTGCTTTTCAAAGCAGGCTTTTGTATTTCAGCGGATGACTTCTATCACGCGCCGACACCGAGTAGCGAATGGTGGGGAGCATGAAGTCGGCAAGTCATCTGATGACATAAGAAAACCATCAACAAAGCTCCCCCTCACCCAACGGCGGTGCGTGCGGGAAAACTCCGATTGGCTCCTGATTTAATGCGTTTTGTCCTTGCAAAAAACCATTGATGCCATTCAAATCAAGTCATAGGATGACTGACCACAATCATAAAAATAATGGATTACTCATGAATAAAACTCTCCTGGCAGCCTGCGCCATTGCATGCGGACTCAGCCTGCACGCGAATGCCGCCACGTTTGCCTACATCTCCAGCCCGGCCGACGGATTGATTTCCCAATATCAGCTTGATGAAAGCAACGGCGCGTTGAGCCTGATCAATCAGGTCAGCGCGGGTGACCAGGTCAATCCAATGGCGCTCTCGCCGGACGGCAAAGTGTTGTTCGCGGCGCTGCGGGTCAAGCCGTTTCAGGTCCAGAGCTTCAGCATCGATCCCGAGACCGGGCGTCTCACGCCACGATCCAAAGCGCCTCTGGCCGAGAGCATGGCCTACCTGTCCACGGACAGACAGGGGCGCTACCTGCTCGCCGCTTCTTATGGCGCCGACTTGCTGAGCGTGCAGGCCATCGACAAGGCTGACACGCCTTCCACCGACATCCGCACCTACAAAACCGGTCTGCACGCACACTCGTTGCGTACCGACCCGAGCAATCGATTCGCCTACGCGGGTAACCTGGGTGCTGACCGGGTTCTGCAATACAGCCTGGACGCCAGCACGGGTACGCTCACTCCGATCGGCGAGGGTTATGTCAGTGTCCCGGCCAACACCGGGCCTCGGCATCTGGCCTTCTCCCCTGATGGCAAATTTCTCTATGTGGTCGGCGAAATGAGCGGCACGGTCAGCGCGTTTTCAATCAATGCCGACAGCGGTGCCCTGACCCCGATTGCCGTCGCCAACGGCATTCCCGAGCGTTTGAAACTGGCCCATGGCGAAGTGCGCGACGCACGCAATAACGACTTGAAGGACGACCCTACCCCGCGTATCTGGGCGGCTGATCTGCGGATGTCGCCAGATGGAAAGTTGCTGTTCATGAGCGAACGCACCAGCAGCTCCGTCTCGGTGTTCGCGGTGGATACGGCCCACGGTAGCCTGAAGTTTCTCGACAACTACCCGGTTCAAGAGAAACAGCCCCGCAACATCGCCCTCTCCCCCAACGGTCACTGGTTGATTGTGACGGGCGAAAAAAGCGACAAGGTTGGCTCCTACGCAGTGGCCAGTGACGGTGCGTTGAAGCGGGTGGCCGAAGCGGCCTCGGGCAAAGGCGCGTTGTGGATCGAGGTCCTGCAAACCGGCGGGCAGTGAATGGTGGCGACAGGAAAAGTCGCCTGTGTGCCCAATTCTGCGCACGTCTTGTCATAATCCTCTGACGCACTCGTTTTATCGCAGCGCCAGAGGAGACCTTGATGCTCGGACGCACCCCATCAGAGCCGGACACAGACAACGTCACGTCACGCTCTTCCATCAACGCCGCCCGCGCCGGTTCGATATTCCGGCTGACGGTGAGCTTCATGCTGATGGTGGTTTTTGCCTTTCTGGCGGTCGAGAGCTGGCGGACCTGGCGCGACTATCGTTCGGCGTTCGCCTCTGCGCGCGACTCGGTGACCAACCTGGCCCGCGCCACCGCGCAGCACGCCGAAGACACCATTCGCCAGATGGATGTGCTGACTGCAGCGCTGAGTGAGCGGGTCGAGGGTGACGGCCTGCAGAACCTCGACGTGCCGCGTATCCACAATCTGCTGGTGCAACAATCGAAAATCATGCCGCAACTGCATGGCCTGTTCATTTACGGCGCCGACGGACAGTGGATCGTCACCGACAAGGAGGTCACGCCGGAGACCGCCAACAACTCCGACCGCGATTATTTCCAGTACCACCGCACTCACGATGACCGCCATGTGCGCATCGGTGAGGTGGTCGAGAGTCGCTCGACTCACGACCTGATCATTCCCATCTCCCGTCGCCTGAACAACCCCGACGGCTCGTTCGCGGGCGTGCTGCTGGGCACGGTCAAGGTCAGCTACTTCGTCGACTACTACGGCGACTTCAGGATCGATGACAAGGGCGCGCTGGTCCTGGCCAAGCGTGACGGCACGATTCTGGTGCGCCGACCGTTCATTGCATCGGTGATCGGCAAGAGCCTGTCCGGCAGCGAGATCTTCAAACACTACTTGCCCAACTCCAGCGAAGGCGTCGCGGAGGTCAAAGCCGTGGTCGACGACACCGAGCGCCTGTATGGCTATCGGGCGCTCTCCACCTACCCGTTGGTGGTGGAAGCCGGTATTTCCCGTGAGTCGATCATCGCGCCGTGGCGCCAGGACCTGTTGAAAAACGGCTTCGTCCTGGTGTTCCTCAGCCTGGTGATGACCGGTTTCGGCCTCGTCGTGCTGCACCAGCTGCGCCAACGAATCGCGATGGAACGCGAGATCCGCCACGCCCATCAGGCCATGCGCGACATGGCGCTGACCGACAGCCTCACCGGGCTGGGCAATCGTCGGCGTCTGGACAATGCGCTGGCCGATGAAATACGTCTGGCCCGGCGCCAGGGGTCGGCGCTGTCGTTGATCATGCTCGATGTCGACTACTTCAAACGCTACAACGACCAGTACGGCCACGCCGCCGGCGATGATTGTCTGAACGCGGTCGGCCGTGCGGTCCAGCAAGCGGTCAGACGCCCAAGTGATCTGGTCGTTCGCTACGGTGGCGAAGAGTTCACGGTGCTGCTGCCCAACACCGACAGCGCCGGGGCCATTCAGGTCGCCAGAGACATTTTGCAGGGCATCCGCTCACTGAAACTGGAACACGCCGGGCATCCACTGGGTTACGTCACCGCCAGCGCCGGGATCACCACACGGCATCCGGTCGATGCCGAGCTGACGCCGGCCCATTTGCTGAAATCGGCGGATACCTGTCTGTATCAGGCCAAGCAGTCGGGCAGAAACCGTTGGTGTTCGGCGGATGAGTCGGGGCAGTGAGTATCCCGCTCGGATGACGCGCTCTGGCAGTTACTCAGGCAAGCCCGCCAGCCGCAACCCGTCGACAAGCCGGGCAAAGTCCTCGGGCCGCTGGATCGGCAGCCACCCCTTCAACCGGGACACGCGAATGGCAGGATCCAGCGCCCGCAAACGGGCCAAGGCCACCGCTGCTTTGTCCTCTCGCCCGCACAGCGCATGACCGGCAGCCAACAAGGCCACTGCCGGCAGCAGGCTGGGCAGATTGCCCAAGGCTTTTTCCGCCCAGGATGTGGAGAGATCAAAGCGGCCGGCGAAGAAATGCGCCAGCGCCACGCCCACCTGCATACGGAACATTTCCGGGTCCACGGGACTCAGGCGCACGGCGTGATTGAGGTTATCGATGGCCGCATCGGTTTCGCCGCGCAAGGCGCGCAGGATACCGCCCAGATACCAGGCGGGCGCCAGGTTGGGGTTGAGCAGTCGGGCGCGATCGAGCAAGGCGATTCCACAGTCGACATCCCCGGTCAGATGGGCCAGAGCATGGCCGCAGCGGGTCAGCGCCACCGCGTCATCACGACCAAGCTCCACTCCCAGGCGCGCCAGCCGCGCGCCTTCGGCCACTTCGCGGGGCGGGTCGATCATCCAGCCGTTGAGTTTGCGCCAGAAATGACACCAGGCCGCCATGCCGTAGGCTGAGGCGAACTCCGGATCCAGTTCGATCGCGCGATAGAACAGCGCCAGCGACTCGCCGATGGCATCACGGGTGGCGATGTGCAGCTTGGCCGTGCCGCGCAGGTAGTAATCGTAGGCATCCAGGCTGTCGGTGGGTTTGCGTTTGGCCCGCTCGATTTCCGCCCGCTCCAACTGCGGAGCAATGGCACCGACAACGCTTTCGGTGACCTGATCCTGCAACTCGAAAATGTCATCCAGCAGGCCTTCGAAGCGCTCGGCCCACAGGTGGGTGCCGGAGCTGGCATCGAGCAACTGGCCGGTGATCCGCACCTTGTTGCCGCATTTGCGCACGCTGCCTTCCAGTACATAACGCACGCCCAGTTCCTGGCCAACGCCCCGGGCATCCACCGCCCTGCCCTTCTAGGTGAAACTGGAGTTGCGGGCGATGACGAACAGCCAGCGCAGGCGCGACAACGCGGTGATGATGTCTTCGGCCATGCCGTCGGCGAAGTAGTCCTGCTCCGGGTCGCCGCTGAGGTTCTGGAAAGGGAGGACGGTGATCGACGGCTTGTCGGGCAGAACCAGCGCGACGTTCGGCGGCGGCAGTGGCTCAGGTGGCGAAAGAGCCTGCGCCGGGCTTTCACTCAAAGTGATTTCACCGACAAAGCGGTAGCCCTTGCGCGCCACGGTTCGCACCAGCCGCTGTTGCTCACCGGTGTCGCCGATGGCCTTGCGCACGGCGTTGATGTGGCTGGTGACGGTCGACTCGGAAACGATCCGGCCACTCCATACCGCACTCAGCAATTCGTCCTTGCTGATCACCCGCTCGTGATTGCTGACCAGTTGCAACAACAGGTCAAAAACCTGCGGCCCGATGGTCACGACTTGCCCGCGCCGGGTCAGCTCCCGACGCTGCTGGTCGAGCACAAAATCTTCAAACACGAATTGCACGGTGGCCGGTTCCCGTTCTGGCGCCCCGACTCCGTGTCCGAGTGGGCGGTTTATTGTGCGCTCAATGATACGGCAGACCTTGGCCCACCGCATCGGTCCGGGAGAGTGGTCTACACAACAAACGCAAGATTGGATCGTTTGGACGCAAATCCACGATTTCGCCAAGGTAAATCCAAGACCGACGCAAGGATTTGCCGAGCCGTCCGAGGCATGCTCAAGGCACATCGACAGCAATGGTTGCTGTCGGCAAGCGGAGAGACGCCATGAAGATCGTCGTTATCGGAGGCACCGGCCTCATCGGATCGAAACTTGTAAAGAATCTGCGCGAGCGCGGCCATGACGCCCGCCCCGCATCGCCCAACACCGGGGTGAACAGCATCACCCGCGAAGGCCTGGCCGAGGCGATGGATGGCGCCGAAGTGGTGGTCGATGTCTCCAACGCGCCGTCGTGGGAAGACCAGGCGGTGCTCGATTTCTTCGAAACCTCCACCCGCAACCTGCTGGCCGCCGAAGCCGCCGCCGGGGTTCGCCATCACGTCGCGCTGTCGGTCGTCGGCAGCGAGCGACTTCCGGCCAATGGCTACTTCCGCGCCAAAGTCGCGCAAGAGAATCTGATCAAGGCGTCCAGCATCCCCTACACCGTGCTGCGGGCCACTCAGTTCTTCGAATTTGTCGGCGGCATCGCCCAGTCGGCCACCGAAGGCGATGAAGTGCGCCTGTCGCCGGCCCTGATCCAGCCCATGGCCTCCGACGACGTTGCGGCAGCACTGACGGATGTGGTCCTGGCTGCGCCGGCCAACGGCACGCTGGAAGTGGCCGGCCCTGAAGCCATGCCGCTGGACGAGTTGATCCGGCGCTATTTCCGCGCCACTCACGACACCCGCAAGGTCATCCCGGACGTCCACGCACGCTACTTCGGCGATGTGCTCGACGACCAGTCGCTCACTCCGCTGGGCAGCAACCCGCGCCTGGCCCCGACGCGCTTCGAGGACTGGCTGGCCCGTTCGACCACGCCAACCCAACGCTGAGGCGCTGAAACCCGATTCTTATCTGAAGGAGTATTGCCATGTTCAGCCGAATCCTGATCGCCGCCGCTATCGCGGCCCTGTCGATCACCAGCGTCTCGGCCGCCGAGCCGCAACCGGGCAAGGTCACCGTGGTGTTCGACCATGTCCTGCCCAATGTTCCGGGCAAGACCATGAAAGGTGTCGTCGTGGAGTATGCGCCTGGTGGCGCATCACCTGCGCACTTCCATCCGAAATCTGCCTTCATCTACGCCACCGTGCTTGAGGGCGCGATACGCAGCAAGGTCGGCGACGCGCCCGAGAAGGTCTACAAGGCCGGGGAAAACTTCGTCGAACAGCCGGGTGACTTCCATGCCGTGAGCGCCAACGCGAGCGCTACCGAACCGGCGCGCCTGATGGCCGTGTTCGTGCTCGACAGCAGCGAGACCGACCTGGTCAAGCCCGTGAAGCCGTAACCGATCCACATCCCGGTCAACCTTCGGCGGCCCTCGGCTGCCGGAGGTATTGGCCATGTGCAGGACCCTCAACATGAACGCGCCCCAGTACACCGTCACCAGCGATCAAAATGCCGATACCACGCCCCCGGCGCCACGCAAAAGCAAGCGCAAGTCAGTGGGACTGCTGCTCTGTGCCAGTGCTCTCGCGGTCCTGACGGGCGGTTACTTCATGCTGTTCGGCGGCGCCACCATCTCCACCGACAACGCCTACGTGCGTGGCGACGTCACTTCGCTGGCGGCCAAGGTGGCCGGTTATGTCACCACTGTAGAGGTGCGCGATAACCAGCAAGTCCAGCGCGGTGAGGTGTTGTTTCGCATCGACGATCAAGACTATCGCGCACGCCTCGCTCAGGCCGAGGCCAACTTCAAGTCGGCCCAGGCACGCTTGAGCGATGTCGATGCCCAGACTCAACTGCAACATGCCCAGATTCGCCAGGCCGAGGCCGAACGACGTTCAGCCTCGGCGCAGATGAACCTCGCGAGCAAGACCCACGAACGCAACCGCAAGCTGATCGTCAGCAATGCGGTGAGCCAGGCGCTGGTCGATGAAACCGCCGCCGCCCAGACCCGCGCCTCCGCAGCGGTCGAAGCCGCCTCGGCAACGGTCGAGGCGCAACAGCAGCGCATCGCCGTGCTCCTGGCCCAGCGCGGCGCGGCCTTGGCGGCCGTGGCGCAGGCCCAGGCCGCCAGCGATCTGGCGCGGATCGACCTGGACAGCACCGTGGTGCGCGCGCCCGTGGACGGTGTGGTCGGTAACCGCCAGGTGCGCGTCGGCCGTTTCGTCACGCCAGGCGTCGCCTTGCTCGACATCGTTCCGGTCCAGGATGTGTGGGTTGTCGCCAACTTCAAGGAAACCCAGCTGGAACACATCAATGCCGGCCAACGGGTACGCATCACTGTCGACGGCTACCCCAACGACGCCCTTGAAGGCGTAGTCGACAGTTTCGCCCCCGGCAGCGGCTCGGCCTTCAGCCTGCTGCCCACCGACAACGCCACGGGCAACTTCGTGCGGGTGGTGCAGCGGGTGCCGGTGAAAATCCGCCTGGCCCACAATCCGTTGCCCGGGCGCATCGTGCCGGGCCTGTCGGCGCGGGTTGAGGTGGAGCGCGGAGGTGGATCATGAAGCGGCCTGGCAGAACCCGTCCCGGCGCCCTGCTGCTGATCGGCATCCTGCTGGCCAGCCTGACTGAAGCGATTGCCGGCACCGCGCTGGTACTGGGACGTAACGACATCATCGGCGACACCTACGCCACGCCCGATGAGTTTGCCTGGCTGGACATCGGCTACACCGCCTTCAAGATGATCGGTTTTCTCACCGCGTCAGGATTGCTGGCCCGCTTCGCCCCACGCAAGGTGATCGTCGGCGCCACCCTGGTCATGGGCCTGGCTTGCACGATGGCGGTCTTCAGTACCCGTCTCGAGCTGCTGGTTTCGTTGCGCATCGTCCAGGGTTTTGCCGGCGGGACATTGCTGGTGGCAGGCCAGATGCTGATTTTTCGGGCCTATCGACGCACGCTGCAACCGCTGCTGCAGGCCCTGTTCGCCATCGGCGCGGTGGTTGCCTCCGCGACCCTGACGCCCGCGCTGCAAGGCTGGCTGGTCGACAGCCAGTCCTGGCGCTGGATATTTCTCAGCGTCGTGCCACTGGCGCTGACCGCCAGCGGCCTGATGCTACTCACCGACACCCCGACACCCGCCAAGGCCAGTCAGCGGCCCTTTGACTGGCTCGGTGCTGCGCTGAGCGCTACCGCCCTGCTCTGCCTGACCTACGTACTCAGCCAGGGCGAGCGCTGGGACTGGTTCGAGGAACCGCGTATTGTCTGCCTGACGCTGATCGGCAGCGCAGCCCTGCTCGGGTTTCTTGGCCAGCAACTGTTGACGACCGGTCGGGGGCTGCTCGATTTCAACCTGTTCAGCTCGAGCGATTTTTCCTTTGCCTTCATCGTCAGTTTTATCGCCGGCGCCGCCTTGTTCGGCAGTGCCTACCTGATTCCGGCCTTTGCCTTGTCGGTGCTCGGCTTCACCCTCACCGACGCCGGCCTGCTGTTGTTGCCCAGCGGCGCATGTTTTGTCGGCGCCCTG
The DNA here is from genome assembly GCF_025447575.1 of Pseudomonas sp. B2M1-30. NCBI lineage: Bacteria > Pseudomonadati > Pseudomonadota > Gammaproteobacteria > Pseudomonadales > Pseudomonadaceae > Pseudomonas > Pseudomonas sp. B2M1-30. Next base: position 68,261 of record NZ_JAOEJT010000017.1, on the reverse strand, counting down.
CTCATTTCGGCCTACCTCATGCAGGCACGCAGAGTGGCGCCGTTTGCGACAGTGCCCTTTGGCATCCTGATGATCATGATTGCGATGTGGATGCTGTCCGGCTCGACCAGCGAAAGCGGCTGTCAGGACATGATGGCCGCCATCCTTTTGCGTGGCCTGGGGCTGGGCTTCCTGTTTCTGTCGATCACGCTGATCGCCTTCACTCAACTCAACAGCCGCAACCTGGCGGCCGGCATCGGCCTGTTCAACACCGGCCGACAATTGGGCGGGCTGATCGGTGTGGCCGGGCTACAGACCCTCATCGAGCATGGGCACGCGGCCAACGCCGTGATCCTCGGCACTGGCGTCACACCCGGCACTCCTGCGCTGATCGAACGGCTGACCGGCACAACCGCATTGTTGATGGGCAGAGGCATGGACACTGCGACGGCTGGCCGGGCCGCAATCGATCTGCTGGGGCGCACGGTGTCCGGGCAATCGACCGTGATTGCCTTCGACAGCGCGTTCATGGCGGTAACATTGCTGTTCGCGCTGGCGGCACCGATGCTGGTGGCGATCAAGATTGCCTTTGCCAGGCATGCGAAAGGCTCGGCTGCATCGATGCACCGCTAGCTCGCCGGATACAGCAGATTATCCCTTGCCAACTGGAATAACGGCACATTCAGCCTGGGGTGTTTTGTTAGCTTAACGAGAGGAAATTGCGCCGGGTTTGCACGAGGCGCCACGGCGATGCTTCGGCTCGCAATCTCCGTTAACAGCGCCTTATTTCTGCTCCAGGGAGCGAGTTGGATGACCACACAATCTTCAAACAGCGACTGCGTCGATCCGCAAACAGCCCGACAGTTTTACATCGACGGACGTTGGTCTTTGCCGGCAATGCCTGCCAGCGTAACCGTGATCAATCCGGCCACCGAGGCCGTGGTCGCAGAGGTTGCCTGCGGGTCCGGGCAAGATGTTGATCGCGCCGTGGCGGCGGCTCGTGCCGCATTTGCAGGCTGGTCTGTTTCCTCCCCGGCTTCGCGTGCGCACATTCTCGGAAAGATCCATGAGCTGATCCTTGAGCGAAAGGAAATCCTGGCTCAGGCCATTTCTCTGGAAATGGGCGCCGCCATCAGTTTCGCGCGGGCCATGCAAGTCCCCTTGGCGGCTGAACACGTTCGGGTCGCACGGGACATTCTGTCAACCTACCGCTTCCAGACGCTTGAGGGCAGCACCGCCATTGAACGTGAAGCGATAGGCGTCTGCGGCCTGATTACCCCGTGGAACTGGCCGCTTTATCAAATCACCGCGAAAGTCGCCCCGGCGATTGCCGCCGGTTGCACGGTGGTCTTGAAGCCCAGCGAATTATCCCCTTTGAGTGCCCTGCTTTTTGCGCAAATTGTCCATGACGCAGGCTTGCCGCCCGGAGTATTCAATCTAGTCAATGGCAGCGGCCCCGAGGTCGGTGGCGCGATGGCTGCGCATCCCGATATCGACATGATTTCAATCACCGGTTCCAACCGCGCAGGTGCGTTGGTCGCACAGGCGGCTGCCCCGACGGTCAAGCGGGTCACCCAGGAGCTGGGCGGCAAATCGCCAAACCTGCTGCTACCCGACGCCGACTTCGCCAAAGCCGTGCCTGCGGGCGTGATGTCGGCCTTTCGCAACGTCGGCCAGTCGTGCAGCGCGCCGACGCGCATGATCGTTCCCCGCGACCGCTTGGCGCAGGTCGAAGCGCTGGCGGCTGCCACCGCCAACGCGATCATCGTCGGTGATCCGCAATCGGAAGAAACGGTGCTCGGCCCGATTGCCAACGAAGCGCAATTCAAGCGCGTGCAAGTGATGATCGACGCAGGTTTGAGCGAAGGTGCAAAACTGGTATGCGGCGGACCGGGGCGCGTAGCGGGCCATGAAGTTGGCTTCTTCACTCGTCCGACGGTTTTCTCCGAGGTCGACCCAGGCATGCGGATCGCCCAGGAAGAGATCTTCGGCCCGGTGCTGTGCATCATCGCCTACGACTCCATTGATGAAGCAGTCACCATCGCCAACGATACGGTCTACGGACTGGGCGCTCATGTGCAGTCGCAAGATCTGCAACTTGCACGAGCCGTTGCTTCTCGCATTCGCTCGGGACAAGTGCTGTTGAACTACCCCGCCTGGAATCCCATGGCGCCCTTCGGTGGCTATAAACGCTCGGGCAATGGCCGTGAATATGGGGTTCATGGTTTCGAGGAATACCTGGAAACCAAGGCTATTGTCGGGTTTGGTGTGTAGCAGAAACAGCGCCGAGTTGATAACTCGGCGCCAGAGGGGTCAGTGCCGCAGTAACTTGCGCAGCGGCACGCCATCCTTGAGCACGGGGGATTTGATGACGATGTAGCTGAAGTACTTGGAGATGCCGATGTTCTTGTCCAGCAGGCTTTCAATCACTTCCTGGTAATGCTGGATACTGCGGGTCATGAAGCGCACCAGGTAGTCGTAACCACCGCTGATCAAATGGCATTCGAGGACTTCATCGACAAGGCGGATGTTGGACTCGAATTTGGCGAAATCTTCGCGTTTATGGTCGCTAAGGGTGATTTCGGTGAAGACCGTCACCGACTCGGTAATCTTGGCCAGGTTCAAATGCGCCTTGTAGCTGGAAATGTAGCCGGCCGACTCCAGCCGTTTGACCCGTTGCAGACAGGGGCTGGCCGATAACCCTACGGCATCGGCCAGGCTGACATTGGTCATGCGCCCGTCCTTTTGCAGCTCAACCAGGATGCTGATGTCGATGCGGTCCAGTTTGACTAAACCTTCCATTGCGTACCTCGTGACTGCCGTTTTGTAAGACAATCTTCTAGCAAAATCAGCGCCGCAATGACAGCTGATGCTGAGCGACCAGATCGGCCATGCTGTTGATGCAGTAGTGCGCAGCGCATGGCGTCGGTTGTTTGACCCGTTCGCGACCGATCAGGCACACATCGGTAATCGCCTGCCGACGAGCTGATGGCCGGGTCACCAGAAGGATCTCGGCGGGTTCCAGCGCGTTTGCCTTCAACCAGTCGACATCCTGCAGCGGGTCGCAGGCCAACGAGATGAAATCGTCCGCGACAATCCCCAGGCGCTCACACAGCCCCCCTCGATCCTCGACATCCCGATCGCCCGTCACCAGCAGGCGATAGAACTTGCGCAAGTACAACATCGCTCCGGGAGCGTCCTCGAACAACGACCAGCCAGCCGCCGAGCGGGCGAAACTCATGCCCTCCTCCCAATTGACTTTCAACGCCCAGCGCTCAGCCAATTGGCGGTGGGCAAAACACAGTAATCCACTGAAGCCTAGCTCAGCGAAGCGCGGATACAGCGCCCACACCACCTCACGATATTCGGCCAGCACCTGTTCCTTGTCCGGGCGCCCGCCCCGGCTGTCGAGCAGCGGTTGCAACGCCGCCCAGACCCCCGAGTCGCGATCGACCAGGACTTCATCGCAATCGATGAGCAGCGCTCGATAATCAGTCAGCCCCATGATGTACACAGCCTCCGATGATGCATTCCATCAATCCATGCGCCATAAAGGTTCACGGACGATGCCTTGCAGCAGCGCCCGTGAACGCTCAGGACGTCAGTTCAATACCCGTGCCAGAGCCGCTTGCAGAATCTGCAGTGCCTCATCAACCTGTGCCTCGGTAGCCACCAGCGGTGCGAGGAAGCGCAGCACGTTGCGGTACACGCCGCACTTGATCACCAGCAGGCCACCCTTGCGCGCCTCATCGATCAGGCGTTGGTTCAGGTCGGCGTCCGGGGTGCGCGCCTCGTCGTTCTTGATCAACTCGATCGCCAGCATGAACCCGGTGCCACGCACGTCGCCAATCTGCGGGTGGCGACTCTGCAAGCGCAACAGCCCCTGGCGCAGTCGCTCGCCCAATGCATCACCGCGCGCCAGCAACTGTTCCTCTTCGTACGCATCGATGACTGCCAGTGCCGCCGCGCACGACAACGCGTTGCCGCCGTAAGTCCCACCCAGCCCACCGGGCAATGGCGCATCCATGATCTCGGCCCGGCCGACCACACCGGACAACGGCAGGCCACCGGCCAGGCTCTTGGCCACGGTCACCAGGTCAGGCTGGATGCCCGCATGCTGGAAACCGAACCACTTGCCGGTGCGACCGAAACCGGTCTGGATTTCATCGAGGATCAGTACGATGCCATGCTTGTGCGTCAGCGCGCGAAGCGCCTGAAGGAACTCAGCCGGGGCCGCGAGGAAACCACCGTCGCCCTGCACCGGCTCGATGATGATCGCCGCGACCCGCTCCGGCGCGACCTGAGTGGCGAGCAGTTCGTCCAGTGCCTTGAGCGCGATCTCGCTGGTGACGCCGCGATAGGCATTCGGATACGGCGTGTGAAACACCTCCGGCGCAAACGGCCCGAAGTTCTGTTTGTAAGGCTGGCTCATGCCGGTCAGCGTGGTGCCGAGCAAGGTCCGTCCGTGGAAACCGCCACGGAAGGAGATCACCGCCGAACGATTGGTGTGCGCCCGGGCGATTTTCACCGCGTTCTCCACGGCCTCGGCACCGGAGGTGAAGAACGCAGCTTTGTACGACTCTTTGCCGCCAATCATTTCGCACAGGCGCTGGGCCAGATCCAGATAAGGCTTGTAGGCCACCACCTGGAAGCAGGCATGGGAAACCTTTTGCAACTGCGCCTGAACCGCCGCCACCACTTTCGGGTGGTTATGGCCGATGTTCAACACACCGATACCGCCGACGAAATCCAGGTAACGCTGGCCGTCCACGTCCCACAATTCGGCACCTTGGGCGCGATCGATCACCAACGGATGAGCGGTCACCAGGCCCCGCGGCACGAATTGATCGCGCTGACGGAGCAAATGAGGGGTTTGGTCGACTTTGCTGTTCATGGCATTTCCCATCGTGAGTGCGGCAGCCCGGAATGACTGCATGAGGTATGTGCAGATGGTGTCCAGATTAAGGCCTGCACGAAACGAACTACGCCGAACTTGCCCCCTGAGAAATTCGGATCAACTGTTTTCACCCTGCCAAACGGCAGATTCCTTCACCCCGTCGAATCTGCCGCCATCCTGCTTATCCGACGTGGTGCGACCCGTTTAATCCGACGCTTTCAACAGATCCTGCTCCAGCGTTGCGCGATGATGAGAGCACTTTCAACCCTCCAGGAATTGACCATGGCCCTGCTTTACAAAGCTGACCCCGTGCGCGGCGAACAGTGGAAAACCCTGTTCGCCGAACACGCCCCGGATATCGAATGGCGCGCCTGGCCGGATATTGGCAACCCCGAGGACATCGAGTACCTCGCCGCATGGCAGGCGCCGGATGATCTTGAAGCATTGCTGCCGAATCTGAAGGTGCTGTTCGCCTTGTCCGCCGGGGTCGATCAACTGGACCTCGGCCGCATCCCGCAACGTCTTCCAGTGGTACGCCTGCTCGATCCGGGCATCACCCGTGGCATGTGCGAATACGCCAGTTTTGCCGTACTGAGCCTGCACCGGGACATGCTGCGTTATCGCCAGCAGCAGATAGCCCGCTGCTGGCAGGCGCACCTGCTCCAGCCGTCGCATAAACGCCGGGTCGGTGTGATGGGCCTCGGCACTCAGGCGCAACAAATTCTCGCCACCCTGCAACCCATGGGCTTTGCACTGAAGGGCTGGGCGCGCAGCGCGCATCATATTGAAGGAGTGGAATGCTTTGCCGGGCGCGAGCAACTGCCGGCGTTTCTCAGCCAGTGCGACATCCTGCTGTGCGTGCTGCCCCTGACTGAACAGACTCAGGGCATTCTTGATCGCGAACTGTTCCGCCAACTGCCCCGCGGCGCGGCACTGATCAACATGGGCCGTGGTGGGCATCTGGTGGAAAGTGACCTGCTGCAGGCATTGGACAACGGACAGCTCAGCGGCGCCGTACTGGACGTTTTGCAAGAAGAACCGGCCCCGGCGGACCATCCATTCTGGAGTCACCCGCAGATTCTGCTGACCCCGCATATCGCGGCGATGACCCAGCCTGAAAGCGCGTTTGAAGTGTTGCTGGAGAATATCCGACGATTCGAACGCCGCGAGCCCATGGTCGGCCGGATCGACCGCGCCAAAGGTTACTGATCCAGATCCCAATAACTTGCTTCCACAGAGCAAAAGAGCAAAAGCCCCTCACCCTAGCCCTCTCCCGGAGGGAGAGGGGACTGATCGGGGAGGCGGTGAAGAATATGTACACCCGCCAGAACCCGGTCGGCCCGAAGGCCGCCTTCACGGGCAAGCCCACTCCCACAAAAGCAAAAGCAAAAGCAAAAGCCGTCCACCTCCGCCCCTCACCACTCAACACAATGAGCGTTAGCTCGAGTACCGCTTTTGATCTTGCCGTGCCGGCCCCTTCGGCAGGCTGAGTGGAGGGATTTATCCGGGGGTGGGAGCGCAGCGACCGTTTGGCGCAGCCAAACACATCGAGAGGAGGTGCAGCGAAGCAAACCGTAGGCGATGCCCCCGGATGAATCCCGCAACGAAGGAACCCCGAGCCCCAGCGAGGGGCCGTACGCCGGGGCCCAGCGTTTTGGTTCCTTTTGGGCGTTTGCAAAAGGGACTCGCTGTAAAAGCGAAACCGCCAGCCGCAACACCCGAAGCAACGGATATTCACCCAAAACCCCAAGAGCCTGGTCGGCCCAAAGGCCGCCAAGGCCCCAGCCCCAACACAAACCGCTAACTCAGAGAATCGGCAATCGCCCTGCCAACATCCTGAGTAGACCCCCTCCCCCCCAAATCCGGCGTAATCGGCCCCTCGGCAATCACCCGCTCGATCGCCCGCAAAATCCCGTCATGCGCCGCGCGATAGCGCTCATCGCCATCCCCGAGAAAATCGAGCATCAACGCCCCCGACCAGATCATCGCAATCGGGTTGGCAATGTTCTTCCCATAGATATCTGGCGCCGACCCATGCACCGGCTCGAACAACGACGGAAACCGCCGCTGCGGATCAAGGTTGGCCGACGGCGCGATGCCAATGGTCCCGGCACAGGCCGGGCCGAGGTCGGAAAGGATGTCGCCGAACAGATTCGACGCCACCACCACATCAAACCGATCCGGTTGCAGCACGAAGCGCGCGCACAAAATGTCGATGTGCTGTTTGTCCCAGGTGATCTCCGGGTACTGGGCTGCCATCAACGCGGTGCGCTCGTCCCAATAGGGCATGCTGATGGAAATCCCGTTGGACTTGGTCGCGGCCGTCAGGCGCTTGCGTGGACGAGTCTGGGCCAGATCGAAGGCGAACTTGAGAATGCGGTCGACACCACGCCGGGTGAACACCGATTCCTGCAACACGAACTCATGCTCGGTGCCCTCGAACATCTTGCCACCGACCGAGGAATACTCGCCTTCGGTGTTCTCACGGATCACCACAAAATCGATGTCGCCCGGCTCACGTCCGGCCAACGGGCACGGCACGCCGGGGAACAGCCGTACCGGACGGATGTTCACGTACTGGTCGAAGTCGCGGCGGAACTTGAGCAGTGAGCCCCACAGGGAAATATGATCCGGCACCTTGTCCGGCCAACCCACGGCGCCGAAGTAGATGGCGTCGAAACCCTTGAGCTGTTCGAACCAGTCGTCGGGCATCATCTGCCCGTGTTCCAAGTAGTAATCGCAGTGCGCCCAGTCGAGCACTTCGATGCTCAGATCCAGCTGCCATTTCTTCGCGGCCTGCTCCAGCACCCGCAGCCCTTCCGGCAAGACTTCCTTGCCAATGCCATCGCCGGCAATCGCGGCGATCTTGAATACCTTGCTCATCAGTTGTGGCTCCCCGTGTCTGTGAATTACAACCCGCCGATGTGGAAGGCTTTGACTTCAAGGTACTCATCCAGGCCGTACTTGCTGCCCTCACGGCCCAGGCCCGATTGCTTGATGCCGCCGAACGGCGCGACCTCCATGGAAATGATCCCGGTGTTGAGGCCGACCATGCCGAACTCCAGCGCCTCGCCGAAGCGCCACGAACGGCGCAGATCCTGAGTGAAATAGTAGGCACCCAGACCGAAAGGCGTGGCGTTGGCCAATGCGAGGGCTTCGGTTTCATCAGTGAAGCGCATCAGTGGCGCCACGGGGCCAAAGGTTTCCTCGTTGGCCAGAAGCATGCCGGCGTGGGCCTCACCGAGCACCGTGGGTTGTACAAACTGGCTGTCGCCATCGGGTATGCCGCCGCACAGCAGTCGCGCGCCCTGACTCAGGGCATCGTCGATGTGCCGGGCGACTTTGCTCACCGCCGCTTTGTTGATCAACGGGCCGATGGTCACGTCTGTTTCCAGGCCATCGCCGACCTTGAGCTTGCCGACTTCCTCGACCAGACGTTGAGCGAAGCGCTCGTAAATGCCGTCCTGCACCAGGATCCGGTTGGCACACACGCAGGTCTGCCCGGCGTTGCGAAACTTGCTGAGCATGATGCCGGTCACGGCCTGCTCAAGGTCCGCATCGTCGAAGACAATGAACGGCGCGTTGCCGCCCAGCTCCAGGCTCAAACGCTTGATGTGTTCGGCGCTCTGGCGCATCAACAAACGGCCCACGGCGGTGGAGCCCGTAAAGGAAATCTTGCGCACCGTAGCGTTGCCGGTCAGTTCTTCACCTATGCCTGCCGGCATCCCGGTCAGTACATTGAACACCCCGCCCGGAATCCCGACACGCTCGGCCAGCACCGCCAGCGCAAGCGCCGACAGCGGTGTCAGGTCTGAAGGTTTGACGATGATCGGGCAACCTGCCGCCAGGGCCGGTGCGCACTTGCGAGTGATCATCGCGTTCGGGAAATTCCATGGCGTGATCGCCGCACAGACGCCCACCGGTTGCTTGAGGGTCAACAATCGGCGGTCGTTGCTGGGGGCCGGCATGGTTTCGCCGTAGACCCGCCGCGCTTCTTCGGCGAACCATTTGACGAAACCTGCACCGTAGCGGATTTCACCCTTGGCCTCGTTGAGCGGCTTGCCCTGTTCGCAGGTCATGATCAGCGCCAGATCGTCGAGGTTGTCGATCATCGCCTGATACCAGCGCTCCAGTAGCGTCGCACGTTCGGCGGCCGGTCGCGCCCGCCAGGCCGGCCAGGCCTTTTGCGCCGCCTCGATGGCGCGCCGGGTTTCGCCGCCCTGCATCGCCGGTACGCGGGCGAGCGACTGACCGCTGGCCGGGTCGATGACGTCCAGCGTCGCGCCGTCATCAGCGGCGATCCACTGTCCGTTCACATAGGCGAGTTCTGCCAGAAGGCTGGGGTCTTTCAAACGATTCTTGAGCATGGTCGAGTCCTGATCCGAGACAGGGTTTCAGTCTAGGGAGACGCTACGGATGAGGATGCTGAAAGCGCTTTGCGGACAGTGTCGGATGCTGAAATTGGCGGTGGAACGGCAGATTCATATCTATGCGCCAAACGCCAATTTCAGTGGGCAGGGCCTGCGCTGCGAGGAGCGGGTTCCTCAGTGTTTGAGAGACCCAAGCAAGCCCTCAAGAAACCGCTCGCCCGCCTCCATCTGACTGATCTCGATAAACTCGTCCGGCTTGTGCGCCTGCTCGATCGAGCCCGGGCCGCAGACCACCACCGGCACATCCAGACGATGATTGAACAACCCGCCTTCGGTGCCGAACGAAACCTTGGCCGTGCCGGTATCCGGTGTCGCAAAGTTTTTCAGGAAACGCACCGCTTCGACGCTCGGATGAGTATCGAGACCGGGGTAGACGTTGACGGTTTCGATCTCGATGGCTGCCACACTGGAGAGCTTTTTCGCTTCACGCACGATCACTTCGGCGCGCTCCTGCATCTGCGCCAGGATCTGCTCCAGATTATCCGCCGGCAGATTGCGCACTTCGAAATCCACGGTACACAGGTTCGGCACGATGTTCAGCGCACGACCGCCGCCGATCTGGCCAACATGTACGGTGGTGTAAGGCACGTCGTAATCGGCATCCCGGGCACCCTGCTCTTGCAGTTGTCGCTGGCTCTCACGCAACGCCGCGATGAAATCACAGGCCACATGGATCGCATTCACCGAATGTGGCGCCAGCGAAGAATGCGCCTCCAGCCCCCGGCAATAGGTCCGGTACGAGCCCTTGCCCTTGTGCCCGAGCACGAACTGCATGTTGGTCGGCTCACCGATCATGCACAGGAACGGCCGGACTGGCGCCAGGTGCAACACGTCCAGCAAACGCCGCACGCCAACGCAGCCAATTTCCTCGTCATGGGACAACGCCAGTTGCAGCGGACGACTCAGGGAATGCCCGGCGGCATCGAGCATCGCGTCGATGGCCAGGGCGATGAAGCCCTTCATGTCGCAACTGCCTCGTCCGTAAATCCGGCCGTCCTGCACGGTGGCCTGGAACGCCGGAAAGGTCCACGCCTGCCCCGCCGCCGGCACCACGTCGGTATGCCCCGAGAGCAAGACTCCCGGCAACGCTTTCGGCCCGGTGCTGGCGAACAGGTTGGCCTTCTTGCCGGTTTCGTCCTTGACGATCAGCGACTCGATGCCTTGGGTCAGCAACAGGTCACGCACGTATTCGATCAGGGCCATGTTCGACTCCGAAGAGACGGTGTCGAAAGCCATCAGCCGTTTGAGAATCTCCAATACACGGGGTTTCATGAAGCTTTGCTCCGTTGCTCGGCGAAGGGGGCGAACCGGCGAATCGAAAATGGCTCGATCGAGGTGCTGGTGCTGCCGGTGCTGATCAGCTCAGCCATGACATCGCCGACACCGGGGCCGAGCTGGAAGCCATGACCACAGAAGCCGAAGGCATAAAACAAACCATCGACGGTGCCGCTTGGCCCCATCACCGGCAAGGAGTCCGGCAGATAGCCCTCGATGCCGCTCCAGACCCGAATGATGTTCAGGTTGCCGACACCCGGCAGCAGGCGGCGCATCTGGCTGATCTGGTTGAGGATGCTGCGCGGCTCGACATAGGCCCGACGGTTGAGCATGTCCGGTTTGCTGCGATAACCGCCGCCGATGACGATGTTGCCGCGCGGAATTTGGCGGAAATAAATCACCTCCTCCGGGATCTTGGTGTACACGCCAATCACCGTCGGCAAGGCATAGGGCACCGGCTCGGTCACGGCCATCTGCGGGCCATTGGTGTCCAGCGGCACTGGTTCGCCAAACTGCCCGGACAGTTTCTGCCCCCAGGCTCCGGCGGTAATCAGCAATTGAGCCGCGCTGAACTGGCGACCGTCGGTGGTGCTCACGCTGAACTCGCCGCCGACCTTCTGCACCTCGGCCACTTCGGTCTGTTCTTCGATGCGCGCGCCAAGGCGCCGGGCCGCTCGGGCAAATGCCGGCGCCGCCAGACGCGGGTTGGCGTGACCGTCGTGGGGCGCGTAGGAGCCACCCTTCACGTCCGGCCCGAGGAACGGAAAGCGCTGATGCAATTCGGCACCGCGATAGATTTTCAGGTCCAGTTGCGCCGCTTCGGGCGCGGCGGCGTAGGCCTCGAGTTCGGCAATTTCGTCTTCGCGATAACACACGCGCATGTGGCCGCTGGCGATGAATTCCAGGTCATCGTCGATCAACTCCGGCAGCCGCTTCCACAGCGCAAAGGAGCGATTGGCCAACTCCAGTTGCCCCAGGTAGCGACCCTGGCGGCGAACGTTGCCGAAGTTCACGCCGCTGGCGTACTGACCGATCTGGTCGCGCTCCAGCAGGATCACCGACTTCCCGCGACGGCGCAGGAAAAACGCTGCCGCCGAGCCCATCAGGCCGCCACCGACAATCAGTACATCGGCTTTTTGTGCCGTCATGGCGAGACCTCCTCGGTGAGCATCGATAGCGGTTTAACCGGTGCCTGACCGCGTTGGCGGCCAACCTGTTGCACGCTGACACCGGCGGCTGCCGCGATGACTTCAGCCCCTGCCTGGGAGCAATAACGGCCCTGACAACGGCCCATGCCGACCCGGCTGAACGCCTTGGCCCGATTGACTTCGCAGGCGCCCTTTTCACTGACGGTGCGGCGCAGTTCACCGGCGCTGATCATTTCGCAGCGGCAGACGATCGCAGTATCAGGCAAGGCCCTGGCTTGTTCGGCCGGCCATGGAAAGGCCTGGGCCAGACCAAGGCGAAACTGATCCATCACCGCCAGCGCCTTGCGCTGCTCGTCGCGCAGGCCCGCGTCCAGCGGTTTTTGTTGGTCTTCCAGCAACGCCATCGCCACCAGCCGTCCGGCGTGTTCGGCGGCGTCCGCGCCACGAATCTTCGCACCATCCCCGGCGGCATATACACCACTGACCGAGGTGCGGCCCTCTTCATCCACCGCCAGCCACCACTGGCCGGACGCTTCGTCAAAACGCATGCGGCAACCGGCCAGATCCGCCAACTGGGTTTCCGGACGCAAGTGATAACCGAGCGCCACGGCGTCGCAATCCACGGTCAGCGTTTCGCCCTTGGCCGTGCGCACGCGCACACCGTTGACACCGCTGGCCGCGTCCCCCAGCACTTGCTCGGGCTTGATCCCCAGATGCACCGGGATCTTCGCCTGATACAACTGCGCCAACAGCTTCATCCCGGTCAACAGCACACCGGGGCGCGCGAGCATTTTCGGCAAGGCGACGATGCGTTTGCTCAGCGGTGAAGTGTCGAGTACCGCCGCCACATTGGCACCGGCCTTCAGGTACTGGCTGGCGACCAGATACAGCAACGGGCCGCTGCCCATGAACACCACGCGATGACCGATCGACACGGCCTGAGACTTGAGCGCAATCTGCGCCCCGCCAAGGCTGTAGGTGCCCGCCAACTGCCAGCCCTCGATCGGCATCAAGCGGTCAGTGGCGCCGGTGCAGAGGATCAGCGCGTCGTAATCCACCGTCGAGTGTTTGCCCTGACTGACGCAGCACAGTTGTTTGGGGATCAGGTTCCACACCAGCGTATCCGAGCGGTAGTCGATGCGTTCACGCAAGCGGTCGAAGCTGTCGTGCAGATCCCGCGCCTTGGCGGCCTCGCTGCCATACAGCGTGCTGTAGTCACGAGTAAAGCCTTCAGGCTGGCGTCGGTAGATCTGCCCGCCATCGCGACGGTTTTCATCGATCAGGATGGGTTTGAAACCCGCCTTCACCAGTGTTTCGGCACAGCGAATACCGGCCGGCCCGGCGCCGACGATCACTATCCGTGCAGTGGCCATTTCGCCTCCGGTTGTGTGGTGACGATATCCAGTCCTTCGCGGACTTCGTTGGAGCACGCACGCAGGCGCTCACCGCTACGGGTCCAGACCCAGCAGTCCTGGCAGGCGCCCATCAGGCAGAAACCGGCGCGCCGACCGGAATCGAACTCAGACTGGCGCAAGGCGTTGCCCTGGGTCAGCAATGCCACCATCAGCGTATCGCCCTTGAGCGCCTCGATGGGGACGCCGTCCACCGTCAGACTGACGGTGGCCCGGCCCTGCTCGGCCAATCTCACAAATCGCCCGCTCATGCATAGGCTCCCTGATTCAAAGTGATCAAATCCTGCTGGGTTTTGCGCAACTCGGCGCTGTCGTGGTGGCAGAGGATTTCACTGCCACCGTCGATCACTCGCCGACTCGGCGCGGTGCGGTTGCACAGGCCATCGACCCGCACCGGGCAACGACCGAGAAAGGTGCAAAGTTCTGCCACATTGGCCTTGGGGCCGATCGGCGGCAGTTCACCGCACGTAGTGCCGCAGTTCTCCAGCCAGCCCTGGCGCAGCTCGGGCACCGAATGAATCAACAGATCGGTGTACGGGTGGAACGGTGCCTGGGCAAACGACTGTCGGCTGCCGGCCTGAATCTTGTGGCCGCTGTACATCACCACAATGTCATCGCACAGGGCGCGCACGGTGGAGATGTCATGACTGATGAACAGATAGGAAACCCCCAGTTGCTGACGCAGGTCGCGCAGCAGTTCGAGGATCGCCGCACCGACCACGGTATCCAGCGCCGAGGTCACCTCGTCGCAGAGGATCAGATCGGGTTTGGCCGCCAGCGCCCGGGCGAGGTTGACCCGTTGTTTTTGCCCACCGGACAATTCGCTCGGGCGACGCTCGGCCAGGCTTCGCGGCAAACGCACCAGATCCAGCAGCTCGCCGATCCGCTCGCGCAACGCCGCGCCTTTCAGGCCGAAGTACATCTTCAACGGACGGCTGAGAATGGTGCTGATGCTGTGCATCGGATTGAGCGCGGTGTCGGCGTTCTGAAACACCATCTGGATGCGACGAAACTGCTCGTCGGTCCGCTCGCAGAGACTGCCGCCCAGCGGCTGACCGTCAAAGGTCAGACCACCCAGGGCCGGGGTCAGCAACCCCGCGACCACGCGTGCCAGGGTCGACTTGCCGGAACCCGACTCACCGATCACCCCGATGGCCTGGCCCCGGCGCACGGTCAGGTCGATGTCTTCCAGCACGCGGATCGCCGGCATGCCCTGGGTGTTCTTGTTGCCGTAACCGGCAGTCAGACCTTGAATGGTCAGCAGCGGGGTTTCTTCGGCAATGCCGCAGGGCGGACGGATTGTCGTGTCCGGTCGCGCAGCGGCCAGCAGGCTGCGGGTGTACTCGTGGGTCGGCCCCTTGAGCAGCGGCGCCGTGGCGCTCTGTTCGAAGATCTGACCACCGTTGAGCACGACGATCTGGTCGGCCATCTGCGCAACCACCGCCAGGTCATGGGAGACATACACCGCTGTCGCGCCACGCTCGCGAACCACCCGTTTGAAGGCTCGCAGCACGTCGATCTGAGTGGTCACGTCGAGGGCCGTGGTCGGCTCGTCGAGGACGACCAGCAACGGGTCGCTGATCAGCGCCATCGCCGCCATCACCCGCTGCAACTGCCCGCCGGAAACCTGGTGCGGGTAACGCTGACCGATGTGATCCGGATCCGGCAGCGCCAGATCGCGGAACAGCCCAATGGCCTTGGCCTCAAGCGCGACGCGGGTGCCCAGGCCATGAATCAACGCGCCTTCCACCACTTGGTCGATCAGTTTCTTCGCCGGGTTGAACGCGGCCGCAGCGCTCTGCGCGATGTACGACACCCGGTTGCCGCGCAGGCTCTGCAATTGCTGTTCGCTCAACGCCAGCATGTTGTGTTCGCCGACCTGCACCACACCGCCGGACAACCGGCAGCCCCGCCGGGCATACCCCAACAGCGCGAGGGCGATGGTGGTCTTGCCGGAGCCGGACTCACCGATCAATGCCAGCACTTCGCCTTTTTCCAGGGCGAAGCTCACGCCTTTGACGATTTCCGTTTCGCCGCGCTCGCCGCAGGCGACGACTCGCAGGTCTTCAACTCGAATCAATTCACTCATTTCAATGGCCTCCCGTACGGCGACTACGTCGGGACGACAGTCTGTCGATAAACAGATTCACACCGATGGTCAGGGTGCCGATGGCCAGCGCCGGAATCACGATGGCCGGCGCGCCCTGGTTCAGGCCGCCGATGTTTTCCCGCACCAGCGAACCGAGGTCGGCATCCGGTGGCTGCACACCAAGGCCAAGGAAACTCATGCCGCTGAGCAACAGTACGATGAAGCCAAAGCGCAGCCCCAGGTCAGTCAGCACCGGGTTGAGCATGTTGGGCAGGATTTCCACGCAGGCGATGTACAACCGGCGTTCGCCTCGGGTCCGGGCAACTTGCACGTACTCCAGCGCTTCGATATTCACCGCCATGCTGCGGGCAATGCGGAACGCGCCGGGGCTGAAACTGAGCACGGCGGTGCAGATCAACAAGGTCACCGAAGAGCCGAAGGCCGAAACCATGATCAACGCCAGCATCTTGCTCGGGATCGAGATAAACGCATCCATCAAGCGGCTGATCACCTCGTCCAGCCATTTCGGCGAGACCACC
This sequence comes from Pseudomonas sp. B2M1-30, assembly GCF_025447575.1. NCBI lineage: Bacteria > Pseudomonadati > Pseudomonadota > Gammaproteobacteria > Pseudomonadales > Pseudomonadaceae > Pseudomonas > Pseudomonas sp. B2M1-30. The sequence goes on along the minus strand of NZ_JAOEJT010000017.1, from coordinate 52,492 downwards.
GACAACAGCGCACAACTGGTGCCCAGGCCACTGGCCAACACCGCCGCGATCAACGCCAGGCCGACGGTGAAACGGGCGCCGACGAGAATCCGGCTGAGCATGTCGCGTCCGAGGTAATCGGTGCCGAACGGGTACACGGCACTGATGCTGTCAAAGACATTGTCGGAAACCACTTCACCCACCGGATGGGGGGCCAGCCACGGGCCGAACATCGCCACCAACAGCCAGATAACGCACATCGCAGCCCCGATCAGACCCAGCCATGCCGGGCCATGAGACACCTTGCCAGCCGACAGGTCGGGCGTCGCAGGCGTCGACTTCACAATGAGATTGTTCATTGGTTTCTCAGCCTCGGATTGGACAGAATCGCGCACAGGTCGGCAATCAGCACCAACCCCAGGTACGCCGTACAAAACAGCATGGTGCAGGCCTGGACCAGCGCCATGTCACGGTTGGTCACGGCATCGACCATCAGGCTGGCGATGCCGGGATAGTTGAAAATTGTCTCGACGATCACCACCCCGCCGAGCAAATACGAGAGACTCAGGGCAATCGCGTTGGCAATCGGTCCGATAGCGTTGGGCAAGGCATGACGCAGCACGATACGCATCGGGCTGACACCTTTGAGCCGGGCCATTTCCACATAAGGACTGTCGAGTTGATCGATCACCGCCGCCCGGGTCATGCGCGCCATTTGCGCGACGATCACGCAGCACAGGGTCATCACCGGCAAAGCGTAGGTGCGCATGAATTGCCAGGGTGACGTGATGTCGCTGGCGTAGGACAGCGCCGACAACCAGCCCAGGTTCACCGCAAAGATCAGCACGGCCAGGGTTGCCACCAGAAACTCCGGAACGGCGACCATCGCCAGGGTGACAAAGCTCAGGAAACTGTCGACACGCCCGCCCCGGCCCATCGCCGAGCCGATCCCCAGCAGCAGCGCCACCGGCACCGATACCAGCGCCGTGGCGGCCGCCAGCATCAGGGTGTTGGGCACGCGCCCGGCCATCAATTCGCCGACCGGCATGGCGTTGGACACCGACTGGCCCATGTCGCCACTGAGCAGGTTCATCAACCAATGCAGGTAACGCACCACACCAGGCTGATCGAGCCCCAGTTTCAAACGCAGTGCAGCCACTTGTTCCGGCGTGGCGAACTGCCCGAGGGATTGTTGCGCCGCGTCACCCGGCAGCACCGCCGTGATCGCAAACACGACCATCGACACGATCAACAAAGTCACGATCGCGGCCCCCAGGCGCCGACCGATCAACCACAGTGTGTTGCTATTCATCGCCTACCCTCCTGCACCATGCCTGCCGTTCATCTCGACGGCTTTTTTCAAGCGTCCAGCCAGACCTGCTCGGCGAACATGTAGCCCATGAAGCCACCCAGCGGGTTACTGCCGTAGCCTTTGATTCGCTGGTCGACGCCGTCGATGTTGCTGATGAACACCGGCACGCCGATACCGCTGTGGTCATGCACCAGGGTCTGCATGTCCGCGTACATCTTGCTGCGTTTGGCATCGTCGGTTTCGCCGCGCGCCAGCATCAGCAACTGGTCGAACTGGTCGTTCTGCCAGCCGGATTCGTTCCAGGGCGCCTTCGACTGGAAGAACTGCGAGAACATCACGTCGGCATTCGGTCGGGGGTTGATGTTGCCGAAGCTCAGCGGGTGCTTCATCCAGTGGTTGGACCAGTAGCCGTCACTCGGCAAACGATTGACGTCGAGCTTGAGCCCGGCCTGCTTGGCCGATTGCTGCAACAGCACGGCGATATCCACCGAGCCGGTGGCGGCTGGCGAGGCGACCAGCGGCATGCTGATGTTTTCCATGCCCGCTTTCTTGAGCAGGAACCTGGCTTTTTCCGGGTCGTAGACGGTTTGCGGCAGGTCGGCGTTGTAGTAACGCGAACCGGGCGCAATCGGATGGTCGTTGCCAACCACGGCGAAGCCACGGAATACGGCGGACTTCACTTGCTCGCGATCCAGCAGGTACTTCATGGCCTGGGTGAATTCGGCGCTTTTGCCCGGCATCTGATCCTGACGGATGATCAAGTCAGTGTAGTTGCCCGACGGCGCATCGACGACCCGATGCTTGGCGCTGGCCTTGATCCGGCTGGTGGAGCGCGGGTTGACCTCGTTGATCATGTGTACGTCGCCGGACAGCAGCGCGTTGACTCGCGACGGTTCGTCGGCAATCGCGATGAACTCGATCTCGTCCAGATACGGCAGGCCCGGTTTCCAGTAACCGGTGTTGCGCGCGGCAATCGAGCGCACGCCCGGTTTGAACTCCTTGACCTTGAACGGCCCGGTGCCGATGCCCTGGTTGAAGTCGGTGGTGCCTTCGGGAACGATCAGCAGGTGCGATACCGCCAGGATCGACGGCAGCTCGGCGTTCGGCGCACTCAGGCGAATCTGTACTTCGTTGGTGCCGGTGGCCTTGATCTCGGCAAACTGCTCCATCAACGGCATGACCTTGGAACCGGTCAGTGGATCCTTGTGCCGCGACAATGAGAACACCACATCGGCGGCGCTGAGGGTCTTGCCGTTGTGGAACGTCACGTCCTTGCGCAGGGTGATGGTCCACAGCGTTGCATCGACGTTATCGATGCGCTCGGCCAGCTCCAGTTGCGGCACCAGATGCGAGTCGAAACGGGTCAAGCCGTTGTAGAACATGTAGTGACGCACATAGTCCGTAGACAGCGCGCCTTTGGCCGGGTCGAGTGTGTCGGCGGTAGAGCTGGACATACCGGCGACGCGAATCCGACCGCCCGGCTTGCCTTTGCCCGAGGTGGCGGCTTCATCGGCAAACAGCTTGCCGGCAGCACCGAACAGGCTGCCGGCGCCGGCAGCCGCGACCCCGGCCACGCCGAGCATTTGCAGAGCGTGACGGCGTGACATGCCGCGATTGAGGCCTTCGAACACCCGCAGGCTTTCTTCGCCGGAAATCAGCGGTGAGTCGTTCTTGTTGTCAGTCATATCAGTGGTACCTGTCGAAGTTAAGAAGGCTCAAGTGTTCCGGTTGACCGGAACGTCCTGGAAACGCAAACGACGGTGAAGCCACAACAGCAACTCAATGCAAGCAGTCCTGAACTCAATGCAAATAGTCCTGGAAGCGGTAATACGCACCCACGAACGGCAAGAACCACGGTTTGCCGAAATGCCCCGGGATCGCCGGCCAGTCGAGTTCGCGCCAGGGGTTGGCCTCGACGTTGCCGGCCATCACGTCAGCCATGACCTGACCCATGTGGACCGACATCTGCACCCCGTGGCCGCTGTAGCCCATGGAGTGATAAACGCCGCCGTGCTGGCCGGCCCGAGGTAACCGGTCGGACGTCATGTCCACCAGGCCACCCCAGCAATAATCGATCTTGACGTGAGCCAGTTGCGGGAACATCTGGATCATCGCCGCCTGCAGCACCTTGCCGCTCTTGGCGTCATTGACACTGTCGGACATGGCGAACCGCGCGCGGCCGCCGAACAACAAGCGGTTGTCCGGCGTCAGGCGGAAGTAGTTACCGATCATCCGGCTGGTGACATAGGCGCGCCGGCCCGGCAGCAACTGGTCAATCAGCGAACGTGGCAGCACCTGCGTGGCAATCACGAAACTGCCCACCGGCACAATCCGCCGCCGATACCAGCCCAAGCCACCGTGCTGACAGGCGCCGGTCGCCAGCAAGACTTGCCCGGCGTGCAGCGAACCCTTGCTGGTGTTGACCTGATAGCCGCCGGCCTGGGCTTTCCAACCCAGTACCGAGGTGCCTTGGTGGATCAGCGCACCGTGACGCACCGCCGCTTCAGCCAGACCGACACCAAAACGCCCGACGTGCATCTGCACGCCATTGCGCTGCAGCAAGCCTCCGTGGAATTGCGCCGAATTGACTTCGGCGCGGGTCTGTTCGGCTGACAGCAACTCGACGTCGGCATCGACTTCCTTGCGAATCAGTTCGCACGTGCGGGCCAGGCCTTCGTAGTGCATGGGCTTGGCGGCCAGCTTCAGCTTGCCGTTGCGCAGCAGGTCGCAGGCGATCTGTTCCTTCTCCACCAGCGACACGACGCTCTGCACCGCACTTTCGTAGGCCTGGTAATAGGCCCGTGCCCTGTCGGCACCGAGACTGGCGCTGAGGCTGGCGTAGTCCTGCGCCACCCCGGTGTTGCACTGCCCGCCATTGCGTCCGGAAGCCTCGCCGATCACCCGCCCGGCTTCCAGCACCACCACACTGGCGCCCTTCAAGGCCAGCGCCCGGGCCGCTGCCAACCCGGTGAAACCACCACCGACGATGGCCACATCGACTTGCCCGGGCAACCCGCCCAGTTGTGCGCCAGTGAACGCCGGTGCGCTGTCGAGCCAGTAGGATTCACTGCCCATGTTCAATCCGCCTTTGCCAGTAAGCCTTGCCAATTAAGGGTGCCGTTACAGACCGACCAGCCCAGCCAGACCACCGATGTCCGGGATCTGGTGGTAGCTGTAGAAGGCATTGCCCGGGACTTCGTGGCCGCGAGCGACGAACGCCTTGTTCTTGATCTTCATGTCGTGGGCGGGCATCAGGTCGTAACGGAAGCTGGAGGACACATGCAAGATGTCTTCCGGACCGCAGTTGAGGTTGTCGAGCATGTACTCGAACGCGGCCAGACGCGGCTTGTAGGCTTGAGCCTGTTCAGCGGTGAAGACCTTGTGAAATGGTGCGCCCAGCTTGTCGACGTTGGACATGATCTGGCTGTTGCTGGCGTTGGAGAAAATCACCAGAGGAATCTTGTCAGCGATTTTCGACAGACCGGCCGGTACATCCGGATGTGGTCCCCAGGTCGGCACGGCGTCGTAATACAGCTGGCCTTCCTCGCGGTACTCGATACCCCAGCGCTTGCAGGTCCGCGCCAGGGCGGTCTTGAGGATTTCGTCATACGGCATCCAGTCGCCCATGACCTGATCCAGACGATAGGCCGAGAAATCCTTGACGAACTGATCCATCTGCTCCGCCGGAACGCGATCAGCGAAGAGTTCGCGGGTCATCGTGCCCATGTGGAAATTGGTCAGCGTACCGTAGCAATCGAACGTAATGAATTTGGGGCGAAGAAAGCTCATTGAATGCGTTCCTGAAGTTCGTTGAGGTCATGGCGCGACGAGCATTTGGCTTCGTTGGCGAAGCAGTGATGCAACGCTGCAGCACACCGTCATTACAACACCGTGAATTCAGCAGATGGCGTTAAAAGCGACCTCCGTTCGATACAAATCACCGTTTTGGCCGCCTGCCTCAGCAGACTTTGCGGCCCGCTCCAGACTTGGGCAAACCCTGCATTTATGCGCCCTGATGGGCATTTATAGCGCTGTACACCCGGTCTGTGTCGCGGTTGACCGCAGAAACTGCGCCGGGCCGAATGAAAACGGGCGCTGGCTTGCAGACGCGCCCGTTTGGCCGCAGTCGAATCTGTTGTGGCGGCTTGCAGCTATCGATCAAAGCGCGTTATACGAGGCGAACGCACAGACCCGCTTTGCCCATCAAGCCTTCATTAATGCGCGTACTTTCGGACAGGCCCGACGACGCATCGAACCAGGTCTTCAGGACGAAAAAAACGCCAAGCATTTGCTGCCGGGTCCAGGGGGTAATTTGGTAGTAAGTATGGTCTTGTGACCTCCCTTTCACTAAATCTGCCGAAGTTTCGCCAGCCTCTTGTCAGGGCTTTGTCCAGGTGGGATACAGGCATCAACACGCCGGTCAACCGGCCACCCGCGCACATTGTCTATCGGAGACTCGCCATGTCCGCCCCGCTCCCTGCTTACGTCTATCGCCCGATGATCGCCAACGATCTGCCGCTGGCCCACGCGCTGGCCGTGCAATTGAAGTGGCCTCACCGGCTTGAGGATTACGCCATGCTGCAACGCGTCAGCAAAGGCGTGGTGGTGTTTGATGGCGAGCGCCTGATCGGCACCGCGTTTACCTGCCCTCAGGGGGATTTCAGCACCATTGGCCTGGTGATCGTCAGCGACGACTATCAGGGCAAGGGCATCGGCCGCAAACTCATGGAGCAAGCGCTTGATGCTTGCGAATCGAGTACCCCGATCCTCAACGCGACCCTGGCCGGCGCACCGCTTTACAGCAGCCAGGGCTTTGTCGAGTTTGGCCGCATCGAGCAGCGTCAGGGCCAAGCACTGGCCGCTGCACCCGGGCCGCTGGCCGATGGCGAAGAATGCCGGCCGCTGCACGAGACAGATCAACCACGCCTGCTGGAACTGGCCAACGCCGGCAGCGGACTGAATCGGCAGGCCGTGCTCAGCGATCTGCTCCCGGTGGTAGAACACTCGGTGGGGATTGTGCGTGAGGGCCAACTACGGGCCTTCGCCCTGCTGCGTCCGTTCGGTCGCGGTCGTTGCATCGGCCCGGTGATTGCGGAAAACGTCGAGCAAGCCAGGCATCTGATTGCCGTATTACTGGCGACAGTGCCGGACGCCTTTGTGCGCATCGATATCCCGGCCGATTGTGGTCTGGGCGACTGGCTGGAAACGACCGGACTGAAAAAGGTCGACACCGTGGCGCAGATGGCCAAAGGCACACCGCCGCAAGCAACCGATGGTGTTGAGCAGTTTGCTGTGGTCACTCAAGCCATCGGCTGAGCGTTTGGAATCTTCCGATCTGCCCTCATTCAACTGGAGTGTCACCCGCATGTCCCAACCTGCCATTCTGCTGTTGGCTCGCGCCGACGGCAGCCGCGTTGCCACGCCTTTCAAACAACAGCCATTGAATGCCGCTGATCCATTCGCTGACGGTCGCAGAGTCGCCTGGTCAGGGACTGACGGCGTGTCTGGCGGTATCGTCGATACTACTGAAATCGTTGATATCGAGGACTTTCCCCACAGCGAAGTGATCGTGGTTCACACCGGGCATCTGACCCTCAAAACCGCGAACCAGACGCTGGAGCTGAGCATTGGTGGCAGCGTCGTTATCGGTCGCGGCACCGCCGTGCGGATCGAGGCACAGGCCGGTACGCAATGGGCGTTTTGCGCCGTCGCCACGCAAGCGCCAACCCCCGGTCTGACGTTGCTTGATCCACTGGCCCTGCTGTCGCCCTCGGCCGCTCCGGAACCGCAGATACTGATTGGCCCGACGCCGCAATGCCGCTCACGCAACGCCTTTGAAGATGCCGCGAGCGATCTGCGCGTCGGCATCTGGGACTCGACGCCTTACGAGCGACATGGCCGAGCGCACAAACTCAACGAACTGATGTATTTGATCGAAGGCAGTGTGACGTTGCAGGCAGCTGATGGATCGAGTGTAACGATCAACGCCGGTGACAGTGTATTCGTCCCGCAAGGTGCGCCGTGTGCGTGGAAGAGCACGCGGTATGTGCGCAAGGTGTATGCCGTTAAGTAGTAACGCCAGCCTCATGCATCGTTCAGCAGACAACTGAATACGAAAACGCCGGGCACCCGTCCCGGCGTTTTCGCGCAAGCGGCTTTGAACGACCGCTGACTTACAGGCTCGCCTGCGCCTCAGGCATGGCCGAAGAGTGGTGGTCGAGGATCTTCCACTCACCATTGATACGCTCATAGACGAACGTGTAGCGCGCCTGCACCTTGCGGGTGGCGCCGTTGGCGTCGTGCAGCGTGAAGGTGTACACGCCGCTGTCCATGGCGGCATCCGGGCCCAGGCGATGGATTTCCCGCAAGTTGATCTGGCCCACGGGCTTGCCCGCGAGAAAGTGCTCGAAGTAGTCCTGGATCTCCGCCGGCGAAGTACGTACCTGATTGGACACGGTCGGCAGGAGCATCGCATCGGGGGCGTAGAGCGCGGTCACGGTTTTCGCGTTTCCGGTTTTCAGGGCCGCATTCCAGTGGTCGAACAGACTGGCGATCTCCTGATCGCTCTTGCTTTGCGGCTGCTCGGCGACGGTGCGATACACATAAGGACTGGCATCCAGGGCATGGGCCAGGGGAGCAGCCAGGGCAAACAACAAGACGATGGCGCTGTTTTTCATTTTCATCAGAGTGCTCTGGTGGGTTTCAATGCGTACACTTTGCCCACTCGGCTCACCGTCACCATCGGCCAACCGGCGCCATCGGCCTATGCTGATCGGCAGATAGGCCCCTCCCCCTCAACCGGGTCTAATACGCCTTCTCTCATGAGCGTTCGCTCTCTACGCCGGAGCATCATCCATGTCCACCCCACCCCATGATCCCGGCAGTGCCCTGGCCATTCGCAGCCAGTATCGTCAGTCGCAAAGCCGCGCGGCACGCTTGCGGCTGCTGGTGGATACCGGCCAGGAGCTGACCCAGCTGCGCCCCTCGGCCATGCGCCAGCGCGCCTTGCAGCGAGCCTGCGCCTTTATGGCAATGGACCAAGGGTTACTGCTGGAATGGAGCGCAACCCAAGCCCCGCGAGCCACGGCGGAACATGGCAATAGCGAACGCCTGGCAGCGCTTTATGGCCTCGCCCGGGTTTCGACCCTGCACCCTGAGTGGTTGCCGCAGACAGACGCTTCCTTGCCTCAAGTGCTGCGCATTCCGCTGCCGGGGGCAGACGGACAACCGTTCGGCGTTCTGCTGCTGGCCAACAGCGTGGCCCTGACCGGCCCCGACCGCGAAGACATGGAGTCCCTGCAACTGCTGGCGACCCTGCTGACAGCCCACCTGGAAAACCATCGCCTGCTCGAAGCCCTGCAGGCCCGGGAGCGCACCATGTCGGAGCTGGTACACCGTTTGTTCACGGCTCAGGAGGATGAACGCAAGCGTGTGGCGTATGACCTGCACGACGGTCTGGCACAGACTCAGGCCGGTCTGCATCAGCGCCTGCAGGGTTTTGCCGGACGCTGCCCGACGCTGCCGCAGCCTCTGCAAAGCGAATTGCAGGCCATCCTCAACCTCGCCCAGGCGTGCGTGGGTGAAGGTCGGCAGTTGATCGGCGGCCTGCGGCCCGGCGTGCTGGATGACTTTGGCCTGTTCAAGGCAATCGACAAGGAAGCTGATCGCCTGCGCGACGCCGGCATCGAGGTGTTCTGGCAGCAGCAGTCCAGCGCACGCCTGCCGGGAGCCTGCGAAATCGCCCTGTTCCGCATCGCCCAGGAAGGTATCAACAACATGCTCAAGCACGCTCACGCCAGCCGCGCCCTGCTGAGCCTGCAACTGACAGACGGCCAGGCCTCGTTATCCCTGCAGGACAATGGCCGTGGCTTCGCGCCGGATACTCCATTTCCCGGCGGTGACAACCATCATCTGGGGCTCGCGGCGATGCAGGAGCGCGCCAGTCTGCTGGGGGGCGAGTTGTCCTGGCACAACGTCCCTGAAGGTGGCACCCGCCTGCATGCCCGCGTACCGCTGCCCACTGCCGAGGAAAGCCGATGAACCCTGTCCTGCGTCTGGTCCTTGCGGACGATCATGAAGTCACGCGTACCGGTTTTGTCGCGCTGCTGGCCGGTCATCCGGAGTTCGAGGTCGTGGGTCAGGCCCGCGACGGCCAGGAAGCGCTCGACCTGTGCGAACGCCTGCAACCTGACATTGCAATCCTCGACATCCGCATGCCGCTGCTCAATGGTCTGGGCGCCGCACGCCTGTTGCAGCAACGGCAGCCGGCAATCAAGGTGGTGATCTTCACCATGGACGACAGTCCCGATCACCTGGAGGCGGCCATTGCCGCCGGTGCCGTCGGCTACCTGCTCAAGGATGCCAGCCGCGCCGAGGTGGTCGACGCCCTGCAACGGGTTGCCCGAGGCGAAGAAGCGCTGAACAGTGCCGTCAGCGCGCGTCTGTTGCGACGGATCGCCGAGCGCAACACTGGCGCCAGCGCCCCGGTCACCGCCCTGACCACTCGGGAGCGCCAGGTTCTGGGGCTGGTGGCCGGTGGTTTCAGTAACCGGGAGATCGGTGAAAAGCTCGGCATCACCACCGGGACCGCCAAGGTCCATGTCGAACGGGTGATCGGCAAACTCGGTGCGGCGGACCGCACCCAGGCCGCCGTACGCGGCATCGCTTTGGGGTTGGTCGCGCAACCGGCGGGAGAGTGGTCATGAGGTTTGCGGCCCTTCGGCATTGGGTCGATCTGCCGCTGCGGGGCAAGGCGTTGGTGGTGATTTCCCTGCCGCTGGTGATTCTCCTGTTGTCGTTGGTGCTGATCTACATCACCGAACGCCAGACCGCCCGCGCCGAAGAAGATGTACGCCGGGTGCTGCTGGTACAGGGCGACATCCAGACCGTACACACCCTGCTCGCCGAAGCGGCGGCCAGTGTGCGTGGCTACCTGCTGACCCGGCGCGAGGACTTTCTGCCCGGCTACGAACAGGCTCGTCCGCTGATCCAGGACGCACTGCAGCGGCTGGACAAAAATATCCGCGACACACAAATGCGCGAGCACCTGCTGACCATCACCCCGCTGATCGCCGACAAGCTGGACGGGCTGGTCGCCCTGCGCAACAGTCAGCCCGGCGACCGGGCAAACATCACGGCGATCCTGATCGAAAACAAGCAGGTGCTGGATGTATTGCGCGAGCAGATCAGCGCCATGCGCATCCGTGAAGACGGCTTGCTGGCCGAGCGCAGTGCGGCGGCCTCTGCCACGCGCATGCGTCTGTTGATGGCCACGCTGCTGGCAGCGGTCTGCGGCCTGTTCGGGGCGATTGTCGCGGTGCTGTTCCTGTCCAAGGGGATCGTCGCCCGGGTGCAGCAGGTTCAGCGCAATGCCCAGCGCCTGGCACTCGGTCAACCGTTGCGCCCCCAGGCGCCTGAGAAGGATGAAATCGGCCAGTTGGGCACCCGGCTGGTAGAAGCCGGGCAATTGCTGGCCGAACGCGAGCGGGCCTTGCGCGACAATGAGGAACGCCTGCGACTGATCATCGACGGGGTCAAGGACTACGGGATTTTCGCGCTCGACACCACGGGCCGGGTGACCAGTTGGAACGGCGGCGCCGAGCGCATCAAGGGCTACAGCGAGCAGGAAATCATCGGCCGCCACTTCTCGCTGTTCTACCTGCCGGAAGAATGCCCGGCGCACCCGGACATGGCCCTGCGCGAAGCCACCCGCAACGGTCATTACATGGAAGAAGCCTGGCGCTGCCGCAAGGATGGCAGCCGCTTCTGGGCCAGCGTGGTGATCACCGCGCAATACGATGCCAGCGGCGCGCTGCGTGGTTTTTCCAAAATCACTCGCGACATCACTGACCGACGCGTCGCGGAAATTGCCCTGCGCACCGCCCGCGAAGAAGCCGAAAGCGCCAGCCGCGCCAAAAGCGAATTCCTCTCGCGCATGAGCCACGAACTGCGTACTCCGCTCAACTCCATCCTCGGTTTTGCCCAGTTGCTGGAAATGGACTCACCCAACGGGCAAAGCCCACAGGTCGGCCATATCCTGCGCGCCGGCCGGCATCTGTTGACCCTCATCAATGAGGTGCTGGACATCGCCCGCATCGAGGCCGGGCACCAGCCGCTGAACGTCGAACCGATTGCGTTGGGGGCGATCCTGCAAGAAGTCCTGACCCTGGTTTCGCCGATGGCCAACGACGCCGGCATCCATTTGGCCGCCCTGCCCACGCTGAACGAACACTGCGGAGTGGTTGCCGACCGCCAGCGGTTGATTCAGGTATTGCTCAATCTGTTGTCCAACGCCATCAAATACAACCGGCCTCAGGGGCAGGTGCGAATCTCGGTGCAACGCATCGACAACCGCCTTGAGGTGGCCGTCAGTGACACCGGCCTGGGCATTCCACTGGATCGCCTGGATCAGTTGTTCCGCCCCTTCGAGCGTCTGGGCGCCGATCCGCGTGTGGAAGGCACCGGCCTGGGTCTGGCGCTGAGCAAGAATCTGCTGGAAATGATGGATGGCAGCCTGCGGGTGCACAGCACACCGGGCCAGGGCTGCTGCTTTACCCTGCAATTGCCTTTTGCGCAGGTCGCGGCAACCGATGCGCCTCCGGCGCCGCAGCTGCCGGAGCCCGTGCAACCGCCGCGCGTTGACCCCGTGGAATATCGCGCTCAGGTGTTGTGCATCGAAGACAATCTGTCGAGCCTGGCGCTGATCGAAACCTTGCTGCAACGCCGTCCGGGGATTCGCCTGCTGTCGAGCATGCAAGGCCAGATGGGTCTGGATCTGGCGCGCCAACATGGGCCACAGTTGATTCTGCTCGACGCCAACCTGCCGGACCTGGATGGCCTTCATGTGCTGCGTCGACTGCGTGAATCGGCCGCCACCGCCGACACCCCGGTGCTGATGATCACCGCCGACGCCAACGCTCTGACCCACCGCGATTTGCTCCGGGCCGGTGCGACAGCGATCCTGACCAAACCCATTCATATTCCGGCGTTTCTCGCCCATCTTGAGCAGCACTTACCGGAGCCTGCATGAACCACGATTTGCGCATCCTGATCATCGATGACCAGCGCCCCAACCTCGATCTGATGGAGCAGTTGCTGGCTCGCGAAGGTCTGCACAACGTCTTGAGCAGCACTCAGCCACTGCGAACACTCGACCTGTTCAACAGCTTCGAACCGGACCTGGTGATCCTCGACCTGCACATGCCCGAGTTCGACGGTTTCGCGGTACTCGAACAGCTCAACCGACGAATCCCGGCAAACGATTACCTGCCGATTCTGGTGCTGACCGCCGACGCCACGCGCGACACCCGCCTGCGCGCACTGGCGCTGGGCGCCCGTGACTTCATCAGCAAACCGCTGGATGCCCTGGAAACCCTGCTGCGGATCTGGAACCTGCTGGAAACCCGTGCCCTGTACAAAGCCTTGCGCCAACAGGTGCCGGCAGAACAGATCGAACTGCTGCGTCGGCATCGAGAGTAAGCGACACTAGCCGAGTGATGTCCGGAACCTGCGAAACCCGTTGCCCGACTTGTGGACGTTCACGGTTCAATCAATGCATGCACTCTGATACGCCAAGTGCCCCAAGGTAATAGTTCTGAATCTCCTCGCGCCCGGCGAGCTCAGCGACCGGGCCAGAGTCGACGACTTGGCCGTTTTCCAGCACATAGGCAAAATGCGCGTAGTCCAGGGCCAGATTGATGTTCTGCTCAGCGACCAGCAGGCTCAAGTGTTCATCACGATTGAGTCGAGCCAGAATGTCGAAAATTTCCTCGACCACCTGCGGCGCAAGGCCCATTGACGGTTCATCCAGCAATAACAGTCGCGGGGCGGACATCAGCGCGCGTCCGATGGCCACCATCTGTTGCTCGCCTCCCGAGGTGTAACCGGTCAGGCGCTTGCGCAGTAACCGCAGCCTGGGAAAGTAGCCGTAGACCCTTTCCAGTCTGACTTTGAGTTCGGCGCGAGACGGCCTGGAGATGAACGCGCCTATCAACAGGTTCTGCTCGACGCTCAGGTGACTGAAACAATGTCGCCCCTCCAGCACTTGTGCCAGCCCGGCTCGCACCAGTGTCGCCGGATCGGAGCGGGTGATCGACTGCCTCAGATAATGAATCTGCCCGGTAACGACGTCACCCCGTTCGGCGCGGATCAGGCTGGAAATGGCCTTGAGCGTAGTGCTCTTGCCTGCACCGTTGGCGCCCAGCAGCGCCACGAACTGGCCTTCGCCAACCTGCAGGCTGACACCGCGCAGGGCGAGAATGGCTTGCTCGTAAAATACCTCGACTTGTTCTACCGACAATATCACCGGTGTCGACAAGTGCTCGCGCGGGGTCTGGCTCATGGATACTTATTGCTCCTTGCTGCAATCGCGGGGCGTGATGCCCTTTTCCTTGGCGTACTGCGCCGCCGATGCTTCGATTATCGGCCGCAACAAGCCACGATCGGCCTGCACCCAGTCGCTGATCAGATTCCAACGCTGACCATCCCATTGCTGGAAGCGCACGGCACCACCACCTTCATGATCGGCGCACGACAGTTTCAAGGGCTGCACCAACCCCTTGGCGCCTAGCGCTTGCAGGCGTGCGTCGTCCAGATCCAGATGTTCGAACCCCCAGCGTACCTGCTCACCGGTCAACGGCTTTTCACCAAACTTTGCCTGGGCGATGCGTAGCGCTTCGACGTTGAGAATGCCGTTCACTACACCGAGGTTGTAATACACGGTGCCAAAACGCTTGGCGTCGGCAAGATTGCCCTGGCCTTTGTCGAGAACATCCTTCTGAATGCCTTTGAGCACCGGAAAGTCCGTACCCGACGGGTGCGTGGTGATCGAGATAAACCCCTTGGCGGCAGCACCGGCCGGGATCACGTCTTCTTCGGAGTTGCTCCAGATATTGCCGATGATGTGATCGACCGGATAACCGACTTTTTGCGCCGACTTGAGCGCCACCGGATTCATCACCCCCCAGCCGCGCAGAATCACCCAGTCCGGTTTCAGGCGACGGATATTCAGCCACTGCGATTGCTGCTCGTTGCCGGGATGCGGCACCTCGAGCGTCGTCAACTCGAAGCCGTAGTTTTTGGCCAGGGTTTCCAGCACGCTGTTGGTTTCCTTGCCGTAAGGCGAGCCGTGATAAAGCACAGCGATCTTCTTGCCCTTGAGCGTCGCAATGCCGCCGTCACGCTGACCTATGTAATTGACGATGGCCGACACTTCGGAATACGGGTTGAGCTGCAACGGAAAGACATACGGAAACACGCTGCCGTCAGTGGAGTCGGTGCGCCCGTGATTGATGGTGATCAGCGGCAGCTTGTCGGCGGTGGAACGCTCCAGCGTTGCATAGGCAATGCCGACCGAAAGCGGATTGGTGGCAGCGGCTGGGGCTCCATTCAATCCGCCCTTCAGACGCTCGTAGCACTCGACACCCTTCTCTACCACGTACTCGGTTTCGCACTCCGACCAGGTCAGCTTGACCCCGTTGACTCCGCCATTGGCATTGACGTACTGCATGTAATCGATGAACCCTCCAAAGAAACCGGTCCCACCGGCGGCGTAAGGCCCGACCCGATAACTCTGCAACGGGAAATATTGCTCGTTGGCCGCCTGCACGGCGGACGCAAGGCCTGAACCCAGCAACGCCAGAGCAAGCGCCACGCGTCGCAGGGAAGTTCGGTGGTTCATAGGCAAACTCCTTGATGATTACGAAGTGTTTAAAGGGATGAGTCAGTAACGCAAAGGCCATATGCGCAGCCGCAGCCGAAAGCGCTGCCACAACCGCGCCAGGCCTTCCGGCTCTTTGATCAGAAAGACAATGATCAAAGCGCCAAAAAGCACTTTCTGGAGGTTTTCCAGCTGTCCGGAATCGATCACGCCAACCGGTAGCAGCGCACTGAGATTGCCCAGCAGGATGGGGAACAGGACGATAAAGGCGGCGCCGAGAAAGTTGCCCAGCACACTGCCCAGCCCGCCAATAATGATGATGAACAGCACTTGAAACGAACGGCTCAGATCGAAACCGTGGGGTTCGACGGTGCCCAGATAAGCGAAGGCCCACAATGAGCCGGCAATCCCCAGATAGAAGCCACTGATGGCGAAAGCCAGCAACTTGGCCTTGAGCAGGCGGATGCCGATCACCGCAGCGGCGGTGTCCATGTCGCGCACCGCCATCCAGTTGCGCCCCAACTCGCTGCGTACCAGATTTTTGCCGAGCCAGAACAACAGCACCAAGAGTCCGAGGGTCAGCAGATAGCGACCTTGCGGCGAACTGAAGTCCACCCCTGCGATAATCAGTGGCGGCGAAGTAATCACTCCTGAGGCGTTGTCATTGGTGAACCAACTGAACCTGGTCAGTACCCACTCCACCACGAACTGCGCAGCCAGGGTCGAGACCAGGAGATAGAAACCCTTGATGCGCAAACTCGGCAAGCCAAAGACCAGTGCAACCAGCCCCGCTATGACGCCGCCCAAGGCAAAGCTCAGCAGCAACGGCATGCCCGCCACCCGCAACTGCAAGTTGTAGGCAGCGAACGCGCCCACGGCCATGAACGCCGCCGAGCCCAGTGATAGCTGCCCGGCAAAACCGGTCAACAGGTTCAGGCCCAGTCCGGCCAGGGAGAGCACCATGAAAGGAATCAGAATCGCACTGAACCAATAATCGTTGCCCAGCCAAGGCACGCCGACGAAGGCAAACGCCAACAACAGCAACAAGCCGATCCGGTCCTGGCGCAAACGAAAGATTCGACGCTCGGCTGCGTAATGCGTGGCGAGTTGTCCGGCTTCTTGATAAAGCATTGAAATGATCCTTGTTGAAAGTCAGACGCGCTCGATGGCCCGCTCGCCAAACAGGCCGGCAGGACGAACCAGCAGGAACAACAGCGCCAGCACATACGGCACCCAGTTTTCGATACCGCTGCCGATGATCGGACCGAGGTAGATTTCGGCAATCTTTTCCGCCGCGCCGATGATCAGGCCGCCAACGATCGCTCCTCCGATCGAAGAAAAACCGCCAATGATCAACACGGGCAGTGCTTTGAGCACCACCAGCGACAGGGAAAACTGGACCCCGAGTCGTGCGCCCCAGAGCAGTCCCGCTACCAGGCCGACGAAACCCGCCGCCGCCCAGACCACCGCCCAGATTCGAGGCAAACGAATGCCGACGGCCAGCGATGCCAACGGATCATCTGCCACCGCGCGCAGAGACAAGCCGATGCGTGTGCGGTTGAACAAAAACGAGAGGACAATCACCAGCAATGCGGCAGTGCCTGCGGCAAACAGATCGAACTGCGATATCAACATGCCGTGGATTTCCAGCGGCTCATCGGGTATGCCCAGCTCCAGGCCGTGTACCTGCGCGCCCCATAGCGCCTGAGCCAGACCTTCGATCATGTACGACAGGCCCAGCGTGGCCATGAACAAAATGATCGGCGGGCGGTTGACCAGCGGCCGCAACACGGCTCTTTCGATCAGCAGGGCCAGCACAACCATGCTCGTCAGGGTCACAAGGAACGCCCCCCAGAACGGCAAACCGCGCTCGAGCAGGCTGACAAAAGTCAGCGCGGCGAACAGCACCATCGCGCCCTGGGCAAAATTGAACACGCCCGAAGCCTTGTAGATCAGGACGAATCCGATCGCGACCAGCGAGTACATGACTCCGGCCAACAGGCCACCAATCAATACCTCAAAGAAGAACTCCATCACTCATTGACTCCGGGCAGGCTGCGAACGGCGGGTGCCAAGGTAGGCGGCAATCACCTCAGGGTTGTTGCGCACTTGCTCCGGTGTGCCATCGCCGATCTTGCGGCCGTAGTCGAGTACCACGACGTGATCGCTCAGGCCCATCACCACGCCGATGTCGTGTTCGATCAGAACCACGGTGGTGCCCAACTCACGGTTGATATCGCGGATGAACTGGCTCATTTCCAGTTTTTCCTGCGCGTTCATGCCTGCCATCGGCTCGTCCAGCAAGAGCAATCGCGGTTCGGCCGCCAATGCCCGAGCCAGTTCGACGCGCTTTTGCAAGCCATAGGACAGCTTGCCGACCAAGGCGTGGCGCCACGGATGAATGCGCAAGAATTCGATCACCCGTTCGGCATGTTCGCGTTGCTCGTCATCTTCCGCCCCTGCCCGCCCGATGCGCAGCATCTGCTCGAGCCAGGTGCTGCGGCGTTTGAGATTGCGACCGGTGAGCACGTTGTCGAGCACGCTCATGCCTTTGAACAACGCAATGTTCTGGAAGGTACGGGCGATGCCTCCTTCAGCGGCCTGATGCGGACGCATATGGTGTCGTGTTTGGCCCGCGTAGGTAATCGAGCCGCTTTGCGCTTGGTAGACGCCATTGATGACGTTGAGCAACGAACTTTTACCGGCGCCATTGGGGCCGATCAGGGCGCAGATTTCCCCGGTGGCCACTGCAAAGCTGATCGAGGTAACGGCTTTGACGCCCTTGAACGACAGAGAAATATCGTCAAGCGTCAATAACGGCACAGGAGCGACTGCTGTCATGGATCATGGCCCGTCAGGCAGATTGGGGAATGAGAGTGATCGCCGGCTCGGCCTGCACTTCAATATTTTCATCGTTGCGCAATGGCTGAGGATGTATACCCAGGGCCGCATAGAACACGGCGCTCTGTGGCGTCAGTGAATCCCCCACCAGCAACGCTGTACTCAAGCGACTCATGCCCAGCACATCGCGCAGCGGGCGGCGTATCAGCCAATAACCGAGTGCGCGGCGCAACAATCGTGGTCCGGGTTGCATCGCCCATTGGTAAAGCCGATGGCTGAAACTGCCCGCCGGCGGCAAACGCTCTCTGGCCCAGCCTTCAAGACGTGCGTAGGACTCACGAGTGCCCAGCACCAAGGTCGGGCCGAGCTCACGTCGGTCGCTATCGCGAGTGCTCAGTGCCTCGGGAAAGTTCAGGCAAAAACCGGCCACCAGCCACGGCGCCAGCAGATAGCGAGCCTGTCCGCCGGCGGCAAACACTCGAGCAGCCAGGGCCTGATCCCGGTTCGTGAGATGTTCCCGGGCCACCAGTCGCCGCGCGTCGAACAACAGATCAGCGTCAGTCAATTGCACATCACGCTGGCCCTGGGGCGATGGCAAAATAAATGCGGGCCTTATCCCTCGGGCAACCGGCTGCACAGATTCGCCGGCAACAGCGCCGAGCAATTGCTCGTAGGCGATCAGCCCCGGAATGCAGCCATCGCTCAGGCCGCGTTTGTCCAGGTAGATCAGCCGAACAGGTGCAGTCTGCTGCACTTGCAACACTTCATTCAGTCCTTGGGCAAATACCCATTCAGGCGTTTGCGTGAGCAGCCATTGACGACTATCCGTAGCCGGATCAAGCAGGCTGACGCTCCCGCCCAGCCATTGCGCGGCCAATGCCATCAACAAGGCTTCAGCCTTCGCCTCGCTGACAATCACCAGTGTCTGCGTCGAAGCAAAACCTTGCTCGCGCAAGGCCGTCGCCAGACGCTGCACATCATCTGCCAGCTCGCGCCAGGTGCGTGCCTGCCAGATGCCGAGTCGTTTGTAGCGCAGGGCAATCTGCGCACCACGATTGTTCGCCTGCTGCAATAAAGCGTCGGCCAGCGAGTGGGTCATGTTGAACGTCCACGGTTAAAGGAACAGAAAATGCAACCTGATCAGCGACCCTGCATTCCTTGCCGGCTCATCCAACCACTGCTAGCCACGAGATGCCGCGAGTCTGACCCGCGACATCCTTTGCAACCTCACGCCGGCACACCGAGTTTCTGTTCCACGGCGACGGCTTCCAGCTCGCGCACCAGCGGCAGGACTTTTTCGCCGAAATACACGACCTCTTCCTGGAAGTGCAGAAACGCCGACAGCACCAGGTCGACCCCCACGGACTTGAGTTCGACGATGCGCTCGGCAATCTGCCGTGGCGTGCCGATCAGGTTGGTCTTGAAGCCATCGTTGTACTGCACCAGATCCTGGAAGGTGGACTTGGCCCAGTTGCCCTCGCCTTCAGGACTGGACTTGCCCGCCTGTCTGGCCGCATCACCGAAGGCGTTGACGGCTTCCGGGTCGGCCTTGTCGATGATTTCGGCAAGCACGGCATGGGCTTCTTCTTCGGTGTCACGGGCGATGATGAACGCGTTGACCCCGACCTTCACCGAATGCCCGTTGGCAGCGGCCTTGGCACGGATGTCATCGACCTGGGCCTTGATCCCTTCCACGGTATTGCCGTTGGTGAAATACCAGTCGGACACCCGTGCCGCCATGTCCCGCGCGGCACGCGAGCTGCCGCCCTGGAAGATTTCCGGATGCGGTTGCTGGATCGGCTTGGGCCGCAGGTTGTAATCATGAAAGCGATAGAAGTCGCCTTTGAAGGTGAAGTTATCGGTGGTCCAGATGCCTTTGAGCGCACGGATGAATTCTTCGGAACGGCGATAACGCTCGTCGTGCTCAAGCCAGTGTTCGCCGATCGCGGTGAACTCGCCCTTGAACCAGCCGCTGACGATATTCACCGCCACACGCCCGGCGGTGAGCTGATCGATGGTTGCCAGTTGTTTGGCCGCCAGTGCCGGGTTCCACGGCCCTGGCAGAATCGCGGCGATGACCTTGAGTTTTTCGGTGGCCGCCAGCAACGCGTGACTGAACGCGACTGACTCATGCTGATATTCAGCACCGTAACCGGCGGTGAAACGGATCTGCGTCAAGGCATATTCGAATCCGGAACGTTCGGCGAGCTGAGCCAGTTTGCGGTTGTAGTCGATGGTCCAACTGGTGCGTTGTTCGATTTTGCTGACGACAAGGCCCCCACTTACATTGGGGACCCAGTAGGCAAACTTGACGGGTTGCTGACTCATATGAAACTCCTCGGATGGGAAGTTCCGAACGGCACGGCATTCGGATCGACAGGGTGCACAACACAAGGAGACATGAGCAGCAACCGTGCCATCGCAATAACTTCAATAAAAACAACAAGCTATTCAAAGCATGGGAATTCCGTTGCTGTACGGATAGTCGGCAAGCTGCTGAGCCACTGTTCGCCAGACAACAGCCACATCCTGAATCCGAAAACAAAACGCTTTAAAAACAGCCTGTTACGTTCAGGCATGGTGTATGCAACAGCGCATGGGACCCGTTCGTTCGGCTGATCGCCGATCAATTCGCCCCCAGGAGCACGCCATGACTGAGACGACAGCAGCAAACCCACTTTCGCTGGGAACCGACTACGAAACGCTCGCCAACCGCTTCCGTCCCATTTTCCGTGAGATCAGCGCCGGGACTGTCGAGCGCGAGAAAACCCGCGCCCTGCCCCACGAACAGATTGCCTGGCTCAAACAGGCCGGCTTCGGTGCCGTGCGGGTGCCAACGCAATACGGTGGCGCCGGGGCTTCCATTGGCCAGCTGTTCGAACTGTTGATCGAGCTGGCCGAGGCCGATTCAAATATTGTTCAGGCGCTGCGAGCGCATTTCGCTTTTGTCGAAGACCGCTTGAACGCACCGCCCAGTGACGACCGCGATCAATGGTTCGCGCGCTTCGTGAAGGGTGACCTGGTCGGTAACGGATGGACGGAAGTGGGCAGCGTCAAGCTTGGCGACGTGATCACCAAGGTCACTGGCACAGGTGATCGCCTGTTGCTCAACGGCACCAAGTACTACAGCACCGGCAGCATTTTCGCCGACTGGATCGACGTCTATGCGCAACGAGCCGACACCGGCGCCGACGTCATCGCCGTGGTCGACGCCCGTCACCCTGGCGTGCGTCACAGCGATGACTGGGATGGGTTCGGTCAGCGCACCACCGGCAGCGGCACCTCGGTTTACGACAATGTGCCGTTGCCGGCCGAACACGTCATCCCGTTCGAAGAGCGCTTCAAATACCAGACGGCGTTTTACCAACTGGTGCTGCTGGCCGTGCTCGCCGGCATCGGTCGCGCGGTGGAGCGTGATATTGCCCGGGAAGTACGTGACCGCAAGCGGGTGTTCAGCCATGGCAATGCCGGTAGCGTGAGTGAGGACGCACAGATCCAGCAAGTGGTCGGCCAGATCGCCGCGCAGGTGTATGCGGCCCAGGCAGCTACCCTGCGTTCGGCCGAACCCCTGCAACGCGCCTACGTGGCACGGTTCGGCAATGATGCCCAGGTCGAGAAGGCAGCCAACATTGATGCCGAAATCGAAACCGCCAAGGCGCAGGTGATCGTTTCGCAGCTGATTCTGAGCGCCGCCACGGACCTGTTCAACGCGCTGGGCGCCTCAGGTGTCAGCGTCAGCAAGGCGCTGGATCGCCACTGGCGCAATGCCCGGACAGCGGCCTCGCACAACCCGCTGGTCTACAAGGCACGGATCGTCGGCGACTGGCACATCAACGGCACCGAGCCGCCGTATGTCTGGCAGATTGGCAGCGGCAAAGGCAAAGCCTGATCTGTAACAGACACTGCCTGGAGGCGATCAAGGCAGACATCGGGAGCACTCAAGACGAAGCCATATACGCCGACAGGTGCTCCACCGGCGCATCGAAAACCATCTTGCACTGCGGGCTATCACGCAGAAACAATTGAACCCGGCAGCGAGGGCATGTCCGACGCCAGGGAGAAGTCTGTTCTCCCTGCCGCCGTTTTCGCTCTGGCTCAGCCTTCCTGCAAAGCCCGAGGACGCTGGCTGCGGGCTTCTGAATCGGCGCTCTTCGCGGCCTGCAACTGGAAGTTGAACTCCAGATCGGCGAAGCGCTTGCCTTCCAGCCCACGGGCCTTCGCCGCCTCGGCGTCATCAACGAAGTTGAGCGTTCCGATCAGCCCGTCGCGGGTGGCGTAGGCAAAATCATCCCAGAGGTACTCATCGCCGTTGAAGTTGATTTGCGTCGTCAAATGACGCTGACCCGCTGCGGAAATGAAGAAGTGGATATGCGCCGGGCGCTGGCCGTGACGTCCCAGATGATTGAGCACTTCCTGCGTCGTGCCGCCTGGCGGGCAACCGTAGCCGCTCGGCACGATACTGCGGGCGCGATAGCGGCCCTGATCGTCGGTGACGATGCGCCGACGCAGATTGAACGCCGACTGGCTGGGGTCGAAATAGGAATAAGTGCCGTGGGTGCTGGCGTGCCACACATCGACCACCGCGCCCGCCAACGGGCTGCCCTGCTCATCGAAAACCCGGCCATGCAGGTACATCGGCGTGCCCGGATCGGTGCCGTCGTCCATGCGCGCCTCGCCTTGCGAAAGCGGCGCACCTGCCACGTAAAGCGGGCCTTCGATGGTACGCGGGGTGCCACCCGCCAGGCCTGCCTGGGCATCTTTCGCGTCCTGGAGCAAATCGAGGAAATGCTCGATCCCCAGCCCCGCCACCAGCAACCCGGCCTCTTGATTGGTGCCCATGCGGTTGAGGTAATCCACCGCTTTCCAGAACTCGTCGTCGGTGATTTCCAGGTCTTCAATCAGTCGGGCCGCGTCCTGCAACACGCGCAAAATGATCTGTTTGAAACGAGGACTGCCCTGGTCGTTGTCGACACCGGCCACCTCCTGGAAGAACGTTTGTACCTCAGGCGTTTGCGAAATCTTCACGGTCATTTGTCATCACCTCATTATTCTTGTTGGCGCATTATCGATCAGTCGCGTGAATCGAGGACGGATGGCGGCAAAGGCCATCGACCTCGATGTCCATGTACGGAAACAGGGGCAATTGCATCAGGGTGTCATGCAGTGCCTCGACGCTCGGCACATCGAACACGCTGTAATTGGCGTAATGCCCGGCGATGCGCCACAGATGACGCCAGGTGCCTTCGCGTTGCAGGCGCTGCGCCAGTTCTTTCTCGTCAGCCTTGAGCTGCGCGGCCTTCGCCGGGTCCATGTCCAACGGAAGTTTTACGGTCATTTTTACGTGAAACAGCATGGGATTTCTCCTTGATCAGCGGCGAGCAAAACGACGCAGGCGTTCTTCATCCAGCGTCAGCCCCAGGCCGGGCGTGCGCGGAACATGAAGCTGGAAATCGCGGTAGACCGGCGGCTCGGTGACAATTTCCTCGGTCAGCAGCAGCGGGCCGAACAGCTCGGTCGCCCAGGTCAGTTGATTGAGGGTAATGAAGGCGTGAGCCGAAGCCAGAGTGCCAATGGCGCCTTCGAGCATGGTGCCGCCGTACAACGCCACGCCCGCAGCCTCGGCAATCTGCGCGGTACGCAGCACCGCACGCGGCCCGCCGTTCTTGGCGATCTTCAGGGCGAATACGCTGGCAGCGCCGTCGATGACCAGACTCAGCGCGTCCTCGACACTTTCAATCGACTCATCAGCCATGATCGGCGCCGGGCTGCTTTGATTCAGCCGCACCTGGCCGGAACGATTGGTGCGGGCAATGGGCTGCTCGATGAGATCGACGCCGTTGTCACCGAGAATCCTGCACGCCCGCAGCGCCTGTGACTCATTCCAGTATTGATTGACGTCAACGCGCACACTGGCGCGATCGCCCAGGGCTTTCTTGATGGCGATGACGTGCGCCAGATCCTGATCGACAGGGTTGGCGCCGATTTTCAGTTTGAAGATTCGATGGCGACGAATATCGAGCATCTGCTCGGCCTCGGCGATGTCCCGGGCGGTATCGCCGGAGGCCAGCGTCCAGGCCACTTCCAGGCTGTCCCGTACACGCCCGCCGAGCAGTTCGCTGACCGCCAGGCCCAGGCGCTTGCCCTGCGCATCCAGCAGCGCGCTTTCGAGGCCGGACTTGGCGAAGGTGTTGCCCTTGGCGATCTTGTCCAGTTTCAGCATGGCGGCGTTGATGTTTCCCGCCTCCATACCTTTCAAGGCAGGCGCCAGGTGCGCGTCGATGTTTTGCTTGATGCTTTCCGGGCTTTCGTAACCGTAGGCCAGGCCACCGATGGTGGTGGACTCGCCGATGCCTTCCACACCGTCCGAGCAACGCACCCGGATGATGACCAGGGTCTGCCGCTGCATGGTGTGCATCGCCAGCTTGTGCGGACGAATGGTCGGAAGATCGACAATGAGGGTCTCAACGCGTTCGATCACAGCATGTGTCATTGCAGGCATCCAGGACTTGATGGCTCCGTCCGCCGTGGGGCGCGTGGGAGCTGTTGTATTTATTCGGCCCCTGAAGCATTGCGTGGCAGGGCCGTTTACGTCCAATATCGATTGAATATCCTTGTATACCCGGGAGGTATGATGGAGCTTCGACATCTGCGTTACTTTCAGGCGCTGGCGCAGACACTGAGCTTCACGCGGGCCGCCGAGCAGTTGCACATGGCGCAGCCGCCGCTCAGTCGCCAGATCAGTCAACTGGAAGATTTGCTGGGCACCCCGCTGGTGGTGCGCGAACGCCCGCTGCGCCTGACCGAGGCCGGGCGTTTTTTCTACGAGCAGAGCGGCAGTCTGCTGCTGCAACTCAACAGGATTGCCGAAAATACCCGGCGCATCGGCCTGGGACAGCGCCACTGGCTTGGTATCGGCTTCGCGCCCTCGACCCTGTACGGCGTCCTCCCCGAACTGATCCGCGAACTGCGGCTCGACACCGAACTGGAACTGGGCCTCAACGAGATGACCACCCTGCAACAGGTCGAAGCGTTGAAGGCCGGGAGAATCGATATCGGTTTCGGACGCATTCGGATCGACGACCCCGCCATCCAGCAGATCGTCATCACCGAAGACCCGCTGGTTGCCGTGCTGCCGGCGGGTCATCGATTGCGTGGAGCGCCGGCATCGCTGGCCACGTTGGCCGAGGAATCGTTCATCCTCTACCCGGCCAACCCTCGCCCCAGCTACGCCGACCACCTCATCGCCCTCTTCGCCAACCATGGGCTGGGGATTCGCGTCGAACAGTGGACCAACGAACTGCAAACCGCGATCGGCCTGGTGGCGGCCGGCATCGGAATCGCAATCGTGCCGGCCTCGGTGCAACAGCAACATCGCACCGACATCGACTATGTGCCGATCATCGAGCCTGAGGCGGTGTCCCCGATCATCATCAGCCGCCGGATTGGCGATATGAGCGTGATCGTTCAGAGGTGCATGGCGCTGATTGAGAAGACCGATCGGCGCACGGCATGCGAGGGCTGACGGCGAGAGACAGGCTGTGCCCAGTCAGCGCCCGGTGCCTGGGCCGTTGATTGATCTTTGCCTCCATACCCAGTAAAAAACCCTCTCCCCTTTTGCCCTTGCAAGGAGCACCGGATGCTCGAACTCACCACGGAACGCCTCGACCTGCGCACGATGGTCGAAGCCGACTGGCCGCTGTTTCTCAGGCTGCATTCCGAGCCGAAAACCATGCAGTATGTGTTCGGCGAAATTGCCGAGGAGCAGATTCGCAAAGGCTTCGAGCATCGGCTCCCGGCGTGGGGGCCGCAGTCGGATCACTGGTTGTGTCTGGTGGTGATCGACAAGGCCAGCGGCCAGGAACTGGGAGTGACCGGCTTGCGGATTCTGTCGCCGGGGCATGCCGAGGTGGGTTGTCTGCTGTTGCCGGAACATCAGGGCAAGGGCTTTGGCACCGAGTCGCGCCAGGCGATCATCGACTATGCTGCGGCCATCGGACTCGACTCACTGGAGTCGACCGTGACCGACGGCAATATCGCGTCCTGCAAGGTTCTGGAGAAATGCGGCTTCGTGTTCGAACGCCGTGTGCCGCAGGCCTATCAGATTGGCGACCGATGGTTTGACGACCTGATCTACCGCTATCAAATCAGCTGACCCTTTTTCTCCGCGACCCGCCAAGGAGGCCTCTCGTCGTGAATCCCTATCAATGCCTGCCGCCCCGCGCCTTCTGGCGCACGGCCGTGGCCGACAAATCCGCGCAGGACATCAGTGAACTCTGGACCCCAGAGTTCGAGATCGGCAACAAGGACGCCATCGTCACCGCCGGCTCGTGTTTTGCCCAGCATATCGGCCGGGCGCTGGTGGAACGCGGGATGAACTGGCTGGACGCGGAACCGGCCCCGGCCGGGTTGCCGGAGGCCGACTGGAAAGCCCGCAACTACGGCGTATTTTCCTTCCGTACCGGCAACCTGTACACCCCCGCGATGTTGCGCCAGTGGCTCGAATGGGCGTTGGGTGTGTGCCCGCCCTCCAGCGAAATCTGGACTCACGACGGACGCTTTTATGACCCGTTCCGCCCGGCTGTGGAACCAGAAGGTTTTGCCAGCGAGCAGGCGTTGCTTGAATCCCGCGAGGCAACCCTGGCAGCCATCCGCACGGGCATCACCCGCGCCAGGGTGTTCGTGTTCACCCTCGGCCTGACCGAAGCCTGGGAGCATCGTCAGACCGCCCTGCTTTATCCCGTGTGTCCCGGCACCGTGCGCGGCAGCTTCGATCCGCAGCTTCACCGGTTTCGCAATTTCGGCTTTCTCGATACCTATCGCGAGATGACCAGAGCGCTGGAACTGATGCGTTCGGTCAATCCGCAACTGCGTCTGCTGCTCACCGTTTCGCCGGTGCCGTTGACCGCGACCGCCACCGGACAACATGCGTTGAGCGCCACCACTTACTCGAAATCGGTGCTACGCGCCGTCGCCGGGCAACTCTGCGAGGACCTGAACGACGTCGATTATTTCCCGTCCTACGAAATCATCACCGGCACGCCGTTCAAAGGCGCCTTCTACCAGCCCAACCAACGGGAAGTCACCCCGGATGGCGTGGCGTTCGTCATGCGGCAGTTTTTCGCCGGGCTCGACGCCGTGCAGTCGGTGCAAACATCGGCCGGCGCGCCCTCCACTTCCGTGTCCAGCGAGGATCTTGTCTGTGAAGACGCCGTACTCGACTACTACGCCTAGATTCCTGCTGTTGGGCGACTCCCATGCCGGTGTCATCGGCAAGGCGGCGCAGGCTCGTCAGGTGCCTTTCAGCGGCGGTCCGCTGGGGACCGGGCGGGATTTCGCGGTCGACTTCTTCAGCCTGACCCACCATGACGTGGTCTTTCGGGATGCCGAGATGCAGCGCCTGTATCGCCAGGCCCTCGAACCGTTCGCCGTGCCACAACTGGCCCGTGTAGCGGTGCCGCTGGTGAGTACTTTGGGCCTGAGCCTGCACTACCTCGCCACCGCGCCGAACTGGACCTGTTACCAGACCCCGGACGGTGAGTTCGACGAAGGTTTTTTCGCCGGGCCATTGTTCGCATCCATCATCGATACCCTGTCCCGGCCCGCGCTGGCCTTCTACGAACAGGCGCTGGCGCTGAACCTCAAGGTGTTCGCCGTGCTGCCGCCACAACGGGTGCCGGAGCTTTCCAACCCGCAAGTGTTCATGGCCGCCCAGCGGCGGCTGATCGAGCGTCTGAACAGCCTCGGCGTCGAGTTGATCGACGTGCGCGCGGCGGCGAACGATGAACACGGCTTTCAGCAACCGGCGTTCTGCGAAGTGGATGATCCGCTGCACGGCAATCTGGCGTTTGGCGCGTTGATCGTCGAACAACTGCTCCGGCGCGGCCTCTAGAGGCCCGCTCTCACAAGGGCAACCCATTCCAATGTGAGAGCGTTGCGGCTCAAGCCTTGGGCTGTGTCCCCAGGATCGTCACCCGCTCGCCATAACGCGAATGCGGGAAATAGTCCCAGACCGCGTGATGCTGGGTGCAGCGGTTGTCCCAGAACACCAGGGTGTTCGGCGCCCAGCGCACGCGGCAACTGAGCACCGGTTCCCGGGCGACCAGATCGAACAGCATGTTCAGCAGCACCTGACTTTCGCCTTCGGACAACTGGACGATGTGCGAAGTGAATCCGGAATTGACGAACAACGACTTGCGCCCGGTTTCCGGGTGGCGGATCACCACCGGATGTTCGGTTCTGGGCAGATTGTCCGGCGCCTGATAGCCCTTCCACGGAATCGCGCCATCGTGGATCGCCGTCAGCTCACCGAGAAACTGCTGCATCGTCGGCGAGAGCATTTCGATCGCCAGGTGCATGTTGGCAAACAGCGTATCGCCGCCGGTGCCGATGGCCGGGGTTTCCTTGACGTACAGCATCGAGCCCATGGACGGCGCCAGGTCCGCCGTACCGTCGGTGTGCCAGGTTTCGCCGGCGACGTAGCGCGACTGGGCATTGGCGCGGATCACCACCAGCTCCGGGTCATCGCCGTCGATGTCCTCCACCGGCAAGGCGCGCAGCTCACCGAACAGCCGACCAAACGCCTTGTGCTCGTCCACCGTCAGATGCTGGTCGCGAAACACCAACACATGATTCTCCAGAAAGGCCCGGCGGATTTCCGCGAGTTGCTCGTCATTCAGCGGCTGCGCAAGATCGACGCCGCTGATTTCGGCGCCGATGATCGGCGTGATCCGCTCAACACGAATGCGCTGGTACGGCGTACGCTTTTCTGCGGCGATGCGCTCGATTGCCTTGAGTGCCAATTGATCCATGTTCCCTCACCTTTTTATTGAAGCCCCCAGCTCTACCCTGTGGGAGCGGGCTTGCCGCGAAAGCGGTTAGTCGTTCAAAGCCGTTGTGACCGATCCGGCGCCTTCGCGAGCAAACCCGCCCCCACAGGGTCGCGCAACGAGCGTGGCCGCATGTCGGTCCAGTGTTGATTGATGTAGTCCAGACACGTCTGGCGCTCGCCGCGCATCCCCGCCTCATTCCAGCCGCAGGCCATCGGCTTGCCCGCCGGCCACAGGGAGTACTGACCCTGGGCATTGATCACCACCTCGAATTGCAGCTCTGCGTCACGCATATCGTTCTCCTGTTGAATGGGATTGCAGCGTTGCCAGGCTTCGACCCAGCCCTTCGGCGAGCGCGTTGAGCAGCGAACATCGCTGCTCGTCCGTCGGCGCACAGGCCCGCACATACACCCGCACCGATGCCCCGCAGACCTCTGCGTAGACCTGGGCGTCATCAGCGGCGAAGGCCCGGGCCGAGATTTCCGCGTTGGCACTGGCGTGGGTCTGGGCAAATGACGCGGCACTGGCCTCGGTGTTCAATTGCGCGTAGTAGTCGGCGAAGGCTTCGGCATTGCCAAAATGCTCGGCGAGCATCGCGGTGTTGGCCGGCGCGAGGCCGTAGCTCAGCGCGCTGGCATGGGCCTGGGCGTAAGCCGCGTCGTAGGCATAAGCCCGTCGATACAGCGCCAGCAACACCGGTTTGAGCGTGGCCCGCCATTCACCCTGGCGCCCGAGCACACCGAGTGCCGCTCGCCGATGCAGACTTTGCAACGCCAGCAGCGCCGGCCGATGCTCCGGCAATGCCTCGCACAACAACGGCATGACCACCTCGGCTTGCCACTGATGCAGCAACCGGAACGGCACAGGGCCGTCGAAGCGCGGAACCAGGGTTTCGGTCGACCGGGTTTCGTACAGCACATGCGTCAGTGTCAGCAGCCATCGCGGCGTGGCGACCGGTTCAGTCATGTCGACGCCTCCCGCGCGCCGATCACCTCGGCAATCATCCGCGCCCAGCGCCCCGCGACGATGCCGTAGTGGTCGGTGTCCAGCCGCTGCCAGCTCAGCAGACGCGGCAACAACGCTCGCCAACTGTGTTGCAGGTCGTCCATGTTCCAGGCATTGCCCAGGCCATAGGGATTGGCGTGCCCGGCGATGAACATCCGCGCCGCCGTCGCGGCCAGTGCCGGCGGCTGGAAGTCGGCCATGCTGCTCATGTTGTTGCGGCAGCAAACCGTCAGCCGTTGCAGATAGGCCAGACGCTCGTCGGACATCGCCTGCCCTTCACCGTCCGGCCAGCGTTGGGCAAACTCGCGCTGGAACACCTGCTCGATGGTTTGTTCGTCGATGCCCGCCAGTTCGGCACCGGCATCTGGCGCCGGTGGATCGATCAGGTACAACAGTGGCTGTCTGAAACCGGTTGTCTGCGCCTGCTGACACAGCGCCTGCGCCACCCAGGCACCGAACGACCAACCGGCCAGACGCCATGCACTGTCCGCCGGGAGATGGGCCTGAATCGCGTGCAGATACCACTGCGCGCGCTCGACCACGCTGATGTTCGGCAACGCCGGCAGGCGCAGCGCCGGGTCGGCGATCACGCAGACGCCCAGATCAGGATGCAGCGCCGACACCAGTTCGCGGTAAGCCTGAACATCGCCGCCCACCGGATGGATCAGGTACAGCCACTCCTGGCCGGCGCCCGCGTGCCATTGATCGATCCGCACCGCATCGCTCCAGTCCTGTGGCGCAGCGATTGGCACCTCGACCGTGCAGGCCTGCACCAAGGCCAATACCTCGTTGAGGCTGACCTTGTGACTGAACTGCGACAGCTGGAACACCTCGCCGGTGGCCGCCTGCAACTCGTCGATCAGGTCGAGCAAGGTCAACGAATCCGCGCCGAGGTCGTACAGCGAATCGTCGTCATCCAGCTCGCCAACCCCGAGCCACTTGCACAGGCACTCGCGCAGGCGTGCCGGCAGATCGGTGCCTTTCGGCGCCTCGACTGGCGCACTCCCGGCACCATGGCGAACCGGATAAAAGCGTCGCGCCGTGTCGATCCCGGTGGTGGAAATCAGCAATTGCGGCAATTGCGTCGCCATCGCCAGATCGAACACCCGGCAGCCCTCTTCAGCCGACAAGCCGACGGTCAAATGCTCCTGATGCGCGGCATCCCCGCCATTGTTGGTCGTCGCCATGCCGATATCGCGCCAGATATCCCAGTTGATGCCCAGGCGCACGCAAGCGCTGGCGGCATTCGGGCGATAGTGAGCGAATCCGTCGAGCACACCACTGGCCGCCGCGTAGTCCAGGTGACCGGCACCACCGAACAGCGCCGACATCGACGAGCAGTACAGAACGAAACCCGGTGACAGTTGCTCGATCAGGGTTTCGACGGCCAGCATGCCGCGCGTCTTGGCCGCCATGGCCTGAGCCATTTGCCCGGCATCGCGATGACGAATCAGGCTGCCCGCACCGACACCCGCCGCATGAATCACCCCGGCCAGACGACCATGACGCCGGGCCAGTTGGTCGAGGACTTGCGGCCATTGCGGCAGGTCGGCGATGTCCGCCTGAATGCAATCGATCCGCGATGCATAAGGCGCCAGCGAAAGCGGCAACTCAGCCTGGCGCGAGAGCAGCACCACCCTTCGCGCCGGTGCCTGTAACAGGTGTTCGCACAAGGTACGACCGATACCGCCGCTACCGCCCAATACCAGGAATGTGCCGTCCTCCGGCAGCAGGCTGGAAGCCACGCTCGCGCTCGGCGACGAATGAGCAATCAAACGCGGCTGCCACAAATAACCGTCGCGAACCGCCAGCCGCCGAGGCAGTGATGCCGGATCGCTCAGCACTGCCGCCAGTTCCCCGGCCTGCGCGCCGATGGATGGAGAAGACCAGTCGAGCCAGTGACAACGCAGCGGGTATTCCTGCGGCACCACTTCGCAGATCCCGGCCAGCGCCGCCAGTTCAGGGCGCCGTACCTCGCCCTCCACCGGACACGCCTGCCACGACATCAACCACAGCCGCAGCCGGATCGTGCGCGAGGTTTGCCCCCACGCCTGCATCAGCGCGCTGACCGTATCCAGGCAAGCCCACTGCGCCAGGTCGAGGCTTTGCTCATTGACCGCGCCGGACACCGCCAACGGCAAGGCATGCAGCCAGTCCATCTCGACCAACGCGGGTCCAGCAACTTCATCGAGCAACCGGGCCAGGGCGTCGGCGTCCAGCGGGTCCAGTTCGAAACGATCCGTGCCCAGTCGCTTGAAGCCGTTGCCCGCACGCACCTGGATCACTCGCCGATAAACCGTACCCAACGACTCCAGCAACGTGGCGTTGGGTGCGTCATGGCTGCACAGAATCAACCCTTCACGCCGGGCCCCTTTCGCCATCGCACTCAAGCGCCGGACACGCATCCACTGCCGTTGATGGAACCAGTCGGCCAGCGGCTGCCGCTCGATACCCGGCGACGGTTCCTCAACGACCGCTGCCGTCGCAGCCGGCTGAAAGCGACAGGTCTGCAGATCGAACGATGACGGCGGCAGATCCCACGGCGGTGGTGCCGAGCGCTGTGGCCAGTCGAGGTTCACGCCTTCGTACCAGGCCTCCAGCAGCACCAGCGGCGAATGATCGCGGGCAATCAGTTTTACGCCCGAAACCGCGACTTCCCTGATCGATGTCGGCTGCAACGGAATGTCGTCACCGGGCCGGCAGACCATCGCGAAACGCCAGCGCAATTGACGGCGACCGGACTGCAAGTGCCGCAACAGCGCGCCGTGCAGCTCAGGAAACCTTTGCAGATGCGCCTTGATCGCCGCGATATCGCGCAACAATTCCGCGCGGCTGTGGGCCGAAATCATCAGCAACGGCAGCGTGTCCTCGGCCGTGTCCGGCGTCTTGGGCGCGGCGCCGACAATCACATGGGCGTTGGTGCCGCCGATACCGAAGCTGCTGACCCCTGCCAGACGCCGACGCCCCTGCGGCCATGGCCGGGACGTGGTGGGTATGTAGAACGGTGAATGCTCAAGGTCGATCTGCGGGTTGATCCGGCCAAAACCGAGGTTCGGCGGCAGCACGCCATGGAACACCGCGAGACTGGCTCGAATCAACCCCACCACCCCCGCTGCCGCGCCGAGGTGACCGATCTGGCTTTTCACCGAGGCCAGCGCGCAACTGTCGGCAGGCGCGTCGCCGAAAGCCTTGGTCAACGCCGCGACCTCGATCGGGTCACCGAGCAAGGTGCCGGTGCCATGGGCTTCGACGTAGCCGATGTCCGCACCGGTCAATCCGGCCCGGCTCAAGGCATCGCTGATGACCGCGCTCTGCCCGGCCACCGATGGCGCGGTGTAACTCATCTTGGCCCGGCCGTCATTGTTCAGCGCCGAGCCTTCGAGCAGCGCGTAGATCCGGTCGCCATCCGCCCGGGCCTGGGCCAACGGCTTGAGCACCACCACCCCGTAACCACTGGCGCCGATGGTGCCGCTGGCGTCGTCGCTGAACGGACGGCACAAACCGTCGGCGGAAAAAATGTGCTGCGAACGATGACGATAGCCATCGCTCAGAGTCGGGTCGATCAACACCCCGGCCGCCAGCATCACATCACTGTCGCCCTGGCGCAGCATCGCGCTCGCCATGTGGACGGCGATCAGTGAACTGCCACACGCCGCCTGGACGCTCAGGGCCGGGCCGTTGAGATTCAGGTGGTAAGCGGCTTTGGTCGCGAGAAAATCCTTGTCGTGATGCAGCGCCATTTGAAAACCGTCCGGCAGATCGCCTGCGGCGGTGTCGCGCAACATCTGCTGGAAGTACGTGGTTTCGCCGCAACTGGCGATCAGGCCGATACGCGGGCCGTCGGTCGCCGGAACGATGGCCGCGTGTTGCAGGGCCTGCACGCAGCCCATCAACAGATGGCGTTGTTGCGGGTCCATCAGGCGTGCTTCCTGGCGACTGATGCCGAAATACTCGGGGTCGAAATCGAGCATGCCCGCCAGTTGGCTGCGGGCGCCGACCAGACCTTCGCTCGCGACAAAACGCTCGATGCCCAACGCGTTGCCTTGCACCATCGCCCAGAACTCGCCGAGGTTCTGCGCCCCGGCCACGTTCACCGACATGCCGATGATCGCCATCGGCTGATGCCCCGCATCGGCTTGCCGCACACGCTCGACGGCCGTCCCCGGAACTGCCGAAAGATGCGCCGCCAGCCGCCGTATCGTGACGTGTTCGAACAGATCGGCCATTGCCACCGGGTTCGGCAGTTCCTGGTTGTAGCGCGCGTGCAGACGCATCAGGCCGAGGCTGGTGGCGCCGGCCTCGAAAAAGGTTTGCTCCGGTTCGATGTCCCGGCCGATGACGGCACTGAACAGCTCGCTCAATTGCCGCTCCAGCGCGCTCAACGCCACGACCGGTTGCGGCGGACTGCGCCGCTCCAGTGCCTCGCCCAACCCCGGCAAGGCCTTGCGGTCGACCTTGCCGCTGGGCGTGCGCGGCCAGAGGTCGATCCGGCGATATTCGTCGATTCGCACATGCGCCGGCAGTTGCCGCGTCACCTGGCGATCCAGTTGCCGGGAGGTCGCCGGCTCGCCATCGAGTTGCAGCCAGGCGATCAGCCGCTGCGGCTCGGCCTGAACCGCCACTACCGCGTTGACCACTTGCGGCACTTGCATCAGCGCCGCTTCGATCTGCCCCAGCTCCAGGCGATGACCGCTGAGCTTGATCTGCTGATCGTCACGGCCCAGGTAATGCAGACAGCCTTGGGCGTCGGCCCAGGCCAGATCGCCCGTGCGATAGAACAAGCGGCTGTCGCCATCGGCCTGTGGCAGTTCGACAAACCGCGCCGCGTTCAACGCCGGATCCGCCAGATAACAACGGGCAACCATCGGCCCCGCCACCAGCAGGTAGCCCCGGCTGCCGATCGGCACCGGGCGGTCATGCTCGTCCACCAGCAGCAAACGGGCATTGCCGACCGCGTGGCCGATCGGCGCGCGCAGCGGCCAGTCCCGGGCCACGGGTGGCAGGCGCAAGGCGCTGACCACATGGGTTTCGGTCGGGCCGTAGTGATTGAACAGCGATGCCTGCGGCATTGCGCTGAACCACTGGCGCAGCGCGTCGGTGCAGAGCAATTGCTCCCCGGCGGTCACCACTTCGCGCAATGCCGACGGATAAACCCCTCGGGCGACGGCGGTTTGCGCCAGATGCTGCAAGGCCACGCACGGCAGGAACAGACGCTCGATCCGCGCCTCGACCATATACGCCAGCAACGCCTCGGCATTCTGGCGCCAGCACGGCGTAATCAAGTGATAACTGCCGCCACCGCAAAGGGTGCTGAAAATCTCCTGGAACGACACATCGAACGACAACATGGAAAACTGCAAGGTCACCGACTTCGCCGGCAACTGACCTTCGGTGCGCTGCCATTGCAGCAGATTGCACAGGGTTCGCTCCGACACCTGCACGCCTTTCGGCGTACCCGTGGAGCCCGAGGTGAACAGCGTGTACAGCGGCCGCTCGCCGGCATGACGTGGACGTTCGAACGGCCGGGCCTCTGCCTGCAAATCGACCCGGTGCAGATCAAAACGTCCGCTATCCAGATCCTCCAGCGCCGCCTCGGTCGAGCGGCTGAACAACAGGCAATGGGGCTGCGCCTGCTCCAGCACCTGACGCTGGATCGCCAGCGGGTACGCCGGGTCGAGCGGCACGGCGGTCAGATTGAGTTTCGCCAGCGCCAGCAAGGCGACGATATGCTCCACCGAGGTATCGAGGAACAGCACGACATGCAGCGGCGCGTCGTTGCCGACCGGCAGCGGATGACGCTCGATCACGGTGGCGGCCAGGGAATCGGCCAGCGTATTCAGCTCGGTATAAGTCAGGCGACGCGAACCCTGCACCAGCGCAGTGGCGTGCGGCGTACACAGCACCTGATGCTCGAACCAATCGGCCAGCGTATTGAACGGCACCTCGCCGCCGAGGCCTTCACTGGCGACCGGCAATCCGAGTCGATACGGCCCGAGCAGATCATCCAGAGTGGCCGCCGGGGTTTCCAGCAACAAGTCCAGACCACGGCGGAACAGCGCGTTCACCGCGCGCATCTGTTCGGCATCGAAGTAACTGCACTGATATTCCCACCAGCATTCCAGCTGCGATCCCGCGCCGACCATCAACAAGGTCAGCGGACATTTGGCGTGCAACCGCTCGCTGAATTCCAGGGTGGCGTGCAGGCTCGAATCGGCCAGGGCGGCGTAATCGGTGTTTTCCAGCACAAACATGAAATCGAACAGCGCGTTGCTCGACGACAGCCGCAGGTCTTCCACCAGATCCGCCAGGGCCACGTCCTGCAGCGCCAGCACCTCGCGCACGCAGGAAGTCTGCCTGCGCAGTTGCTCGCCCAGCGTCAGCGCGTGTTCGACGGCGGCAGGAATCAGCACGGTGTTGGCAAACATGCCGACGCTGGCCTCGAACTCCGCCAGCGGCCGGTTCGACACCGGGCTGGCGATCCGTGGCCGCTCGACCCCGGTCAGCGCATACAGGCTCCAGGCAAAGACACTGAACAGCACTTCGAACCGGGTCAGTCGCTGTTGCGTGCAGAACCGTTCGAGGGCGGCACTGCGCACCACACCCAGCGGCTCCCGGAGCAACCTGGCGTCCGGGCTGATCGCGCGCATCGGTGTCAGCGCGGACGACGGTTCTTCCTGACGTCGGTGCAGTTCGGCCAGCGCGCGGCGCTGATCGCGATAATGCGCATCGACGCTCCACTGCCGCTGCCACTGACCAAACTCCAGCGCGGTCAGGCGCGGTGACGGATCAGGCGTTTCGCGATTCTGCACAGCGTCGGTGTAAAGCTGCGTCAGGTCGTCGAACAACAAGTTCACCGACCAGCCATCGACAACGATGTGATGCAGGTTCAACAACAGCCGACAGCTGCCATCAACGAACGGCAACAGCCACGCCTGAAACAGGGCCGGCGTGGTCAGGTCGAACGGCGTATCGAATACCAGCGCCGCGAAGGCCTGCCAGTTGTCTTCGGTGAAGTGCCCGGGGGCGAAGGTGCGACAGGTCGGCCCCTGATCGGCAATCACTTGATCGAGCCCCTCGGCGCCGGCCACGAATGCCGTGCGCAATCCCGGATGACGCGCCACCAGACGCCCCACCGCCTCGGCCAGCGCCGACACATCGGCGCCCGCCGCCAGGTGCAGAATCAGCGGCACGTTGTATGCGGTTGAGGTGGGCGTACGTTGCTGAAGCAGCCACAAGCGGCGTTGTTCAGCGGTGGCCGGCAGGCGTCGGGCATTGCTGATCGCTGGCGCGGGGGGATAGACCGTATGGCAGGTCAGCTCATCGCTCAGGTGTTCGGCAAGTGTCGCGAAGGATTGGTCGAGCAACATGCCGATGCTGATTTCGCGCTGCCATTGGCGGCGAATCGCTGAACGCAGGCGCATGGCCTTGAGCGAATCACCGCCACTGCCCAGCCAGTCGTCCTGTGCGCTCAGGGCCGGTTGTCCGAGCAGCGAGCGAACCTCGGCCAGCAACCAGCTCAGGGCCGGCGATGTTTGGCCCTCGTCCACTGCATCAGCCACCGGATGCCATGGTTTCAGCGTTTGGGCGAGCAAGCTGTCGCGGTCGATCTTGCCATTGGCAGTCAGTGGCAAACGCGCCAGCAGAAACAGTTGATGCGGGCGCATGTAGGGTGCCAGATGCGTGCGCAAATGCGCTTCGAACTCGTGGAAGTCGAGTTCGAAGCGCGGCACGATGAACGCCAGCAACTGGTGGTCTTCGGCCGCCTGGCGCCGGGCGCAGACGAACACCTGCGCCACCCCGCGATGCTCGAGCATCCGTTGCTCCACCTCGCCCGGCTCGATGCGAAAACCGCGAATCTTCACCTGACGGTCGACCCGCCCCAGATACTCGATCAAACCGTCAGCGTTGCGCCGCACAAGATCGCCTGTGCGGTAATGCACCTGGGCGCCGCCGTCGAGTGCTGGCAGGCGCAGGAACTGACGGGCCGTCTCTTCGGGACGGTTGCGATAGCCACGGGCGACCCCGCTGCCACTCAAATACAGTTCACCGACCTCTCCCGCAGCCACAGGCCGCTGGCGCTCATCCAGCACCCACACGCCGGTGTCCGGCAACGCTCGGCCGATGGGCGCAAAGTCACCGGCAAAGTCCCGGCCAATCGGCCAGCACAAGGCGAACGTGGTGCATTCGGTAGGGCCATAGACGTTGAAGATCCGGCAGCGGCTCTGCGGGTTGGCGCGATACCAGGCACGCACGGCGGCGGCGCTGATCTGCTCACCGCCGATCAGTACCTGACGCAGGCTGGAGAAGCACGCCGGCCAGTCGGCAATCAAGGTGTTGAACAGCGAAACCGTCATGAACAGGTTGTCGACTCGCGTTTGCTCCAGCACGGCGGCCAGACGCCGTGCATCCAGCACGTCCTCGTCGGCGATCATCACGCAGCAGCCTCCATTGAGCAGCGGCGCCCACAGCTCGAAACTGCACGCGTCGAACGCCGGGTTGGACAGGCAGGCAAAACGATCCGTCGGACGAATCTCGATATAGGCATCGGTGTGCGCCAGTCGCAGCAAACCGCGCTCGCCGACTTCCACCGCTTTCGGCGTGCCAGTGGTGCCCGAGGTGTAGAACAGGAACATCACCTCGGCGAAGTCTTCTGCCAGGGGTTGTGGCGGGTAATCCGGCTGATCCAGCAACGCGTCGATGCTGGCCTGCCAGCAGGACGATAAGGTCGGCTCCTCGTTCAGCGTGATCAAGCCGACACACGCGGCATCGGCCAGCATCAATTCACGACGCTTGCTCGGGCTGGCGCGATCCAGTGGCACCACCACGGCACCGATCTTCAACGCACCGAGAATCACCGCCAGCCATTGCCAGCCGCGTGGCATGCACAGCGCCAGCGACTGGCCGGGCCGTATGCCGCGCGCCTGCAAGCCTCTGGCGATACGTTCGCTGGCACTGGCAAGCTCGGCGTAAGTCAGCGTCAGCGATTGATCGATGACCGCCGGTGCCTGCGGATTACGCTGCACCTGTTCGGCGAAACGCGCGAGCAAGGTCATCTGATTGGCAGCCCTCATGACTTCACCTCCTGTGCGTCAAAGCGTTGCAGCTCCTGCCCGATGACCTGCGAGACCCGATGGATTTCCGCACTTTCCAGCATGTCCCAGTGCCCGCCGCTCACCAGTTTCGCCAAATAGCCGTCACCGGCCCGACGACGCCAGAAACCGCGCAACTCATGCAACTGACGGCGGCTGAAATCCTCCCGCGCCTGGATCAACACCACGCGGCCGGCCCGAGGTGCGCACTCATAGGCCGCCATGGCCAGACGATTGTGGTTATAAATATTGAAATAGCGCTCGACCTGCGCGTCTTCGATGCCGGGGTACATGCCGTTGAAGCGCACCAGTTTGTCGCGGAACTCGGCCATGTCGACGGTGCCGATCTGCTCGCGGAAACCTGGATCGTCGCTGCCCTGAGTGTCGAGCAGCACCACGGTCACCTGGCGATGCCCCGCCGCCGTCAGAAGCCGGGCCATCTCATAGGCCACCAACCCGCCGAACGACAAACCGGTGAGGATCAGCGGTTGCGCTGTCAGCGGCTCGATCAAACGCAAGTACGCCTCGGCCATCGCTTCGACCGTCGGCTCGGCGCTCTCCCCCGGATTCAGCCCCGGCGATTGCACGCCATAGACGCCGACCCCATCGGGCAGCACCTTGGCGAGCGACAGGTAACAGAACGCCGTTCCGCCCGCCGGGTGAATGCACACCACATTGCTCTGGCCTGCGCCACGGCGGAATTCGATCAGGTTGCCTTGCGCCACGGCCGGGTTGGCCCCGACCCGCAGCCAGCCGCCCAGCGCTTCGATGGTCGGGTAGCTGAGCACCACCCGCACCGGCACTTCGACAGCAAACATCCGGCTGATTTCATGGGCCATTTTGATCGCGGCAATGGAGGTGCCGCCGACATTGAAAAAGTTGTCGCGGATGCCAATCTGCGGCGCCAGCAACAGGCTTTTCCAGATCTGATACAGGGCCAGTTCAATGTGATCCCGAGGGCTGCTCAGGTTGACCTGCCGATTGGCCATTTGCTGATCCGCCAGTGCCGTCAGCGCGGCGCGGTCGACCTTGCCGTTGGCCGTCAACGGTAAAGCATCGAGCCACAGGTAACTGCCGGGGATCACCGCTCGCGGCAACGTTGTCGCCAGATGCGCCTGCACCGCCGCTTCATCTGGTTGCCCGGCGTCCACGCAACAGGCCACCAGACGCTGCTCCTGTGCCGTTTCGCCGAGCATCAGCACCACCGCGCTGCGAATGCCGGGAAACGCTTCGAGCCGCGCCTCGATCTCGCCCAGCTCCAGGCGCACGCCGCGCAGCTTGACCTGGAAGTCGTTGCGCCCGAGAAACTCAAGTTGGCCATCGGGGCGATAACGCGCCAGATCGCCGCTGCGGTAGAGCCGATCCCCGGCCACGAACGGATTGTCGATAAAGCGCTCGGCGCTGAGCTGCGCCAGTCCCAGATAACCACGGGCCACACCGACACCCCCGATGTGCAAGTGCCCGGTGACGCCTACCGGCACCGGCGCATCGCGCTCATCGAGCACGTAAAAACGATTGTTGGCGATGGGCCGACCGATCGGCAGTTGCCGGGCCGGCACCTCGGCGCCCGGCTCCAGCGTCCAGAGGCTGTTGATCACCGTGGTTTCGGTCGGGCCGTAGACGTTGTGCAGACGCGCATGGGGCAAACGCTCCTGAAAGCGTCGGGCCAGGGCTGGCGGCAGCTCGCCGCCGCCGCTGAACACGTCGGTCAGGGTCGAACACAGACTGACGTCCTCGACCTCGAGAAACAGCTGCAGCATCGCCGGCACGAACACCAGCGCCGTGATCCGTTGCTCGCGCACTTCGCGCGCCAGATAGGCCGGTTCGTAATGCCCGCCGGGCCGCGCAATCACCAGCCGTCCGCCGGTCGCCAGTGGCCAGAACGTCTCCCAGGCCGAAGCATCGAAGCCGAACGGGATTTTGTGCAACATCGCCCCGGCCTCGCCGCAGACCTGCAAACACCACAGCAGCAGGTTGCTCAGGCCACGGTGGGCGACCATCGCGCCCTTGGGCAAACCGGTGGTGCCCGAGGTGTAGATCACGTAGGCGAGATGATCGGGCGTGACTCCGACGCTGCGCGGGTCAAGGTTGTCCGGCGACAATTGCGCCCAATTCGCGGCGTCGTCCTTGAGGTCGAGCAGCGGCGCTTCCCAGGTCGAACCCTGCAGCGCCTGGCGCAAAATCCCGTGTGCCGCACCCAAGGTCAGCAACACCGCCGGGGTGCTGTCGCCAAGTATGTGGCTGAGGCGCCCCAGCGGATAATCCGGGTCCAGCGGCACGTAGGCACCGCCCGCCTTGAGCACCGCCAACAACGCCACCGGCAACGCCAGCGAACGCTCGATGCACACCGCCACGCGCACGTCCGGGCCGACACCCAGACTGCGCAAGTGCCGCGCCAGACGATTGGCCCGGGCATTCAGTTCGGCGTAGCTCAGCGACTCACCTTCGAACACCACCGCACAGGATTGCGGGTTACGCGCAGCCTGGGTTTCAACCAGTTGATGCACGCACTGCGCCGGTTGTGTCAGGGGCGTCGAGCGGTTGAAGTCGACCAGAATCCGTTCCCGCTCGGCTTCGCTCAGCAGCGCCAGCGCACCGATCGGTTGCTTGGCGTCCAGGGCGATCTGCTCCAGCAGATGTCGGTAATGTCCGCTCAGGCGCTCGATGGTCGCGGCGTCGTACAGGTCGGTGTTGTATTCCACCAACAAGTGCAACCGCCCTTCGCGCTCGACCCACTCGAACGCCAGATCGAACTTGGCCGTAGCGCTGCTGGTGCTGTACGGCGCCAGTTCCAGACCGGGCATCTGCACGGCGTTGCCAGGGGTGTTCTGCAACACCAGCATCACCTGGAACAACGGCGAATGCCCCGGATCGCGCGGCGGGTTGACGGCTTCCACCACGCGATCGAACGGCACGTCCTGATGGGCGTGAACATCGAGCCTTTGCCCGCGCACTTCGCGCAGCAATTCGGCGAAGGTCTGCCGCGGGTCCAGATGTTGGCGCAGCACCAGCGTGTTGACGAAATGGCCGATCAGCGGCTCGATTTCCGGGCGGTTGCGGTTGGCGAATGGCGTGCCGATGCACAGATCCTGCTGCCCGCTGTGACGCCACAACAGCACCGCCAACGCGCCCAGCAGGACGTTGAACAATGTGCCCTGGGTCTGCCGGGCCAGCGCCGTGAGTTCGCGCAGGGTCCCGCTGTCGAGGGATGAGCTGAACGTGGCGCCGACGTAGCGCTGCACCAACGGTCGCGGCCGGTCGGTGGGCAATGTCGACAGCGCCGGCGCATCACCGAGCGTCCGCCGCCAGTAATCGAGCTGAGCGTCCAGCACCGCGCCCGCCACGCGCTGTTGTTGCCAGCAGGCATAGTCGGCGTATTGCACCGGCAACGGCGCCAGACTCGATGCCCCGCCCTGCCGGTAGTCGCCATACAGCGTGGCGACTTCGTGCAGGATCACGCCCATCGACCAGCCGTCGGCGATGATGTGATGCACGCTGTACAGCCACAGGTATTCATCATCGGCCAAGCGCAGCAACGAGGCACGCAACAGCGGCCCGGTGGCCAGATCGAACGGCGCCCGGGCATCCTGTTCGACGGCGCTTTTGACGCGCTGCTCGCGTTCGTCCGCAGCGAGCTGACGCAGGTCCGTCACCGGCAACGATTGCGGCATCGATGAATGCACCACCTGACGCGGTTCGCCGTTCACGCGGCAAAATGTGGTGCGCAGGATTTCGTGGCGACTCACCAGTTCATTCAGCGCCCGCTCCAGCAGCGCCACATCCAGCCGTCCCTTGAGCGTCACCGCCGTGGGCACGTTGTAGAACGGATTGCCAGGCTCCAGTTGATCGAGAAACCACAGCTGCCGTTGTGAAAACGACAGCGGCCAGGCGGTTTGCTCGCCATCACGACGGGGAATCGTCGCGCCCTCCTCCTGGCCGCCGAGCAAGGCAATCAGTTCCTGCTTGTGACGCTTGAGCGCCTGGGTCAGCTCCTCGGTGAGAAAACCACGGGGCGCCTTGCAGCGCAGCTTGTCGCCGTCCACTTCGAGCACCACGCCCTGGCGAGCGAACAACGTCAGCAATTGATCGGCATTCATACCTCAAACTCCTCCATGTCATCGTCGCCAGGGCTTTGCATCGCCGGTTCCAGAACAAATGTCTCGACCGGCGCGCGGTGTTGCTCATCAGCCGTGCGCAGGCCACCGACCATTGAATAGATCAACTCATGGCTTGGCCCGAGGTCGAACAGCGCGGTCAATTGCTGCTCTTCGATCGAACCGATTCCGCACAGGCCCAGCCCCTGTTCGACGGCGGTCATAGTCAGCAACTGAGCCATGGCGCCGCTTTCGATATGGCAGAAGTCGCGGCTGCGTTCGCCATACAACGGCCGGATTGCCGCCATGTCAGCGATGAAAAACAGCGAGAACGCGGCGTTCTCGTACACCGGCCGATTGACGAAATAGTCGTAGGTATCCGGGTCGAGCAAACCGCTCTGCAGCGCCAGCAACCGGTGCTGGCGGGGATCGTAGTAATACGCGCCACCGGGTACGCCGAGCACCCGATCCGGCTTGACGTAAAGGTAGGCCTGAAGCGGATACAGCCCGCCGGCCGACGGGAACTGGTATTTCACCTCGCCGTCCAGTTGCCCTTGCGCCAGCGCCGCCAGCCAGTGCGCGAAAGCCTGGGTGGCAATCGGCTGCGCGTCGTACTGGCGTACCGAGCGGTACTCGCTGAAACGCCGGGCAAACGCCGGGTCCTGCGGCAGCAGCAATTCCACCGCCGGCAAGGCTTGAGCGAAGCGGCGGCGCCCGTGTTGTTCAGCCTTGAACTGCGCCCGCTGTTGCGGATCTTCGATGATGTCTTGGG
Organism: Pseudomonas sp. B2M1-30; assembly: GCF_025447575.1. NCBI lineage: Bacteria > Pseudomonadati > Pseudomonadota > Gammaproteobacteria > Pseudomonadales > Pseudomonadaceae > Pseudomonas > Pseudomonas sp. B2M1-30. Next base: position 8,917 of record NZ_JAOEJT010000017.1, on the reverse strand, counting down.
CGATATTCGCGGGCTGCCGGACGTTGCCGAGCAGATCCTGACGTGCCCGGTTCTGGCGATACATGCCGAGCAAATGCAGCAACGTCGGCTGGGCCAGCAACTGCGCCACATGCGGGCGGAACTGCAAGGCGCCGGACAAGGCGTTGCTGATCCGCACGATATCGATCGAGGTGGCGCCGAGATTCAGCAGGTTGGCATGGGCAGCGATGGCATCACGCTTGAGCACGCCCTGCACGATCTCCACCAGTTGCTGCTCCTGCGGGCCGTCGACTTCCAGGGCCGGCCCCTGCACCTCGGTCTCTGTCGGTTCCGGCAGACGTTTCTTGTCGACTTTGCCATTGGACGACAATGGCCAGGCGTCGACGAACGTGAATGACGGCGGAATCATGTAGGCCGGCAATTTGTCACTCAGGTAATCGGTGAAGTCGCTGGCCTGCAAGTCTGGATCGGCCTTGAGCACATAGCCCGCCAGACGTTTCTCCCCCAGTGTGCTGCCGAGTATTCGCACCACCGCGCTTTGCACGCCCGGATGACGGTTGAGCACCGCTTCGATCTCACCGAGTTCGATGCGGTAGCCCTGGACCTTGACCTGATTGTCTTCGCGACCGAGGAACTCGATGTTGCCATCCGGCAGCAAGCGCCCCAGGTCGCCAGTGCGATACAAGCGCTCGCCGGTCAACGGATGAGCGAAGAAACTGCCAGCGCTGAGTTTCTCGTCGCGCCAGTAACCTTTCGCCAGACCGATGCCGCCGATGTACAACTGGCCCGCCACCCAGGTCGGACGCACTTGCAGGGCTTCGTCCAGCACGTAGAAGCGCTGGTGATCGAGCGCCTTGCCGTAGGGGATGCTGCGCCAGTCGGGATCGACCTGTTGCACGGGATAGCAGATCGACCAGATCGACGCCTCCGTCGCACCGCCGAGGCTGATCAGTTGCAAGTCCGGCTGCAACGCCCAGGCACGCTCCGGCAACGTCAGTGGAATCCAGTCGCCGGACAGCATCGCCACCCGCAGGCAGGCCGGCAACGCACCGCCCTCGCCTTCGATGTATTCGAGCAACATGCCGAGCAGCGCCGGCACCGAGTTCCACAGGCTGATCCGATGGCGTTCGATCAATGCCAGCCAGTGCGCCGGATCGAGAGCCAGTTGCGGTTCGAGCATCACCACCGCCGCGCCCACGGCCAGGGTGCCAAAGAAGTCATACACCGAGAGATCGAAACTCAGCGACGAAATCGCCAACACGCGATCATCCGGGCTGACGGCAAAACGCCGGTTGATGTCGAGCAAAGTGTTGACCGCGCCGCGATGGTCGATCACCACGCCTTTGGGCTGACCGGTGGAGCCGGAGGTGTAGATCACGTAAGCGAGGTCGTCTGGTGTGATGTGCACCGGTTGCAACGTCGCGGGATCGGTCATGACGTCAGCGGTTACGACGACGGTGCGGACCGATGCCGGCCATTCGATCTTGTCGAGCAGCGCCGCTTGGGTCAGCACCAGGGTGGCTTCGGCGCGCTGCAGAATATGCCGCAGGCGCTCCGAAGGTTGGGTCGGTTCGATCGGCAGGTAAGCGCCGCCGGCATAAAGAATCGCCAGGGTCGCGACCACTTGCTCCCAGCCGCGCTCCATCACCACCGCGACCAGACGATTGGGCACGACGCCTTGAGCCTGAAGCCGAGCGCCCAGTTGCCGCGCTTCCGTACGCAGTTGGGCGTAGGTGAGTTGTCGAGCGCCAATCACCGCCAGCGCCTGCGGCGTGGCAAGGGCCTGACGCTCGAACAGTTCGTGCATCAGCGGCAGCGTCTGCACGCTGTCGACCGGCGCCGGCAAACGCGCCAGGGGCAGCAGCTGCGGCGTGTTCGCGCCCCACGCCGCTGGCTCGCAGAGGCTATCCAGCAGCGCGTTATAGGCGACGAACATCTGCTCGATCATGCCTTCGGGGAACAGTTCGTCGATGCTGTCCCAGTTGAACAACAGCCGCCCTTCCAGCTCCAGCAAGGTGTGGTCGAGCCACACCTGCGGGGTCTGGGTGATGCTGTGCATGTGCCTGGCGTTCAACGCGTCCGCGAGGTTGAATTCCGCCAGCTCTGGCGCAGCTTCCGACAGGGTGCTGTTGAACACGATCGGCATCGCCGTCTGCTGCACACCCCGTGCCTGGGACAACTCGCGCAGCACCCGCACGCCGCTGACCACCGAATGATCGATGTCCCGCCAAAGTTGCGCCTGCACCGCGCGGGCCTTGTCGGTGAAACTCAGCGCGCCGTCGATGCCGACTTCCAGCAACACCAGCGAGGTGAAGTCACCGATGATTTCATCGACGTCCGGGTGCAACGGCATGCGGTTGAACAGCGGCAGGCTCAAGGTGAAACGTGGTGTGCGACTCCACAGCGCGAGCACTTCGCTGAACGCGGTCAGGAGCATCACCGAAGGCGTCACCGCAAACTGCTTGGCCACGGCTTTGAGCTGTGTCCACTGCGCCGCTGACATATCGCGGTCGCGCCGGGTGAAATGCGGGTTGGCAATGCTCTCGGGCTGGCGCACCAGCGGCAGGTCCGGCGCCGGTGCCAGGGTGATCAGTCGCTCGCGCCAGTAGCTCAGCGCCTGCTCGTAACGGCTGCCATTGCGCAGTTGCTGTTCGGCCAAGACATAGTCGCGGAAGGTCAGGCCCGGCTCGCTCAGGTCCAGGGTCGGATCGACGTAGTACGCCATCAGCTCCCGCGCCAGAATCTGCGTGCTGGCGGCATCAACGATCAAGGCATCGAGGCTGATGTGCAGGTGAGTGATGCCGTCATCGAGCAACGACAGACTGAACTCGAACAACGGCCAGCGACTGGCATCCAGCACCTGATGGGACTGGCGTTCGCGGGTCGCTTCGAGCGTGCGCTGCGCCACCTCGGCGGACAAACCACGCAGGTCGCTGCGCGGCATGCGGTAGGTCGGCACCTGTGCCAACACCTGTTGCGTGCCGTCGCTGAGGAACACCACGCGCAGCATGTCGTGACGCAGGATCATGCGGTTCAGCGCCTGCTCGAACCGCTCGGCGTCGAAGTCGGGGATGCGCAGTTCTTCATAACCGTGGGCGCTGACCCCGCCGAGGCTGACCGTGGACTCGCGCCCGAACCAGTAGGCTTGCTGGATATCGGTCAGGGGGAATGGCGCGTGCCGGGCGTCGCGGTCCGGCTCGATCGGACTGAAGGCTGGCTCGATGCGGACTTCATCGTTGCGCGAAGCCTGCACCTGCGCCGCCAGATCCATCAGCACCGGCGTCTGGAACAGGCGGCTCAGGGACAATTGCGCGCCCATGCGCTGGTTGATCGCGTAGATCATCCGCGTCGCCAGCAGCGAATGGCCGCCAAGGTCGAAGAAGTTGTCGTGGATGCCGACCCGCTCGCACTTGAGCACGTCAGCCCAGATCTCGGCCATTTGCTGTTCGATGTCGTTACGCGGCGCGACGTAATCGGCCCCGGCGCTACGCTCGGGCGCCGGCAGCGCCTGACGGTCGAGCTTGCCGTTGCGGGTCAGCGGCAGTTGCGAAAGATGCACCCAGGCACTCGGAATCATATGCTCGGGCAGCTGTCGTTGCAGCTCGGCACGCAGGGTTTCGCCGGTGGCGGAGCCGACCACGTAGGCCACCAGCCGTTTGTCGCCGGGCACATCCTCGCGCAGCAGCACAGCGGCTTTCTGCACGCCGGGTTGCTGTTGCAACAGGCTGTCGATCTCGCCGAGCTCAATGCGGAAACCGCGCAGTTTGATCTGCTGATCGATGCGTCCCAGGTACTGCACGTTGCCATCGGCCAGGAGCTTCGCCAGGTCGCCGCTGCGGTACATCCGCGCGCCCGGTTCGTCACTGAACGGATCCGGCAGGAAGCGTTCGGCGGTCAGGTCCGGGCGATTCAGATAACCTCGGGCCAGACAGGCGCCGGCAATATACAACTCGCCCGCCACGCCGACCGGCACAGGATTCAGATGTTCGTCCAGCACGTACAACCGCGCATTGGCGATGGGCCGGCCAATGGGCGGCGCGTCCGGCCAGGATTCGGCATCGCTACACGTCAGGCTGAACTGGCTGACCACATGGGTTTCGGTCGGTCCGTACTGGTTGTGCAACTGCGCACCGCCAAGTCCACGGACAAAACTGCGCAGCTCATCATTGATTTGCAGGGCTTCGCCGGCGGTGATGATCTCGCAGCCGCCGGCCGGCATCAGTGCATCGGCCTCGGTCAGACCGGCGAGTTGCTGCAACACGGCAAACGGCAGAAACGCGCGCTGCACGCCTTCGGCCACCAGGGTCGGACGCAACGCCGCAAGGTCCTTGCGGCTGTCCTCGGTCATCAGCAACAGGCTGCCGCCCTGACAGAGCGTGCTGCAGATTTCCTGGAACGAAACGTCGAAATTCAGCGAGGCAAATTGCAGCACGCGTTGTGGTGCGGTGGTCTGGTCGAGTTGCCAGGCGATCAGGTTATCCAACGCGCGACGGTTGTGCGCCACCCCTTTCGGTCGCCCGGTGGAGCCAGAGGTGTAAAGCACATAGCCGAGGTTTTCCGGGTTCACCCGCACCTGCGGATCACGGATCGAATGCTGCGCCCATTGCGGTGCGTCGGTGTCCAGGCAGCAGATCGGCAACGTTTCGCTGACGGGCAGACCGGCGCGCAGGCTGGATTGCGTCAGCAGCAAGGTCGGCGCGGCATCGTTGAACATGAAGGCCAGGCGCTCACCCGGATACGCCGGATCGAACGGCACGTACGCCGCTCCCGCCTTGAGGATCGCCAACAGACCGATGACCATCTGCGGCGAGCGCTCCAGGCACAAGCCGACGCGATGCTCGGGACCTGCGCCTTGTTCGATCAGGTAATGCGCGAGCTGGTTGGCGGCCCGATTCAGTTCGCCGTAGCTCAGTTGTTGGTTCTGGGCGAGCAACGCTACCGCGTCAGGAGCCTGCCGGGATCGGGCTTCGAAACGCGCCATGCAATCAGGTGTCGATGAGGTATCGCGGGCGGTGCGGTTCCAGTCGTGCACGATCCGTTGCCGTTGTTCGGCGCTCAGCAGATCGATCATTGCCAGCGGTCGCTCGCAATCCTCGACCATCTGCGTCAGCACCCGGCGCAGGTACTCGCCGAACTGCACGACAGTGTCCCGCTCGAACAGACCGGAGGCGTACTCCAGACCGCCGACAATCTGCCCGTCACGCTCGCTGAGTGCCAATTGCAGATCGAACTTGGCGACATGGTGACTGCTCGAGACCGGAGTGACCTCCAGCCCGGTCAGCAACAGGTCCGAGTCCTGATCCTGCTCCCAGGCGAACAACACCTGGAACACCGGGCTGTGGGCCAGGCTGCGCGGCGGGTTGAGCAACTCCACCACTTGCTCAAACGGCAGATCCTGATGCTCCTGGGCCTCCAGCGCAACGCGACGCGCCTGTTGCAGCCATTGCGCCACCGACGGTGTACCCGAGCGGGTCATGCGCAGGGCCAGGGTGTTGACGAAGAAACCGATCAGCCCTTCCAGTTCCTGTTGCGGACGGTTGGCCGAAGGTACGCCGATCACCACGTCGCTCTGCCCCGACAGGCGCGACAGCAACAGCGAAAAACCGGCCAGCAACGTCATGAACAGCGTGGTGCCTTGCTGCATGCCCAGAGCTTTCAGGCGCGCGGTCAACGTTGGGTCGAACTCCAGCGGCACGAAACCGCCGAGGTAATCCTGCACGGGTGGACGCTTGTAATCGGTCGGCAGCTCCAACAACACCAGCGCGCCCGTGAGGGTTTCGCGCCAATAGCGGGTTTGTCGATCCAGCACGTCGCCGGTCAACCACTGCTTTTGCCACACGGCGTAATCCACATACTGCACCGGCAGCGGCGGCAACGGGTCGTCGCGATCCTGCAACGCGGCCTCGTACAACTGGCCCAGTTCGCGGGTCAGCACGCCCATCGACCAGCCGTCGGAGATGATGTGGTGCTGGGTCAGCAGCAGCACATGGTCGTCCGTCGCCAGCCGTACCAGGCTGACGCGCATCAGCGGACCACGGCTCAGGTCGAACGGTTTGGCACCCTCTTCGTCGATCAAGCGGATGAGCCGCTCTTGCGAGTCGTGCCCCTGCAAGTCGATCACCGTCAGCTTGATGCAATGCGCGGGCGGCGAGACTTGTTGTCGCCCTTCCCCTTCAACGGCAATGAAAGTAGTCCGTAGCGCATCGTGTCGCGCCACCAGTTGATTGAAGCTGCGCTCCAGTGCCGGAACGTCCAGAACGCCACGTAAACGCAGGTTCAACGGCATGTGATACGCCGCGTTGCCGCCCTCCATTTGCGCCAGAAACCACAGGCGCTGCTGGGCGGACGACAACGTTTGCGCACCCGAGCGTTCAACACCCGTGATGGCCGGGCGAGCCGCGGCCTGACTGGCTTGCAGCCCTTCGGCGAACTGTTTCAGGACGGGTGCTGCGAACAACGCCGAAGGCGCTACTTCCAGACCCAGCGTGTGTCGAACCTGAGCCAGCACCCGCATCACCAGCAACGAGTGCCCGCCGAGAGCAAAGAACTGATCCTCACGTCCGACCCGCTCCACGCCAAGCACTTCGGCCCAGATCCCGGCAAGCGCGGTTTCCAGCGAACCTTGCGGGGGTTGGTAATCCTGCTGATCGAATGCGTGGCTGTCTGGTGCCGGCAACCCTGGACGATCGACCTTGCCGTTGGCGGTCAACGGCAGCGCATCGAGACGCACGAACGCCGTCGGCACCATGAACTCCGGCAGGCTGAGTTGCAACTGCTCACGCAGGGAGCGCGGGGTCAGTGCCGCGCCGGTACTTTCGCAGTAGTAGGCGACCAGTCGGGATTCGCCGGGGTTGTCCTCGCGCAACAGCACCACGCTTTCGCGAACGCCGGCGATGTCCCCCAGACGGGTTTCGATCTCCCCCAGCTCCAGGCGCAGTCCGCGCAACTTGGTCTGAGAGTCATTGCGTCCGAGAAATTCCAGTTGGCCATCGGCCCGATACCGCGCCAGATCGCCGGTGCGGTACAGGCGTTCGCCTGGCACAAACGGATTGTCAATGAAGCGCTCGGCGGAGAGTTGCGGCAGGTTCAGATAGCCCCGCGCAACACCGACGCCACCGATGTGCAATTCGCCCGCGACACCCATGGCAACCGGTGCGCCCTGAGTATCGAGCAGGTAAATGCGGGTGTTCGGCAACGCCCGGCCGATCGGCAGTACGCCGTAGGTATGGCTCGCATCGTTGTATTCAAAACAGGTGCTGTCGATGCTCGCTTCGGTGACGCCATAGGCCTGGACGATTTGCACCTGATCGCCGCAGAGCAGGCGCAGTTGTCGCGCGCTGTGGGCGGTCCAGATGTCCGAGCCGCACACCACGGTGCGCAGAAACGACAAGTCGTGACCGCTCTCTTCGACCCAGGCCAGCAACGGGTTGAGCAGCGCCGGTACGAAGTCGGCAAAGCCAATTCGCGCCTCGTTCAACAGACGATACAGCGCCGGCGGATCCATCAGGGTTTCCCGTGGACAGAGCACCAGAGTGCCGCCGAACCCCAGCGCACGAATCAGATCCGCACTGAACACGTCGAAGGAGAAACCGGCCATTTGCAGGTGATTGATCGGCTCGTCCAAGGCGTAAAGCTGCTTCCAGGCGGCGCTCACGGCGATCAGCCCGCGATGCTCGACCATCACGCCTTTCGGAGTGCCGGTCGAGCCGGAGGTGTAGATCACGTAGGCCAGGTGTCGAGACGTCAGTCCGACAGCGCAAGGGTCGAGGTTGTCGGGTGACTGCGAAGCCCAGAGGCTGGAATTGGCCAGATCAAGCAGCGTGGGTTCAACCGTTGAATGTTCGAGCGCGACGAGCAACGGGCGGCGGGCTTCACCGTGAGTCAGCACGACTGCCGGCGCGCTGTCAGCCAGCATGTGGGCAAGCCGCGCCTGCGGATAAGCCGGGTCCAGCGGCACATAAGCACCGCCGGCCTTGAGCACCGCGAGTACCCCGACCAGCATCTCCAGCGAACGCTCCAGGCATAACCCGACTCGCACGTCCGGCCCGACGCCAAGATCGCGCAAGTGGTGAGCGAGGCGATTGGCGCGTGTGTTGAGGTCGCGATAACTGAGCGCTTCATGCTGCCAGCGTGCAGCTATGGCGTCGGGGTTACGCAGAACCTGCGCTTCAAACAGAGCGTGTACGCACTGCTCGGCATCAAACGGCAGCATAGTGCGGTTCCCGTCGTAGTCGGCGTCGGTCAGTACGACGTCATCTGTTGTTTTTTTGGATGAAATACCGGGCTGCGCAGGAGTCGTCCCACGCAAGGAATTGTTGTCGAACATCGGAGGCTACCGTCCATGACTGCTTTATTTTTGTGATCAGGCAGGGACAGTGCGAACCCCACCAGTCAGGCTCCGGCATCGAATGCCGGTTCGGTCATTCGAAATTCAGGAAGAAGGCGCGGCACGCGCGGGCTGGTTCACGTCACGGTCGGACGTGTGCACACGCATGAAATTGAAGGGGGATTGGCTGGCGATAAGCACCGCAACACGGTCATCGCAAACAGCTGGAGAATTGACGGGTACATTGGCGACATCCATCGCCCTGCCCATTACATCGACGATTGCAAACCGCGTGACCAATTGAAACCTCGACTTCCATTTGAGGGTCAACGACGAGGAACAACCTGCGCGGGGGTGACAGCGCCAGGGTGGTCCCGATCGGCTGCGATTACCGGGTCTGTAGACACACGGCAATCTTCTGGCGCCGGGTTTGTGACCCGATGCGCCGCCGGATAATAACCATGTTTTTTGCTGGAGAGGTACACAAAATGTAGGAAATTTGCGAAATAGCCGTAGGCCATCCCTTCGTCCGGGTACTTTTTCGCAGGCAAAACAAAACCCCAACTGCTTTCGCAATTGGGGTTTCGGAATTTAATCTTGACGATGACCTAC
>NZ_JAOEJT010000016.1:0-148546 GCF_025447575.1 Pseudomonas sp. B2M1-30 | reverse complement strand
ACATCGAGAGGAGGTGCAGCGAAGCAAACCGTAGGCGATGCCCCCGGATGAATCCCGTAACGAAGGAACCCCGAGCCTAGGCGAGGGGCCGAACGCCGGGGCCAAGCCTTTTGGGTTACCTTTTTGGCGTTTGAAAAAGGTGACTCGCCGTAAGGGCGAAACCATAAGCCGCCGTTACCGAAGCAACGGATATGTACACCCAACAACCCCAACAACCCCAACAACCCCAACAACCCAAAACTAAAGCTCACACTGCGCCGGATCCAACCGCTCCCGCAAAAACTCAATCAACGCCTGCACCGGCCGCGAGGCCTGACGATGCTGCGGATACACCGCCGACAACGTCAGCGGCTCCGGACGAAACTCGTCCAGCACCGCCACCAATCGCCCTTCCTTCAACGCCGCGCCAACAATGAACGTCGGCAGATAAGTAATCCCCATCCCCGCCACTGCCGCATCCCGCAGCAATTCGCCGTTGTTGACCCGCATCCGCCCGGTGACATTCACCAGCACCGGCTTGCCCTGCCCCGCATTGAACCGCCACTGCACCGAACGATTGTGCCCGTAAGGCAGGCAGTCATGCTCAAGCAAGTCATCCGGCTGGAGCGGTGTACCGCGTTCGGCCAGATACGCAGGACTCGCGCAATACACCCGCTCAACAACGGCAATCCGCCGGGCAATCAGGGTCGAATCCTCCAGCACGCCGATACGCAACGCCAGGTCGTAACCCTCGCCCAGCAGATCCACCGGCCGGTCACTCAGGTCCACTTCCACCGTGACCTCGCGATAACGCTGCAGAAACGGCGGCAGCAAACAGCCCAGATGCGCCAGCGCAAACGACAGCGGCGCACTCACGCGGATCGCGCCGCGAGGCTCGGCGGTCTGCCCCGCTATGCCCTGCTCCACGTGTTCCACTTCGCCGAGCAAGCGCAGCGCCGATTCGTAATAGCTCTGGCCCAGCGGCGTCACGTCCAGACGCCGGGTCGAACGGTTGAGCAGGCGCACGCCAAGCCGCTCTTCCAACTGCATCAGGCGACGGCTGACGAACTGCTTGGACAGCCCCAGTTGGTCGGCGGCGGCGGTGAAACTGCCGGAGTCCATGACCTGGCAAAAAATACGCATGTCTTCGAACGGGTTCATTGTCACTCTCTGGTTGACAGTTAAACGCTTTATAGCCGCTTTTTCACTTTTCGGCATCTCATTAATCTGTGCTCACGGTGTTGCTGAGGCCTGACCCCAGCGCCACAGCAGCCCGCACTCAAGGCAAACAACTCAAAAAACATTCAAAAGGATTTCCACCATGAACATCGTCAAGAAAACCCTCACCGCTTCCCTCCTCGCCCTGTCCGTGAGCAACGCATTCGCCGCCGGCAGCCCGGGCGTCGAACACAACACCCAGGCGTTCCTCGAAGCCCTCGCCGCTGGAGGTGGCAAGCCGCTTGAGCAACTGAGCCCGAAAGACGCCCGTGCCGTTCTGACCGGCGCCCAGGCTTCGGTGAAGGTTGACCTGTCGGGGGTTGAAGTCAGCGACAAGGCGATCAAGGTCGACGGCCAGACCCTCAACCTGAAAGTGGTGCGTCCAGCCAAGGTCAAAGGCGAGTTGCCGGTGTTCATGTTCTTCCACGGTGGTGGCTGGGTACTGGGCGACTTCCCGACTCACCAACGCCTGATTCGTGATCTGGTGGTGGGTTCTGGCGCGGTCGCGGTGTACGTCGACTACACACCGTCGCCGGAAGCGCAGTACCCGACCGCGATCAATCAGGCTTACTCGGCAACGAAGTGGGTAGCCGAACACGGCAAGGAAATCGGCGTCGACGGCAAGCGTCTGGCGGTGGCCGGCAACAGCGTCGGCGGCAACATGGCGGCAGTGGTGGCGCTGATGGCCAAGGAGCAGAAAACCCCTGCCCTGCGCTTCCAGCTGTTGATGTGGCCGGTGACCAACGCGCAGTTCGACGACGGCTCGTACCAGCAATTCGCCGAGGGGCACTTCCTCACCAAAGGCATGATGCAGTGGTTCTGGGACAACTACACCACCAACCCGGCCGAGCGTGCGCAGATCCATGCCTCGCCGCTCAACGCCAGCGCCGAGCAGCTCAAGGGCCTGCCCGCCGCCCTGGTGCAGACCGCCGAGTTCGACGTGCTGCGTGACGAAGGCGAAGGCTACGCCCGCCACCTCGATGCGGCCGGTGTGCCGGTGACCTCGGTGCGCTACAACGGGATGATTCACGATTTCGGCCTGCTCAATCCGCTGAGCCAGATTCCGGAAGTGAAAGCGGCCGTGCGGCAAGCGGCGGCTGAACTGAAGACACATCTGAACTGATGCCCCGGCACTCGCCACACCCGACGGTGTGGCGAGTTTTTTTATGTTCAACCGGCCGGTAATCCGGTTCTGGAGCCTGCGATGTCCTTTCTTTTCGCCCACCTGCTGTCCTGGAGCGCCGTGTTGCTGGTGCTCGACGCCGTGCTCTGGCACCTCGCCCCGTTCCGCCATCGCGCCCCGCGAGTGGGTGTGCGGCTGGCGCTGTTTCTGGCGTTCAGTGCGCTGATCATCAATGCCGGCGTCAGCCCGTTGCAGACGCCGTTGTTCGCCGATGATCCGGTGGCGCAACTCGGCGCGACGGCGCTGGGCATTCTCTGGTGGCTGTACGCCGCGCGGGTCGTCACCGAGGTGTTCGGTCTGGTGCTGATGCGCCGCATCGGGCACAGCGGTCGCTTGTTGCAGGACGTGATCGGGGCGCTGGTGTTTCTCGCCGCCATCGTTGCCGCCGCCGGTTACGTGCTGGATCTGCCGGTCAAAGGTCTGCTCGCGACGTCCGGGGTGGTGGCGATCGTGGTCGGTCTGGCCTTGCAAAGCACGCTGGCCGACGTGTTCTCCGGCATCGTGCTGAACACTACCAAGCCGTATCAGGTGGACGATCTGGTGGTCATCGATGGCGTCGAGGGCAAGGTGCTCGACATCAACTGGCGCGCCACGCACCTGCTCAGCAGCGCGGGGACGATGGCCGTGGTGCCGAACTCGGTGGCAGCCAAGGCCAAGATCGTCAATCTCAGCCGGCCGAACAATCTGCATGGGGTGTCGATCAGCATCAAGGTGCCGAATCACATCCGCCCTCGCCGGGTGCTCGACGCACTCGACCGCACCCTGCAAGGCAGCAGCAGCCTGTTGCTGAACCCGGCGCCGAAAGTGGTGCTCAAAGAGGCCGGCGAAGAGATGTCCGAATACGTCGCCAGTGGTTTCATCGCCGAGTTGAGCAAGAAAAGCGACGTGCGCAATCAACTGTTCGACCTCGCCCATCGCCACCTTGAAGCGGCCGGCATTTCCCGCCATCCGGACGGCGTGATCGAGCCGTCGAGCCGCGCTCGGGCCTTGCTCGACGAAGTGAAGATCTTCCGCTCCCTGAGCCATGAAGAACGCGATCGCCTGGCGGAATCGATGGTCGCGCAGCAGTACAGCGCTGGCCAGGTGGTGCTGGATCTGGATGAAGTGCCGGACAGCCTGTTCGTGATTGCCACCGGCGTGGTCAGCGCCAGCGTGCCGGATGGCGCCGGGCAAACCGAGGCCGGGCGGATGGGACCAAGCGAGGTCATGGGCGAGCAGAGCATCCTCGCCGACACGCCGTCGCAGGCGACGTTCACCGCGCTGACGTCGAGCATCATCTATCGCATCGACAAGCGTCTGACGCGCGAATGCATGGAGAAGCGTGGGGAGGTGACGCGGGCGTTGAATAAGTTGCAGGCAGTGCGGCAGCAGAACAGTCGGCTGGCGTTGATGGCCAAGCCGGTGCCGATTCGCAAGGGTGGGTTTTTGGGGTGGTTGCAGAAGCGTTGATGTGTACGACATGGGGTCATTCGTGATCTTGAGATCGCTGACCGCGAACACCGCAAAAAAAATGCCCGCACATCCGTGCGGGCATTTTTCCATCACCGCCTTACTTGGCAGTGAACTTGGTGTAGCTGTTGATCAGGTTGCGGTAGTTCGGCAGACGCTCGGACAGCAGGTTTGCCAGACCTTCCATGTCGTTGCGCCAGTCGACTTGCAGCTCGCACGCCACAGCGAACCAGTTCAGCAGGTGTGCACCGGCAGCCGACATACGCGCCCAGGCAGCCTGTTGCACGGTGGTGTTGAAAGTGCCGGAAGCGTCGGTCACCACGAACACTTCGAAGCCTTCGGCGATGGCCGACAGGGTCGGGAACGCCACGCAGACGTCAGTCACGACACCGGCGATGATCAGTTGCTTGCGACCGGTGGCCTTGATCGCTTTAACGAAATCTTCGTTGTCCCAGGCGTTGATCTGGCCTGGACGGGCGATGAACGGTGCGTCCGGGAATTGCGCTTTCAGCTCAGGCACGATCGGGCCGTTCGGACCGCTGTCGAAGCTGGTGGTGAGGATGGTTGGCAGGTTGAAGAACTTGGCGATGTCGCCCAAGGCAAGGACGTTGTTCTTGAACTCGTTCGGCGAGAAATCCTGCACCAGCGAGATCAGGCCGGTCTGGTGGTCGACCAGCAGCACAACGGCGTCGTCTTTGTTCAGGCGGCTGTAAGGAACGTTGCTCATTTGAAACTCCTCGGGTGATGGAGAGGTGAAGCGCCGGCCACGATGGCCGACGCCTTGTTGCAAGACTCAGAACGCGAAGCAGGAACAGCCGAAGGCGCCCCAGAAGCCGGCGAAATCGCTCACCGGCACATTCGACATACGGGCCTTCTCGTGACTGTGGGTATGCACGGCGCACGGGCCGCTGCATTGGTGAACCTGCGCCTGCAACGGCGCATTCGGCCGCCAGTGGCCCGGGACTTTCGCCACCGGCGACCAGTCCGGCAGCACCGGCAGGCTGACCGGGCCGAGTTTTTCGAAGTCCCCGGCGCCGTAGACAATCTTGCCGCCGACCACGGTCAGGACCGATTCGATCCACTTGATCGCCTCTTCCTCGACATGGAAGAAATCCGCGCTCAGCGCCGCCAGATCCGCCAGTTGCCCGACCTTGATCTGGCCCTTCTTGCCCTGCTCGGACGAGAACCAGGCACTGCCGTGGGTGAACAGTTCCAGGGCGGTGGTGCGCGGCAAGCCTTCCTCGTACAGGGCCAGGCCACCGACGGTGCGACCGCTGACCATCCAGTACAGCGACGTCCACGGGTTGTAGCTGGAAACGCGAGTGGCATCCGTACCGGCGCCAACCGGCACGCCTTCGGCGAGCATGCGCTTGATCGGTGGTGTGGCTTCGGCGGCCTGTTTGCCGTAGCGGTCGACAAAGTATTCGCCCTGGAACGCCATGCGGTCCTGGATCGCGATCCCGCCGCCCAGCGCCCTCACCCGCTCGATGTTTTGCGGGGTGATGGTTTCGGCGTGGTCGAAGAACCATGGCAGGCCATTGAACGGAATGTCGCGGTTAACCTTCTCGAACACGTCGAGCATGCGGCTGATCGATTCGTTGTAGGTCGCGTGCAAACGGAACGGCCAGCGCTGCTCGACGAGGTGGCGCACCACCGGCTCCAGCTCCTGTTCCATGGTCTGCGGCAGATCCGGGCGCGGTTCGAGGAAGTCTTCGAAATCCGCCGCCGAGAACACCAGCATTTCACCGGCGCCGTTGTGACGCAGGAAGTCATCGCCCTGATGCAACTTGACGCTGCCGGTCCAGTTCTGGAAATCGGTCAGCTCTTCTTTCGGTTTCTGGGTGAACAGGTTGTAGGCAATGCGGACGGTCAGTTGCTCGTCCTTGGCCAGTTGCTCGATGACCTGATAATCGTCCGGGTAGTTCTGGAAACCGCCGCCGGCATCGATCGCGCTGGTCAGGCCGAGGCGATTGAGTTCGCGCATGAACTGGCGGGTCGAGTTGACCTGATATTCCAGCGGCAGCTTCGGCCCCTTGGCCAGGGTCGAGTAGAGAATCATCGCGTTCGGCCGCGCCACCAACATGCCAGTCGGGTTGCCACTGGAGTCGCGCACGATCTCGCCGCCCGGCGGGTTCGGCGTGTCGCGGGTGTAGCCGGCGACGCGCAACGCAGCGCGGTTGAGCAACGCGCGGTCATACAGGTGCAGGATGAACACCGGGGTGTCCGGTGCTGCCTGGTTGATCTCTTCGAGGGTCGGCATGCGTTTTTCGGCGAACTGGAATTCGTTCCAGCCACCGACCACGCGTACCCATTGCGGCGTTGGCGTGCGGTCGGCCTGCTCCTTGAGCATGCGCAGCGCATCGGCCAGGGACGGCACGCCTTCCCAGCGCAGTTCGAGGTTGTAGTTCAGGCCGCCACGGATCAGGTGCAAGTGCGAGTCGTTGAGGCCAGGGATCACGCAGCGACCCTTGAGGTCGACAACCTGAGTGCCGGCACCGCGCAGGGCCATGGCCTGGGTATCGTTGCCGACGACGACAAAACGTCCATCCTTGATCGCCACAGCGCTGGCGAGCGGTTTTTCGCGGTCTACCGTATGAAATTGGCCATTGAACAGAATCAGATCGGCGTTCATCGCAGTTCCTTCGAGATAAGTGAAACGGAGCCGGGATCCGCCGCTTCAGCGCGGCGGATTGGCGTTGGATTCCAGGTGTTCATGAGGCTGACTCGCGGTCAGCCATGGCGCGAACAAACGGGTTGCGGCCGGCATGCAGACGTACACCACCGACAGCACGATGGTCAGGGTGATCAGGAACGTCGCGACCACGTAATTGGAGAGAAAGGCATTGAGTTGCAGCAGCGGCCCCCAGATCAGCGGCACCAGCAAGGTGTGCGGCAGGATCACCAGCAGCGTCACCACGGCCTGCTTCCAGCGCGGTGGCGGCGACGCGGCATCGGCCAGTGGCGCGAACCAGAACTCGTTGACCTGATTGACTTCGGTCTGGTCGCCATCGGCGAGCATCGGCGCCGCTTCATCGATCAAGGCCTGACGCTTGGGCGAATCGAGCCAGCGCTGCATCGCCTCGGTCGAACAGAAGCGCAACACGCAGGTGAACAGGTCGAGGCCGCCGTGCTTGCTGCGCATCACATCCACGCCCAGGTGCCCTTCCTCGCGCCCCGCCACACTGACGATATTGCGCAACCAGGCCTCATAGGGCGCCTCGAAACCGGCCTTGACCCGATGCTTGACGATCAGCGTCACAATCTCATCGGCTCCCGGTGCTTTCAGGGACAGGGATTCAGGCATAACGCAACACTCCGGGCAGACGAACATTGAGCGCCAGCCGTCCAGGCCCGGCGATGAAGACAGTGGTAAACAGGATCAACAGCAGCCAGCCGAACTGCCCTTCGGCCACACTCCATTGCGGATGCACGACCAGCAGTGCCACCAGCAGCACAAACAGAATAGGCAAGCAGGCCAATCTCACCAGCAACCCGGCGACGATCAGCAGCGGACAGAGAACTTCGGCGAAAATCGCCAGGCTCAGGGTGAGGTGGGCACCGAGGTGAAACGGGTCTTCGATCAGTTGCAACTGCGCGGAGAAATCCAGCAGCTTGGGCAAACCGTGGACCCACAGCAGAAACAACCCGCCACTGACCCGCAGGAACAGCAGACCGGCGTCTGGCGCCCATTTATTACGTTGCGCGGTGTGCATGGCTCCACCCTTGATCGATCATTGACCGCCATGGTGCAACGACGAGGGTGGGGAAAATTGGATGTACGTGCTCTCTTTGTTCTCACGCACGCCAGATAGCCCGTGAGCACGAATCGCCTGGGCTGAAAACGCCAGTCTTCGGTGGATAAGGCTCTGTGCGCTGTCGATCAACCCCCTTTTCCTCCGGAGAGGGCCAGGATCAGGAACCCTGGGTATCCAGCGCCACCGACATGAACTGATTGATCCGCGAGCGCAGCCACTTCTCGGCGGGATCGTTGTCATGCACCCCGCTCCACGCCATCGACAACTGCGCAGCATCGATCGGGAACGGCGGATCCTCGGCGCGCAGTTTGCCGCCCTCCACCAGCGCGCAGGCCGCGTAATCCGGCACGGTGGCGATCATTTCAGTGCCCGCCAGCAACGCGCGCAGACCGCTGAATTGCGGCACGCCGAGAACCACCCGGCGCGTCCGTCCGACCTTGGCCAGGTCCAGATCGATGTTGCCGCTCAGATCGCCGGAGAACGACACCATCGCATGGGGCCGGGCGCAGTATTCGTCAAGGCTCAGCGGCCCCGGACGGTCGTCGCCGCGCAGGACTTTGCAGGGAATGTCGCGCAGCTTCTTGCGTTTGGCGTTGGCTGGCAGATCCGTGGTGTAGCTCACGCCCACGGAGATTTCCCCGGAGGCCAGCAGCGCCGGCATCAGCAGGTAATTGGCACGACGCACCACGACCACGATCCCCGGCGCCTCTTCCTGCAACTGACGCAGCAACGGCGGAAACAGGCCGAATTCGGCATCGTCCGACAGGCCGATACGGAACAGGTCACAACTGGTGGCCGGGTCGAATTCCTTGGCCCGGCTGACCGCACCAGAGATCACGTCCATGGCCGGTTGCAGTTCTTCGAGAATGGACAGTGCCCGCGCCGTCGGCTCCATGCCGCGCCCGTTGCGCAGCAGCAGCGGATCGTCGAACAGATCGCGCAGGCGCCCCAAGGCCGCACTGACCGCCGGTTGCCCCATGAACAGCTTTTCGGCAACGCGGGTCAGGTTCTTCTCGAACATCAACGCTTCGAAAATCACCAGCAGGTTCATGTCGACACGACGCAGATCGTTACGGTTCATGGGTATTTTTCCTTTTATGCCGGACGCAAGTGCTGCGCACTTTACTCGATCCCGCGCCTGCTCGACGGCGCAATTAACAACGTTTAACTCGTCAGCCTCCGGTCACCGCCCAACAATGAATTGCTCTGCGCAGCGTTGTTTTATTGACCCGAGGGAAAGCGCTGACCGTGCGTTCCCCCCGACACGGACTTTGGCCATGGCTCACTTACAACCAACCGTCGCCAGCGAACCGCTCAAGAGCAGCACTGGCGGTCTCAGCCCGCAGCGCGAACGCCTGGTGAAACAACTGATCCTCGACCGCCTCGGCGACAGCCTTGAAGTCACCGAGCTGGCCCGTGCCTGCTGCCTGTCGCGCAGTCACTTCTCGCGGGCTTTCAAATGCAGCACCGGGCTGTCGCCACAGGACTGGATTCGCACCCAACGCATCGCCCGGGCCAAGCTGTTGATCCAGCACACCGACCTGAGCCTGACGCAAATCAGCCTGGAATGCGGCTTCTGCGATCAGGCGCACTTCTGTCACATCTTCACCCGCAGTGAAGGGATCAATCCGTTTGCCTGGCGCTGTCGAGAGGTGCGCAATCCGAAAAGCAAAACGTCGCGATCCTCGACAACGCTGCAACGGGCCTTCCTCTAGGATTTATTGCTGACTCATGCGTTGCGCCAGGCGCGCCACACGCTCGCCCAGGTGCGCGGCGGTGCGGCGATCTTCCAGCGGCGGGGCGTATTCCGGCGGCTGCTCGACACAGGATTGCGACATCGCCCCGAGAGAGCTACCGAGACGGTTCAACTGGCCATCGAAGAGACCGGCGGCAGAACGCGCCGGGAGCAGATCCAGGCCCACCCAGATCATCGAATGCTGCGCGGCGAACACCGCCATCTGCAACAGGGTGTTGAGCTTGTCGCCGCACAGGCTGCCGGAATTGGTGAACCCCGCGGCGATCTTGTCGCGCCAGGGCCTGGCGAGGTAGAACGCCGCCGACGCTTCCATGAATTGCTTGAACGCCGCCGACGCGCTGCCCATGTAGGTCGGCGCGCCGAAGATGATTGCGTCGGCGCGGTGCAGCTCGTCCCAGTGCGCTTCGACATCCTCCACCGCAACCAGCCGGCAGGCACTGCCCAAGTGGCGCTCCACCCCTTGAGCCACAGCCTCGGCCATGACTCGGGTATGCCCGTAGCCACTGTGATAGACCACCACTACCTTGCTCATTTGCAGCGTCCTCCGGGACGTATGCATTCCATTACCCGAAGTTTTGGACGTAGTGCTGCTGCAGGACGAGTTAATCGTTGTTAATTTTTCCCGGTCGTCGGGTGCCCCGACACAGGCTTCGACCTTTAAATACAGTGGTTGCGGCGCCCGACGCCGATGCCGGGGCAAAAATGCCCCGGAGCCTGCGCATTGCACTGACGCCAGATCCTGAGGAATATGCTCGGATATCGCGGATCAGACGGTTTGCGCCACTTCAAGCGCCGATCCGCCCTGCCCGTCACCGAATCGTCGCCGAACGGGAGCAGGATCATAAAAAAAGCATCGCAGGAGTGAGCTGTTGAGTCTTTCCCCGAATCAGGCCATCGGTTTCGGCCCCTATCGGATTCATCCCGGACAACGCCTGGTGCTCGAAGGCGACCAGCCGTTGCGCCTGGGCCGGCGTGCCATGGACATCCTGCTGATCCTGCTGGCCCACCCCGGAGAGGTGGTGAGCAAGCAGCAGTTGATCGCCGGGGTGTGGCCGGACAGCGTGGTGGAAGACATCAACCTGCGAGTCCACATGGCAGCGCTGCGCAAGGCCCTCGGCGACGGTCAGGCCGGGCAGCGTTACATCGTGACCGTGGCACAGCGTGGCTACAGCTTCGTCGCGCCGATCGCCCTGCAATCTCTCGACAGCCCGCCTCCCGCCAAACCCGGTCGGCACAACCTGCCGCTGCGCCGCACGCGGATGATCGGCCGCCAGTCGCTGGTCGACAGTCTGATGACGCAATTGCCCCGCCAGCGCTGCATCACCCTGGTCGGCCCCGGCGGAATCGGCAAGACCACTGTCGCCCTGCGAGTGGCCGAACAACTGATCGGACGCTATCGCGACGGCATTCGCCTGCTCGACCTGGCGCCACTCAACGATGCACGGCTGATCTGCTCGCACCTGGCCGGCCTGCTGGATTTGTCGCTGCATGACAGCGAGCCGCTGGCCTGCCTGATCAACAGTCTGCGCGACCGGCAGATGCTGCTGGTGATCGACAACTGCGAACACCTGATCGATGCCGTGGCCCTGCTCGGCGAGAGCATTTTGCGTGGCGCGCCGCAGGTACACATTCTGGCCACCAGTCGCGAGAGCCTGCGCGCCGAAGGCGAGTTCGTGCAGCGTCTGGAGTCCCTCGACTGCCCACCGCCGATTGCCGTACTCGACCGCGAACAGGCGATGGGGTTTTCCGCGTTGCAGTTGTTCGTCGAACGCGCGATGGCCGTTCACGAAAGTTTTGAGTTGAGCGACGCCGAGCTGCCACTGGCGAGCGAAATCTGTCGGCGGCTGGACGGCATTCCGCTGGCCCTGGAACTGGCGGCGGCGCAGGTCGCCAGCCTCGGGCTGGACGGTTTGCTCACACAACTGCAAGGCCGTTTGCCGACGGGTAATCAGACCAGTCTGGGCCGGCATGAAACCCTGCGCGCCACGCTGGACTGGAGCTTCAACCTGCTCAGCCACTGCGAGCAGATCTGCCTGCGCCGGCTGGGCGTGTTTCGGGGTGGTTTCACCCTGGAGTCCGCCGCTGCGGTGATCGTCGGCCAACAGGTCGAACCCGGTGAGGTGTTCGCTTCGATCACGCAACTGGTGGGCAAGTCGCTGCTCAGCGTCGAAGTGGGCGATGAAGAAGTGTTTTATCGCTTGCTCGACACCACTCGCCGTTATGCGCTGGAAACGCTTGAGCGGGCCGCCGAACTCGGCACAACCCGCGAGCGCCACGCCGAACGCTGCCTGACATTGATGCATCAGGCGCAAAACGATTGGGAAAATACCCCGACCGGGGTGTGGATCGAGCGCTACAGCCGTGGCCTGGAAGATTTGCGTGCCGCCCTGTACTGGGCGTTGCACAGCGAGGGTTCGCGGGATCTGGGTGTGCGGCTGGCCGCCACGTCTGCCCCGCTGTGGCAGGAATTGTCATTGCTCAAGGAATACGGCGGTTACGTGCGTCAGGCGCTGGCGGAACTGGAGTCCTCGAGCGAACCCTGCCCGCGACTGGAAATCGCCCTGAAACTGGCCCTCGGCAGCGCCTGCTATCACACCTGGGGCGGCACCCCGGAAACCATTGCCGCGTTTGTCAGCGCGCGTCTGCTGGCGCAACAGCACGATGACATGGCTGGCCAGTTGCGCGCGGTGTCCGGGCATATGGCGGTCAACCTCAGTTGCGGTCACTACCAGATGGCGCTGGAACAAAGTGAACTGTTCGATCGCCTGGGGCTGGACGGCGATCCACAACTGTTACTGAGCACCCACCGCCTGCGGGTGCTGGCCCTGCATTACGCCGGCGACCAGTTCCAGGCACGGATTCACGCCGAACAGGTGATTCAGCGCATGGCCCACAGCGGCCACCTCAACCGTTTCACCCACGGTTTCGGCGTGCAATACGACCAGAGCGTTGCCTCACTGACCGTCCTCGCCCGGGTGCTGTGGCTGCAAGGCTTGCCCGAACAGGCCTGGCGCACCGCGCGGCAGGCACTGGATATCGCCGTGCAAATCGATCACGGCACCTCGATTTGCTACACCCTGGCCCTCGCCAGTTGCCTGATCGCCCATTACAACGGCGACCAACAGAACGCTCGCGCCTTGCTGCAACTGCTGCTGGAACAGGCGCAGAAACATTCGGTATTGCTGTTCCACACCTGGGGCCGGCACTACGCGCAGGTCATCAATGCCGGTGCCGAGACGTTGGCGCCGCCGAATAACAGCGGGTTGATCAAGGAAATCATGGTCACCCTCGACAGCGCGTTCATTGATGACGACTTGCTTGCGCGGGCGAACAGTGGCGCGGCGGGCTGGAGTACAGCGGAGATTCTGCGGGTGCGGGCCGAGGGGTTGTTGGCCGAGGAGTCGAGATGTCTGGACGAACCTCTTGGCGGGCTTGCCCGCGAAAGCGCAAGAGCAGCGGCCAGCAACTCGGAGCTTGCCGAAACCGTGCTGCAGCAAGCGCTGTCCATTGCCCGCCGCCAGGGCGCCCTGGCCTGGGAACTGCGCAGTGCCACGTCACTGGCGCAATTATGGCAACGCCAGTCGCGCCACCACGAAGCGCTGCAACTGCTGACGCCGATCTACCAGCGCTTCACCGAGGGCTATGCGACCCCGGACTTGCGCAAGGTCCGCGCGCTGCTTGACGAGTTACACCGCCAACTGCACGCCTGAAGCCCAGCGGGTGCGGTCAATGTAGCGGGCGTGCCGACGCTCGAAGTCATTCAGCTCGCCACTGTGCGCCAGCTGTTCGCAGGCATAGCGGCGCGTGGTGTTGAGCATCCGGTAACGCAGCACCGCGCCGCCCCGCTCCACGCTCAGCAGTGACTTGTCCGCCAGTTGCTCGACCAGCGCCACCAGCGTCGAAGCAGGCAACCGGGCACAACTGATCACGCCAATCGCCGCATCCAGCGTGAACGCCATTTTGAATACCGACAGCCGTTGCAGCACTTGCCGCTCGGCGTCGCTCAAGCGTCCATAACTCCAGTCCAGCGCGGCTTTCATCGACTGATGACGGGATACTGCAGTGCGCCGCCCATGACTCAGCAGTTGCAGGCAATTATCCAGTTGCGCCTGCACACCGACGATTGCCAGCGCATCGATTTGCGCAGCCGCCAGTTCGATCGCCAGCGGTAGCCCATCCAGCCGCCGGCAGATATCGCGCACAGCCTTCAGATCCTGCTCGCGCAAACTGAAACCCTGTTGCCGCGCCCGGGCACGACTGACGAACAACTGCACCGCCGAGTGACTCATCACTTCCTCGACACTGTTCAGCGCAGTGGATTTGGGAATGGCCAGGGGCGGTAATTGCTGCACGGTTTCCAGCCCGACCTGCAACGCCTGGCGACTGGTGGCAAGGACCGACAGGCGTGGTGCCGCACCCAGCAGTTTTTCCAGCAGCCCCCGGCAGGCCTCGCGCAAATGCTCGCAATTGTCCAGCACCAGCAAGGCATGGCACGCGGTGAGTGTGGTGAAATCGGTATCGAGGGTGCGCAGCACATGTTCGAGCAACGACGTGGAGCTATCGATCTGCGAGAAGTCCACCAGCCAGACGCCATCGGCAAAATGTTGCAGCAGCAACTCGGCCGCACGCAGGGCTACGGTGGTCTTGCCGACCCCGGCCGGTCCGGTGATCGTCATCAGTCGCGACAACGGCAATTGCCGCACCAGACCGCCAATCAGCGAGTCGCGGCCGGTGACCGGCGTCAAACGTGCCGGCAGATTGTGCTGAGGCGCCTGCAGAGTTTCGAACGCCACCTGCGGGACACTGTCGCCTTGCACCGGGGCGACAAAACTGTAGCCGCACTGTGGCACATTGATGATGTAGCGCTGACCGTTTTCGCCATCGCCCAAAGCTCGACGCAGCGCGGCGATGTGTACGCGCAGGTTGATCTCTTCCACCACGGAAGTCGGCCACACCAGAGCGATCAATCGCTCCTTGCTGACCACCCGGCCGGCACGCTCGACCAACACTTGCAGAATGTCCAGCGCACGCCCCCCCATGCGCAGTTGCCGATCCCCTTCGAGGATCAGCCGTTGGCGCAAGTGAAATGCGTACGGACCAAAACGCAGGACCGACGCCGAACTCAAATCGTTGAGGCTGTTCATGACCGCTATCTTCGCAGCCCTCGGTGACGGAACAAGTCTCACGCAGGGCGCAACACGGACATCCGGGTGCGCCAGACGGACAGAATCGCTCTAGCTGAACTGTTCGCGGTACTGCGTCGGTGTCAGTCCGAGCTTTTCGCCGAACAGAAAACGCATGTGGCGCACACTGCCGAAACCACTCTTGTACGCCACGGTTTTCAATGGCAGGTCACTGGTTTCCAACAAGTTTCGCGCGCAATCGATACGCGCGTTCTGCAGGAACTCCATGGGTGTCATGTTCACCTCGCGGGCGAACACCCGGGCAAAATGCCGCGCGCTCATGTTCGCCAGACCGGCCATGCGCTCGACGCTGAACGTTTCGTCGAGATGCTCCAGAACATGGTTCTGCACGCGGGTGATCGGGGTTTCCTGAGGCGCCACCGCTGCCATCAACGGGCTGAACTGCGCCTGCCCGCCCTGACGCTTCATCACCACCAGCAGCACTTTGGCCACATCCTGGGCGAGTTTCTTGCCATGGTCATGGGCGACCACCGCCAGCGCCATATCAATGCCGGCGGTAACACCGCCCGAAGTGATGAGATTGCGATCCTCAACGTAGATCTGATCGGTCTCGACGATGGTCTGGGGAAAACTCTTGATCAAACGCTCGGTGTAGTTCCAGTGGGTGGTCGCGCGAAAGCCGTTCAACAGGCCGGCATGACCGAGCACGAAAGCCCCGGTGCAGATCGACCCGTAGCGCTGACTGCGCTTGACCGCACCCGGCAGCCAGGCGAGCAGTGGCGGATGTTTTTCGTTGTAGGCCCCCGGACCACCCGGCACCAGCAACAGATCAAAACTGTCGTCGACCTCATCGATATGCCGGTCGGCATGCATCAGAACACCGTTGGATGCGCGCAACGGCCCGCGCTCGGTGCCGAGGGTGACCAATTGATAGTGGTCTTGTGCTTTCAAGTAGCGATTCGCCACCGAAAACACTTCCAGCGGCCCGGCCATGTCCAGCAGGAGAAACTCGGGAAACAGCACCATCGCTACAGTTTTCATGGAATGACATCACTGAAATCAATGAACAGTTATAAGCCGCCGCATTATGGCGAGTAAAACGCTCAGGTAAAACCGCGCAAAACTGTCAACTGCAAGGAGACAGTATTTCAATTTTCATCTACTTATTACACAGATCGGTTAACAGTAACCTTCTCCTCACTCGGACGAATTCACGTCCTGAAAGGAGATTTCATCATGCTGACCCTTCGCAAAGCCTCCGATCGTGGCCTCGCCAATCATGGCTGGTTGAAGTCGTTCCACACCTTTTCCTTCGCGAGCTACCGTAACCCTCGCGAGCAGGGTTTTTCCGACCTGCTGGTGATCAATGATGACCGCGTCGCCGCTGGCAAAGGCTTCGGCCAACACCCGCACCGCGACATGGAAATCTTCTCCTACGTGCTCGAAGGCGCGCTGGAACACAAGGATACACTCGGCACCGGCTCGGTCATTCGTCCCGGCGATGTGCAACTGATGAGCGCCGGCAGCGGTGTGGCCCACAGCGAGTTCAACCACTCGGCGAGCAAGCCTGTGCACTTCCTGCAAATCTGGATCGTGCCGGATGTCGGGGGCGCCAAACCGCGCTACCAGCAAGAGCACTTCAGCTCGCAAACCAAACGGGGTCGCCTCAAGCTCATCATTTCTCCGGAAGGCACCGATGGCTCGCTGAAAGTACGCCAGGATGCCCGTGTGTATGCCGGCCTGTTCGACGGAGCGGAAAGCGCAACCCTGAAATTGGCTGCCAACCGCTATGCCTACGTGCATGTCGCTCGCGGCAGCGTTGAACTCAACGGCGTGCAATTGCAGGAAGGTGACGGCGTGCGGGTTCGCGAAGAACAGGCACTCACCCTGAGCAACGGCATCGATGCCGAAGTACTGGTGTTTGATCTGCGGCCTCAGGAGTTGCCGGAAATGCCATGAGGCATGACTTCATCACCCACAAAAAACGGCCTTCATTGAAGGCCGTTTTTCATTCTGTCGTGGCTGATGCCGGCATCACCACTGACGATGTATTCGCATCCTTGACGGCCTGGATCACCGACAACGTGGTCTGCATCGCTACCATGACGTTGGCCTGGTTGGCATACATGGCGCCCACCAGTATCGCCACGGCAGCGAACAACTGCACGACAGCACCTGCGTAGTGACTGCGTTTGAAACTTACAATTTGCCTCGTATAGTCTTCCGCACGCTCTTCAGCCTTGACGACCCGTTCGAACATCAATTCGAGACGCTTGTCGCGCTCCCGTTGAGCGATGTCGTAGGCCTTACGCCCCTTCTCGCGCTCCTGCCGAGCAATAACCTCGTTTTTTTCGCGCTCCCGTCGTTCTTTTTCATGCGCTTTCTGCCATTCCTCCCGAGCCTTCTGCTGAGACTGCTGCCATTCCTGCCGAGCGGCTTCCTGCGATCTCTGGAACTCCTGGCGAGCAGCCTCCTGTGATCTCTGGGACTCCTGCCGGGCAGCCTCCTGTGATCTCTGGGATTCCTGCCGGGCGGTCTCCTGTAATCTCTGGGACTCCTGCCGGGCGGCCTCCTGAGTTTTCTCCCATTCCAGCCGGGCACGCTCCTGAGCACGTTTCTGCCGCAACATCAGCCGTTCCTGCACTTTCAGCCAATACTGCTGGTGTTCCTGTTGGGCCTTGTCCCGCTCTGCTTGAGCCGCAACGAACGTATCAAGGCTCGCGCGCAGGGCATCGACTCGAGCGTCCGTTTTCACCTCGATCGCTTCGAGCCTGGCGTTGAATACATCACTTGTCTTGTCGTTCATGGAGTCGATACCGTCAGATTCACGGGCCATGTCACATTCTTGAAATTGGCTGAATTCCCTTGCAAGCAATTCCACACCTCTGCTGCTTATCAATACGTCCCTGATTGATCCCCTCCCAGGCGAGCCATCCGCCCCGCAAGAGGTTTCAGAAACGATAAGGCCGAGTCCACATGACTCACAAGCCAGCGGATTCCGGTGCAGTTGTAGGCAAAATCTCCAAGCAATGTAGTTGGCTAAAACCACTCAAACGGCGCGCCCGCACTACTCATTTTCGGCTGCAAACGCTTCGACAATCTGCGTGATGACCGCCTTGACCCTCGCCGTATGGCGCAAGTCGGCGTGGGTCACCAGCCAGACCTCGTAGGGCAACGACCGTGTTCGCTCCGGCCAGAGTCGAACCAGCCCGTCACGATTCCCCATGTAAACCGGGACTTCTCCTACACCAAGGCCAGCAGCGATCGAGCGGCGGCCCAGCAGACTGGAACCCAGACTCGCGACAATGCGCCCGCGACTCACGGGTTCGTTGACCAGCGTCATCTCCTGGCTGCGCTCCAGATACGGCTGATAGACGACCAGATCATGCCCCTCGAACGCCGTACCGGGTGTCGGTACGCCGTGGGCATCGATATACGCCTGCGATGCAAACAGCCCCACCGGCCAGCGGGCGATGCGTCGGGCGATCAGGTCGGGATTGTCCGGGCGTGCATTGCGCACGGCGATGTCGGCTTCGCGCTTGGCCAGACTGAGCATCTGCGTGGTGGCGTCCAATTGCACGCGCACATCCGGGTGCCGCTCGTGCAATCGCGCCATTGCCGGGATCAGGAAGTCGATCGCCAGCGAATCGGTGGTACTGACGCGGACAGTTCCGGTCAGACGATCGTCCAGACCCTGGATCTGTCGCTCCAGTTCCAGCGCCGAATGTTCCATTTTTTCCGCAGATTTGAATGCCGCTTCACCCACTGCCGTCAGCGCATAGCCCTCAGAGGTACGCAGGAACAGCGTGGCGCTCAAGGACCTTTCCAGCGCGTTGATGCGCCGCCCCACCGTGGCCTGATCCACACCCAACACCCGCGCGGCGCCACGCAACGTCGACTCGCGACAGACAGCGAGAAACACCCGCGCATCATCCCAATTCATCGTTTATTCCACCGCTGCAATTTCGCATCATCAAGCAGCGAAATCGCTGCATAAACGCAGCAACGATAGCCGATATGCTGGGCGCCATAAACACTGAAAGGATCGTTAGCGGGAATCATTGCCTCCCGGCTGCGCTCCCATTTACAGACCTTTTGC
The DNA here is from genome assembly GCF_025447575.1 of Pseudomonas sp. B2M1-30. Classification (NCBI taxonomy): domain Bacteria; kingdom Pseudomonadati; phylum Pseudomonadota; class Gammaproteobacteria; order Pseudomonadales; family Pseudomonadaceae; genus Pseudomonas; species Pseudomonas sp. B2M1-30. Next base: position 129,963 of record NZ_JAOEJT010000016.1, on the reverse strand, counting down.
CTGCCAGGAAACCAAAATGACGCTGCCCAATGAAATGACCCGTATCGAAATCACCCAGCCCGGTGGCCCGGACGTTCTGCAACCGCGCCGAGTGCCGCTGCCAACCGCCGCTGAAGGCGAAGTGCTGATTCGCGTCCACGCCGCCGGCATCAATCGTCCGGATGCCTTGCAGCGCGCCGGCCAGTATCCGATGAGGCCCGGCATGAACCCGATACCTGGGCTGGAAGTGGCCGGTGAAGTGGTGGCAGTCGGCGTGGGTGTCAGCACCTTCGCGGTGGGTGACCGGGTCTGTGCGCTGACCAACGGTGGCGGTTACGCCGAATACTGCACCGTTCCGGCCGGTCAGGCCCTGCCGATCCCAGAGGGGCTGGACTGGGTGCAGGCCGCCGCGATACCGGAAACCTTCTTCACGGTCTGGGCCAACCTGTTCGGCCTCGGCGGTGCCCGTGCGGGCCAGCGCGTATTGATCCATGGCGGCACCAGCGGCATCGGCACCACCGCGTTGATGCTCTGCCGCGAGTTCGGCATCGAAGCCTTCGCCACCGCCGGCAGTGCCGAAAAATGTGCGGCAATCGAGAACCTGGGCGGTCGGGCGATCAATTACCGTGAAGAAGATTTCGCCACAGTCATTGCTGAAAAAACCGCCGGCCAGGGTGTCGATGTGATCCTCGACATCATGGGCGGCTCTTATCTGAACGGGAACGTCAGTGCCCTGGCGATGGACGGTCGATTGGTGATGCTGGGCTTTCTGGGCGGTGCCCGGGCCAACGACATCAACCTGCTGGCCATTCTCGCCAAGCGCGCGGTGGTTACCGGTTCGCTGTTGCGCCCCCGCACCACTGCGGAGAAAGCCACCATCGCCGCGCAACTGCACGAACATGTATGGCCGGTGCTGGCGAGCGGGCGTTGCCTGCCGATGATCGACAAGGTTTATCCGCTCACCGATGCGAACCTGGCCCATGCCCATATGGAGGCTGGCGACCACATCGGCAAGATCGTGCTGGAGATCGGTTGAGCCGTTGCAGCATTTTGTAATCGTTGCGGGCTCACGGTGGTCGAAAATGTCTCGCGTGGGCCAACGCTTCTGGTAAAAAGCGTTCTTTGTCCGCGCACCGGTGAAACGTTTAATGCTCCTCGCCTTCATGACCCGACTTCGACGCCGCCGTCTGGCGTTTGCCTGCATGGCCGCGCTGATCATCGGCCTGCCGGCGAGTTGCGCGGTACTCGAACACACGGAGCGCAAACTGCTGTTTCGCATCGAACCGGGGACGGCAGGCTGGTATCACGGCTTGCCCGACAGCGTTCAGGAACTCGAGCTGCGGCCCAAGAGCTTCAAGGCCGGACAGAACATTCATGCCTGGTGGTGGCCGGCGGAGCGTGCGAACGCCCCGGCCATTCTTTACCTGCACGGCGTGCGCTGGAACCTCACCGGGCAACTGTTTCGTATCGAACAACTGCGCGCGGCGGGTTACTCGGTACTGGCTATCGATTATCGCGGCTTCGGCCAGAGCCACGGCGATCTGCCTTCGGAAAGCACCGTCTACGAAGATGCGCGGGTAGCGTGGGAGCGTTTCCAGTTGCTGCAACCTGACCCGAGCAAACGCCTGATCTACGGGCACTCCCTGGGTGGGGCGGTCGCCATCGACCTGGCCGCCGAACTGGGCCAGAACGCCGCCAGAAACCATACGCCGCTACCGGTGCGGGGCCTGGTCATCGAATCCACCTTCACCTCTCTGGCGGATGTCGCCGCCGCCGTCGCGAACACCTCGCTACCGGTACGCTGGTTGCTGTCGCAAAAATTCGATTCCATCGACAAGATCGCCGACATCCATATGCCCCTGCTGGTGGTGCATGGTCTGGCCGACGCCTTCGTCCCGCCACGCTTCAGCGAGCAGTTGTTTGCCGCTGCCCGACAACCCAAACGCCTGTTGCTGGTGCCCGGTGCGACCCACAACAACAGCATGGCGCTGGGTGGGCAAAACTACCGCAAGGCCATCGATGCGTTGATGCAGAACAAACCTGCGACACACGTAGCCGGCTCTGCGGCGGTTCACAGCGCGCGGGAATCATGAGGCCATCCAACTGACGGCACACCGTCGGTCATTCCACAGAAAAAATTTGCAGTATCGGCTGGCAATTCAGCGCTCTAACGCTTTGCTGGATGGAGTCCATCCATGATGCAGCTTCGGCACACCCGGCCGCGCTGCGTTTCACTGCCTGTTCGGGAGTACCACCATGAAAATCAACCCGTACCTGATCTTCAACGGCGACTGCCGTGCCGCCTTCACCTTTTACGAGCAAGCGCTGCACGGCAAGCTCGAAGCGATGATGACCTTCGGCGAAACACCCGCCGCCGAGCACGTGCCGAAAGAACACCACAACCTGATCATCCACACCTGCCTGAAAGTCGGCGACCAGATGTTGATGGCCTCCGACACCACGCCCGACCGGCCAACCCAGGGCATGAGCGGCTGCTCGATTTCTCTCAACGTCGACACCATTGCGCAAGCCGAGCAGGTGTTCAACGCACTGGCCAAGGATGGTCGGGTCGACATGCCCCTGGAAGCGACTTTCTGGGCCGCACGCTTCGGCATGCTGGTGGATCGCTTTGGCGTGTCGTGGATGGTCAATTGCGAAAGTGACAAGTGATACTGCGTTCGCGGCGCCCATGAAAAAGCCCGACCTGTTCAGGTCGGGCTTCTTTATTTATCGCTGCGCCAGCTCATGCCGCACGCACTGCTCGTAGTAAGTCTGCTTGACATCCGCAGGCTTGAGCCGCGAGGTGCTGTTGTAGGTCTGCTCGGTGATCCCCATCGCCGTCATGCGCATCCATGGCTGCTGGAACTTGCGCACCTGCAAGCGCTTGCGGGCGCCATACAGGGACATCCCCGACAGCTTCGACTGCTGCGCGCCGGCGGCGATATCCGAACCCCAGGTACAAGCAAAACGATGGCTCTTGCTCAGTTCCCTGGCCTGGACGTCCAGCGCGAGGAGAGCCAGGGAAAGCGTTGCAACGGTGATGACGATCGTCCGCATAGGCAAACCTAACCTTTTGAAAAAGGGCGAGTTTGCCGGTGGAAGCAGAATCCGGGGGCCAGCACTTTGCCGCCTGTCGATGGTCTTTTTGCCCTCGGACTCAACGCTTGACCTTGCGTTTGTTGCGGTATTGGTCGATGACCACCGCCACCACGATGATCAGGCCTTTGATGATGTCCTGAATGTAGGCATCGACCCCGACGAACGTGAACCCGCTGGCCATCACCCCGAGGATCAGCGCACCGATGACCGTGCCGGTGATGCGCCCTACCCCGCCCGCCAGGCTGGTGCCGCCGATGACCGCCGCCGCAATCGCATCCAGTTCATAGGACATGCCCATCCCGGCCTGGCCGGTCGCGGCACGCGCCGAAGCCACCACGCCGGCCAGTCCCGCCAGCAAGCCGGCGATGCTGTAGACGATGACCAGATGACGCTTGACGTTGATCCCTGACGTGCGCGCCGCCTGCATGTTGCCGCCGATGGCGTAGGTGTATTTACCGTACTTGGTGTAGCGCAGCGCGATATGGAAGATCACCGCCACCACCAGGAAAATGATCACCGGCATCGCGCCGTGACCGATCGCCGTGTAGGAGTCCGAGAGCATGCTCACCGGCTGGCCTTCGGTGTAATAACGCGCCAGGCCACGGGCCGAAACCATCATGCCGAGGGTGGCAATGAACGGCGGAATCCCGGTGATGGCAATGATGCTGCCGTTAATAGCGCCCGCCAGCAGCCCGACACCGAGCCCGGCAATCACCGGAATCCACACCGGCAGGTCCGTCAGCGAGGGGAATACCGCCCGGGCGAAATCAGAGGTCTGCGCCAGGCTCGCGGCAATCATCGCCGACAAGGCCAGCACCGAGCCCGACGACAAATCGATGCCCGTGGTGATGATGACCTGGGTCACGCCAATCGCCAGCAGACCGATGATCGACACTTGCAGGATCATCAGGACCAGACGCTGGGAGTTCAGCAGAAAACTCTGGTCACGCACGATCCAGCCGAACATTTCGAAGACCAGGCCGATGCCGATCAGCACCAGGAAAATGCTCAGTTCGGTCGGCAAGCGCCGACGACTTCTGACCGGGGCCGTTCCAGGCTTGTTTTCCAGTATCGCGTTCATAACCACTCACCCTTCTTGTGCGGTGCCGGACGCGGCAAAAACCGCCGCCAGCCTCAAATTCGTTGAAAACCTAGTGGATCGCCGTCATGCCGGAGGCCAGTTGCATGACCCGCTCCTGAGTCGCTTCGCTGCGGTCGAGGGTGCCCATCAGGTCGCCCTCGTGCATGACCATCACCCGGTCACTCATGCCGAGCACTTCCGGCAGTTCCGAGGAAATCATGATCACCGCCATGCCTTCGCCGGCGAGGCAGGCGATGAGCCGGTAGATCTCGGCCTTGGCGCCGACATCGATGCCTCGGGTCGGCTCGTCGAGAATCAGGATGCGCGGGTTGGTCATCAGCCAGCGCGCCAGCAAGGCTTTCTGCTGGTTGCCGCCGGACAAGGTGTCGATGCACTGTTCCAGGGAAGGGGTTTTCACCCGCAGTTTCTTGCACATGTCTTCACACAGCACCCGCAAGGCCTTTTGCTGGATGAAACCGTGGCCGGCGTAGTGCGGCAGCACCGCCATCTCCATGTTTTCCAGCACCGACAAACACGGGAACAGGCCACTTAACTTGCGATCTTCGGTCAGCAACGCAAAGCCCTTCTCGATCGCCATGTGCGGATCGCTGATGTGCACCACCTGACCATCGAGGCGCACTTCGCCGCCATCGCTTGGGGTAATGCCGAAAATCGCTTCGGCGACATTGGTGCGTCCAGACCCCATCAGCCCGGCAATGCCCAGGATTTCCCCGGCATGCAGATCGAAAGACACCCCTTTGAAGACGCCGTCGAGCCGGAGGTCGCGCACCGACAGCAGCAGGTCGCCGCTCGGCTGTTCGCGCAGCGGATACAACTGACTCAGTTCGCGACCGACCATCATCGAAATCAGGCTGTCGCTGTCCATGTTTTCGGCCCGTTGCAGGCCGATGTAGGCGCCATCGCGAAACACCGCCACTTCATCGGCGATGGCGAACACTTCGTTCATTTTGTGGGTGATGTAGATGATGCCTTTGCCCTGGCTTTTCAGGTCGGCAATGATCGAAAACAGGTGGGCGACCTCCTTGTCGGTGATGGCCGACGTCGGTTCGTCCATGATCAGGATGTCGGAATCGTAGGACACGGCTTTGGCGATCTCGACCATCTGCCGCTCGGCGATGCTCAGGTTGCCGACCTGTTCTTCCGGGTCGAGGTTGATGCGCAGGCGTTGCAGCAGTTTTTCGGTGCAGCGGTGCATTTCCCGGTGGTCGATCATGTGCAAACCGTTGAGCTGCTCACGGCCGATCCAGATATTTTCGGCGATGCTCATGTGCGGCATCAGATTGAGCTCCTGGTGAATCATCGCGATCCCGGCCTGAAGCGCTGCCAGCGGCGTCTCGATCACGATCGGCTTGCCCCGCAGGCGTATTTCGCCAGCGTCCGGCTGGTAGATGCCGGCGATAATTTTCATCAGGGTGGACTTGCCGGCACCGTTTTCGCCCATCAGCGCCAGCACGGAGCCGGGACGCACCCGCAACTGCACATCGGACAACGCCACCACACCGGGGAATCCCTTGCTGACGTTGATGATCTCCAGCAGATACGGCTCATCGACAGATGTTGCAGCTGGCTGGACACCCGCCAGAGGGGTGCTCGAAGCAGTCGCTGAAGCGAACATGATCAGGTACTCCATCAGCAAGGTCGCCGGGGCCACCTTGCGTGCTTATTGTTGTTATTGAACGGACGGACTATTTGAACTGGTCGACGTTTTGCGGCGTGATCAGGCGAAACGGCACCCAGACGGCTGGCTCGACCGGTTCGTTTCTGGCCATTTTCACGGCGGTGTCGATGGAGCCGTCAGCCTGGCCCTTGGCGTCCTGGAACACCGAAGCCGCCAGCGAGCCGCGCTTCACCGCACTCAAGCCGTCCGGCGTGCCGTCGACCCCGGCAATCAGCACGCTGCCCTTTTCGACGCCAGCCTGTTGCAGGGCCATTGCGGCGCCGATGGCCATTTCATCGTTGTTGGAGACGACCGCGTCGAACTTGCGGCCCTGGGTCAGCCAGTCGTTGACCAGGGTCATGCCTTTATCGCGCAGCCAGGTGCCGCTCTGCTCCTGCTCGATCTTGATGTTCGGGTATTTGGCCAGCACCTCTTTGACGCCTTTGGTGCGGTTGGTGGTGGAGTTGTTCGCCAGGTCGCCGAGCAAAATCACGATGTCGCCCTTGCCTCCCATCTTGTCGGCCAGGTACTGCATCTGCATTTCACCGGCCTCCAGATCGTTGGACGCCACCGTCACCACGCCCTTGGGCAGGTTCAGATCATCGGGACGACGGTTGACGTAGACCAGCGGAATGCCGGCCTTGACGGCCGCTTCAGTGATTTTCTTGGTGGCGGCGGTATCCACCGGGTTGACCACGATGGCATCGACTTTCTGGCTGATGAAACTTTCGACCTGGCTCAGTTGCTTGACCACGTCGCTGCGCGCGTCTTCGAACTGCAACTGGACACCGTCGGGATAGGACTTGGCTTTCTTGTCCATGGATTCACGCAGGTAGGTCAGCCAGGTGTCATCGAACTGGGACATGCTCACGCCGATCTTCATGTCAGCGAGTGCAGCGCCGCTGGCAAACATCAGTGACAAGGCCAGTGAGGCAAAACGGATCTTGGTCTTCATGAAAAGTCTTTCTCCACATTCTTGTTGGTTTTATGGATGAGGCATGACGATTTTCAGTAAGCGGACAAGCAGGAAAAACGTTGAAACAGGATGTAGGGCAGGTCTGTCTGAAAACGACTTTATTGGAAAATATTTTCCATATCAACTCATTTTAGAATTTTATTATGGTTTTATTCCGTGACTGGCGAACGGGCTCAATTCCACCACCTGACGTCGCTTGAAACTCAGCAGCGCAGCGTCTAGCACACGGGTGGTGGCCAATGCGTCACGGGCCTCCACAGGCAATGGTCCACCGCTCTGCAATGCAGTTTGCAGCTGTAAATAGAACTGGTTCCAGCAACCGCGCTCCGAAGGCACCTTCTCACGCTCCTCGCCCTGCTCGAACCAGCCCCAGCGCCGATGCTCTTCCACGCCCCAGCGTTCGCCACAGGTTTTCGGCGAGAGCCCGGCGAGCGCTGACGCCTCTTGCCCGTCCAGACCATCAACGCTGTAACAGCCTCGCGTGCCGGTCACCCGAAAGCGCGGGCCTGGGGTGTTTTGCAGGCAACTGCCGCCCAGGTGTGAAATCACCCCGCTGGCGTGGGTCAGGGACATGAAGAAGCCGTTATCGAGGGCCTGGCCCTGTTCCAGGTAATCCAGTTCGGCGTAGACCTGCGTCACCGGACCGAACAGCAGCAACGCCTGATCCACCAGATGACTGCCCAGATCGCGCAGGAAACCACCACCGCTGGCGTTGTTCACCGACTGCGGCGAGTAGCGCTCGATCCGCGATTCAAAACGGCTGACATGACCCAGCACACCCGCCTCGATGAGCTTGCGCACCGTCAGGAAGTCCGAGTCCCAGCGTCGGTTCTGATAGACACTCAGCCGCACTCCCTGACGCTCGGCCATGGTGATCAGGGTTTGCGCCTGTTGCGCATCGGCGGCGAACGGCTTGTCGCTGACCACCGCCACACCATGCTCAATGCCGTCGAGTACCAGTGCCGGACGCCCCTTGAGCGGGGTCGACACCACCAGCACATCAATTCCGGCCTCCACCAACTGGCCGATGCTGTCGAAGGCCGGCACCCCCGGATGTTCCGCCGCGAGCAACTGCCGACGCTGCGCGGAACGCGTGACCACCCCAACGAAGGTCGCCGCCGGCAAACTGCTGATCAGCGGAGCATGGAAAAATCGGCCACCATGGCCGTAACCGACAAGTCCGATACGCATACCTGACTCCTCTATTCAGACACTGATGGCCTCAGCCGTAGAAACGCGGCCGATCAGGGAGTGCAACCCTGACGATGGCCCCGCTGCCTTGCGCCTCGATGCAGGCATCGGCAGCGACAGCGGCGGCAAAGCCGTCCCACGCCGAAGGCCCGCCAACCTGCCCGGCGCGCACGCCATCGATGAACGCCTGCAACTCAACGTCATACGCCGCGATGAAGCGATCCTTCCAGTCCATCAGGATCGCGTTGGACAGCTTCGCCCCACTGCGCAATTGCACCTGCGATGGCTCCGGCAGCTTGGCGATACCGGTCTCCCCCACCACTTCGCACTGGATGTCGTAGCCGTACTGGCAATTGACGAAGACTTCGACATCGATGCGCGTGCCCTTGGCGGTTTCCAGCAGAACGATCTGCGGGTCTTTCAGATGTGCAAGGGCCTTGCTGCTCTTGCGCGGGAACACCACTTGTACCGAAACATAATCGTCGTCGAGCAACCAGCGCAGCACGTCGAGTTCGTGAATCAGCGTGTCGGTGATCGCCATGTCGGTCTTGTAGTTTTCGCCCACGGTCGGGTTGCGGTGGGCGCAATGCAGCATCAACGGTTCGCCGATCTGACCGCTGTCGATCACCGCTTTCAACGCGCGATAACCCTCGTCGTACGGACGCATGAAACCGACCTGCACCAGACGCTTGCCGTGGGCCACTTCGGCCTCGACGATCTTGCGGCAGCCTTCGGCGGTGACCGCCAGCGGCTTCTCGCAGAACACCGGTTTGCCGGCGGCAATCGCCGCCAGCACGAACGCTTCGTGGCTCGGCCCCCAGGAGGTGACGAGGATCGCCTCGACTTCCGGCGCCTTGATCAGCGCATGGCCGTCGGGATAAACCTCGGCGGTCAGTTTCAGATCGGCAACGACCCTGGCCGCCTGCTGCAAATTGATGTCGGTGACCGCCACCACCTGGCTGTTGAGCAAGGTCTGGCTGCAACGCCGGATGTGGTCCTGGCCGATGGCGCCGGTGCCGATGACGCCTAGCTTCAATGACATAAAGATTCTCCTGTGAATTTTTTTGTTGGTTTTAGGGCAATCAGTACTGACGGGCCTTCGCCAGTCGTTCATTAAGGGTCTGAGCCACCGCGTCGGTGCGGGCGCTGGTGGAAACTTGCGCCACGCCGACCCGCCACCACGACAGGTAGCCGTGGATCATGGTCTTGGGCAGGACCTTGATGTCGATCAGGGTCGACACCGATTGCAGACGCGCATCCGCCAACGCGGCGCGCAGCTCTTCAACGGTGTGCACCTTGTAGGTCTTGCAGCCATAGGCCGCCGCGCTCATGGCGAAATCCACCGGCACAAAAGCGCCGTCGAGCTTGCCGGATTGTGGGTCGCGGAAACGGAATTCGGTGCCGAAGCTGTCCATGCCGTTGCCCATCTGCAAGTTGTTGATGCAGCCGAACGTCATGTTGTCGAACAACACCACGTTGATCTTGCGCCGCTCCTGAATCGAGGTCGCCAGCTCCGAGTGCAGCATCATGTAGGAGCCGTCGCCCACCAGCGCGTAGACCTCACGCTCAGGCTCGGCGAGCTTCACCCCCAGCGCGGCATTGACCTCATAACCCATGCACGAATAGCCGTACTCGACGTGATAGGTGTTCACGCCCTTGCTGCGCCAACTGCGTTGCAAATCGCCGGGCAGGCTGCCGGCGGCGGCAACGATCACCGCGTCATCGGCGAGGGTTTCATTGAGCACGCCGAGGACGCGGCTCTGGGTCAGGCAGGAGCCGGTCAGCTCGATGAATTCGCGCAGCACCGCCGGGTCCAGGTGGTCGTTGATTTCCGGGACGAAATCCTGGGTCTGGTATTCGATCTGAAAAACCCGATCTACTTCTTCATCCAGCCGTGCCCGGGCTTCGCGGGGCTGATCGCCCCAGCCGGAACGGTAGTCGCCCAGTGCTTCGGTCAGCGCCAGCAAACCGCTTCGGGCGTCCGCCAGCAATTGCACGCCGTCGAGCTTCAGCGCATCGCACGGGCTGATGTTGAGGTTGAGAAATTGCACGTCCGGATGCTGGAACAACGATTTCGAAGCGGTGGTGAAATCGCTGTAACGGGTGCCGATGCCGATGACCAGATCCGCTTCCCTGGCCAGCAGATTCGCCGCCAGGCAACCGGTCTCGCCAATCCCGCCAACATTCAGCGGATGGCTGGACACCACGGCACTCTTGCCGGCCTGGGTTTCGGCGAAGGGAATGTCGAAGCGCTCGGCGAATGCCTGCAAGGCGGCGTTGGCGCCCGAGTACTTGACCCCGCCACCGCAAATGATCAGCGGTTTGCGTTTGCCTTTGAACAGCGCCAGCGCGTCGCCCAGCATCGCTTCGGTGGCCGGCCGGCGCTCGATGCGATGGACGCGCTTTTGCAGAAAGTAATCGGGATAGTCATACGCTTCCGCCTGCACGTCCTGAGGCAAGGCCAGAGTGACCGCGCCGGTTTCGGCAGGATCGGTGAGTACGCGCATGGCGTGGATCGCCGCCGTCATCAGTTGCTCGGGACGGTTGATCCGGTCCCAGTATTTGCTCACCGCCTTGAACGCATCGTTGGTGCTGATGCTCAAGTCGTGGAACTGCTCGATCTGCTGCAACACCGGGTCCGGTTGCCGACAGGCGTAGACGTCACCGGGCAACAGCAGCAACGGAATGCGGTTGGCCGTCGCGGTGGCGGCAGCGGTCAGCATGTTCGCCGCGCCAGGCCCGACGGATGACGTGCAGGCGTAGATCTTGCGCCGCAGATGCTGCTTGGCGAAACCGATTGCCGCGTGGGCCATGCCCTGCTCGTTGCGGCCCTGATGGACGATCAGGTCACCGCTGTCCTGCTCCAGCGCCTGCCCCAGGCCCAGCACGTTGCCGTGGCCGAAAATGGTAAAGACCCCGGCGACGAATTTGCTCTGGACGCCATCGACTTCGATGTACTGGTTGTCGAGGAATTTCACCAGGGCCTGGGCCATGGTCAGTCTTGTTGTGGTCATAACCGCACCTTTCAAATGCACATCCGTTCTCTACGGGAAAGTCAGCTAAGGGTCTTCTGCAGGTGATCCATGCTGGCGCCGAGTGCCGTCCGGATATCCGCCAGACCATGGACGCTGTCGGCGAACGGCTCGAACGACAGATAGCCGTCATAACCCTCGCCGAGCAACCGTTCGATCTGCGCTGCGTTACCGAGCATGTCGCTTTCACCCACCAGCACCCGATGACCGTCACGAATGGTTGCCAGCGGCGCGTCGGTCTGCTCGACCCCGGAGATATGAACCAGCCCGGTCAGCTCGGGAAAAAATTCCTGTTCACCGGCCAGGTGATGATGAAAGGTGTCATGCACCAGGCGGAACACATCCAGCCCGCCGACACTTTTGATCGCCTCCACCGCCGTGCGTTTGCGCCGCAGCGAACATTCTTCGAAACCCAGCGGTTCGATGAAGCCGAGGATGGCGTGCTCGCGCAGGATTGGCGCCAGTTGCGTCAGCGCGGTGCGCAAAGCGGCCGCGCGCCCGGCTTCACTGCGCAAGTCGCCACGCTCGTTGAGTGGGCACATGACCAGTCCCCGAGCGCCACAATCACGGGCGTAAGCGGCGAGTTTCAAGGCCTGTGCACGGCGCTCGTCATTCCACACATCAAACGGATACAGCGCGTTGATCGACAGCACGCTGATGCCCGTGGCCGCGCACAATTCACGCACGCGTTCCGGCGCAGTACCGTCTTCGATCTCGACGCCTTTGAGGTCATTGCGGATCTCGATGGCGTCGGCCTTGAGGGTGTGCGCCAGCTCGACGAACGCCGGCAGGGACAAACGGGGTGCGACCATACGATTCAAGGCGAAACGCAGGGGCTTGCTCATTCTTGTTGTTCTCCGCGCAGGTCAATTATTTAGCCGTCGGCATGCTGAACTCGGGACCTTTGGCAATGCTGTCGGGCCAGCGCTGCATGACGCTTTTGTAGCGACTGTAGAAACGGATGCCTTCTTCGCCGTAGGCATGGTGGTCGCCGAACAGCGAACGCTTCCAGCCACCGAACGAGTGCCAGGCCATGGGCACCGGAATCGGCACGTTGATGCCGACCATGCCGACCTTGATGCTGCGGGCGAACGCGCGGGCAATCCCGCCATCGCTGGTAAAGCACGACACGCCGTTACCGAACTCATGGGCGTTGATCAGCGCCACCGCGCTGGCGAAGTCCGGCACGCGCACGATGCCCAGCACCGGGCCGAAAATCTCCTGCTGGTAAATGCTCATCTCGGTGGTGACGTGATCGAACAGTGTCGCCCCGACGAAGAAACCGTTTTCGGCCCCCGGCACCTTGAAGTGGCGGCCGTCGACAATCAGCCGCGCGCCCTGGGTTACGCCCTGGTCGATGAACCCTTCAACCCTGGCCTTGTGTTCGGCGGTGACCAGCGGCCCCATGTCGGTGTCACCCTTGAGGCCATTGCCGACCTTCAACTGGTCGATGCGCGGCAGCAGGCGGGCGATCAAGCGGTCGCCGACATCACCGACCGCTACCGCAATCGAGATCGCCATGCAACGTTCGCCCGCCGAGCCGTAGGCGGCGCCGATCAACGCATCCGCCGCTTGATCCAGGTCGGCGTCGGGCATCACGATCATGTGATTCTTCGCACCGCCCAGCGCCTGCACCCGCTTGCCGCGTGCGGTCGCCTGCTGATGGATGTACTCGGCAATCGGTGTCGAGCCGACAAACGAAATCGCCTCGACATCCGCGTGTTGCAACAGCGCGTCGACCGCCGTTTTGTCACCCTGAACCACGTTGAACACACCGTCCGGCAACCCGGCTTCGCTCAGCAGACGCGCCATCAGCAAACTGGCGGACGGATCGCGCTCGGACGGCTTGAGGATGAAACAGTTACCGGTGACCAGCGCCAGCGGGATCATCCACAGCGGCACCATCACCGGGAAGTTGAACGGCGTGATCCCGGCGCAAACGCCGAGTGGCTGACGCAGGTTCCAGTTGTCGATGCCACCGCCAATGTTGTCGCTGAATTCGGTTTTCAACAAGTTCGGCGCACCGCAGGCGTACTCGACGATTTCGATGCCACGGGTGACTTCACCCTTGGCGTCCGCAAAGACCTTGCCGTGTTCGCGGCTGATGATTTCCGCCAGTTCATCGTGATGCTTATCGAGCAACTCCTTGAACTTGAACATCACCCGCGAACGCCGCAGCGACGATTGCTCCGACCAGGCCGGAAAGGCTTTCAGCGCCGAAGCGACGGCTTGCTCCACGGTCTCCTGGCTGGCCAGCCCGACGCGGGCCTGAACGCTGCCGGTGGCCGGATTGAAGACGTCGCTGAAGCGCTCGCTGCCGCTGTCTTGCACCTGACCGTGGATGTAATGGCCTACGACCTGGACGTCGCTCATCGTTATTGTTCTCCGTGCAGAGGTTGACATTCGAAGGTTGGAATTCAGAGATCCAGCAACCAGCTGTGCTGGGGATCGTTATGGAACTGCCAGACGCGCTTCGGCCCGGCCATCACGTTCAGGTAATACGACTCGTAACCGTACGGCACGCTGACCGGGTGGTAGCCCTTGGGCACCACCACCAGGTCACTGTTTTCCACGGCCATGGCTTGATCGATGCTGCGATCGTCGGTGTAGACCCGCTGGAACACGAAGCCCTGGGGCGGGTTGATCTGGTGGTAGTAGGTTTCTTCGAGAAAGCTCTGGTGCGGCAGATCATCGGTGTCGTGCTTGTGCGGCGGATAGCTCGAAGAGTGTCCGGACGGCGTGCGCACTTCGACCACCAGCAGCGAATGGGCCGGCTCGGTGTCCGGCAGGATGTCGCAGACGTAACGGGTGTTCGCGCCCTTGCCGCGCACGCTGCGCTTCATGGTTTGCGGTTTGATCAGGCGCGGGCCGAAGTGCTCGGCGGTCGAGCCCGGTGCCGCGCAAACCGCCAGTTGCACATCACTCAACGCCACCACCTGCGCCTGGCTGCCCGGCGGCAAGTAGGCGGCAAACGGCGATTTGTCCTCGAACACCGACTGGCGATCGCCGATGTTGTCCCAGTCGAACGCGCCCTGCCCCGGCGCTTCGCCCTTGATGCTGACCCGGCCGCTGAGCAGCACCAGGCACAACTCCTTGTCATCGGCACGGACCGGCAGGGTTTCACCCAGACTCAAGCGATACGCGGCGAATCCGACGTATTCCAGTTCGCCCTCGGCCAATTCGACCAGGGTCCGGCCACGGGGGTTGCTTTTGACCAGCAGACTCATGATGCACTCCTCGCGTCGAGTAACCCGCGCAAGGTGTCGTAGCCCTTTTTCGCGTAGACATAACTTGGCGCCACTGCCGGGTCCTGCTCGGCCTCGACCACCAGCCAGCCGTGGTAATCGGCCGCCAGCAATACATCGAGCAGTTCGGCGAAGTCGATGTCACCATCACCCGGCACGGTGAACGTGCCGTTGATGATGCAGTCCGGAAAACTCCACAGGTTGTTGCGCGCCAGTTGCACCACCGGTTTGCGCACATCCTTGAAATGCACATGGCAGATCCGCGAAAGGTGCTTTTGCAGCACCTGCAACGGCTCACCGCCGCCCATGTAGCAATGCCCCGAATCGAACAACAGGCCGACTTCGCTGCCGGTCAGGGCCATCAGTTTGTCGATGTCGGCCGGGGATTCGACGTAGGCGCCCATGTGATGGTGATAGGCCAGGCGCACGCCCTGGGACAGGGTGAAACGCGCCAGTTCCGTGAGCTTGTCGGCGTACACCTGCCACGCCTGCTCGGTGTGAAAGCGCGGACGCTCCACCAGTGGAATGTATTGCCCCTGGATCGAATCGGCGACTTCGCCGTAAACCAGCACCTTGGCACCGTTCTTCGCCAGCAGTTCGACATGGCTGCCAATGGCGTCGATTTCCTCGGCCACGGAACGCCGCGCCAGTCGGCTGGAGTACCAGCCTGAAACCAACGCCAGGTCATAGGGCCGCAGCACGTCGCCGACGCCTTTGGCATCCTTGGGAAATTTGCCGTTGAGTTCAAAACCTTCGTAGCCGATCTCCTTGCCTTCACTGAGGGCGGTGCTCAGCGGCGTCTCGCCGCCGAGGGCCGGCAGGTCATCGTTGCTCCAGGAGATCGGGTTGATGCCAATTCGAATAGCGGGCATGGCTGCACCTTTTATTGTTGTACATGGAGCCCTGTGGGAGCGGGCTTGCTCGCGAATGCGGTGTGTCAGGCGCGGGCCTTGCGCCAGGCATCGATCAACTCGACAAAGATGCCCTGCACCTGGCGAATCAGCGTCTCGTCGTCGATTTCCCCGGCCATCCAAGCGCGGCTCGGTTCCTGGAAGATCGTCCGCCCGACGGCAAATCCGCGACAGGTCCGGCTCTGGCGCGCCTGCTCAAAGCCTTCGGCCAACGCCGAGGCCGGTGCGTTCAGGCCCAGCAGCACCACGCCACGGCAGTACGGGTCGCGTTCCTGGATCAGTTCGTCGAGTTGCTGCCATTGCTCGGCGCTTTGCGCTTCGATCTTCCACCACGCCGGGTAGATGCCGAGGTTGTAGAGGCGTTTGAGCGCCCGATACAGCACGCCCGGATGGGCCGATGGATGATCCTTGGGCGGAATGATTTCCAGCAGCAGTTCATGTCCGCTGACCTGGGACGCCTGATACAGCCCCTTGATCTGCGCTTCCTGTTCCAGCCGCAGCAGCGGCTCGTCGTCGGGATGAAACTGCACCAGGCACTTGATGATCTGCTCTTGCGGCCAGGCGATCAGGTTGCTGCCGATCGAGCGACCGTGCTCGAAAGCCAAGGGCCGCGATCCCTGCACTTCCACCGGCCGCGCCACCCACCAGCCACGGCCGGTGGCGGCATTCAATGCGTCCTGGCCGAAACGCTGGTCGGCCAGCAGCCCGACATCGGCCTCGACGCCTTGCTCGCGCAGATCGGCTTCGGCCCGCTCCACAGCCTGGATGAACAGTTGCTTGAGTGCGCCGATGCTGCTCAAGTCGCGCCCGCCGCGTTGCGCCAGTTCCACCAGTTGCCCGCGATGATCGAAGGCGAAGATGAACAGTTGCTTCCACTGTTTGCGTGGCACGCTGACCTGATGCAAACGCTGCAACACTACATCCTGGTCGGGCCGGGTAATCGGCACCGGGCTGTTGAACAGGTAATCGAGTTCGGCGCGGGTCGGCATCGCCGGAGCGCAGGCATGGCGCGACACCACCAGCCCGCCACAGGCATTGGCCAACTGGCAGCAGCGTTCGTCGCTGGCGTCCTCCAGCCAACCGCTGAGGAAACCCGACATGAAGGCATCGCCGGCCCCCAGCACATTGAGCACTTCCACGCGCACACCGGCATGAATGGCGCCGTCCTCGAGCCGTGCCGGGATCTCACCGTGAATCACTGTGCAACCTTGCGGGCCGAGCTTGACCACCAGCGTCGCGGCGCTGAGCCGGCGGACATTGCGTAACGCCGTGAGCAGATCCTCGGCGCCGCCGGCAATCAGAAACTCTTCTTCAGTGCCGACGATCAGGTCAAAACGCGGGAGGATTTTTTGTACGTGCTGGCTGACGTTGCGATCGGCGACGAAACGGGTTTCGCCGTCCGCCTTGCCGGTCAGGCCCCAGAGCACCGGTCGATAATCGATGTCCAGCACCCGTTTGACGTTGTGTTTCTCGGCGTAGTCCAGCGCCTGGATGCTCGCCTTGTAAACGCCGTCGGTGGAGAAATGGGTGCCGGTGATCAGCAGGGCCTTGCTGGCGGCAATGAAGGTTTCGCTGATGTCTTCGGCGCGCAGCGCCATGTCCGCGCAATTCTCGCGGTAGAACACCAGAGGAAAGGTTTCGCGATCCTTGAGGCCCAGCAGGACCATGGCGGTCAGACGCTCCGAATCGACCTTGATGGCGCTGACATCACAGCCTTCGCGAGTCAGGGATTCCACCAGGAAGCGGCCCATGTGGTCGTCCCCTACCCGGCTCAGCATTGCCGACTTCAGTCCCAGCCGCGCGGTGCCGAAGGCGATGTTGGCGGACGACCCGCCGAGGTACTTGGCGAAGCTGCTCACGTCCTCGAGCCGCGCCCCGACCTGCTGCGCATAGAGGTCGACGCCAAGGCGCCCCAGGCAAATCAGATCCAATCGACGTCCACTGGCAAAACGAGTCTGGCCCATGCTGGCTCCTGTTATTTTTATCAGCCCGTGTTCCGGACGACGACCGCGCCGGACACGCTTGGTGGATGCAGACTAAAACGACCGGGATCGAACAATCAATAAATATTCCAATTAATTTTTACGTGGAATATTTTTTCCAATAAACTTGGACACAACCGTTCCAGGCCCAGAGCAATCGTTTCAGCAAGCCTCACCGCCGCGCAAGCTCAAGATTTTCTTCGGGCCTACCCTGTAGACTGCGCACAGCCACCTATTGTCAGGGGACGAGGTGAAGCACCGTCCCTATAAGAACAAGCCAGAAGGATTCCCCAATGTCCCGCACCGATCAGCCGGCCACGACCGAGAGCACGCCCGAGAGCGATCTTGTCAGCCCCCCGATCAATGCCGAGCGTCTGCTGCAACTGATTACCCAGGAATACGAAAGCCTGCCGCGCCAGCTCAAACGCATCGCCAGCTACATGAGCCAGCAAAGCGACCGGATCATGGTCGACCGCATCAGCGACATCGCCCGCGAGTGCGAAGTGCATCCATCGGCGATCGTGCGGTTTTCCCAGCGTTTCGGTTTCAGCGGCTTCAGCGAAATGCAGGCGCTGTTCCGTGAGGCGTACACCCACAAGACCACACCGGTGCAGAACTACCAGCAGCGCATCCGCAGCATGATCGCCAACAAGTCGCAGAAAGCCAGCGGCGGCGACCTGGCGCGCGAGTGCATCAACGCGACCCTGTCGGGCATCGAACGACTGGGGCTGGAACTCGATGACCAGGCCTTCGACAAGGCCGTGGACCTGGTAGTGAATGCCGACAACATCTACGTGGTCGGTGTGCGCCGTTCGTTCGCGGTGGCCGATTACCTGGTCTACAACCTGCAACACACCAACAAGCGCATCCATCTGGTCTCGGGCCTGGGCGGCAGCTACCGCGAACAGATGCGCAGCGTGCGCGCCAATGATCTGGTGATCGCCATCAGCTTCACGCCCTACGGCAAGGAAACCCAGCACTGCCTGCGCATCGCCCAGCACCATCAGGCGAAAACCCTGATCATCACCGACAGCAATCTCTCGCCCCTGGCCAAACGCGCCAACACCGTTCTGCTGGTCAACGAAGGCAGTTCGTTTGCCTTCCGCTCGTTGAGCGCGACGCTGTGCCTGTGCCAGGCGCTGTTTATCGCCGTGGCTTATCGACTGGAGTTGAAGGTCGACGAGATTCACGAGCAGGTCGGGTTCGAGGACTGAGCGGACTGCGTCGACAATTCGTAAATATTTTTTCTAAAAATTGATTAGAGAGAATATTTATTCTACAAATAGGCCTTCTGAAAACAACCCTTCAAAAGGCTCTCGTCATGCGCGAACTCGGAATCGGACTGATCGGCACAGGCTTCATGGGCCGTGCCCACGCTTTGGCTTTTCGTAACGTCAGTGCGGCATTCGAGCTGCCCTTCACCCTTCGCCTTGCCGCGCTGGCGGATGCCGATTCCAGCCGCGCGCAAACCTGTGCCACGGCGTGGGGGTTCGAGCAAGCCTATGGCGACTGGCAGCGATTGATCGACGATCCGAAGGTCAACCTGATCGCCATCACCACCCCCAATCACTTGCACTATCCGATGGCCATGGCCGCCATCGCCGCCGGCAAACCGGTGTATTGCGAA
This sequence comes from Pseudomonas sp. B2M1-30, assembly GCF_025447575.1. NCBI lineage: Bacteria > Pseudomonadati > Pseudomonadota > Gammaproteobacteria > Pseudomonadales > Pseudomonadaceae > Pseudomonas > Pseudomonas sp. B2M1-30. The sequence continues at coordinate 111,162 of NZ_JAOEJT010000016.1, read as the reverse complement.
AAACCCTTGGCGGTGAATCTGCAGCAGGCCACGGCCATGCACCGTGCGGCCAGGGATGCTGGCGTGGTCACCCGCGTCGGCTACAACTACCAGCACAACCCGATCATCGGCCTGGCGCGAGCGCTGATTCACAGCGGCGGGCTTGGCGAGATCATCAGTTTTCAAGGCGAATTCAGCGAAGACTTCATGGCCGACCCGGCCTCCCCTTGGTCATGGCGCTGCGAGGCCGAGCATGCCGGCGGCGCACTGGCCGATCTGGGCAGCCACTTGCTGGGCATGGCGCGTTATCTGCTCGGTGATATCGAGGCGGTCTGCGCGGATACCCAGACCGTACACCGCCAGCGCCCTGCGACTGCCGGTAGCGAGGAACAACGCCGCATTGCCGTCGACGATCAGGTCCATGCATTGCTGCGCTTCGCCAGTGGCGCACGCGGCACCTTCAGCAGCAGTTGGCTCAAGCACGGCTACAAGAATCATCTGAGTTTCGAGATCAGCGGCACCATGGGCACTCTGGCGTTCGATCAGGAGCGCTTGAATGAATTGCGTCTGTATCGGGTCGGGCAGGACGGCTTCCAACGCTTGCTGGCCGGGCCGGACCTGCCCGGGTATGCGGCATTCAGCCCGGCGCCGGGGCATCAGTTGGGTTACAACGAATTGAAGACCCTGGAAGTGCATGAGCTGATCATGGCCGTGGCCGGCCAGGGAGCCGCCGGTACGGATTTCGAACAGGCGCTGGCAGTGGAACGCCTGGCGACGGCGATTCGCCAGGCGGCGCGGGAGCAGCGTTGGGTCGATGTCAGGGAGGTGTGATTAGCCTCCCCTGCGGTCGAGAAACAGGCGCTAATCCCTACCGCTCGATCGACCGGCTCCAGCGCGCATTCCACTCCGGCCGCGCCTGGTTCACCTGGTCCCAATCAATCGAGATCGCCGTCTGCAAATACCCCTGCATCGCATCCACCCGCGCGCGGGTCTTGTCGGTGGTCGGGGTGGTCGGGTTCGACGGAATCTGGTCACCCTCCTCCAGCGCCGGGGCCTGGGCTTCGGCGGTCAGCAGGAACGCGGCCAGTTTCTGCGCCAGTTCCGGCTGGTCGTTGCGGGCGATCACGCATTCGGCCACGTTCAGCACCACCGAGCCTTCCTTGGGCTGCGCATATTCCATCGGCACACCCAGCAGTTTCTGCGTGGCAACCTGAGTCGGCGTCAGCGGGAAAATCGCGGCTTCGTCGGTCTGCACCATCTCGGAGATTTTTGCCGAGCTGGCGATGTACTCCAGCACATTGGGGCCGACGGTTTTCGGCCAGGCCTTGAAGCCCGGCTCGACATTGCTCTCATCGCCGCCCTGAATGCGGTTGAACATCAGGAAACCATGCAAACCGAAGGTCGATGAGGCCAGAGACTGGAACACCACTTTCTCCTTGAAGCGCGGGTCCGCCAGGTCCATCCAAGAGGTCGGTGCGGCCCAGCCTTTTTCCTTGAACATCTTGGCGTTGTAGCCAAGGCCGGTGACGCCCAGGGTCACCGCCACGGCCTGATCCTTGATTCGGGCCTTGGCCGGGATTTGCTCGAGGGGCGCACTGGGCGCGAGCTTGTCACACAGGTCCATGGAAATGGCGCGGTACATGATGCCGTCGTCAAGGAACATCACGTGCATCTGCGGATTGTCTTTGTTGGCCTGGACCTTGGCCAGGATATCCGACGAGGTGCCCGGCACGATCACCACTTTGACGTTGTTGGCCTTTTCGAACGCGGGCAGCACCTTGTCGGCATAGACCCGCTCCATGGTGCCGCCGTTCATGCCCAGGTACAGCGTCGGCACGGCGTGGGCGGTGGAAGCGAACAGAGCGAGGGACAGGCAGGACAGCGCAATACGTGTGTTCATGGATGTTTTTCCTCTCAGGCTTGGAAACGACAGATGGAAAACGCTTCGATGGGCTGGCGGCTGGCCCCGTTGCAGACAATCTCTGCCAAGGCTTCACCGACGGCGGGACCGAGCTGGAACCCGGCGCCGGCAAAGCCGAAACCGTGGAGCAGGCCAGGTGTGGTACTGCTGGGGCCGATCACCGGTTCGTGATCGGGTAGATAACCTTCGGTGCCGCTCCAGGTGCGGATCGCCTGGGCGCCCTTGAGAAACGGGTACAACTCCCCGGCGTTGCGCAGGATTTCCAGCACCGCCGCTTGCCCCGGGCGTGCCTGTCGAGGGCCAAGGGCGAAGCCGCGACCGCCGCCAAGAATGCAATTGCCCCGGGCCACCTGCCGCGCATAAATTCCGCCGCCCTCGACCCCGGTGCTGACATTCATCACCACCGGCAACGGCTCGGTGACCAGCATCGCCGGGTGCACCGAGGTGATCGGCACCGACTCGCCGAACTGCGCCGCCACCGTGCCGGCCCAGGCACCGGCGCAATTGAGCAGCCAGGGCGCCTGCAAACGCAGGCCGTTGGCGCAATGCACCTGGAACAGTCGACCGTCATGCTCGATCCAGGTCACTTCAGCCTGTTCGAACACCTGCGCGCCGGACTGTTTTGCGGCGCGGGCGAAAGCGGGCGACACCAGCCTCGGGTTGGCATGGCCGTCCTCGGGACATAACGAGGCCCCCACCGCCACATCGCCAACCCATGGAAACCGCGCACGCAACTCGGCGTAATCCAGCAGTTGCAGACCCAGACCAAAACCCCGCACCGAATCGGCGTAGCGGTGCAAAGCCTCCAGGTCGGCCTGACTGCGCGCCAGCTTCAAATGCCCGGAGCGCACATATTCGCCATCGATACCGATCAGCGCCGGCAAGTCCGCCCACAGCTGATGAGCACGCTGCGACAGCGGCAACTGATGCAACGGCCGGCCCTGACGCCGCACACCACCGTAGTTCACACCGCTGGAATGCGAACCGCAGAAATCCCGCTCCACCAGCACCACACGCTTGCCTTTGCGGGCAAGCATCAGGGCCGCCGACGCACCGACAATCCCGCCGCCCAGCACGATGACTTCAGCTTCGATCATGGCTCCAGCTCCACACCAAACGGCAGCGGTTTGATCGGTGCCTGGCCGCGCAGCCGTCCGACGTTTTCAATCCCGCGCCCACTGCGTTCGGCGACGATTTCCGCTGCCGCCAGTCCGCACATCCGGCCCTGACAGCGCCCCATGCCGACGCGGCAATGGGCCTTGACCCGATTCAGTTCCCAGTGGCCCTGATCGACCACCGCGCGCACTTCGCCGACGCTGACCTCTTCGCAACGACACAGGATCAGTTCATCCGGTGCCTGCTGGGCCCACTGTTCAGGGAAGGGAAACGCGGTTTCCAGGCCATGGCGAAAGCGCTGGATGCCAGCCAGTTGTTGTTCCAGAACGACCGAACGACGCTGATCGATGGCAATGCCCAGATCCTCCAGCACCGCCAGCGCCGCTCGCTCGCCGGCCATTTGCGCGGCGTCGGCGCCCATGATCCCGGCCCCGTCGCCCGCCAGATAAACGCTGTCGATGCTGCTGCGCCCGGCGGCGTCCCGTTGCGGCAGCCAGGCACGGTTCAGGGCATTCCAGACAAATTCACAACCGAGCAAATCCGCCAATTGGGTTTCGCTGCGCAGGGCATGGGCGAAGGCCACGGCGTCACAATCCAGGGCGCTCTCCCCCCAACGAATAGCGCTGACCCGCTGTTCACCGTCGATCTGCGTCAGCGTTGCGCCCTGATGCACGGGGATGCCATGGGCTGCCAGCCAGGCGCGGTAATACACACCTTTGGCCAACGTCGTCGGTTGCCCGAGCAACGCCGGCAACGCCCGGCACTGGGCGCTGAACGGCGCACTATCAAGCACCGCGACCACGTTGGCGCCAGCCTTGGCGTATTGATAAGCCACCAGGTACAGCAACGGCCCGCTGCCGCAAAACGCCACTCGCTCGCCGATGGCACAGCCCTGATACTTCAAAGCGATTTGCGCCGCGCCCAGGCTGTAGACCCCGGGCAAGGTCCAGCCTGGCACCGGCAGAATGCGGTCGGTGGCCCCCGTAGCGACGATGACTTTCGAATACTCGAGACTGTCGGCGCGGCCGTCGCTGAGCATATCCAGACGACCGTCCTCGGCGTTCCACACCAGCGTCTCCGGGCGGTAGTCGATCAGCGGCGCCAACTCATCCATCGTGCGATGCACAGCCTCGGCCTTGTGCGCCTCGAAACCATAAAGTTGCCTGGCCGAGCGCCGGAAGTTGGCGGGCTGACGCCGGTAGATCTGCCCGCCCCCGCGCAGGCTTTCGTCCACCATGCACGGCATCACGCCATGGTGCAGCAGGGTCTGCGCCGCACTGATGCCTGCCGGGCCGGCACCGACAATCACCACCGGCTTCATGACTGACGCCCCGGGTCGCGGCTGATGGCCTGGCCTTCTTCCAGCAACGTCGAACAAGCCCTCACCCGCCGACCATCCGCCAGCCGTACCCAGCAGTCCTGGCACGCGCCCATCAGGCAGAATCCGGCACGCCGCTCGGCGCTGAAATCACTGCCGCGCAGGTGTTCGGCGCAAGTCAGCACGGCGGTCAGCAGGGTGTCGCCGAGCAGTCCCGTGGCCGGTTGCCCGTCGAGGGTGAAAGCCAGCGTCGCGCGCTCGTTTTCTGCCAGTCGTTTGAACAGCGCCATCAATGTTTCCCCACCAGCACCCGGTCCAGGCCATAGACCCGGTCGAGCAGAATCATGGTTGCCGCCGTCAGTGCGATCACCAGCGCCGAGACCGCCGCCATCATCGGGTCGATGGACTCGGTGGCGTACACATACATGCGCACCGGCAAGGTTTGCGTGGCCGGCGAACTGACAAAGATCGACAGCGTGACTTCATCGAAACTGTTGATGAAGGCGAGCAACCAGCCACCGGCAACGCCGGGCAGGATCATCGGCAAAGTGATCTGCCGGAACAGCGTGAAACGGCTGGCACCCAGGGATTCGGCGGCCTGTTCGGCGCTGCGATCGATACCGATGGCAGCGGCCAGCACCAGCCGCAACACGTAGGGGGTGATGATTACGACATGCGCCAGCATCAACCAGGTGAAGCTGCCGTTGACACCCATCAGCGCGAACAGCCGCAACATCGCCACGCCCAGGACCAGATGCGGAATGATGATCGGCGACAGAAACAGCGCACTGAAAAAGTTGCGCCCCACAAACTGATAACGGCTGATCGCCAGGGCAGCCGGCACCGCAATCAGGGTCGCCAGGGTCGCGGCGGTGAACGCCAGGATCAGGCTGTTATAGAACGCATGGATAAAATCGGCGCGCTCGAACACCGCGCGAAACCAGCGCAGGGAGAAGCCCGAAGTGGGCAGGCTCAGAGTGTTTTCCGGGGTGAACGCCACCAGGCACACCACCACCAGCGGCGCCATCATGAACATCACCACCAGGCCATGAAACCCGAGGGCCAAAGGACCGTTTCTGGACATGCGCTTAAACCCCCAGGGACTTTTTGTAACGGCTTTCGAGCATGCGGTTCCAGCTCAGCATGATCAGCAGATTGACCAGCAGCAGCACCACCGCAATGGTCGCGCCCATGGGCCAGTTGAGTTCCGAGAGGTACTGGTCGTACACCACCGTGGCGACCATTTTCAGCCGACGTCCGCCCAGCAGGCCCGGGATCGCAAAGGAGCTGGCCGCCAGACCGAACACGATCAGGGTGCCGGACAGCACGCCCGGCATGACTTGAGGCAAGACGATCTTGCGCATCACCGTGGTCTGGCTGGCTCCCAGCGAGAGCGCCGCCTGCTCTGCCGACGGGTCGAGCTTTTGCAACGAGGTCCACACCGGAATAATCATGAACGGCAGCATCACGTGCACCAACGCGATGACCACGGCGAACGGCGTGTACAACAGCTTCACCGGACGTCCGCCCAAGGCCTGGATCATTTGATTGATCAGGCCGTCGGCGCCCAGCAGCAGGCTCCAGCCGAACGCCCGCACCACCACCGAAATCAGCAACGGCGTGAGGATCAGAATCAGAAAAACCGAGCGCCACGGTGTGCCCATGCGGCTGAGGATGTAAGCCTCCGGCACACCGATAACCACGCACAGCAGAGTCACCAGCGCGCTGATCCAAAAGGTGCGCCAGAAAATTTCGTAGAAGTACGAATCGCTGAACAGCGACAGGTAGTGTGCCAGGGTCCATTCATCGGCCTTCACGCCCACCTGATAGTCGAACACGTTGAACGACAGCACCAGCGTCAGGCCCAGCGGCACAATCAACAGCCCGGTAAACAATGCCAGGGCCGGCAGCGACAGCAGATAGCCCCGACTCATGCGCGCACCTCATCGGCCGCCAGCACCCGCAGCAGACTCGCCTGCCAGTCCAGTCCCACCGCCGTGCCGCAACGCAGCGGCGCATCGCCGTCGTTGCTGCGCACCACGGTGATTTCGCCGAGCGCGGTGTTGACGTGATACAGCCACTGGCTGCCGAAGAAGTAGCGGTTGATGACCTCGCCTTGCAGGCGTCCGGAACCGGCGTCCACCAGACTGATTTTTTCCGGGCGCAGGCTCAGGGTCAGTGCGCCTTCGCCGCCGGCATGACGCACCTGGGGGACTCCCGATTCGTCATAGTCACCGGCCAGAAGATTGGCCTTGCCGACAAAGTCGGAAATGAAGCGCGTGCGCGGATGTTCATACAACTTGTACGGCGCGTCGATCTGGGTCACCCGCCCGGCCTGCATCACCACCACACGATCGCTGATGGACAGCGCTTCGGCCTGGTCGTGGGTGACCATCAGCGTGGTGATGCCGACGGCGCACTGAATGCGGCGGATTTCGAACTGCATCTCTTCGCGCAGGTTGGCGTCGAGGTTGGAAAGCGGTTCGTCGAGCAGCAACACCGGCGGTTCGATCACCAGGGCTCGCGCGAGGGCCACCCGCTGACGCTGGCCACCGGACAACTCGCGCGGGTAGCGCTCGGCGTGCTGGCTCAGGCGCACCAGTTCCAGCACGGTCCTAACCTTGCTGGCGATCTCGGTGGCCGGCACTTTGCGCATCTTCAGGCCGAAAGCAACGTTGTCGAGCACGGTCATGTGCGGGAACAGCGCGTAACTCTGGAACACCACGCCCAGGCCACGACTGGCAGGCTTGGCGTGAGTGATATCGCGACCGTCGAGCAGGATCTGCCCGCCGCTGACATCCACGAATCCGGCGATCATTTGCAGCGTGGTGGTCTTGCCGCAGCCCGAAGGACCGAGCAGGGACACGAATTCGCCCTTCTCGACTGCAAGGTCGGTGGCAACCACCGCATCGACGGCGCCGTAGCGTTTGCTCAAGGCGTTGAGCTGGAGAAATGCCATATCTGCGTTCCACCTTTTTGAGTCGCGTCGGGACGCGCTTTTTTGTTTTGGGCAGATGCGAAAAGGGTCTAGCGGGTGCGGTGGCGCTCGATTGGAACCGGCTGCCGTTTGTTGTTCATTTCGCCCCTGTGGACGCAGATTAGGACGAAGACTAGGATGGACGGAAGATAGAATTTCACTGAATGAAGCAGTTTTTTCATTTTTATTCATTCAACAAAATTTGTATCAGGTAGATCATCAATGGATTCCACTGAGCGGAATGAAAGTGCGAAAGAAGTGGGTGCTGGCGCGGTGTCCCGACTGTTCGCGCTGCTGCGCATCCTGGGAACGGTGCCTGAAGGCGGTGAGCGCGTGACCCAACTCGCGCAACAGGTGGGCCTCTCGCAACCCACCACCCACCGCCTGCTGCGCAGCCTGATGGACGAAGGCATGGTCGAGCAGGACGTGCGCACCAAACGCTATCGACTGAGCCTGGAGTTCTTCGCCCTCGCGGCCAACGCCGGCAATACCGGCAACCTGCGCGATCTGGTGCGACCGAGCATGCTGCGCCTCAGCGCATCGCTGGGAGACTCATTGTTCCTCCTGGCGCGCAGCGGCTTCGATGCAATCTGCCTGGACCGCAGCGAAGGCCCCTACCCGATCCGCACCTTTACCGGCGATATCGGCGGACGCGTGGCGCTGGGCGTGGGGCAAGGCAGCCTGGCGATCCTCGCATTCCTGCCGGAGGAAGAACGCGAAACCGTGATCCGCTACAACCTGCCACGGCTCAAGGACTTTCACCTGTACGACGAAGTGTTCCTGCGCTCGGAAGTCGAGAACGTTCGCCGCCAGGGCTACGCCGCACGCAACACCGGGGTCCTTGAAGGCATGGCAGGTCTGGCGGTGCCGATTCTGGATCGCAACGGCCATGCGGTGGCGGCGTTGAGTGTGGCGACCATCAGCGATCGACTCGGGCCGAGCCGGTTGCCGATGGTGGTGGAATTGCTCAAGCGTGAAGCGGCGGGGATCGGGCCGAAGATCAATCCGTTTGATCCGACATTGCGCCGGCCTTCGCAGGTATTCGACAGCTAATCGGTGTGAAAACAGCCAGAAACTGAAAAGCCCTGACAATGACTGTCAGGGCTTTTTGTGTCGCATGAAATGACTTAGTCGCCAGTCACATCACGCTGGAACGAACTTGCCAGTCCCACCGCCGAAAAACTGCCCACTGATCGTGCCATATTGCGTTGGATGAGTCAGCACTGTCAGCAAACGGTTGCCTTCATACAAGGACAGCGACAACGTGCCTCCGTTGATCGCCAGTTGCAGCGTCAGCGGAACGTTGACGAGGTTCTCCGCATCCGGCACGGTTCCCTGCAAGTAGGCATTGGAAATGTCGATGTTGCTGCCGGAGCCCGAGGCTTGACCGATGAAGCGAACCTTGGTGCCTTGCTGTGGCGCTTCAGGCCCGATAATGGCGAGCGACGAACTGATCTGGATCGTTTCAGGATGCGGCGCGCAGCCACAACCACAACCTTCAAAACAGAAATAGCCACAGACGTTTTGCTGACATCCGCAGCCGCACAACGATTGCGGATGAACGTTTTGGTTGAGAACTTCCTGCAGCGCGGGCTTTGCACTGAGAACCGCTTGCCGGCTTTTGATTTCCGCATCAAAGGCAGCTCGCGACTGCTTGCTGAACGCTTCGACCTGGTCAGGTTTGATGTCTTGCAGAGAAAGAGTCATCGTTAAGTCCTTTTATTATTCAGGAAACACCTGGAGACAATCCGCCTCTCACGGGCCGGCGCCTTCCAGGCGCACATGCCGCGGAATCCTGACTCGCGGCCTGTCTTTTAAAGCACAGATTCAGGACCCTTTCCAATTTTCTCCATTCGAAATCCTGCAGTTCGTCGCTTTGCATTTTTGCTCTAGCAAGACCCACCGCTCTGCCAACCGACACCTGGCACAACGGCCGACGAGCCTGCGCCGTGGAGGATTAATACATGGATGAAGTGGCTTGCAGCCGACAAACGACAGGCACGGACCGGCCGGCATCGCCGTCGGTGAGCCCTTGGTCGCGGCCCGGTACGTGAACGGGGATCACCCAGGGCTTGAAATAGTGGCTGGATGCCGGTAATCCCCCCCCGCGAATGGCGCTATGGAACCCAAGGCAAGAAACATGGAGAACCTGACAAAACTGCGCATTGGCCTGACAATTGGAGCAATTGTCGGCTTTCTGCCTATCACTCTGCTTTTCACAGCGGGGCTGATTGGCATCTTCATTCCTGCCATGTTTATTCCTCCCACAACGCCCTTCGTGGTAGCAGGATCCATTGGTATCTGCATCATCTCGATTTTCGGCATCGGCTCGGCCTGGAAAATCTACTCACTTGCGATGGCAGCCTCACCCAATCTTCGAAACAGTCGCCTACTTGCGTTCAGTGCAGTGGTTACCATGTCCTGGGGCTTGATCATCGCTTACTACACCCGCGAAATCCCACAAGCCACATGTATATTCCTGATGCCTGGGATAGTTTCATCGATCATGCTCGCAATTACCCAAAAACGAGTCCGAGCCTGAGAAGGCCTTCTCGCAATATCAATCGCTTATTCGTTTTGGGGCGCCCGACAGCACACCAATCACGTCGCATGCCGCGACACAATTTGCTGATTCGCGAAACGTGTCGCGACAAATCCATAAGCGATCGATCGGTCAGTCGAAGCCCCATTCATCCGTTTCACTGGAAAATGAAAATCCAGCTACTACGGTGTAGGAATTGACTTAAAAGGGGGTCGCCATGGAAGAAGTATTCATCGTGCAAAAGAAACCCGCTAACGGCGTTTTGAACGGTTTCTACTATCGAATCGTCGATGTCCGCACAGGCTAGGCGATCAATCAAAATTTCCTTCAGGCTGTGCAGGCAGAAACTCATTGCCACGAGCTGAATAAGCAACTCAACTGCCCCGAACAAATTGAAGCGTAGAAGCACCCGTCAGGACGACGTATTCAGGCTTCCGACTTGGGAGCTTGAAGTCAGTCACCCGGTCCACGATGTTGCGGATCTTCTCCACGCCCAGGAAACCAGCCCAACCGCCAGAAGGGTGCCATGCTCTGTGGCAGGTCGAAGAAGTCCAGGCCACTGATGATGGTTAAGGTCAGCCCGCCGCAAATTGCGCCCTCCACCAGCATCTGGCGACGGGTGCCGCCTCCGTAGGTGATATACAGGCATGCGCAGCCGCATAGAGGATCGACGAATACTGGCTCAACGCACTATCCAGCTATCGACGTCCAGGCCTTCCCGAAGGCTGTCTTGGCTACAGGTTGATTTGAGGCAAAAAAAAGCCCCAACATGCTGGGCCAAAAACAGAAGCTATCTCACCAGTGCCAACGTTTAGACACAATGAGCCAATCAGACCTGCTATTGATTCGATAAAAACAACCCAAAAATCAGCCTGGCGCCAGTAGCGAGGCCGGAGATTTCACGATTGGCCGTGGAACTCGGCGCCGGAGATGTAACCGGCATATCCACTAACTTGAGATGATGTTACCGGCATGGTCAAATAAGTGATGGCCTTTTGCTACGGTGATCTCAATTGAAACAGAATCGCGGAATAATCATTTTTTTTTCGGCAATGATTTTGCTCTTTATTTTGGTACAGGTATGGCACGCACAATCTGCTCCGGAAGAGAAAAAGCAGGAGCGGGAACGCCAGCTCAAGGGTCTCGCGCTCATCATGAGTGTTCAGTCCGGAAAAGCATCTGACGATTCAACTCGCATCGATTCTGTGACCTACAGCGATGAGGTCATGCGTATCTCTTACACACTCACTAAAGTTACGAAAAACGAAATCGATTCTGATGAATTCACCAAGGACGCAAGAGCGCTTGCGGCTTCTGCATTCTGTAATGAAAAAGGTTTAGGACAATTCGTGAAATCGGGTCTTTCCATTGACCTCCTTTACAAAGATTCAACCGCCTCACCGATAGTCGAGTTTCAGATAGGCAAATCCGATTGCCTCTGAAGCCTGTCTTGAGACGGCTCGTAGCGGATCGGGCCGAAGCCGCCGGCGATCTTGACCGACGAGTTCTTCAGCTCGGTCAGGTCGGTGATCGGCGCGGCTCCGTTCGCAGCGTAGCGGTCGACACGACGCTGTGCGGCGCCCAGGGTTTGAAAGAACGACTCTTGGAGGAAGTCGCCAGTGAAGCCTTCTGACGAGATGATGATTGCGCCATTGCTGGCAGCGTTGAAGGCAGCAGTCATCTGATCCAGCGTTTCGAGAGTCGCCGGCATGATGTATTGGTTGAAAACCTGCATTTGAGACAGGGACATGGACTATTTCCTTACGATTGTGGGAGATCTGGGTACTTGCTGGCGATCGCCGCAGTACGTTCAGTTTTGGTGCCGCCGATGTTTCCTTTCGCGGCCCCGCCGCCACCTCTAGCACCCGCAGCCCCGACGCCCGATGCCTTACTACCCGCGATCAGCGGCGCGAAAGCCGCGTCATTCGCGATTTCTGCTTTCAGCTCGTCCAGCGTTGCCGCCGAGAGCTTGCCCTGTGCGTCGAGGACGACCACAACAGGCTTCCCGTCGCGCTGCTCGACGCTCAGACGGCGTTCGATGTGTGGCAACAGGGCTTTGGCGCTGCCTTGAACCGCCAGGGCAGACGCGATATCAGTAGCGGTACAGCCGACAGGCAGATCCCGGATCTGCCCGCCCAGCGTTCCACGCTCCTGCTCAAGCATGCCGTTCAGCTCAGCTTCGCGGCGGTTGAATTTTTCAGTCCAGGAACGCTCGAGTTCTTCGACATTGCCAGATTTGCGAGCGGCTTCTTCACGCTCCAGGCGCGCGGCTTCTTCCGCCTCCCGCACCTTCTTCTCGGCCAGCTTCTTCTCGCCGAGCAGTTCATCAACCTTGGCCTTCAGGCCGGATACATCTTCTTGCTGCGGCAGACCTTCAATGCCGAGTACGAACTTGCCGTCCTTCTCGATGTAAAGAGCGCGCACGGCTTCATCTACCCCTTCCAGGGTATCCATTTGGAATTTCAGCATTGGGTGTCTCCCAGAGACTTAGATGCAGGCTCGGCCTACTGTTTTTAGGGATTAATAAGTGATGTTGTGGACGGCCACAGACAGGAGGAGCAAATAAATGCTTGAAGGAGCGCTCAGGGAGCAGTATATTTTTGCTCACGGAGCGAAATAATTCGCTCCTTATGCGACCCAAGGAGGTCCAAATGCAAAACCATCAGATCATCTATGATGCAAACAAAAAACCACTTTTCGTCGTCATCCCGTACGACGATGAGTACAAGCGTGCATTCGGAATTGAGCCATCGCGGGGCTCGATGAGCACCACCTACGAAATCCCGCTGGCGATCACCCTGCCAAACGCTGGGGCCGGCGCAACTCTTGACCTTCCACGATTCGTCGAATACTGGGTGCGTTGTGGAATCCAAAGCCTTCCGATCAACAAGCGCGCCAAACCGCTTCGTGACTTCGAAGGCCGGGAGCGCTTCTCGCTCGAAGCTTTGATTCGGATCTGCTTCATCAGCAAGCCGTATCGGAACACTATGCAGGCCGTCAACGAAGTGACCGACCAATTGGTCAAAACCGGTCTGTTTCGCGAGATCCGTTTCAACCAAGCGCAGTTGCTCCCCGGTCAAATCTTTGATCGTGAGCGAGCAATCTCGCAGGCCCAGATCCAGCCATACTCGCGAACTGTCAACTGTCTCGAAATTGTTTACGAAGAAGCAGCCGAGTTCTGTAAGCAGCATCCGATTCCAAAAGAAAAGAAAATCGACTCCCAATGGTTTAATCGAGACCGCCCTTGATTCCTTGAGGCGGGTGTTGCTGAGCAACCCCGCCGCTCATTTTTTCAGAGACCAGCGTTGTAGAAAGCAAACGGCTCGAGCCTTTTCATTTCCAGTAGAGTCAGCGGCGCAAAGTTACGATCAAGCTGCAGTTCGGCGAAGCGTTCAACACTCAGGCCGCCTTCACGAAACAGCTTGGCTCGGACCGGGCCTATGGCCTTGTCCTGAAACGCCGACGGCTGCTGCTGGAGCCAGTCGTAATAGCAGAGGTCAGCCCTCACCTGCTGCGCACCGCCGTCGCCGATGGATGCCCGAACGGCGCAAACTTCGCCACCTCCCCCGACTTCAACTGCTCTAGGAAAACGGCGTGCCGGATCGTGGCATCAAGGATTGTGTGGTTTGCCGCCATTCGTGATTACCTCTGTGTCGTCCAAGGCCGGTCCGGAGCTTTGCGCCTCCAGTTCGTCCCGGATTTCGTCGTCCGTCTTCTCCGGGTTGATCACGCCTCGATCGCGCAGGTACTGCCAGAAGTCACCCTCTGGAAGCTTGCCCCCCTGCACCGCGTTGAACAGCGCTGCCAGGATCATCGCGTCCAGAGTGATCTGGCTAAAGTCCTGATTGAGCTTGTAGACCACCTCGCCGTCAGCATTCACGAACTCGGCCATCCACGCCAGGCACTGGCTATAGGCCTCGCTGACGTTGCTGACCACCAGAGACAGAACGCTGTGTTCGGCGGCGCTGTCGTTGTCGGCCTGGGTGGCGGTCTTCACCGCGCTGCCACGCTCAATCAGTCGGGCGCCGAGCGAAACCATGTCCTGCTTCTTGGCGTCCATGGCCTCCTTGGCAACCGTGTTCGGCTGGACCTGCCAAACGCCGCAAGTACCGCTGACCGGGAGCAGCCAAGGGGCGCGGGACCCAAGGAAAACTCCGTTCGATTCCATATGGTCGCGCCACTGCTCATCAAGACCAGCCATCCACGGCTGAGGCTGTCCCACCAGGTAGGCAGCTTCCTCGTAGTCCGCGCTGTTCCGGTAATGACCGATGTTCACTTCAGCCATGTCGTACAACGGCGCATCATCGATGCTGGTGTCGTTGTTCTCGCTGCCAACAAACTGGAACGGGATCACCTGCCATGGACGGCCAAGGCCATTCAGCGGCGTGAAAGGGGCAACAACTTGGCTAGCCTTGCTTGATCCCTCCTCCCAAACTTCCTGGGTGTATTGCCCTGCCGGATCCAAGCGAAGAACCCTGTACTGGATGACCTGCTCACTACCGAAACCGTCGTCCGTGTCGACATCTACCGTCTCGCGCAGCACAACAAGGCTCAGCAGATGCTGGCCACCGACTTGGCGAGTCTTCCAGTTGATGATCGATTCTGCGGTGTAGCTGGCGACGCTCGCCCGAGCGCGACCGGACAATTCGTCGGCCTTGCTGACAGTTCCAGCCTCAACTGCGGCGTAGTCCACCAGCAGCCCGTGACGACCCACTTCGAGCAGGTGCCCGATGACCGACTGGGACTGCTGATAGACACTCACGCCCTGCCCGTCGATGTCCTTGGCCACGTAATCAAGCGCCCCAGGAACAGTCAGCGTCGGCCAGGTGCGGAACACTGCACCGACCAAGCTGTGCTTCGTGCGCCCGGTGGCGTTGTAGAACACTGCCCGTTTCTTGTAGGCCTCGTGGGGACTGGAGGGAAACGCCACGACAGCAACCTGACAGGGTCGCCATCTCCACCCATTGAGCCTCGGCATTTGCCGGGGCTTTTTCGTTTTCGGCTCCACCACACCCATTGCTCCGAGCTGGGAGTGCTGCTGGAGCCGATCCAAATCAAGTCATGCAGTCGGAGTCGAGCGCATGGATCTTCTGCATCGCCTGTTCGACAAAGCTGAATGGCTCGTCGCGGGCTTGATTGGTGCCATCGTTGCAAGCTGGTGGCACAAGGACGACCTCACCGATTGGCGAGCTTGGGCAATCTTCCTGGTCACTGGAGTGGCTTGCTCGCCGGGCATGCCAACGAGAGCATGACCAAAAACTACCAGCGGGACCATGCGGAAATCATCTGGTCCGAGGCAATTCCGGACCTGAATATCAGCGAAATCACGGGGTAGTTTTGCGCGGATTTTGCGCAGGCACAAAAAAGCCGACCTAACTGATCGGCTTAAGTGTCTGATTCTACTCAGGAATAATGGTCGGGACGGAGTGATTCGAACACTCGACCCCTAGCACCCCATGCTAGTGCGCTACCGGACTGCGCTACGCCCCGACTAGGCGTGAAACCTGTTCTTCAACCTCGAAGAACGCTCAAGAATATATCGCAAGCTTTTGAAAACTGGAAGTATTTAAAGGCTGCTTTTTATTTCTTGAGAACCACCAGCACATCCTCAAGCTCCGCAATCATCTGGCGGATCATTTGTTTGTACTGGGTGGTGTCATCTTTGGCCTCGTCACCGGACAAGCGCAGACGCGCGCCACCGATGGTGAAACCCTGATCGTAAAGGAGCGCGCGGATCTGCCGGATCATCAGCACGTCCTGGCGCTGATAATACCGGCGGTTCCCGCGGCGTTTGACGGGGTTGAGCTGAGGAAACTCCTGCTCCCAGTAGCGCAGCACATGTGGTTTTACCGCACACAGCTCGCTGACTTCACCGATGGTGAAGTAGCGTTTGCCCGGGATGACGGGTAGTTCGTCGTTATGACTTGGTTCCAGCATAAGCCTCAACTCGGGCCTTCAACTTCTGCCCTGGACGAAAGGTGACCACACGGCGAGCCGTGATCGGGATTTCTTCCCCCGTTTTCGGGTTGCGGCCAGGCCGCTGGCGTTTGTCCCGAAGGTCGAAATTGCCGAAACCGGACAATTTGACCTGCTCGTTGTCTTCAAGAGCGTGCCTGATTTCCTCGAAAAACAGTTCGACCAATTCCTTGGCTTCCCGCTTGTTCAGGCCCAGCTCTTCATACAGACGTTCCGCCATCTCAGCTTTCGTCAAAGCCCCCATACGTCACTTCCTTAACGTGGCGTTCAACCTTTGTTCGAGCGAGGTGAGGATATTTTGCGTCGTCGAATTCACCTCATCGTCATTAAGAGTGCGCGATGGATGCTGCCAGGTCAAGCCGACGGCAAGGCTTTTTCTATCAGGATCAATACCTTTACCCTGATACACGTCAAACAGCCTGAGATCCGTGAGCCATTCGCCTGCATTTTCAAGGATTACGTCCAGCACAGCCGAGGCTGCGACGTCTTTATGCGCGATCAGTGCAAGGTCACGACGCACTTCAGGAAAGCGCGACAACTCATGGAATTTCGGCATTTTACCGAGCGCCACTTCAGCCAGAACCAGCTCGAAAACGAACACTGGGCGGTCCAGACCCAAGGCTTTCGACAGTTCAGGGTGGATGGCACCGATGAAGCCGACTTCACGCCCTTCACGCTCGATGCGCGCAGTCTGACCCGGGTGCAGCGCAGGGTGTTTGCCCGGCACGAAAGTGAACGAATCCAGTGCACCGGCGAAGCCCAATACCGCCTCTACGTCCGCTTTGACGTCGAAGAAATCCACGGTATCGCGACCTTGTGCCCAGCCTTCCGGCAAGCGGCTGCCGCATACGACACCGGCGAGCATTGGCTCTTGCTTCAGGCCTTCAAGCTGGCCGACAAAGCGCAGACCGCTCTCGAACAGGCGGACACGGTCCTGCTGACGATTCAGGTTGTGCTGCAACACCTTGACCAGACCTGGCCACAGCGACGAACGCATGGCGGCCATGTCGTTGGAGATCGGGTTGGCCAGCAACAGTGGCTCGACACCAGGACTGAACAGTTCGAACTGCTTCGGATCGATGAAGCTGTAAGTGATCGCTTCCTGATAACCGCGTGCCACCAGCAGGCGACGCAGCTCCGGCAGATCGCTGCGGGCCTCTGCCTTGGCTTGCGGTGCCAGACGGGCTTGCGGATAGCGAACCGGCAGACGGTTGTAACCGTACAGACGGGCCAGCTCTTCGATCAGATCGACTTCCAGGCTGATATCGAAGCGATGGCTTGGCACTTCAACGCGCCACTGCCCTGCTCCATCAGCGGAAATATTCAGACCCAAGGCACCGAGCAGACGCTCGACGTCGGCCGAATCCATTTCCATGCCCAACATCTGAGTGATGCGCTGTGCACGCAGCGTAATCGGTGCGATCGACGGCAGATGCTGCTCGCTCACCGTCTCGATGATCGGGCCGGCTTCACCGCCGGTGATTTCCAGCAGCAGGCCAGTGGCGCGCTCCATGGCTTCACGGGCCAGTTGCCAGTCCACGCCGCGCTCGTAACGGTGCGAAGCATCGGTGTGCAGGCCATAAGAGCGGGCCTTGCCGGCTACCGCGATCTGATCGAAAAATGCGCTCTCCAGGAACACATCACGAGTGGTCGCGGACACACCGCTGTGCTCGCCGCCCATCACACCGGCAATCGCCAGCGCGCGAGTGTGGTCGGCGATCACCAGCGTGTCGCTACGCAAGCTGACTTCCTGGCCATCGAGCAATACCAGCTTCTCACCCTCTTCCGCCATGCGCACATGGATGCCGCCATTGATTTCCGCCAGATCGAAGGCGTGCAGCGGCTGCCCGAGTTCAAGCATCACGTAGTTGGTGATGTCGACGGCAGCGTCGATGCTGCGAACTTCGGCACGGCGCAGGCGCTCGACCATCCACAGCGGCGTCGGTTTGGAGAGATCGACGTTGCGGATGACACGACCCAGATAACGCGGGCATGCAGCCGGGGCCAGCACTTCTACCGAACGCACTTCGTCATGCACCGCAGGAACCGCAAGCACCACAGGACGGGTGACCGGAGCGGCGTACAGCGCGCCGACTTCACGGGCCAGGCCGGCCAGAGACAGGCAGTCGCCACGGTTCGGGGTCAGGTCCACCTCGATGCTCGCGTCATCCAGACTCAGATAAACGCGGAAATCCTCGCCTACCGGCGCATCGGCCGGCAGCTCCATCAGGCCGTCGTTGCCTTCACCGACCTGCAGTTCGACTTGCGAACACAGCATGCCGTTGGACTCGACGCCCCGCAGCTTGGCTTTCTTGATCTTGAAGTCGCCCGGCAGCTCGGCGCCGATCATGGCGAACGGAATCTTCAGGCCCGGGCGCACGTTAGGCGCACCGCACACCACCTGGAAGGTTTCCGTGCCGTTGCTGACCTGACACACACGCAGCTTGTCGGCGTCCGGATGCTGCTCGGTGCTCAGCACCTCGCCCACGACCACGCCACTGAATTCACCGGCGGCCGGCGTTACGCTATCGACCTCAAGACCGGCCATCGACAGACGGGCAACCAGCTCGTCGCGATCTACCTGCGGGCTAACCCAGCCACGCAGCCATTGTTCACTGAATTTCATCCTGCTCTCCTAAAAATTCGTTACGACTAGCGAAATTGCGCGAGGAACCGCAAGTCGTTGTCGAAGAACAGACGCAAGTCGTTCACGCCGTAACGCAGCATGGCCAGACGCTCAACGCCCATGCCGAAGGCGAAGCCCGAAAACTCTTCCGGATCGATACCGGACATGCGTAGCACGTTCGGGTGGACCATGCCGCAACCCATCACTTCCAGCCAGCCGGTCTGCTTGCATACACGGCAGCCTTTGCCGCTGCACATCACGCATTCCATGTCGACTTCAGCGGACGGTTCGGTGAACGGGAAGTACGAAGGGCGGAAACGCACCGCCAGCTCTTTCTCGAAGAACACCCGCAGGAACTCTTCGATGGTGCCTTTCAGGTCGGCAAAATTGATGTCGCGATCAACCAACAGGCCTTCGACCTGATGGAACATCGGCGAGTGGGTGATATCGGAGTCGCTGCGGTACACACGGCCAGGGCAGACAATGCGGATCGGCGGCTGTTTCGATTCCATGGTGCGGACCTGTACCGGCGAGGTATGGGTGCGCAGCAGCATGTTGGCATTGAAATAGAAGGTGTCATGCATCGACCGGGCCGGGTGGTGGCCTGGGATGTTGAGCGCCTCGAAGTTGTGATAGTCGTCTTCGACTTCCGGGCCTTCGGCGATGCCGTAGCCAATACGGGTGAAGAACTGTTCAACACGTTCCAGAGTCCGGGTAACCGGATGCAGACCGCCGGAAGTCTGGCCACGGCCAGGCAGGGTCACGTCAATGGACTCGGCGGCGAGTTTGGCCGCAAGATCGGCCTCCTCGAACAACGCCTTGCGCGCATTGAGAACTTCTGTGACACGTTCCTTGGCAACGTTGATCAGGGCGCCGACCTGCGGACGCTCCTCTGCCGGCAAATTCCCCAGGGTCTTCATCACCTGAGTCAATTCGCCCTTTTTACCAAGGTAGTGAACCCGGATTTGCTCCAGGGCATTGATATCTTCAGCGCTTTGCACAGCCTCTAGTGCTTGAGAGACCAGCGCATCCAGGTTTTCCATGTACAGACTCCAGATACAAAATAGGGGAAGAGCTTGAAGGCTCTTCCCCTATTTATGACGTTTAACACCAGACCCCACACAGGTGAGGCCGGGTGACTGTCGGGGGTACTTAAGCCAAGGTGGCTTTAGCTTTCTCGACAATCGCAGCAAACGCCGCTTTTTCGTTCACTGCCAGATCAGCCAGAACCTTACGGTCGATCTCGATGGACGCTTTTTTCAGGCCGGCGATGAAACGGCTGTAGGACAGACCGTTGATACGAGCACCAGCGTTGATACGAGCGATCCACAGAGCGCGGAACTGACGTTTTTTCTGACGACGGTCACGGTAGGCGTATTGGCCTGCCTTGATTACCGCTTGCTTGGCAACACGGAATACGCGGGAACGTGCGCCGTAGTAGCCTTTAGCAAGTTTCAGAATTTTTTTGTGACGCTTACGGGCAATGACGCCACGCTTTACACGAGCCATGAGTTACTTCCTCTATTCTTGATCCAAAAATTAACGAAGGCGCAGCATGCGCTCGACTTTTGCCACGTCAGACGGATGCAGCAAGCTGCTACCGCGCAGTTGACGCTTACGCTTGGTCGACATTTTGGTCAGGATGTGGCTCTTGAAAGCGTGCTTGTGCTTGATACCGTTAGCAGTTTTCAGAAACCGCTTAGCAGCACCACTTTTGGTTTTCATCTTTGGCATGTTCGGATACTCCGCATTCAGTTGATAAACATAATCAGAAGGCCTGCCGTGCCCTGTTGATTACTTCTTCTTTTTCGGGGCGATGACCATGATCAGCTGGCGTCCTTCCATCTTAGGATGCTGTTCGACCGAACCGTACTCTTGCAGGTCAGCTTCAACCCGCTTGAGGAGTTCCATCCCCAGCTCCTGGTGGGCCATCTCACGGCCGCGGAATCGCAAGGATACCTTGGCCCTGTCCCCGTCACTCAGGAAACGTACCAGGTTGCGTAGTTTTACCTGGTAATCCCCTTCCTCCGTCCCTGGACGAAACTTGATTTCTTTTACCTGAATCTGCTTCTGGTTTTTCTTCGCCGCTGCAATCTGCTTCTTCTTTTCGAAGATCGATTTGCCGTAGTCCATCACTCGGCAAACCGGTGGGACTGCGTCGGCGGAAATTTCTACCAGATCAAGCTTGGCTTCTTCAGCAATACGAAGCGCTTCATCAATCGAGACGATGCCAATCTGCTCGCCGTCAGCGCCAATTAACCGAACCTCGCGTGCCGAGATATTCTCGTTGATCGGGGCTTTCGGTGCAGTTCGTTTATCTTGTCTCATTTCACGCTTAATAATAATTACTCCGAATCTTGGCGACCACGCCGGGAAACCGCTTGCGCGAGGAACTCAGTGAACTGGGAGACGGGCATCGAGCCCAGGTCAGCACCTTCACGAGTACGCACAGCGACAGTCTGCGTCTCGACTTCCTTATCTCCGATAACCAAAAGATAGGGAACCTTGAGCAAGGTATGCTCGCGGATTTTAAAGCCGATCTTTTCATTTCTCAAGTCAGACTTGGCACGAAACCCGCTTTCGTTGAGAGTTTTTTCGACCTGAGCGACAAAATCTGCCTGTTTATCAGTGATATTCATGACCACTGCCTGGGTTGGCGCCAGCCACGCAGGGAATGCACCTTCGTAGTGCTCGATCAGAATCCCGACGAAACGCTCGAAGGAACCGAGGATCGCCCGGTGCAACATCACAGGATGCTTGCGGCTGTTGTCTTCGGAGACGTATTCGGCGCCGAGACGGATAGGCAGGTTGAAATCGAGCTGCAGGGTACCACACTGCCACACACGACCGAGGCAATCTTTCAGCGAGAACTCGATCTTCGGACCGTAGAAAGCACCCTCACCCGGCTGCAGATCGTACGGAAGGCCCGCGCTATCAAGGGCGGCGGCCAGTGCAGCTTCGGCGCGATCCCAGAGTTCGTCGGAACCCACGCGCTTTTCCGGACGAGTGGACAGCTTCATCTCGATGTCCTTGAAGCCGAAATCGGCGTAGACATCCAGCGTCAGCTTGATAAACGCAGCGGATTCGGCCTGCATCTGCTCTTCGGTGCAGAAGATATGGGCATCGTCCTGAGTGAACGCGCGCACGCGCATGATCCCGTGCAGAGCACCCGACGGCTCGTTACGGTGGCAGGCACCGAACTCGGCCAGACGCATCGGCAACTCGCGGTAGCTCTTCAGACCCTGATTGAACACCTGCACGTGGCACGGGCAGTTCATCGGTTTGATGGCGTAGTCGCGGCTTTCCGACTCGGTAGTGAACATGTTGTCGGCGTAGTTGGCCCAGTGCCCGGACTTTTCCCACAGGCTACGGTCAACGACTTGCGGCGTCTTGATCTCAAGGTAGCCGTTGTCACGCTGAACCTTGCGCATGTACTGCTCGAGTACCTGATACAACGTCCAGCCGTTCGGGTGCCAGAACACCATGCCCGGCGCTTCTTCCTGGGTATGGAACAGGCCCAGACGCTTGCCGATCTTGCGGTGATCGCGCTTTTCCGCTTCTTCGATGCGCTGGATGTAGGCAGCCAATTGCTTCTTGTCAGCCCAGGCTGTGCCATAAACGCGCTGCAGTTGCTCGTTCTTGGCATCACCGCGCCAGTAAGCACCGGACAGCTTGGTCAGCTTGAAGGATTTCAGGAAACGCGTGTTCGGCACGTGCGGACCACGGCACATGTCGACGTATTCTTCGTGATAGTACAGGCCCATGGCCTGCTCGTTCGGCATGTCCTCGACCAGGCGCAGTTTGTAGTCTTCGCCACGAGCCTTGAACACTTCAATCACTTCGGCGCGCGGAGTGACCTTCTTGATGACATCGTAATCCTTGTCGATCAACTGCTGCATGCGCTGTTCGATGGCGGCCATGTCGTCCGGAGTGAAAGGACGCTCATAGGCGATGTCGTAATAGAAACCTTCGTCGATGACCGGACCGATGACCATTTTGGCCGTCGGGTACAGCTGCTTGACCGCGTGGCCAACCAGGTGAGCGCAAGAGTGGCGAATGATCTCCAGCCCCTCTTCATCCTTTGGCGTGATGATTTGCAGCGTCGCGTCGCTGTCGATGATGTCGCAGGCGTCGACCAGTTGGCCATTGACCTTGCCGGCCACGGTGGCCTTCGCCAGGCCCGCGCCGATGGATGCGGCGACCTCGGCTACGGAAACCGGGTGATCGAATGAACGTTGACTGCCGTCGGGAAGAGTAATAGTTGGCATGGCGCCTCCTCTCCTAGTGGTGACCCCTACCAAAGGTCACGTGGGTTGGGATGAGCCAGTACAAGATCCGGTCCAGGCCATTCAATGACGAACGCCTGCCTTACAGCGGCAGGAGCCTTGCGGCCAACCGGGAACCAAACCAGAGTGACTGGGATTCAAATCAGGGTATTCGAACGCTGCCGCTACCGGAACTGAAGGTCACCGGAGCCTGCAAACGCCCGAGGCAGGCATGCTAGCACAGATGGCCGGCCATTAAAGCGAACGAGTCGCGCCTGACTCGATTTGCGCACTATTCACGGCATCCGGTGAACTTGAGATGTACGTCTAACCTCAAATGGGCTGAGAATTGCCACGAACCACCCAACCAAGGAGTCTCCAGATATGCGCCTTATCCGACTTTTCGCTTTCGCGGCCCCGCTGGCCATGCTGCTGCCACTGAGCGCGCACGCTGCGTGGCCTGCCGGCGTGAAAGAGCAATATATGAACGATTGCACAAAAGCCGCCAGCCAAAGTGTCAACCCGACCGTGGCCAAGCAGCATTGCACCTGCGGCGCCGACGTTCTGGAGAAAAAATTCACGACCCAGGAAATCGCCCAATTGATGGACAAAAACACCCCACCCAGCGGCGAACTGGGCCAGCGCGCATTGAAAGAAATCTCGGTTTGCCGGGTTCAGAAATAAGGTCAAGCGATAGGGTTTTCGAGCTGCCAGCGGTCAGAAAAGCGCGAAAAAGCTTATTAAACCGATAATTTACGCAGCTTTTATAGCTTTTTTTACGCCCTCCTTTCTCGGCTGAAAGCCTTTGAAACCGGGGCTTTCAGCCATTTCAGCCACTGAGATGACTGCAATATGAAAGCAAACAGTGCCGCCGGGGGGCTACCAAAGCGAACATTTCGACTATGATACCCCGGTGTGCCCAGTTGGCCTGAGCAGCACAGTACTACTGAAAATATATGTTTCTTGGAGATACACCATGTCTAATCGCCAAACCGGCACCGTTAAATGGTTCAACGATGAAAAAGGCTTCGGCTTCATCACTCCTCAAGGTGGCGGTGACGACCTGTTCGTACACTTCAAAGCTATCGAAACTGACGGTTTCAAAAGCCTGAAAGAAGGCCAGACCGTTTCCTTCGTGGCTGAGAAAGGCCAAAAGGGTATGCAAGCTGCACAAGTTCGCCCAGAGTAATCTCCCGGCGCACTAAAAAAACCCCGTCCATGTGACGGGGTTTTTTATGCCTGATCAAACGCTTTGCAGATCAGCCGCAGTTGACGCGGGTGACGACCAGATTGTTATCGGTGTTCAGATTCAGCCGATCAGAGCGGTATTCCAGGGTAATCATGTCGTTGGGCTTGAGGAATCGGGCGTTTTGCGCACCGGCACGGGAACGTGCCTGCTCCAGCAGCTCCGGTGACGCCTTTTTACCGATGGTGAACTCTGCTGCCTGAGCCTCACAGCGGCTATGACCGGATTCGGTCGCCACAGGAGCGCTGGCCGGTTCGCTGGATGTTGTATTGCAGCCAGCCAACATGGCCATAGCCATAACAGTACCCAGTGACGCGAGCTTCCAAGGCATGAAGCCTCCTTCTTTCAATAGTTAAGCTGAGATCGTGCGACCGCCAATCCGGCGTTTGGTTTCACGACAGGCGCAGCCCCCTGCCCCACGATCGGAAAAACGCCGAGTTTGCCTGAGCTACGTCCGATGCCTCACCACAGAATCGTCACTGAATATTAATGCTCAGTAGACATCGATGTAGTCATACGGCGGATTGGGCCAGTTTTCCTTGAGCGCATTGAAAATCTGCATGACCCAGACTTCATCGCTGGCCGCGACATTTCCCACATACCCCGAGCCCTTGGCCCAGGTTTCCAGGCGAAACAGCAGACCATCGATGTCCTGGCCACCCGTGACACCGGAAGAAATATAGGCAATCCCCGCCTTCGTCACACGTAACTGGGTGTGCATGTCGTCACTAGCCGACGCCAGCAGTTGACGCACGCTTTCAAGCGTCAGGCCATCGGGAGAGTTCAAATCGATCTGCACAAGTCAGTCCTGGGTTAAGCCGGAAAAGACCAAGTGTCGCATAGCGTTGCATTCATGCCTAAGTCGCAGTGTCAAATGACCGACAAAGTGGTTAACTCAGGATTCCGAATTTCCGATCCTCGAGCCCCATCATGAGCACCGTAAGCATTACCGCCGATATCAAGGCTGTCTGGCCACAGGGCCATAGCTCATACAGCCCGGGCAGCCCGGAAGAATTGGCGTTGATCAGCATTGATCTGCTGGTCAGGACGCTCGGCACACAAGGCGCGCAATCATTCATCGCGCAGGTGTTCGAGAAGTATCCGGGCGACTACACCGGCGCCTCGGATATCGAGCGGGAGTGAGAGAGCCCGCAGGCTGAAACCTGCGGGTTTGTAGCTTACTTCAAGCGTTTCAGGCGCTCGGTCAGCAGATCGAAGAATCCCTGGGCATCGCCATTTTCCACCCAAAAGGCATTCTTCGGCGCCTTGAGGCCGTCATACCAGTCGACAATGGTTTGACCGAAGGTCGGACCTTCGCGGCTGTCCACCACGACATTCACCGAACGACCGGTGAACAGCTCGGGCTTGAGCAGATAGGCCACGACCGTGGCGTCATGCACCGGACCACCCGGAATGCCGTAGTGCTCCATGTCCCCCTTGATGTACTCATTGAGGATGTCGCCGACAATTTTGCTCGCATTGTTGTTAAGCGCCGCGATCTGCTTCAGGCGCGCATCGCTGGTGAGGATCTTGTGGGTCACGTCCAGCGGCAGATACGTCATCTTGACGCCACTCTTGAGCACCACTTCGGCTGCCTGAGGGTCGGCATACAGGTTGAACTCAGCCACCGGAGTGATGTTGCCACCATTGAAGTGCGCCCCGCCCATGACCACTACTTCCTTGATGCCCTGGACGATTTCCGGCTCCTGGATCAGCGCCAGCGCCAGGTTGGTCTGCGGCCCGAGCATGGCGATGGTGATGCTGTGCGGCTTGGCGCTCTTGAGCGTATCGATCAGGTAGTTGACCGCATTGCCCTGTGCCAGGCCTTTTTTCGGCTCATGTACCGTGACACCCGACAGGCCTTCCTTGCCATGGATGTTCTCGGCGTAGATCGGCGTGCGCATCAGCGGTTTTGGAGCACCAGCGTAGACCGGCACGTCCTCGCGCCCTGCCCACTCGCGCGCCAGACGTGCGTTACGCGACGTCTTGTCGAGGCGCACGTTGCCGGCCACGGTGGTCAACGCCCGAATCTTCAATTCTTCAGGCGAAGCGAGAGCAAACAGCAGTGCAACTACATCATCGGCGCCCGGGTCGGTATCGATGATCAGATCGATCTTCTCTGCCGCCTGGGCGCCAGTTGCGGTTATCAATGACAAAAGCAGCAGACTCCGGATCAGTTGGTGCATTTTCTGAGCATAGCGGTGCATGGCGCATTCCTTGTGCTGGTGAAAAACAGGGGCGATGCCCCGTTAAAACGTTACCCCGGCCACCAGAACGATGTTGCAGTACGGCTGACATTCGCCTGTACGAACTATCGCTCGTGCCTGTCGGCTGAGAACCTTGAATTGCTCATGACTGAGCAGATCACGCCGCCCGATTGCCCCCTCGTCGTTCAACGCATCCAGCGCTGTCAGTGCAGTCGGTTGCTTATCGAGGATTTCCTTGGCCAGCGCATGGCTTTCCACCTGCATCTCGCTGAGCACAACCTTGAGGGTGCTGACGAAATCCGGAATTCCGTGAGTGAGTGCCAGGTCGATCAACTCGACACCTGGAGGCACCGGCAGGCCGGCGTCGCCGATCACCACCATGTCGCCATGCCCGAGGGATGCGATAAGGCGCGACAGCGCGACATTGAGCAAAGGAGTCTTTTTCATGCGGATTTGAAACCCTGTACGTCGGACAAAACGGGAATGGACGGCTGGGCACCGGCCCGGGTGACGGACAATGCCGCAGCGACCTGCCCGAAACGAATGGCTTCGGACTCGGACTTTCCGGAGGCCAGCGCCGCAGCAAAACCACCCACGAAGGTGTCTCCGGCCGCCGTAGTATCGACAGCCTTCACGGTCGGTGCCTGACAATGTTCGAAACCGGTGCCATTGGCGAACAGCGAGCCCTGCGCCCCCAAGGTGATGATCACCTTGCCGGCGCCCATGGCAATCAGATGGCTGGCAGCGCGCTCTGCTGCCGCCAGCGAATCCAACGGCAAACCGCTCAACGCGGCGGCTTCGCTCTCATTGGGAATCAGATAATCGATCGACGAGTACCAATCCGCAGGCAGCGGACGACTGGCGGGCGCCGGATTGAGGATCATGATCTTGCCCAGCTCACGGCCGCGCTTGAGCGCATACCCCACGGTGGCATCAGGGATTTCGAGCTGGCAGATGATCACGTCCGCCGCCTGCAGTACCGCATCGAAGCGATCGATGACCGCCGGCGTCATTGCGCCGTTGGCCCCGGCAACGATCACGATTGCGTTCTGACTGTTGTCGTCGACCACGATCAACGCCACGCCACTGGAATCCTCGACAGTGGTGACCGCCTGACAATCGATGCCCTCGGTCAGCAGTGCGTCGCGCAATTGCACGCCGTACGCATCGTTGCCGACACAACCCACCATCGCCACTTGCGCGCCAAGACGCGCCGCAGCGACAGCCTGATTGGCTCCCTTGCCACCGGACACCGTGGCGAACGAGTGACCGATCAGCGTCTCCCCACCGTTTGGCAGACGAGGCGCACGGGTCACCAGATCCATGTTCAGGCTGCCTATTACCACTACATTTGCTGGCATACATCGCTACTCATAAATTCGGTTTCAGCGGTACTCGGTAAACACACCCGCCAGTGGCGCGGTCGACTCTCGCAAGACAATGCTCGGGGTGACGATCCGCTGATCGGTGGTCAAAGCCGGCGTGGCAATCCTTTTCAGCAACACTTCCGCAGCCATCTCGCCCAGTTGCAGGATCGACTGGCCCACGGTGGTCAGCGCCGGGTACACATACCGGCTCATCTGGATATCGTCGAAACCGATCACCGACAGCTCGGCAGGAACGCGCACATTGCGCTCGGCAGCGGCACGCAGCACACCGATGCCGATCATGTCGTTACCGGCAAAAATCGCACTTGGCGGACTGCCCTCAAGCAGCAGCGACGCCGCGTTGTAACCACCGGTGCTGGTAAAGTCGCTTTCCAGCATCCGCGCCGCCGGCACCTCGACACCCGCCTCCTTCAATGCCCGGCGAAACCCGGCCAGACGCATTTGCGCCACGCTGGTACTGGCCGGACCACCAATGGTGGCGATATCGCGATGCCCCAGCTCCAGCAGATGCCGGGTAGCAAGATAAGCACCGTATTCGTGATCGATGCGCACCAGGTCCGCATCGACACCTTCCAGCCCACGGTCGACGATCACCATTGGCGTTTTCACACCGGCCAGGCCTTCCGCCAGACCACTGTCGCCACCCGCCGATGCGACGATCAAGCCGTCGATACGCTTCTCCAGCAGCACTCGCAGATAGCTGCGCTGCTTTTCCGGGTTGTCATCGGAATTGCAGAGGATCACGCAGTAGCCGTTACGCTCGCAGTAATCCTCGATACCCCGCGCCAACTCGGCGAAGTACGGGTTGAGGCTATTGGGCACCAACAGCCCGATAGTCGCGGTGGTCTTGGCCTTCAATGACCGGGCGACGGCACTCGGCACGTAGTCGAGACTCTTGATTGCCGCCTCCACCTTGAGCCGCACTTGCGCGCTGACCGGTCGGGTCTTGTTCACCACATGGGACACGGTCGTGTAGGAAATCCCCGCGAGCGCCGCCACATCTTTGATCGTTGCCATGTCTCAGCCCCGTCGGCTTGCGCGTTGACTACGATACGTATCCAGCACCACGGCGATGACGATCACCGCTCCCGTGATGATGCGCTTGGTCGGCTCGGTCGCGCCAATCTGCGCCAGACCGGCCGCCAGCACGGAGATGATCAGCACCCCGAAGAAGGTACTGATTACCGACCCACGCCCGCCCATCAGGCTGGTGCCACCGATCACCACTGCCGCAATCACTTGCAGCTCCAGACCGGAGCCGGCATTCGGATCGGCGGCTTCCAGACGGGAAATCTGAAACAGCGCCGCAATCCCCGCCAGCAAGCCCATCAGGCTGAAGACCAGAATTTTGTAGGGCTTGGGATTGATCCCCGCCAGGCGTACCGCTTCTTCGTTGGTGCCGATACCGATCAGATAGCGACCGAACACCGTCCGGGTCAATACCGCTTGAGCGATGAAAATCACCAGCAAGGCGATGATGAACGACGGCGAAATGCCGAAGGCGATCGGGTTCGACAACCAGGCGAACGAATCACCGATATAGGCGGTACGCGACCCCGTCATCTGATACGCCAGACCGCGCGCCATTTCCAGCACACCGAGGGACACGATGAACGACGGAATACGCCAGGCAACCGTGATCGAACCGGTGACAGTACCTGCCAGGGCAGCCACTGCCATCCCCAGCAATGCCGCTGGCAGCACGCTCCAGCCCCAGCCGAGAATCGCCACGCTGACCGTCGAAGCGGCGAGCGCCAGCACCGAGCCAACCGACAGGTCGATACCACCGATGATCAGCACGAAGGTCATGCCCACGGCCAGCACCATCAGATCGGGAATCTGGTTGGCCAGGGTACTGAAGGTGTTATAGGACAGAAAATGGCTGCTCATCACCGAGAACAGCGCGACCATCGCCAGCAAGGCTCCGGCCAGGCCCAGATAGGTGCCCATGCCGTAAAAGTTGCCACTACGTTTGCCGGCGGAAGTTGCAGTTTTCATGGGAGATCCCTAGGCGCTGCTTCGTTGAGCAACGCATCACGTTTTTGGTAGCCGGCGAACGCGGCGGCAAGCAAATCATCCTGGGTCCAGGTGTCACGCTCGAAGGTGTCGATCAGCCTTCCTGCCGACAGCACTCCGATCCGGTCGCAAATCAACATCAGCTCGCGCAAGTCGCTGGAGACCACCACCAGGGCTTTCCCCTGCCGGGTCAGCTCGCCCAGCAAGGCATAGATATCGAATTTGGCACCGACATCGATACCGCGGGTCGGCTCATCGAACAGCAGCACCGAACAATCACGCTCCAGCCAGCGACCGATCACGACCTTCTGCTGGTTACCGCCCGACAGCTCGGAAACCAGTTGAGTCGGACTCGAGCTGCGGATGCGCATGGCATCAATCTGCCGCTGCGCGAGCGCAATCTCGTCGCCGCTGTTGACGAAACCACCGCTGGAAATTTCCGGCATGTTGCCCAGGGCGATGTTGGCGCTGATCGACTGACTGAGCAGCAGGCCTTCACCCTTGCGGTCTTCGGTAATCAAAGCAATGCCGTTGCGCACCGCATCGACCGGCGAGCGGATGCTCACCACTCGAGCCGGCGAGCCGAGCGCCACCGTGCCGCCGTCGGCGACATCCGCACCGAAGATCAAGCGCAGCAGCTCGGTGCGCCCCGCGCCGATCAGTCCGGAAATACCGAATATTTCACCGGCACGGACTTCGAAAGAGACGTCTCGCACTTTATCGGAACGGCTCAACCCGTTGACCGTCAACGCCGGAGCACCGATCTTGCGCGGCCCCATGTCGATGTGCTCGCCCAACTCGCGCCCGACCATCAGGGTCACCAGTTGTTCGCTGTTGTA
Organism: Pseudomonas sp. B2M1-30; assembly: GCF_025447575.1. Lineage (NCBI taxonomy): Bacteria > Pseudomonadati > Pseudomonadota > Gammaproteobacteria > Pseudomonadales > Pseudomonadaceae > Pseudomonas > Pseudomonas sp. B2M1-30. The sequence goes on along the minus strand of NZ_JAOEJT010000016.1, from coordinate 80,746 downwards.
ATTGGCCATCGGCTCGACGCAAACCAGATTGCCGTCACGCAGCACGGCAATCCGCTGGGCGACTCGCGCCAGCTCTTCGAGACGGTGGGAGATGTAGATGATCGCCACGCCACGCGCCTGCAACCGGGTGATCTGCTCGAACAGCATTTCCACTTCGCGAGCCGTGAGCATCGCGGTGGGCTCGTCGAGGATCAGCACATGGCAATCGCCGATCAGGTTGCGGGCGATTTCGACCATTTGCTGATGACCGATGCCCAACTCGCCGACCAGGGTATCCGGGTCGATGGCATCCAGCCCGACCTGAGCCATCGCCTCGATGGCAGCCTTGCGCAGTTGCTTGCGACTGATCCAGCCGCCATTGCTTGGCAAATTGTCGAGAAACAGGTTTTCCGCCACCGACAGGGTCGGCAACAGATTGAGTTCCTGCATGACCATGCGCACGCCGAGCTCTTCGGCCTGGGTGCGACTGCCCGGGCGATAGTCCTTGCCCTGGAATTGCATCTGGCCCGTGGTGGGCGTCACCAGGCCGCCGATGATTTTCGACAGGGTGCTTTTACCCGCGCCATTCTCACCGGTCAGCGCCAGCACTTCACCGCGCATCAGCTCCAGATCGATGCCTGCAAGCACTGGCTGCGCATAAGTCTTGCCGATACCGCTGACCGAGAGGACAGCGTTCGGGGCGGAAACTGACATAAAAACTCTCCATGCGCCCGCCCGGACGGGCGAGCGCCATTGTGTTGCCAGAAGACTTATTGGGTAACCAGTTCAACCGGCGTTTCGATCACGCCGTTGGCACCGCTGTCGACTTTCTCGCCCTTGATGATTTTCAGCGCGGTCTGGATGCCGAACACCGCCTGCTTGGCGGCGAACTGGTCTGCGGTGGCCAGCACACGACCGTCCTTGAGCATTGGCTTGATGGCGTTGATGTTGTCGTAACCGACCACCTTCACCTGGCCGGCCTTGCCAGCGGCACGCACAGCGGAAACGGCACCGACGGCCATGCTGTCGTTACCGGCCAGCAAAGCCTTGATTTCCGGGTATTCGCTCAACATCGAGGAGGCAACCTGATTGCCTTTGTTGATTTCCCAGTCACCGGACTGCAGCGACACGACCTTGATTTGCGCCGCCTCCATCGCGTCCTTGAAACCGGCCGTACGGGCCTGGGCATTGGTCGTGGTGGAGACCCCTTCAATGATGCCAACTTCATCCCCGGCCTTCAGTTGCTTGGCCAGGTACTCGCCGACCAGGCGCGCACCCTTGCGGTTGTCCGGGCCTACGAACGGAACGTTGATGTTTTTGCTTTTGACGACTTGCGGATCAAGCTGATTGTCGATGTTGATCACGGTGATACCGGCATCCACAGCTTTCTTGATGACCGGCACCATGGCCTTGGAGTCGGCCGGCGCGATCACCAGTGCGTCGACCTTGGACACGATCATTTGCTCGACGATACGAATCTGGTTCGCGGTGTCGGTCTCGTCCTTGATGCCGTTGGAGATCAGGTCGAAATCAGCGGAGTGTTCTTTCTGATAGGCCTTCGCGCCGTCTTCCATGGTCAGGAAGAATTCGTTGGCCAGGGACTTCATGACCAGTGCGACTTTGGGTTTTTCAGGGGATTCGGCGAAAGCCGAAGAGACAGGCAGTGCGGCGGACGCGGCAGCCAGCATAGCGACAGCGAGAAGACGTCCAGCGAATGGCAGCTTCATTGGGTTCACTCCGATCTTATGATTATTGTGAGCAACGCTTGCACTGGCATAAGCTGCACCACTTGCGTCAATGGATAGACCACCACGAAAGCCGCGCAAACGTTTGCGTAGACCGAACTATGCGAATCCCGCCGACATTTGTCAACGATTGAAAATCTGCTTTTTTCGTAGGGCGATTCCTTGCAGAACCGCCCTTTCATCATGCCGTGGTGTTGATCACCGAACCGCTACCCGCTTCTTTGGCAAGTTCCTTGGCCAGGCTGCCGGCCACAACGGCAAGCGCCGCATTGGTCTGAGCGATCTGTCCCTGAACAGCCGTGACGGCCGTCGTCTTGGCCTCTTCCGTCGGATACTTCGCAGCCTGCGCAGCCGCCAGTTGCTGTTGTTGTTCCTGCAGCTGTTTCTGCAACTCCTTCATGCGCTTGAGCAGCATTTTTACCGTGAGACTCTGGCCGCCTGCCCCACCGCTTTCATCTGCCTTTTCCTCCGGAGCGGCGCCACCGGTTCTGACCTGAGCGGGAGCACCTTCATCCTTATCCTTCGCCTTCTCCGCCGCTTCCTGATCGGCCTTTTTCAGCGCATTGATCGTATCGACAGATCGACCACCGATGGTGACCTTGCCCGGATCCGAAAAACCAATTGTCATCGACATAAAAGCCCCTGAGATGTGTATTCCTTTTCATACAAATCGACCAGAACCTCGATTTCTTTAGAAAGCTGTGGGAATCGCCAATCAATGTCGTGTAGTCCTTTTCGGAGATCCGACCAGGAAAATGCCCCGCGTTCGGATACCCGGATGCGCGGCCCTTTGCAGATGACCTTGCCATGAACAAATCTTGATTTAAATCATAAGGTTAAACATTTCCCTCAAGCACAGTACGTCTGGTACAGATCCTGCTCCCCTCCCGATACCCCAGGCATTCAGATCGGTCGGGGGTGCATCTAGATGAACCTGCATCAGCACCGTCTCACTACTAGAAGAGAAAATAATGAAATCTGCATTCAGTACTTTGCTTCCGGGCGCCATGGCCCTCCTGCTGCTCCTGCCCTCTGCCGCTCAGGCAAAAGAAGTCGAAACCCAGACCAAACTCGCCAACGTCGTCATTCTCGCGACAGGCGGCACCATCGCCGGCGCTGGCGCCAGCGCTGCCAACAGCGCCACTTACCAAGCGGCCAAAGTGGGTGTTGATCAACTGATCGCCGGCATTCCCGAACTGAGCAAGCTGGCCAATGTGCGTGGCGAACAAGTCATGCAGATCGCCTCGGAAAGCATCACCAATGACAACCTGCTGCAACTGGGCCGCCGCGTTGCCGAGCTGGCGGACAGCAAGGATGTCGATGGCATCGTGATCACCCACGGCACCGATACCCTCGAAGAGACTGCCTATTTTCTGAATCTGGTGGAAAAAACCGACAAGCCGATCATTGTTGTCGGCTCCATGCGCCCAGGCACTGCCATGTCCGCAGATGGCATGCTCAATCTGTACAACGCGGTCGCGGTGGCCAGCAGCAAGGAAGCCCACGGCAAAGGCGTACTGGTGACCATGAACGACGAAATCCAGTCCGGTCGCGATGTCAGCAAGATGATCAACATCAAAACCGAAGCGTTCAAAAGTGCCTGGGGCCCCCTGGGCATGGTGGTAGAGGGCAAGTCTTACTGGTTCCGCCTGCCAGCCAAGCGCCACACCATGGACTCGGAGTTCGACATCAAGAACATCAAGAGCCTTCCTGATGTGGAAATCGCCTATTCCTACGGCAATGTCAGTGACACTGCCTACAAGGCACTGGCGCAGTCTGGCGCCAAAGCGATCATTCACGCCGGCACCGGCAATGGCTCGGTTTCCTCTCGCGTAGTTCCGACCCTGCAAGCCCTGCGCAAGGACGGCGTGCAGATCATTCGCTCGTCTCATGTCAATGCCGGCGGTTTTGTTCTGCGCAACGCCGAACAGCCTGACGACAAGTACGATTGGGTCGTCGCCCATGATCTGAACCCGCAAAAAGCCCGCATCCTGGCCATGGTCGCCCTGACCAAAACCAACGACAGCAAAGAACTGCAGCGGATGTTCTGGGAATACTGATTCGCCTCCGCCCGATCCGCTCTCGATCGGGCATCTCCTCACCACTCGCCATTGCGGCGAGTGATGAGGAGATGCCTACAGTTGCTTCTGATCTTTCCTGCAGAAAAATTTAACCTGCACCACATCAAAACCGGAAAAGCGCTGTCAGAGGATTCTCTTTAATTTTAAGCAGTTGCGAAAATGCCCACAGTTAAATACTGTATGCACGTACAGCATAATAAGGATAACCTCGTGGCCACCTCCCCTGATGCTCCTGACGCTTACGAACGCATGGGCATGCGTGTTCAAAAAATCATCAATTCCCCCTCCGCACAAAAAGCCAAAGCCGCCCTGATTTTCCGCCTCGCGGATGAACCCGTGGATGAGTGGGAGCGCTTGCTTGAGGAGATTGACGAGAACGACAACGTCACGCTCGCTTATCGCGACGATGGTGGTGTGCAGATTTTCTGGGTTGTGCCTAAGGAAGATTGATTCAATGAGTGTCCGCTGTTTTGCTTTGCTGTTGCTGTTCATTTCCATCGGTGCCCAGGCTGCTGCGCCGCGCACATTCAACGAAGCCAAGAAGGTCGCCTGGAAGCTGTACGCACCACAGTCCACCGAGTTTTATTGCGGCTGCAAATACACAGGCAACAAGGTAGATCTGGCCGCTTGCGGTTATGTGCCCCGCAAAAACGCCAAACGCGCATCACGAATCGAATGGGAACATATTGTCCCGGCCTGGGAGTTTGGCCATCAGCGTCAGTGCTGGCAGGACGGCGGTCGCAAGAATTGCACGCGCTACGATCCGTCCTATCAGAAAGCCGAAGCCGACTTGCACAACCTCGTGCCGAGCATCGGCGAGGTCAACGGCGACCGCAGCAATTTCAGCTACGGCTGGCTGCCTGTGCAGAAAGGCCAGTACGGCTCATGCCTGACTCAGGTCGACTTCAAGGCGAAGAAGGTCATGCCCCGCCCTTCGATTCGCGGCATGATCGCCCGCACCTATTTCTACATGAGCAAGCAATATGGCTTGCGTCTGTCGAAGCAAGACCGGCAACTCTACGAAGCATGGGACAAGACTTATCCGGTCCAGGACTGGGAACGCCAGCGTAATCAAAGCGTGGCGTGCGTGATGGGTCGCGGCAATGAGTTCGTCGGACCGGTGAATATGAAAGCCTGCGGTTGACCTACCGCGCACAAAAAAGGCCTCGAACATTAAGTTCGAGGCCTTTTTTGTGGCTAGCTGCCGGGCTTGTTGTAACGCCAGTAGCCCATCAGATTGAGCGAGTCACGAGGAATGCCACGCTCCTTGATCAGATGTTTGCGCAGACTCATCACCGCAGCGGACTCGCCGGCGACCCAGCCATAGAATCCCTCGGCAGCCAGGTCGGCAACCTCCCAGAGAATGTCCTTGTCTATGTCGACATCCGCCAACTCGATCGCTTGGCCGACCGACGATGCATCCACTGGCAATACCGCCTGGCGCACCGCCTCCACCATCAGCGTGCCAGCCACTGCCGCCCCCGCCTGTTCCCGAATCAGCCACTCCACGAACAGACCCGGCCAATCCGGGACCGGCAGCATGTCCTGCGTACTCTCCACCTCGAAAAACGCCTGGGTCTGTGGCGGCTCGGCAAGTGCCGCCAGTTCGTCCAGGATTCCCATCGCGGCCGGCAACGCAGTCGAATCAGCCACCAGCAAAACCTGCTTCAGGTTCTGCGGGGGCTTCCATTCGTAGCCACCCGCTTCTTTGGCCGAGAAACGGCTGTCGGGTGCCAGAATCTGCATCGACTCTCCCGGCTGCGCATGCAACGCCCATCGCGAGGCGGGACCGGTCTCACCGTGCAAGACAAAATCGATGTCCACCTCGCCCTGCTCTGCACGCAAATGACGGATGGTATAGGTGCGCATTGCCGGACGCCGATCCGCCAGCATTGCACGGAAACGGTTATACCAGCCTTCACTTTGAGCCAGTCTTGAAGGCGACCCATTCTGGGCAGGGAAAAACAGTTTGACCCGCTGATCCGGCGCCCAGGTTGCCATCTCGCTCACTGGAGGACCGGAAAGCGTTACCCGCATCAGATGAGGGCTTAACTGTTGCTTTTGACGCAGCACTACATCGAACAATTTGTAGGGTGTGGCGGAGGCCATCGGGAGCTCCTTCTGGATTCGTCGGTAACTCCATTGAAACGAGCCACACCAGACGCCCTTTAGCCTTCCCCGCCGAATGGATCCCTTACTGAGCGGCTGTGCGCTCGATCACCAGCGATTCGATGTTCTGCTTTTTCGCCCGAACCAGGGCAGCATTCAACTCAACCTGACGCGCTTCGGCATCGGCTTTCGAGTTGAACGGGCCAACCAGAATCCGGGTATTGCCACTGCTGTCCTTGATCACGCTGGGCACAAAAGCGTGCTCGATCAACCAGCCGCTCAGGTCGCTGACCGCCTGAGTGGTTTCACCACGCACCTCAAGATCCCACTGTGGGGCCGAGGCTACGGCAGACGCCGCAACGGCCTCCGACTTCGGCTTTTGCGCATCCACACTCTTGCCTTCACCACATCCTGCCAGGACCAGAGCCGCGACTACCCAGACCAATTTGCGCACAACGCGTCCCTCTGAATTCCGAAAGCGGCGATCTTAACATTCGCGAATGCTTTCCGAGTCCAACAAAATGGGCACAAAACAACGAGATTGATGATTACAGCCCCTGTATAGTTACGCGCTGGGAATTAATGCCGCATCTGCGCGTCAGAAAGATGCACCCAAAATGTGAGACTTCGCACTAATCTATACGTACCACCGACCTCTGCACTGCCTGCATCAGGTGCCCCACAAGCAATCAAGGAGAAGACCATGCTGATACTCACCCGCAAAGTCGGTGAAAGCATAAACATTGGTGACGACATAACGATCACCATTCTCGGCGTCAGCGGCCAACAGGTTCGCATCGGCATCAACGCGCCAAAGAACGTTGCCGTACACCGCGAAGAGATCTACCAACGCATTCAGGCTGGCCTGACCGCCCCGGACAAGCCGCAGACTCCCTGAGCCCTATCGCAGTCAGTAGCCAGTTCGTTTGCCTTCGTGTAATGGCTGGCTAAAGATTCAAGCGTCGTACCGCCCCTGCCTCATGGGCCACGAAACCCGCAACGCCTCTCCCTCCTGCGCGCGCCTCCTTTTTCGCAACCGATACTAACCATCATTTCAATGGTTGGCTGTCGGACGTTTCCGAAGAAGAGCAGGGAATCTGTCCGTCTAGCCGAACGTCACGCCACGCGCCATGCCGGTGGCCGCCACAACCATCAGAATCAACAACAACGCTTCGACATGACTGATGCGGGCAAATACCTTTGCACGTCCGATATCGAGGGTCGCGCCCCGCGCCTGGGCGATACGCCATTTGATCAGCGTGACCATCGGTGCGAGCTCCAACAGCAGGATCAGCACAAACAGCGTCATCTTCAGATGGAACAGCGGTTGGTGCAGGTAATAATCAGAACCCTTCTCGTAACCACCAAAGGCGCGCATGCCGCCGGTGACGAGCAACACCAGCGCCGAAATCCCCCACAGATTGTCCGCCAGCAATACTCGTCGAACTTCACCCGCCCCGGCCGCCAGACGACTGAATGCCGTTCCACGAGTCAACACGGCCCAGAAGCCCAAGGCAAACGCCAATAGATGAATCGCTGCAAGAAACCAATGAACCAGCATTGATGAACTCCCGTCAGGCAGAGTAGGAAATCGGCCAGACAGTAGTAGTCGATAAAGCGCGACTCTGCCCGACAGAGCGTCGAGCGCAATACTTGTCGAAAGGACAGGAAGGGATATCAGAGGAAGGCAAATCGCAGGCAAAAAAAATCCCAAGCAGCTGATGGAAGCTTGGGATTTAAAAATGCATAAACCGTGGTGGTGAACGCGGGACGGATATTACTGAACCAACGTACTTGTAACAAGCTATTTTCGATAACTGGTTGGTTAAATAGAATCGTAAGCCTTTCAATATCCACACTATTTTCATGGCTGATAACAAAAATTGCTGATAGACGGCAATTGAGCCACAACCGAAAAATCCAGTCCGACACAGAAACGCTCAAGATGGGTTCTGCAAAAGTTTTGCAAACGACAAAAAGCAAAAAGGGGTCACCGTTTCCGGTGACCCCTCTAGACCGCCCAGCAGAGCGGATTTTGTTTGGTAGGCGCGATTGGACTCGAACCAACGACCCCCACCATGTCAAGGTGGTGCTCTAACCAACTGAGCTACGTGCCTGCTGTGAGGCGGCATTCTACGGAATTCCGGAGGGGTGTCAACACCTTTTTTTCACCTAACCCTATGAATATGCAAAATATTTAATTTCGCCCCGGCAAAGAAGATTTTCCGGTGGCTGGCGGAGGATTTTCAACTCGGGTAGGATCGACGCACTCGTAAAATATATTAAACAGAGGCTGCAGGATGGCGAACACCCCTTACCCAGAGTCTTATTACGCGGCATCGGCCAATGCCGTACCGCCACGTCCGGCCTTGCAGGATGATGTGGAGACGGATGTCTGTGTGATTGGCGCTGGTTATACGGGGCTTTCCTCGGCCCTGTTTCTGCTGGAGAACGGTTTTCGCGTGACCGTTCTGGAGGCGGCCAAGGTCGGCTTCGGCGCCTCGGGTCGCAATGGCGGGCAAATCGTCAACAGCTACAGCCGTGACATCGATGTGATCGAGCGCACGGTCGGCCCGAAACAGGCGCAATTGCTTGGGCAGATGGCGTTCGAAGGCGGCCGGATCATTCGTGAGCGGGTCAGCAAATACAACATCCAGTGCGACCTGAAGGACGGCGGCGTGTTCGCCGCCCTCTCGGCCAGGCAGATGGGTCACCTGGAATCACAGAAGCGCCTGTGGGAGCGCTTCGGTCACACACAACTGGAGCTGCTCGACCAGCGCCGCATCCGCGAAGTGGTGGCCTGTGATCAATACGTGGGCGGCATGCTCGACATGAGCGGCGGCCATATTCATCCATTGAACCTGGCGCTGGGTGAAGCCGCCGCCGTGGAATCCCTGGGCGGCACGATCTACGAACAATCGCCAGCCGTGCGCATCGAGCGCGGCGCCAATCCGGTGGTGCATACGCCGCAAGGCAAGGTCAGGGCCAAGTTCATCATCGTGGCCGGCAACGCCTATCTCGGCAATCTGGTGCCGGAACTGGCGGCCAAATCAATGCCGTGCGGTACGCAGGTCATCACGACCGAGCCCCTCGGTGATGAACTGGCGAAAACCCTGCTCCCGCAGGATTACTGCGTTGAAGACTGCAATTACCTGCTCGACTACTACCGCCTTACAGGTGACAAACGTCTGATCTTCGGCGGCGGCGTGGTCTATGGCGCGCGGGATCCGGCGAACATCGAGGCGATCATCCGCCCGAAAATGCTCAAGGCGTTCCCGCAACTCAAGGATGTGAAGATTGACTACGCCTGGACCGGAAATTTCCTGCTGACTCTGTCGCGCTTGCCGCAGGTCGGACGCCTGGGCGACAACATCTATTACTCCCAGGGTTGCAGCGGCCACGGCGTCACCTACACGCACCTGGCCGGCAAGGTATTGGCCGAAGCCCTGCGCGGTCAGGCCGAGCGTTTTGATGCGTTTGCCGATCTGCCGCATTACCCCTTCCCTGGCGGGCAAATGCTGCGCACACCGTTTGCCGCGCTGGGCGCATGGTATTACGGGCTGCGGGACAAACTGGGCGTTTGATGAGCCCCAAATAGAAAAGGGCCGCTATGACAGCGGCCCTTTTTTTTGCCCGGGAATCAGAGCTGCTCCCGAGCAATCCCGCTACGGATCCGCAAGATATCCGCCAGCACCGCCAGAGCAATTTCCGCCGGGGTCTTGCTGCCGAGGTTCAGGCCGATCGGTGCGTGAATCCGCGCCAGCTCGCCCTCCCCCAGCCCGCCAATCCGACGCAACCGCTCGAAGCGCTTCTGCGACGTCTGCAGCGAACCCATCACACCAATATAAAAAGCCTCGGTGCGCACCGCCTCCATCATCGCCAGGTCGTCGATACGCGGATCGTGAGTCAACGCCACCACCGCCGTATCACGGTGACAGCCGCCATCGGCAATGAACACCGACGGCAATTGCCGACGAATCTCCACGCCATCAAGCACCACACCTTCCAGCACCTCATCGCGGGGATCACAGAGAATCACCTCGAACCCGAGACCGACCGCAAAATCGGCACATGCCTGCGCCACGCTGGAATACCCCGCCAGCAACAATCGCTGGGCCGCGCCGACACGAATCCTTACCCGATCAATCTCGCGCTCGATCCGCGCACCTTGCTCGCGATCGGCAAACAGACCGCGCGCACCTGTCGCCAGATCGACCTCGCGGATCAACCGACGCTGCCCCAGCAGCGCCGATTCGAGTTCACGCAGATGCGCCTGCACCTCGCAGCCGGCGTCAAATTTCTCTACCAGCACATCGAGAATACCGCCACAGGGCAGGCTGACCCGCGAACGCGGATCGTCGCCTTCCCCGTAACGCACGACGTTGACCGGATCGAAAAACGCACCTTCCGCGACGCGCTCGAGAAAGTCTTCCTCGACACAGCCGCCGGAAAGCGACCCGATCCACTGCCCGCCATCGTTCACCGCCAGCAGCGAACCCGGCGCGCGCGGCGCCGAGCCGTAGGTCGTCAGCACGGTACAGAGCCAGATGCGCTGTCCGGCGGTCGACCACTCCAGCGCTCGGCGCACCACTTGCAGATCGAGATGCTGCATGGTCAGTGCGCCTTATGCTCGACGGACGGTGCGTCAGCCTGGAGCTTCTGCACATCGCCAATCGCCAGTTCGCCCGTCTGACCACCCCAACCCTGACGCAGGTAATTCAGCAGATCGGTCAGTTGCTCGGCACTCAGCTTGTCGGCGAAACCCGGCATCGGTTGCATGTGTTCGAACCCGGCGAATTTCTGCTCGCCGATGCCATCCTCGATGACCCGCAGCAAGTTGCGCGGATCTTCCAGGCGCAGCGTGGTGTTGCCGCGCATGGCGACGGCGATGTGCGGCTTGCCCTCACCACCGGCCGCGTGACACCCGGCGCAGACGTTCAAATATTCCTGACGACCACGCTGGGCACTGGCACTGAGCTTGTCCAGAGACACTTCGGTCAACTCTTTTGCCGCTGGCGGCTTGTCGCCGAGCAGGAAGGTGGCCATCGCCGCCAGGTCAGGATCGTTCAGGCCCTGAGTGCTGTTGTGGAACACCGGAAACATCTCGTTGAACATCGTGCCCTGGGCGCTCATCCCGTGCTTGAGGAACGTGCTCAGATCCTGATGATTCCAGCCCCGTGCCGCCAGGTCTGTCGCCAGCAGGCTCGGCGCCAGATAGCCGTTGAGGATGCCGCCAGTCATGCGTTTGTCTTGCTGCATCGCTCCCGGCAAACCGCGCGGGGTGTGGCATTCGCCGCAATGGCCGAGCACGTCGACCATGTATTGGCCGCGCTTCCAGGCTTCGCTTTTGCCCTCGGCGGACTCCAGCTTCACGTCTTTGCCGTACAGCATGTTCCAGCCCGTCAGGCCCAGGCGCACGTTGAACGGAAAGCTCAGGCTGGTCACCGGCGCAGCGCGCTCGATAGGCTCGACGGTTTTCAGATACGCGTGAATCGCGTCCGAGTCCTCTCGCGGCATCAAGTGATACGAGGTGTAAGGCATTGCCGGGTACAGATTGGCGCCATCACGACGCTTGCCCTTGGTCAGCGCGGCGAAGAACTCTTCATCGGTGTAGAGGCCAATCCCGTGCTCCTTGCTCGGGGTGATGTTGGTGCCGTAGATTGTGCCGAACGGCGACACGATCGGCAGCCCGCCGGCATAGGGAGCGCCGCCCGGCGCGGTGTGGCAGGCCATGCAGTCGGCGGCGCGGGCGAGGTACTCGCCGCGCTTGACCGCATCATCCGCGTGCGCCAGAAACACCGGCGCAGCCAGCCCGACCGCCAGGGTCAGGCGGGTCAATAAACGCTTCATGCTTAACCCTCCTTGACCAGGCCGAGATCGGTCAGCACGTTGCGGGTGGCGTTGTAGTAACGCACGTACCCGGTGCAACGGCAGACGTGATGGCCGAGGCTGTCCTCGATGACCTGCTCCAGCTGGCTTTTGACGATCGGCTGGCGTTGCAGTTTCTCCACCAGCACGGTGGCGGCATTGACGAAACCTGGCGCGCAATAGCTGCACTGGAAAGCGAATTCGTCGACGAAACGCTGCTGGATCGGGTTCAGTTCGGTGACCTGGCCCTGCTCGTCACGCTTGGCGTGGCCTTCGATGGTGCGCACTTTCTTGCCCTCGAAGTAATGCGCGCCAGTGATGCAGGTGCGCACTTCTTCGCTGGTGCCGTCCGGGTTGTCGACGATCACCACGCAGGCGTGGCAGATACCCTGGCCGCAGCCGAGGCGCGAACCGGTGAGGTTCTTGTATTCGTGCAGGTAATCGATCATCGGCAGGTCATCAGGGATGTCCACCGGGCCGACGGATTGACCGTTGAGAGTCAGTTGAAGCGGACGGTTAGCCATTGAGGGCCTCCTTGATGCGCGCAGCAGTGATTGGCAGATCGCGAACACGTTTACCGATGGCGTGAGCCACGGCGTTGCCGATGGCGCCGACCACCGGAATCATCACCACCTCGGCGATGCCTTTGGACGGGTCGCTTGGCGACAGGGGCGGCAGGATCTCCGCCGTCTGTTTCCACACCGCAACGTGACGCGCCATCGGCAGGCGATAACGGTTGAAGTTCCAGTCACCCTCCCCCGGCCCGCCCTCGTACAACGGCATCTCTTCCATCAGCGCGTGGCCGATCCCCATGGCGATTCCGCCTTCGAGCTGGCCCTTGACCAGTTCTTCGACCAGCACCCGGCCGCACTCCAGCCACGAGTGATGGTTGAGCACTTCCACTTCTGCCGAACCTTTGTTGACCTTCAGTTCCACCAGCGTCGCGACCGGGCTGTAGTACGTCACGGCGGCATTGTTCAGTTGAACCACCGGATAGGCGACGTTCTGCCGATCCAGCAGGTGGAAACCGGCGCTGTTCATCTGCGCCTTTTTCGCATTTGGAGCGCCATCGCCGTACTTCACGGCCAGACCATCCAGCGGCAGACGTTCGCGCACGCCGTCGATGCTGTACTCGGCCTCGGCCCAGCTCCAGCGGTTGAAGCCGTGTACCGTGGCACCGGTCACCAGACCGCGTTCATGGGCACGCTTGGCCAGCTCTTCGAAGCTCAGTGGCTGCATGCCGTTGGCAGTCAGCTTGCCGTCGACCCAATGCGCGTCTTCACGCCGCACCACATAAGGGTTGGCCTGGCCGCCGTACGGGCCTTGTCGCCAGATTTCCAGCGCTGCCGGCCACAAACCGTGGTTGAACAGCACACGCGCCGCTTCACGGGTGGCGTGGCTGAAGTAGTAGGCCGAGTTGGTCGCCGACGAGGCCGACGCCAGTTTGCCGACCCAGCGTGGATTGCGCAGGAAGTTGTCCTGCTCGGCCTGGCTCATGATGTAAGGGTTGCCGGCGGTGACCAGCTGCATTTCCTTCCATTCGGTTTCGCCAGTCTTCACATCGTGGGCCGGACTGCCGAGGAAATCGGCGACGACCAGCGCTTGCGAAGTGGACATGCCGGTGCCGATCTCGATGCCGATATGACGCAGGGAAATACGCCCGTCGGCGCTGAACTCGATGCTGGCCATCGGCGCTTCGGAGCCGGTGCCGAAGTCTTTCTGACAGATGGCGAAACCGACGCCGTACCAGTTATCCGGATCCGCCGCTTCGCGCTGCTTCTTGATCGCGTCGCGGTTTTTCCAGACTTCGTGCAGCGACGCCTTGTCGAGAATCTCGTGCAGGCGCAACGCACCGGCCGGAATCGCGCCCTGGGTGTTTTTCATCCCCGAGCGCAACGCATTCTTGCGACGCAGGTCGATCGCATCGACACCGAGGCGATCGGCGATTTCATCGACCATCATTTCGGTCGAAGCCATGCTTTGCAGGGTGCCGTAGCCGCGCATCGAACCCGCTTCAACCGCGCGGGAGTGGTACGCGGTGACCTGCAGATCGTTTTGCGGCATGTAGTAGATCGATTGCGCCGCCGTGGCGCCAACCGCCGCCACTGACGGGCTGTAGTTGATCCGGCCACCGCCATCGACGCTCATTTCCGCGCGGAAAATCTTGAAGCTGTGATCGGTCTTGTCCACCGCCAATTGATAGCGGATGTCGAACGGGTGACGCTTGATACCGCTCTGGAACTGCTCGTAGCGGTCGTTCGCCAGACGCACCGGCACACCGGCGCCGTACAACGCGGCAAGGGCTGCGTAGTAAACGAAAATGTTGTGGTCTTTCGAACCGTACCCCACGGTGTAGCCAGGGTGCATGTTCAGATTGGCCAGGCCATAGCGCGACGGCGCGATCATTTTCGCGGTCTCGGTCGCGGTTTCCAGCGGGCATTGGGTGGCGACGACGAAATGCAGGGTCTTGGTCGCCGGGTCGTACCAGCCGTTGCCGTTGTCCGGCTCCATGGCGGCCGGTTCGATCGATGGGGTCTTGTAGCGCTCGTCGAACACCAGCCAGTTGTCCGGCGGCGTGTCGATCTCTTTTTTCATGCGGTCGGCGTAGAACAGGCCGCGCTCGGTCAGGTTGCCGTGCAGGTTCGGCTGGGAATTCCATACCGGGCGACGATTCTTGAGCATCGGGAACAGGATCGAGTCCTTGAGACTGGCGAACTCATCTTCGTCCGCCGAAGTCGCACCACCGACGCGCACGTAACGGAAACTGCCATAGGGATCGCCTTCGTAGAACGGCACCTGGGCGCCGTAACGAATCGCTTTGTCATTGAATTTGAGTTTGTTCTTGGCCTGGCGGAAACGCTCGAAATCGTTCCAGATCAGGATCGCCACCGGATGACCGATGAACATCGGCACCTTGCCTGGCGGCAGCAACGGGTCCGGGGCGTGCTCTTCCGGGAATACGATGCCGTCCTGGTCCAGATCGGCAGCGGTGACGATGCGATCAGGCTGCAACTCGGCACCGAGCCACGACAGGTCATAGCCGTCGTAGATGCGGTCGGCCTTGATGGTTTTCAGCAACATGGCATGGCCTTGCTGCTGAGGCCAGCCCGGCATGTCCCTGGAACGGATGTCGCGAGCAAACACTTTGCTGCCGCAGACCTTGGACAAGGCATCGTTACGCTGGCGTGCCTTGCCGTTATTGCCGAGCCATTGCTCGGACGGCACGGTCACGCTGTTTTCCATCAAGGCAGCCAGCGCCTGGCTGCTGAGCGGCGTGAGCGTGACGCTCACCCCCGCCACCAGCCCGCCCTGAAGGAACGAGCGCCGGGATATTTCACGGTTGGACATGGATCATCCTCTGGGTGGTTATGGATCCACCCTTCTGGTTATGTACTGGGAATCTCGAGTCTTGCAGAAGCCCTTTCTGGCGAAACAAAGGGCTGTGATGACAGTGCAAAGCTGACCGAAAGGTTAACTTTATAGGTTTCTGCGCCTGCGGAAAACAACTGGAAACAAAAATCTGACTAAAGAATCAAAAAAACACTGTGGGATTTGTGCTGATGAGGGAGCCGGAGCTTGGGAGGGGGCAAAGGAGGAAAGGTCAAATTTCAGACACAAAAAACCCCGGTCTTTCGACCAGGGTCTTTGCTATCGATCCGAATCAGCCAGCTGCTGGTTTCGGCGCTTCAAGGCGTTCAGTGGTCCTCGAAGCAGATATGGCGCAGCGGACGGGACTCGAACCCGCGACCCCCGGCGTGACAGGCCGGTATTCTAACCGACTGAACTACCGCTGCGTATCGCTTTGAGCTTGCGCTCAAGTAACTCGTTTGACTGAAAGCTTCGGTGCTTTGCAATCGCGAACCAGACATCGCCTGACTCGTAAAATATGGCGCAGCGGACGGGACTCGAACCCGCGACCCCCGGCGTGACAGGCCGGTATTCTAACCGACTGAACTACCGCTGCGCGTCGGTGGAGGCATTTCAGCCTTCCATCTTGCTTTCGCAAGACTCTCGGGAGTGGTGGGTGATGACGGGATCGAACCGCCGACATTCTGCTTGTAAGGCAGACGCTCTCCCAGCTGAGCTAATCACCCGTTTGCATCTCCGAGGCCGCGAAATTTACGCAGGTAGCGAACCTAAGTCAATAGCAGGATTGAAGTTTTTCTGAAAAAGACAAAATCATGTCGCTGCGCCGGGAATCAGCGCCAACCGCCCTCCCCTGCGCAACCAGACCACTTTCGCGGGCAGGCCCGCTCCCACAAGAGGAATGCATTCCAAATACGGGAGCGGGCCTGCTCGCGAAGACATCGGCACATCCGCCACCGACGCCCGGGTTAAAGCGCGATCTACTCGCTGTAAATCATCTTCTTGGTCATGCCGCCGTCCACCACGAACTCCTGGCCCGTGACGAAACCGGCATTCTTCGACAGCAACCAGGCGACCATCGCCGCCACATCTTCGACCGTCCCTACCCTGCCCGCCGGATGCTGGGCATGATCGATTTCGGTCAACGGTTCAGCGCGACGCGCCGAAGGATCCCGCGCATCGATCCAGCCCGGACTGACGGCATTGACGCGAATCTCCGGCCCCAGGCTGATCGCCAATGCATGGGTCAGCGCCAACAGGCCACCCTTGCTCGCCGCATAAGCCTCGGTATCGGGTTCAGACTGCGCCGCGCGGGTCGACGCCAGATTGACGATCGCCCCGCTGTGCGCCCGCAGATAAGGCGCACAATGCTTGGCCAACAGCATCGGCCCGGTGAGATTCACCGCCAGCACTCGATTCCAGTAAGCCAGATCAAGGCTTTCCAGCGTGATGTTGTGCGGATCGGCCACCGCCGCGTTGCACACCAAGGCATCCAGACGACCAAACTGCCCCAGCACTTCGGCCACGCCCACTTTCACCTGATTCTCGTCAGCCACGTCCATCGCGACAAACCAGGCGTTTTCGCCCAGTAGCTTCGCCACTTTCGAGCCACGCGCACGATCCAGGTCACTCAGCACCACCTGCCAGCCTTCACTGATCAGCCAGGCTGCGATCCCCAGACCGATACCGCGAGCGGCCCCCGTGACCAGCGCAACGCGGCCATGGGTGCTCGCATTGGGAGAGGACAACTCGATCACAACGCCGCCAGACCGCGCGACAGGTCCGCTTGCAGGTCTGCCACGTCTTCCAGACCGACCGCAATGCGGATCAGGCTGTCACGGATACCCGCCGCTTCCCGCTCCTGCGGCGCCAGGCGACCGTGGGAGGTGGTGCTCGGGTGCGTGATGGTTGTTTTGCTGTCACCGAGATTGGCGGTGATCGAAATCAGTCGGGTCGCATCGATAAAGCGCCAGGCGCCCTCTTTGCCGCCTTTGACTTCGAAACTCACCACCGCGCCGAAGCCCTTCTGCTGGCGCTGGGCCAGTTCGTGCTGCGGATGGCTCTTGAGACCCGCGTAATGCACCTTCTCGATGCCGTCCTGCTGCTCCAGCCACTCAGCCAGTTGCTGGGCGTTGGCACAGTGCGCCTTCATCCGCAGGTTCAGGGTTTCCAGGCCCTTGAGGAAAATCCAGGCATTGAACGGGCTCAAAGTCGGCCCGGCGGTACGCAGGAAGCCGACGACTTCTTTCATCTGCTCGCTGCGACCGGCAACCACACCGCCCATGCAACGGCCCTGGCCATCGATGAATTTGGTCGCCGAATGCACAACGATGTCCGCACCGAGTTTCAGCGGTTGCTGTAACGCCGGGGTGCAGAAGCAGTTGTCGACCACCAGCATCGCGCCTTTGGCGTGAGCGATTTCCGCCAGTGCGGTGATGTCCACCAGCTCGGCCAGCGGATTGGATGGCGACTCGACGAAAAGCAGTTTGGTATTGGACTTGATCGCCACATCCCAGGCCGACAGGTCCGCCAGCGGCACGTAGTCGACTTCCACGCCGAAACGCTTGAAGTACTTCTCGAACAGACTGATGGTCGAGCCGAATACGCTGCGCGACACCAGCACATGATCGCCGGCGCTGCACAGACTCATCACCACCGCCATGATCGCGGCCATGCCGGTCGCGGTGGCGACCGCTTGTTCAGCGCTTTCCAGCGCGGCGATGCGTTCTTCGAATGCGCGCACGGTCGGGTTGGTGTAACGCGAATAGACGTTGCCCGGCACTTCACCGGCAAACCGCGCGGCAGCGTCGGCGGCGGTACGGAACACGTAGCTGGAAGTGAAGAACATCGGATCACCGTGCTCACCTTCCGGCGTACGGTGCTGACCGGCACGTACGGCCAGGGTATCGAACGCTACGCCTTCGAGGTCGCTGTCCAGCCGACCGGCATCCCATTCCTGACTCATGCTGTCACTCCTTGCCCTGTTCTCGAAAATTGAAAGTCTTTTTGCCAGATACAAAACCGGCCCCTCAGGGCCGGTAGTCACTCAGTTGTTGTACAGGTCGATGATCGCGCTGACCGCCTGCGTCTTGACCTTGGAGGCATCGTTACGCGCCTGCTCGATCTTGTTCAGGTAGGCCTCGTCGACATCACCGGTGACGTACTTGCCGTCAAACACCGCGCAATCGAACTGCTCGATCTTGATCTTGCCGCCGCCGACCGCTTCGATCAAGTCAGGCAGATCCTGATAGATCAGCCAGTCCGCGCCGATCAGATCAGCCACGTCCTGAGTCGAACGGTTGTGCGCGATCAGCTCGTGGGCGCTCGGCATGTCGATGCCGTACACGTTCGGGAAGCGCACCGCCGGGGCTGCGGAGCAGAAGTAGACGTTTTTCGCGCCGGCTTCGCGGGCCATCTGAATGATCTGCTTGCACGTGGTGCCACGCACGATGGAGTCGTCCACCAGCATCACGTTCTTGCCACGGAACTCCAGCTCGATGGCGTTGAGCTTCTGGCGTACCGATTTCTTGCGCGCCGCCTGGCCCGGCATGATGAAGGTACGACCGATGTAACGATTTTTGACGAAACCTTCGCGGAATTTCACACCGAGGTGGTTGGCCAGCTCCAGCGCGGCGGTGCGGCTGGTGTCCGGGATCGGGATGACCACGTCGATATCGTGCTCTGGACGCTCGCGCAGGATCTTCTCGGCCAGTTTCTCACCCATGCGCAGACGGGCCTTGTAGACCGACACGCCGTCGATGATCGAGTCCGGACGCGCCAGATAGACGTGTTCGAAGATGCATGGGGTCAGGGACGGGTTGGTCGCGCACTGACGGGTGTGCAGCTTGCCGTCTTCGGTGATGTAGACCGCTTCGCCCGGTGCCAGGTCGCGGATCAGGGTGAAGCCGAGCACGTCCAGGGAGACGCTTTCGGAAGCGATCATGTACTCGACGCCTTCGTCGGTGTGACGCTGGCCGAACACGATCGGACGGATGCCGTGCGGGTCACGGAAACCGACGATGCCGTAACCGGTCACCATCGCCACCACCGCATAACCGCCAACGCAACGGTTGTGTACGTCGGTCACCGCAGCGAACACGTCTTCTTCGGTCGGCTGCAGCTTGCCGCGCTGGGCCAGCTCGTGAGCGAACACGTTGAGCAGCACTTCCGAATCGGAACTGGTGTTGACGTGACGCAGATCGGATTCGTAGATCTCTTTGGCCAACTGCTCGACGTTGGTCAGGTTGCCGTTGTGCGCCAGGGTGATGCCGTACGGCGAGTTGACGTAGAACGGCTGGGCCTCGGCCGAAGTCGAGCTGCCGGCAGTCGGGTAACGGACGTGGCCGATACCCATGTGGCCGACCAGGCGCTGCATGTGACGTTGTTGAAACACGTCACGCACCAGGCCATTGTCCTTGCGCAGGAACAACCGGCCATCATGGCTGGTCACGATACCGGCAGCGTCCTGGCCGCGGTGCTGGAGCACGGTTAGCGCGTCATACAGCGCCTGATTGACGTTCGACTTACCGACGATACCGACGATGCCACACATGCGACGCAACCCCTACTTAATGGATCTGAACTGAACAACACTCACTGAGGCGTTTTGGCCGACGGCAAGAGTTGCTCCTTGAACGGAATATCAGCGGGTACGCTGATTCCGCTGGCAAGCCACTGACTGCTCCAACCCAGTATCAGGTTTTTGGACCAGTCTGCGACCAATAGAAACTTTGGCACGAGCTGGGATTCTTTCCACCACCCGTCCTGCTGTACCGGCCCCAGGCTCAACAGCCCGACTGCCACGACCACCAGCAACACGCCACGCGCAGCGCCGAAGGCCATGCCCAGGAACCGGTCGGTGCCGGATAATCCGGTGACGCGAACCAGTTCGCCGATAAGATAATTGATCATTGCGCCCACGATCAGTGTGGCGACAAACATGATGGCACAGCCCGCGATCACGCGAGCCGATGGCGTTTCGATGTATCCGGCGAGGTACTCGGACAGTGAGCCACCAAACATCCAGGCAACCGCTCCTGCGATGATCCAGGTCACCAGCGATAACGCTTCTTTGACGAAGCCGCGGCTCAAACTGATCAAAGCGGAGATGGCGACGATTGCAACGATCGCCCAGTCAACCCAGGTAAATGGCACAGTGCAGCCTACAGACGGATAAGGCGGCGCATTTTAGCAGAGCGCAGGGCCGTCGGTAAGCTGCGATTGTCAGTGCATTTCAATCCGGGCGATAGTTTTTAGCCGCGCTCAGGCTGGAAGCGCACGACAAAACCCTTGAGATTCTGCTGACGGCTCAAAAGATCGCGCAGACGATCGGCTTCGGCGCGCTCGATCAGCGGCCCGACAAACACCCGATT
The DNA here is from genome assembly GCF_025447575.1 of Pseudomonas sp. B2M1-30. Classification (NCBI taxonomy): domain Bacteria; kingdom Pseudomonadati; phylum Pseudomonadota; class Gammaproteobacteria; order Pseudomonadales; family Pseudomonadaceae; genus Pseudomonas; species Pseudomonas sp. B2M1-30. The sequence continues at coordinate 60,226 of NZ_JAOEJT010000016.1, read as the reverse complement.
CTTGCCCTCGGCGGAACGGATATAGGCGTTGTAGCCCTGGCTGCGCAGGCTTTTTTGCAGACTCTCGGCGCTGGCGCGACTCGACAGACTGGCAAGCTGCACCGACCAGCTCACCGACAGGCCATTGGCGTCAACCCGACTCTGGGTGGTATCAGGCTTGGCGGGAGCCGCAGCAATCGGCTGAGCCGGCGCCGGGATCGGCGCAGGTTTGGCGGCGGGCGCCGGTGCCGGAGCCACCGGTTTTGCGGCCGCAACAGGCGCCGCAGGTGCCGGAGCCGGCGCAGCGGCAATCGGCTTGGACGGCGCAACCTGCTCCGCAACCTCGTCATCAGTCGGCACAGGCTCTTGCGGCAACACTTGCGGTTCCGGCACAGCCACCGTTTCCATCTGGATCTGCGCAACAGCCGGCGCCTGCGGAGCTGCCGGCGCTTCGACCGTCACCTGACGCTGTTCGTCTTCACGGGTAAACAGCATCGGCAGAAAAATCACCGCCAGCGCCACCAGCACCAGGGCACCGACCATGCGCTGCTTGTACGCTTTATCCAGCAAAGCCATTTGCCGCTTCCTCCGTGGAGTGCCGGGCCAGCCATTCGAGGGCCTCGGCGACACAATAAAATGATCCGAACAACAGAATCTCGTCGTCACTGGTCGCCACCGCGCACTGCCCTTCCAGGGCGGCCGCGACGCTGTCGTAAGACGTCACCGAAGCCCCAAGGTTCTGCAATGCTTCATGCAATTCGGCCACCGGACGAGCGCGCGGCGAATCCAGCGGCGCCACGGCCCAGTGCTGGACGCTGGCATTCAGTTCGCCAACGACGCCTGGCAGATCCTTGTCCGCCAGCAGGCCGAATACCGCCAGACGCTTGCCGACCGGAGGTCTGGCCGCCAGACGCCGGGCCAGATACTCCGCCGCATGGGGGTTATGACCGACATCGAGCAGCAGGCTCAGGCGCTTGCCGCTCCACTCGAACGAACGCCGATCGAGGCGACCGACCACGCGAGTGGCTTGCAGAGCCGCAGCAATCTGCCCCGCCTCCCAAGGCAACCCGAGCAGCAGATAAGCCTGCAACGCCAGTGCGGCGTTTTCCATTGGCAGGTCGAGCAGCGGCAAATCGCGCAATTCGACTACGTGACCGTCAGCATCCGTACCACGCCATTGCCAATGCTGGTCGGTAATCCCCAGGTCGAAATCACGTCCGCGCAGGAAGAACGGGCAGGCCAGTTCGCGCGCCTTGTCGAGCAACGGTTGCGGAGGATTCAGATCGCCGCACAACGCAGGCTTGCCCTGGCGGAAAATCCCGGCTTTCTCGAACGCCACGGACTCACGGGTATCACCCAGGTAATCGGCATGATCGACGCCAATGCTGGTGACCAGCGCGATATCGGCGTCGACCACGTTGACCGTGTCCAGACGCCCGCCCAGACCGACTTCCAGCACCACGGCATCGAGCGCGGACTGCTGGAACAGCCAGAATGCCGCCAGGGTGCCCATTTCGAAGTAAGTCAGGGAAGTGTCGCCGCGCCCGGCCTCGACCGCTGCGAAGGCTTCGCACAACTGGGCATCGGTCGCTTCGACGCCATTGAGCTGCACCCGCTCGTTGTAACGCAGCAGATGCGGAGAATTGTAGACACCAACGCTCAGGCCCTGCGCCCGCAGCAACGAAGCCACGAAAGCGCAGGTCGAACCCTTGCCGTTGGTGCCGGTGACCGTAATCACCCTTGGCGCCGGCTGGCCCAGCCCCATGCGGGACGCTACCTGTTGCGAACGCTCCAGCCCCATGTCGATGGCCGAGGGATGCAACTGCTCAAGGTAGGCGAGCCACTCGCCAAGGGTGCGCTCGGTCATACGTTGGCAGGCACCGGCGGAACGACGATCGGCTCAACCGGAGCGGCAACGAACTTTGGCGTCGGCTGACCGGTCATCTGTGCCAGCAGGTTGCCCAGGCGCGGACGCAGCTCGCGACGGTCGATGATCAGGTCGATTGCACCGTGTTCCAGCAGGAACTCGCTGCGCTGGAAGCCTTCCGGCAGTTTTTCACGCACGGTCTGCTCGATCACGCGCGGACCGGCGAAACCGATCAGGGCTTTCGGCTCGCCGACGATCACGTCGCCGAGCATCGCCAGACTGGCGGAAACGCCGCCGTAGACCGGGTCGGTCAGTACCGAAATGAACGGAATGCCTTCTTCGCGCAGACGCGCCAGCACCGCCGAGGTCTTGGCCATCTGCATCAGCGAGATCAGCGCTTCCTGCATGCGCGCACCTCCGGAGGCAGCGAAGCAGACCATCGGGCAGCGTTTTTCCAGCGCGTAGTTGGCGGCGCGCACAAAGCGCTCACCGACGATGGCGCCCATGGAACCACCCATGAAGCTGAATTCGAACGCCGAAACCACCACCGGCATGCCCAGCAGGGTGCCGCTCATGGAGATCAGCGCGTCTTTTTCGCCGGTCTGCTTCTGTGCAGCGGTCAGGCGATCCTTGTACTTCTTGCCGTCGCGGAATTTCAGACGGTCAACCGGCTCCAGATCGGCACCCAGCTCGGCGCGACCTTCGGCATCAAGGAAAATATCGATCCGCGCACGTGCGCCGATGCGCATGTGGTGGCTGCACTTGGGGCAAACGTCTAGGGTCTTTTCCAGCTCCGGACGATACAGCACAGCCTCGCAGGACGGGCATTTGTGCCACAGACCTTCAGGCACCGAGCTCTTCTTGACCTCCGAACGCATGATCGAAGGGATCAGTTTGTCTACCAACCAGTTGCTCATGCTTTCTTTCTCCAGTACCGGCGGCCCGAACGCTCTGGTTCGCGGCCCCGCGTATGCCCTTCAGCTAAATTCATGTGTGTGTGGCGATGATCGATGGAACGCCACGGTCAGCGCGAGACATGACCTGCGTGCAACCCCAAAAACCCTCAGCCATGCCTGCTTTGTGCAAGTGCTGTTATGGACGGCGGCAGTCTGCCAGCCGTCACATCGACGACGCGTTACCGCGCACGGCGTTGATGAACGCTTGAATCTTTGCGTGATCCTTGATGCCCTTGCTCGCCTCTACCCCGCCGCTGACGTCCACCGCGTAAGGCCGCACACGGGCGACCGCCTCGGCCACGTTGTCCGGCGTGAGGCCGCCGGCCAGGATCAGCGGCTTGCTCAAGCCTTGCGGAATCAATGACCAGTCGAATGCCTCACCGGTTCCGCCGGGCACGCCTTCGACATAGGTGTCGAGCAATACGCCACTGGCGCTCGGGTAGGCATTGCAGGCGGCGGCGATGTCATCGCCCGCCTTGACCCGCAGGGCCTTGATGTACGGCCGATGCCAGCCTTCGCACTCGGCGGCGGTTTCGTCGCCGTGAAATTGCAGCAGATCCAGCGGCACGGCATCGAGGATTTCCCCCAGCTCGCAGCGACTGGCGTTGACGAACAGCCCGACCGTGGTCACAAACGGCGGCAATGCCTTGATGATCGCTCGCGCCTGCTGCACGGTCACGGCCCGTGGGCTCTTGGCGTAAAACACGAAGCCGATGGCATCGGCTCCGGCTTCGACGGCGGCCAACGCATCTTCTATGCGGGTAATCCCGCAAATCTTGCTGCGAACGGCTGACATGTCGATAAAACCCCAAGGCAAATCCGAGAAAGTCCCGGATGGTAACAAATGGATTGGAGGGCGTCAGCCGTCAAGTTCCGAGAATCCGGTAAGGAAATGTGGCCCGATGAAACGCTCGGGCAACGGGAACTCGTCGTGATACTCGACCTGCACCAGATACAGACCGAAAGGATGGGCCGTGACCCCGCCGGAGCGCCGCTCGCGGCTTTCAAGCACCTCTTTCATCCACTCCACCGGGCGCTCGCCGGCACCGATGGTCATCAGCACCCCGGCAATATTGCGCACCATATGATGCAGGAACGCGCTGGCACGTATGTCGAGCACGATCATTTTGCCGTGACGGGTCACGCGCAGGTGATGCAGTTGCTTGATCGGCGATTTGGCCTGGCACTGACCGGCACGGAACGCGCTGAAATCATGGGTGCCCACCAGATACTGCGCGGCCTCGGCCATGCGCTCGACATCCAGCGGACGGTGATTCCAGGTGATTTCTTCATTGAGATGCGCCGGGCGGATCTGATCGTTGTAGATCACATAGCGATAGCGCCGCGCGATCGCCTTGAAACGCGCGTGAAAATGCGCCGGCATCACTTTGGCCCAGCTGACGCTGATGTCGTGGGGCAGATTGATATTGGCGCCCATGACCCAGGCCTTCAGCGAACGCTCGACCTGGGTATCGAAATGCACCACCTGCCCGCAGGCATGCACGCCGGCATCGGTACGCCCGGCGCACTGGATCGAAATCGGCGTGTTGGCGACTTTCGACAAGGCTTTTTCCAGGGTTTCCTGCACCGTGGCCACACCCGTGGACTGACGCTGCCAGCCGCTGTAGCGCGAACCCTTGTATTCAACGCCCAGCGCGACGCGGAAAAAGCCTTCGGGCGCCATTTCGGCGGCGGGGTTATCTATGTTTGCCAAGGTGGGACAGCCTGCTGATGTACAAAGGCGGGCATTATAAGGCCGTGGCCCGGGGATGCTAGAAAGTTCTCCGCCGGACGTCCCGGCCTCTTTGTGCGCAAGCCCACCTCCAACAAAAAACGGCAGCCTCGAGGGGCTGCCGTTTTGTTTACTGCCGAACGCAGACTCAAGCCAGGTGCGAAAGCATTTCCTTGGCTTCGCCGCGCTGCTTGTCGTCACCCTCGGTCAGCACTTCGTTGAGGATGTCGCGCGCGCCATCGTTGTCGCCCATGTCGATGTAGGCCTGGGCCAGATCGAGTTTGGTGGCGGCTTCGTCAGTACCGGACAGGAAGTCGAAGTCCTCGTCGTTCAGATCACCACCGAGCGCCGCGTCGGCTTCAGTGAAGCTCGGCTCGGCGATGCTGCTCGACAGACGATCCAGCTCGGCGTTGACGTCATCCAGCTCCGCCGCGAACGCATCCGGTTCGGCCGGGGTGGCGTCCATTTCGTCCGCCAGGGACAGATCGAAATCGGCTGGCAGTTCCAGATCATCCAGCGGCACCTCGGCCACGGCTGGCGCCTCGACCGGTGGCAGATCCTTCACGCCTTCGTCCAGATCCAGCAGGAAGTCGTCTTCGGCTGCCAAGGCTGGCGACGGTTCGGCGCCGAGGTCCAGATCCAGGTCGAACTCCGACAGGTCGTCGAGGTTTTCCTTGATCTCGGTCTGCTGTTGCAGCACCGATTCGAAGCTCAGGTCATCGTCGGACGGGAATTCGTCCAGCTCGACCGGTGCTTGCGGCTCGACCGCTGCCGGCTCCACCGGAGTGATCTTGTCGAGATCGTCGAGACTCAGGTCGAAGGCGCTGTCCAGCTCGTTGTCCAGAGGCGCAGGCGCTTCAGGCTCGTCGAGCAGCAACTCCTTGACGTACTCCGCGTCCAGTTCGGCCGCGATGGCAGCGGCCGCCAGACCGCTCGCCGCGACGACCGCCATGGCCGGGAAGCGGGTTTTCAGCTCTTCGACCTTGGCGAAGTTGTCGCCATTGGCAACCAGTTGACGCTCCTGACCGACGAACGCGTCGCGATCACCCTGGCGACCGTAGACTTCCATCAACTTCAGACGCAGATCGCTGCGCTGCGGCTCAAGGCTGACGCCCTCCTCCAGCAACGCCGCCGCCTGGTTCAGACGACCACCATCGATGTGCGACTGCGCCTTGGCCAGTACGTCGTCGGAACGCTCGGCGGCCGGTGCGACCAGCGGCGCGGCGATCGGCTCGGCCATCACCACCGGAGCCACCACCGGCGCTGGTGCAGGTGCAGGTGCAGGTGCAGGTGCAGGTGCAGGTGCGAGCTTGACGCTGGCCGCCGGCACTTCCAGACCATCGAAGCTGTCTTCCGGCAGGTCCAGCTCAGGCGAGAACGATTGCTCCTCCAGGGCACGAGCCATGCGCAGATGCTTCTCGGCTTCCTGCTGAGCCTTGCGGCGACGTGCCAGCAGCAACAACAGCAGCAACAGCACCACCGCGCCACCGCCAACCAGGCCCAGCAGAATCGGATTGGTCAGCAGTTCGTTGAAGGCTTTGTCGTCATCGGCGGCAGGTTTTGGCTCGACCACCGGCTCGACCGGGGCCGGAGCAGCCGCCTCAGGTGCCGGCACTGCCGGGGCCGTTTCAGCCGGCGTGGCGGGTGGAGTGGCGGCCAGTTCGGCAGTGATCGCCGGAACCGTCGGCACGGCTGGCGCAGCAGCGGCCGGGGCAGTGCCCGAACCCTCGGCCTGCATCTTCGCCAATTGATTGTTTTTCAGCTCGATCAGACGTTGCAGCTTGTCCAGCTGGCTTTGCAGATCGGCCATGCGGCTTTTCAGTTCCTCGTTGTCACGACGGGTCGTGTCGAGGCTTTCCTGGGTGACCGCGAGTTTATTACTCAACGCCTTGGCATCGCCGGCCGGGCCTTTACCACGGCCCTTGGCGCTTTCAGCGGAAACCAGACTCAGGTTGTCCTTGGTGTTTTGCGCGGCACCGGTGTTGCCACGGCCACGCTTGGTAGCGTCCAGTTGTTGCTGCCCAGTGCCCGGTTTGGCCGCATAACGGCGCCCGGAACGCCAGGCTTCGTTCTGCGCCGCCACTTCGGCAATCGCCTTGGACTGCGGCAACGCGGTGCTTTGCACGGCGTCCGGCATCCGCAGCACCTGACCGGTCTTCAGACGGTTGATGTTGCCGTCGATGAACGCATCCGGGTTCAACGCCTGGATCGCCAGCATGGTTTGCTGAATCGAACCGCCAGTACGCGCCTTCGCCGCGATTTCCCAGAGGGTGTCGCGCGGGGTGGTGGTGTGCTGGGCAGGATGGGTGGCACCAGTGGTCGGCGCGGTAATGGTTTGCGACGGCGCAGGCTGGGCGGCGGCATCGGCGGTCTGCGGCGAGAACTTCGACGGATCGAGCAGCACGCTGTAGTCGCGCAGCAGGCGACCATTGGGCCACATGACCTGCACGAGGAATTTCACCATCGGTTCGGACAGCGGCTTGCTCGATGTCACGCGCAGCACGCTTTTACCGCTGGCGTTGAGCACCGGGGTAAAGGTCAGGTCATTGAGAAAGGCCTGGCGATCGACGCCGGCCTTGGCGAAATCTTCCGGCGAGGCCAGGCTCGGCACCACTTCGGCAGCGGTGAGGTCCTTGACGTCGAGCAGCTCGATTTCCGCCACCAGCGGCTGGTTCAGGGTCGACTTCAGGGTCAGCTCCCCGAGCCCGAGGGCATGCGCCATACCGGAGGACAGCGCCGAGGCGGCCGCTATTGCTAACACCAGTTTGCGAACTTGAACCATAGCCTCATCCTTTGTTTGAACGTTCCTCGGCCAGCGAGAAGATGTTGATTACCGCTGCCGTAAGGCATTGCGCGCGACGACGACAGATGTCGCGCGCGATCATTTCTTTGATGCCCCGGAAAGTCCCGGAGGGTATTACGTTATCGAGTGTTCCGGGCAAGCATAGCGCCCGCCTAGAATCAGTCGACAAATTGTTGCCAAGTATCTTTTACAGCAGGTCTTTTATCAACAACTCGGCCACTTGCACCGCGTTGAGGGCCGCACCTTTGCGTACGTTATCTGACGTCAGCCACAGATTAAGTTCCGCCGGTTCGTCGACACCGCCGCGCACCCGCCCGACATAGACCACGTCCTGCCCCACCGCGTCACCGACCGCCGTCGGATAATCGCCAGCCTCGACCAGCTCGATGCCCGGCGCGTCCTCGAGGGCGGCGTTGACCTTTTCCAGGTCGACCGCGTTCGCTGACTGCAAGGTCACGCTAAAGCTATCGCCAAAAAACACCGGGGCTTGAATGCAAGTCGCGGAAATCTTTAATAAAGGTCGGGCCAGCACCTGGCGCAACTCGCGCACCAGACGTTTTTCCAGCAGCGTGTGGCCCTGGGCATCCGGAGTGCCGACTTGGGCCAGCAGGTTGAAGGCCATCTGCCGGTCGAAGAATTTCGGCTCCAGCGGACGCATATTCAGCAATTCGGCGGTCTGGCGCGCCAGCTCGGTCACCCCCTCACGCCCCTGGGCGGAAACCGCCAGATTCGCCGTGACATGCACGTATTGCAGGTCGATCAGCTCAAGCAGCGGCGCCAGCACCACGGCCAGGGTGGTCGCCGACGGGCTTGGGCTGCTGACCTGGAATGGCACGTTCAGACCATCCAGCACCTGAACGTTGGCTTCCGGCACCACTTGCGGCGCCTGATCCGCCGGCAACGCACCGGACAGATCGACCAGCGAGCAACCGGCGGCATGGGCACGAGCCGCGTAGCTCAGGGTGACCGCCGGGCCGGCGGCGAAAAACGCCAGTTTGACCTTGCTGAAGTCGAACTCGTCGACCTCACGCACTCGCACGCTCTTGTTGCGAAACATCACCGAACTGCCAGCGGATTCGCTGCTGGCCAACAGATGCAGATTGCCGACCGGAAAGTCGCGCTCTTCGAGAATCTGGACGAGGGTTTCGCCGACCGTACCGGTGGCGCCGATCACGGCAATATCAAGGGTCTGGGTCATGGTGCGGCCTCTGGCGAAACGGGGGGAGCGGCACTTTACCGGCTGAGGGGGATGCAGGCAATTTCTGCCGGGTTTTGCACGGGCTGCACCGACCCCTTCGCGGACATAAAAAAACCCGCACCTCTTTCAAGGCGCGGGTTCTTTGATTGCTTCAGACGATCAACGCTCGAGCAGGATCCGCAGCATGCGGCGCAGCGGCTCGGCCGCGCCCCACAGCAGTTGGTCGCCGACAGTGAACGCGCCGACGAATTGCGAGCCCATGTTCAGCTTGCGCAGACGGCCCACCGGAACATTCAGGGTGCCGGTGACCTTGGTCGGACTCAGCTCCTGCATGCTGATTTCGCGGTTGTTCGGCACCAGCTTGACCCAAGGGTTGTGCTGGCTGATCAGCCCTTCGATATCGGCGATCGGCACGTCTTTGTTCAGCTTGATGGTCAGCGCCTGGCTGTGGCAGCGCATGGCGCCGATGCGCACGCAGATGCCGTCGACCGGGATCGGGCTCTTGAAGCGACCGAGGATCTTGTTGGTTTCGGCCTGGGCCTTCCACTCTTCACGGCTCTGACCGTTCGGCAGTTCCTTGTCGATCCACGGGATCAGGCTGCCGGCCAGGGGCACACCGAAGTTTTCGGTTGGATAGGCGTCGCTGCGCATGGCTTCGGCCACACGACGGTCGATGTCGAGGATCGCGCTGGCAGGATCGGCCAGTTGATCGGCGACAGCGGCGTGGGTCGCGCCCATCTGCTTGATCAGTTCACGCATGTTCTGCGCGCCGGCACCGGAGGCCGCCTGATAGGTCATGGCGCTCATCCACTCGACCAGGCCAGCCTCGAACAGACCGCCCAGGCCCATCAGCATCAGGCTGACGGTGCAGTTGCCGCCGATATAGTTCTTGGTGCCCGCGTCGAGCTGCTGGTCGATGACCTTGCGGTTCACCGGATCGAGAATGATGACCGCATCATCGTTCATCCGCAGGCTCGAGGCCGCGTCGATCCAGTAACCCTGCCAGCCGGCTTCGCGCAGCTTGGGGAACACTTCGCTGGTGTAGTCGCCGCCCTGGCAGGTCAGGATCACGTCGAGGGTCTTCAGCTCTTCAATGCTGTAAGCGTCCTTGAGCGGAGCAATGTCCTTGCCCACGGACGGGCCTTGGCCACCGACATTGGAAGTGGTGAAAAACACCGGCTCGATAAGATCGAAATCCTGCTCTTCCAGCATCCGCTGCATGAGCACGGAACCGACCATGCCGCGCCAACCGATCAGACCTACACGTTTCATCGCAACTACACCTTCTTGAAAAGTGGGCCGCTGCTTCGTATTGAATTTCGCAGCGGGCCGCAGAGATTACAGATTCCGCAGCGCGGCGACTACTGCGTCGCCCATTTCCTGCGTTCCGACTTTAGTGCAACCGGCCGAATAGATATCACCGGTACGCAGGCCCTGATCCAGAACCACGCTGACGGCTTGCTCGATGGCATCGGCCGCATCGTTCAGGTTGAAGCTGTAACGCAACATCATCGACACCGACAGAATGGTCGCCAGCGGGTTGGCGATGCCTTTGCCGGCGATGTCCGGCGCCGAACCGTGGCAAGGCTCGTACATGCCCTTGTTGTTGGCGTCCAGCGAGGCCGACGGCAGCATGCCGATGGAACCGGTGAGCATCGACGCCTCGTCGGACAGGATGTCGCCGAACATGTTGTCGGTGACGATCACGTCGAACTGCTTCGGTGCGCGCACCAGTTGCATCGCGGCGTTGTCGACGTACATGTGGCTCAGCTCGACGTCCGGATAATCCTTGGCGACCTGCTCGACCACTTCACGCCACAGCTGACTGGAGGCCAGCACGTTGGCCTTGTCCACCGAGCACAGTTTCTTGCCACGCACACGGGCCATGTCGAAACCGACACGGGCGATGCGGCGGATTTCGCTTTCGCTGTACGGCAGGGTGTCGTAGGACTGACGCTCGCCGTTTTCCAGAGTACGGGTGCCGCGCGGCGCGCCGAAGTAGATACCGCCGGTCAGCTCGCGGACGATCAGGATGTCCAGGCCGGCAACGATTTCCGGCTTCAGGCTCGAAGCGTCAGCCAGTTGCGGGTACAGGATCGCCGGACGCAGGTTGCCGAACAGGCCCAGTTGCGCACGGATTTTCAGCAGGCCGCGCTCAGGGCGGATGTCACGCTCGATAGTGTCCCATTTCGGGCCACCGACGGCGCCCAGCAGCACCGCGTCAGCGGCGCGGGCACGGTCGAGGGTTTCGTCGGCCAGCGGCACGCCGTGCTTGTCGATGGCCGCGCCACCGATCACGTCATGGCTCAGCTCGAAGCCCAGGCGGTACTTGTCATTGGCCAGCTCCAGAACCTTGACCGCTTCGGCCATGATTTCCGGGCCAATACCGTCACCTGGGAGAATCAGAATCTGCTTGCTCATGCTTTCCTCATGTCTTCAGTCGGTGCGCCGCTGACCGGCGCGCCCGGAAAAATGCTTTTAGCGTTCAGCCATCAGAACCAGTACATCTGTACTGAACGAACCATCGGCCTCAATCTCAAAATATTCGCGCACTTCGTTGCCCATCGACTGCTGCAACTGGCGGATTGCCGCGCGCATCACCTCGGGGGTACGCATGCGCTCGACCCAACTGCTGTACTCCAGACGCAGGCGCTGACGGCTGGTGCTGCGGGTATGCAGACCCGCCTCGCTGACCTGACGCAGCCACTCGCCGGCGCAATAATCGCGCACATGGCTGGTATCGCGCAGCACTTCAACGCTTTGCAGATAGGTGTCGAACAACGGACTGCCCGGCGACATCACGTCAACGAACGCCGCCACACCGCCAGGTTTCAGTACCCGACGCACTTCGCGCAAGGCCAGGCCGAGGTCGCTCCAATGGTGCGCCGAATAACGGCTGAATACGAAGTCGAATTCGCCATCGGCGAACGGCAGGCGCTCGGCGGCACCGTTGACCGTGGTCACATTGCCCAGGCCGCGATCCACGGCAGCCGCCGCAACCACGTCGAGCATCTGCTGCGACAGGTCGTAGGCCACGACCTCCTTCACCAGTGGCGCCACATGAAAACTCACGTGGCCGGCGCCGCAACCCAAGTCCAGCACCCGAGCCTCGCCCTGCCCCGCCACCTCAGCCTGTAGCAGCGCGAATTCGGTGCCTTGAGCGTGAACGGCGCTGCTCAGGTAGGCGGCGGCCTGTTCACCGAATTGCTTTTGTACAACCTGACTGTGCTGGGCGGTGCTGGTCATGGGGGACATCCTTTTGGGGGCAAAACTTTGGGGTGTCTGACCGGGTTCTTCGCGAGCACGCCCACGAAGAACCCGGCCTGACGACATCAATCTCAAATCTTGCTTATGCGTCGCGGAACAACCATGGCTGACTCTTGCGGTGCGCCGCTTCGAACGAAGCAATCGCATCGCCGTCCTGCAAGGTCAGGCCGATATCGTCCAGACCGTTGAGCAGGCAGTGCTTGCGGAACTCGTCGATTTCGAAGCTGTAGGACTTGCCGTCCGGACGGGTCACGGTCTGCGCCTGCAGATCCACCTTCAACTGATAGCCAGGTTCGGCTTCGACCTGCTTGAACAACTCGTCGACTTCTTCATCGGTGAGGATGATCGGCAGCAAGCCGTTCTTGAAGCTGTTGTTGAAGAAGATGTCGGCGTAGCTCGGCGCGATGATGCTGCGGAAACCGTACTCTTCCAGCGCCCACGGCGCGTGTTCACGGCTGGAGCCACAACCGAAGTTCTCCCGGGCCAGCAACACGCTGGCGCCTTGATAACGCTCGGCGTTGAGCACGAAGTCCTTGTTCAGTGGACGCTTGGAGTTGTCCTGATACGGCTGCCCCACATCGAGGTAGCGCCATTCGTCGAACAGGTTCGGGCCGAAGCCGGTGCGTTTGATCGACTTCAGGAATTGCTTGGGGATGATCTGATCGGTGTCGACGTTGGCACGATCCAGCGGCGCCACAAGACCGGTGTGCTGAGTGAAAGCCTTCATGGTTACTGTGCTCCCTGAATCAATTCACGAACGTCGATGAAACGACCGTTCACTGCCGCTGCGGCGGCCATGGCCGGGCTGACGAGGTGGGTACGGCCACCGGCGCCCTGACGGCCTTCGAAGTTACGGTTGGAGGTCGAGGCGCAATGCTCGCCGGACTCCAGGCGGTCCGGGTTCATCGCCAGGCACATCGAGCAACCCGGCTCGCGCCATTCGAAACCGGCCTCGAGGAAAATCTTGTCCAGACCTTCGGCTTCAGCCTGAGCCTTCACCAGACCCGAACCCGGCACGACGATCGCCTGCTTGATGGTCGAGGCGACCTTACGGCCCTTGGCAATCTCCGCCGCCGCGCGCAAGTCTTCGATTCGCGAGTTGGTGCAGGAACCGATGAACACGCGGTCGAGCTGAATGTCGGTGATCGCCTGATTGGCGCTCAAACCCATGTATTTCAAGGCGCGGACGATCGAATCGCGCTTGACCAGATCCACTTCCCTGGCCGGATCCGGCACATTCTGGTCAACGGCCAACACCATTTCCGGCGACGTACCCCAGCTGACTTGCGGCTTGATCTGCGCGGCGTCGAGCTCGATCACGGTGTCGAATTTGGCATCGGCGTCGGACACCAGGTCTTTCCAGGACTCGACCGCTGCGTCCCATTGCGCGCCTTTCGGGGCGAATGGACGACCCTTGACGTATTCCACGGTCTTTTCGTCTGCCGCTACAAGACCCACACGGGCGCCGGCTTCGATGGACATGTTGCAGATGGTCATGCGGCCTTCGACGGACAGGTCGCGGATCGCGCTGCCGGCGAATTCGATGGCATGGCCGTTACCGCCGGCGGTGCCGATCTTGCCGATTACGGCGAGGACGATGTCCTTGGCGGTCACGCCGAACGGCAACTGGCCTTCGACACGCACCAGCATGTTCTTCATTTTCTTGGCGACCAGGCACTGGGTGGCGAGCACATGCTCGACCTCGGAAGTGCCGATACCGTGCGCCAGGGCACCGAAGGCGCCGTGGGTCGAGGTGTGGGAGTCGCCGCAGACCACGGTCATGCCCGGCAAGGTCGCGCCCTGCTCCGGGCTGATGACGTGGACGATGCCCTGGCGGACGTCGTTCATCTTGAACTCGACGATGCCGTACTCATCACAGTTGTCATCGAGGGTCTGAACCTGCAAACGCGAGACCTGGTCGGCAATGGCTTCGATGCCGCCCTTGCGCTCCGGCGTGGTCGGTACGTTGTGGTCCGGGGTCGCGATGTTGGCATCGATGCGCCATGGCTTGCGCCCGGCCAGACGCAGGCCTTCGAAGGCTTGCGGCGAGGTCACTTCATGGATGATGTGACGGTCGATGTAGATCAGCGCGGAGCCATCGTCGCGCTGTTTGACCAAATGCGAATCCCAGAGCTTGTCGTAGAGCGTTTTGCCGGCCATCAGACGTTTCCTCATCAGCTTGTTTCTATGCCCTGGGCTTTTCTATATCCCTTTGGCTTGTGAGGTCGATCCTATGAGGTTAGATTGAATAACTCAAATTCATATTTTTTATGCTTTGAATAACCAACTGGAATACAACCATGGACCTGGCCAATCTCAATGCCTTTATCGCAATTGCCGAAACCGGCAGCTTCTCCGGTGCCGGCGAGCGCCTGCACCTGACGCAACCGGCAATCAGCAAACGCATCGCCGGCCTGGAACAGCAATTGAAGGTGCGGCTGTTCGATCGACTGGGCCGTGAAGTCGGCCTGACCGAGGCCGGCCGGGCCTTGCTGCCAAGGGCTTACCAGATTCTCAACGTGCTGGACGACACCCGCCGCGCCCTGACCAACCTGACCGGCGAGGTCAGCGGCCGCCTGACCCTGGCCACCAGTCACCACATCGGCTTGCACCGCCTGCCGCCCTTATTAAGGGAGTTCACTCGCCGCTACCCACAGGTTGCGCTGGATATTCAGTTCCTCGATTCGGAAGTGGCCTACGAGGAAATTCTCCACGGCCGGGCCGAGCTGGCGGTGATTACCCTGGCCCCGGACCCTCACGCACTGGTCAAGGCTACCCCGGTATGGGACGACCCGCTGGATTTCGTGGTCGCCCCGGAGCACTCGCTGATCAATAACGGCGCGGTCAATCTGGCGGACATCGCCGGTCATCCGGCGGTTTTTCCCGGCGGCAACACCTTTACCCACCATATCGTCCAGCGCCTGTTCGAGGCCCAGGGCCTGACGCCGAACATCGCCATGAGCACCAACTATCTGGAAACCATCAAGATGATGGTCTCCATTGGCCTGGCCTGGAGCGTCCTGCCGCGCACCATGCTCGACGACCAGGTGGCGCGGATACCTTTGCCGGGCATACAGCTCAGTCGCCAGCTAGGCTATATCCTGCACACCGAACGGACGCTGTCGAACGCGGCACGGGCCTTTATGGCCTTGCTGGATGCACAAATCGATCTGCCAGGGACTCACGGCTGACTTGTGCTACTCCTATAGAGCTGCGATCCCCGTGCCAAACGCCCAAACCAGCCCAAGGCCCCTTAACAATGCCGAAATCTGTTGACCGTATTCCGCCGATGCCGCGTATTCAGGCCATTGATCCACGGCGTTCCGAGCAGAGTTGGGAAAGTGCGCCGCAATTGCTCGCGGCGCTCAATGGCGCCCGCCTCGGCGCCTGGTATTGGGACATCGAGCGCGGGCAGATCAGTTGGTCACGCGGCACCCAGGCGTTGTTCGGCTTCGACCCACGGCAACCCCTGCCCGAAGATCTGGAATATCTCGACCTGCTGCCCCCGGAAGACCGGGCAAAAACCATTCGCGCGTTCCACGCGGTGATTGCCGGCGCGCCGCTGGAACAGGCCATGCACCACCGCATCCGCTGGCCCGACGGCAGCCTGCACTGGCTGGAGATCAACGGCAGCCTGCTGCCCGACAAGCACGGCCGGCCCCGAATGATCGGGGTGATCCGGGAAATCACCCACCAAAGGCAACGGGAACAGGCGCTCAGCAGCTCGGAGAAACGTTTCGCCACGCTGTTTCATCTGTGTCCGAACATGGTGTTGCTGACGCGCCAGGAAGACGGCCTGATCAGCGAAGCCAACCAGTATTTCGAAAGCCTGTTCGGCTGGCCGGTGCAGAACGCCATCGGTCGCACCACCCTGGAGCTGGGCCTGTGGGTACATCCCGAACAGCGCGCGGAACTGGTCAAGAAGACCAAGGCCAAGGGCGAACTGATCAGCATGGAGGTGCAATTTCGCGCCAGCAACGGCCAGGTGCACGACGGCATTCTCAGCGCACAGAAGGTCGAACTCGAAGGCCAGCCGTACCTGCTCAGCACTTTTCTCGACACCACCGAGCGCAAAGCGGCGGAACTGGCCCTCAAGGACAGCCAGGAACGCCTCGACCTGGCGCTGGATTCGGCACAACTGGGCACTTGGGACTGGCACATTCCCAGCGGCATGCTCTACGGCTCGGCGCGGGCCGCGCAATTGCACGGGCTGGACCCGAAACCCTTCCACGAACCCTTCGAGGAGTTTTTCGAAGGCGTGCCCGGCGAAGAGCGCGACACCATGCGCAACGCTTATCGCAGCTTGCGCGAAGGCCCGGCAGGCAACTATCAACTGACCTATCGCGTTCAACTGCCGGACGGCAGCTCGCGCTATCTGGAAAGCCGTGCCCGCCTCTACCGCGACGACCAGGGTATGCCACTGCGCATGGCCGGCACCTTGCTGGACATCACCGATCAGGTCGAACGCGAACAGCGCCTCGAAGCCTCGGAAGAGAAATTCGCCACGCTGTTCCAGGTCAGCCCCGACCCGATCTGCGTGACCCGCCAGGACACTGGCGAATTCATCGAGATCAACTCCAGTTTCACCCAGACCTTCGGCTGGACCACCCACGACGTGATCGGCCACACTGCCGAAGAAATCGGCCTGTGGGACGCCTCGGCGAAAAGCCTGCAACGCATCGAACGGGTGATCCGCGAACAAGGCCTGAGCAATGTCGCGATCATCGTCCAGCACAAGGACGGCCAGTCGCTGACCTGCGTGATTTCCAGCCGACAGATCAGCGTCGGCAACCAACCGTGCATCGTCACCACCCTGCGCGACATCACCCAGCAACAACGCTCGGAAGCGGCACTCAAGGCCAGCGAAGAGAAGTTCGCCAAGGCGTTCCACTCCAGCCCCGACGCGATCACCATCACCGAACGCGACACCGGGCGTTATCTGGAGGTCAACGACGGTTTCTGTCGCCTCACCGGCTATCGCGCCGATGAAGTGGTGGGCAAGACCGTGTATCAGGTCGGCATCTGGGCCGAGGAAAAACAACGCTCGGCGCTGCTCGCCGAATTGCAGATCAAGGGCCGCGTTCATCACCAGGAGATGCTTGGGCGCAATAAGCGCGGGGAAATATTGACCGTGGAAGTCTCGGTCGAGCCGATCACCCTCAACGAAACCGCGTGCCTGCTGCTGACCGCCCGGGACGTCAGCCTGCTGAAAAACGCCGAAGCACAGATCCGTCACCTGGCCTATCACGACCCGCTGACCAACCTGCCCAACCGCGCCTTGCTGATGGATCGCCTGAGCCAGCAGATCGCCCTGCTCAAACGCCACAACCTGCGCGGCGCGTTGCTGTTTCTCGACCTGGATCACTTCAAGCACATCAACGACTCGCTGGGCCACCCGGTCGGCGACACCGTGCTGAAAATCATCACCGCGCGACTCGAAGCCAGCGTGCGCATGGAAGACACCGTCGCCCGCCTCGGCGGCGATGAATTCGTGGTGCTGCTCAGCGGTCTGGAGGGCACACGCAACGAAGTCAGCACCCAGGTGCGCGCCCTGGCCGACACCATCCGCGAACTACTCTCGGAACCGATGTTCCTCGACGGCCAGCGCCTGCAAGTGACGCCGAGCATCGGCGTGGCGCTGATTCCCGATCACGGTTCGACCCCGACCGATCTGCTCAAGCGCGCCGACATCGCCCTGTACCGGGCCAAGGATTCCGGGCGCAACACCACGCAGATGTACCACAACACCATGCAGAAAGCGGCCAGCGAGCGGCTGCGCATGGAAACCGACCTGCGCCTGGCGCTGTCCCGTGGCGAATTCGACGTGCATTACCAACCGCAGATCGACGCTCAGGACAATCGCATCATCGGCGCCGAAGCCCTGGTGCGCTGGAACCATCCGGAACTCGGCGCACAATCGCCGGGGGAATTCATCAAAGTGCTGGAAGACAGCGGACTGATCCTCGAAGTCGGCACCTGGATTCTCGACGAGGCCTGCTGCGCGTTCAAAAACCTGATTGCCGAAGGCCTGGTCGATCCGCTGAATTTCACCCTGTGCGTGAACATCAGCCCGCGCCAGTTCCGCCAGAACGATTTCGTCGAACGCATCGAACACAGCATGAGCAGCCATGGCCTGCCCTGCTCGCTGCTGAAACTGGAAATCACCGAAGGCATCGTCATTCAGAACCTGGACGACACCATCAGCAAAATGCGCCGCCTGAAGAAGCTCGGCGTGAGCTTCGCCATGGACGATTTCGGCACCGGTTATTCATCGCTGACCTACCTCAAGCGCTTGCCGGTGGACACGCTGAAGATCGATCAGTCGTTCATCCGCGACGCCACCACCGACCCCAACGACGCCGAAATCATTCGCGCCATCGTCGCCATGGCCCGCAGCCTGGAACTGGAAGTCATCGCCGAAGGCGTGGAAACCCCGGAACAACTGGCATTCCTGCAAGGCCTGGGCTGCCACTTGTATCAAGGCTACCTGCACAGCCGCCCGCTACCGCTGGAAGGCTTGAAAGGACTGCTGAACTGACCTCGCGCCCACATTGCTTCGAGCCCCGTGGGAGCGGGCTTGCTCGCGAATGCGCCAGGTCAGTCAATGATGCAGTTGGAGGTGCCGACGCTTTCGTGGGCAAGCCCACTCCCGCGAAGCGCTGTGGTCAGGCATCTCCCGCCGAGAACCGGTCGCGGCTGTTGGTCAGGTGTAGCCACATTGCCGCGCGGGCAGCGTCCGGGTCCTGACGCTTGATCGCGTTGAGAATCGCCTCGTGTTCCAGATTGGCCAGTTGCCCGAGCTTGCTCAAATCCGCCGCCCCCCGCTCGGCGGCATTGACCCGGGCTCGCGGAATCATGGCGTTGCCCAAATGCTGGGTGATTTCAGTGAAACAGGCATTGCCGGTAGCCTCGGCGATCAACAGATGAAAGCGCCGGTCGGCCTCGACGCAAC
The DNA here is from genome assembly GCF_025447575.1 of Pseudomonas sp. B2M1-30. Lineage (NCBI taxonomy): Bacteria > Pseudomonadati > Pseudomonadota > Gammaproteobacteria > Pseudomonadales > Pseudomonadaceae > Pseudomonas > Pseudomonas sp. B2M1-30. The sequence continues at coordinate 41,472 of NZ_JAOEJT010000016.1, read as the reverse complement.
TGTCGTTGTTGGCGAGCAGGCGCTGATAGTCGTCCAGGGACTGACGCATCTGCACCAGTTGCTGCTCGGTCCGGCGTTGCGCCGCCAGCGCCGCCGCCTGGGTTTCCAGGCCCATGCGCAACTCCAGAATGCTGCGTACCCCCAGCGCCGTGTCGACATTCAGTCGCAAGCCCTGCTCCGGCGCACGCTCGATGACAAACGTGCCGATGCCGTGACGCGTTTCCACCAGACCTGAAGCCTGCAACTTGGAAATCGCCTCGCGCACCACCGTGCGACTGACACCGTGCTCCTGAACGATCGAGTTTTCCGAAGGCAACTTGTCCCCCGGCAGCATCTGGCCGAGCAGGATGCTCTGGGCCAGTTTTTCCACCAGGTCGTGGGCCAGGCTGTGGCTGCGCTTGCGCGCCGGGGCGTCGAGGTCTTCTTGCATGGTCGGTTCCGGTGGACGGGGCTTTCGGATCGTAGCACCGCGAGGCTTGAGCATTGAGTGAAATCTGCGTGGAAACACACCTCAACTTGTATGACAACATTCAAGAAACTTACAAATCCCGGCTCAAAAATCTACTTTCCCATGAAACATCCTGAAGAAAGCCCACCGCAAGACGCCGCCTACAAAACCCATCAAAGCCCAATAAAACGGCACATTCAAATCAAAAAGCATAAAAAACGTCCCATACAGAGAAATTTGATTGGCTCGCCAACCTTGTAGGACAAAAAAATCTAGTTGTATGATGTCTATCAACAACGCAACATCCAGCCACACCCCGCATAAAAATAACGAGTGGGAGAAAATCCAGTGAAAACATCCATTACCGGGATGAACGAGGGCGTCGACTCAGCGCTGTCCTCGGCCATTTCCAAAGTCAAACGCCACATCCTGCCGCTGTTCGTGATCATGTTCATCGTCAACTACATTGACCGGGTGAACATCGGCTTCGTCCGTACTCACATGGAACACGACCTGGGCATCGGTGCCGCTGCCTATGGTTTCGGCGCCGGTCTGTTCTTCATCGGTTACGCGCTGTTCGAAGTCCCTTCCAACATGCTGTTGCAAAAGGTCGGCGCACGGATCTGGCTGACCCGGATCATGCTCACCTGGGGCCTGGTGGCCGCCGGCATGGCGTTCATCCAGAACGAAACACACTTCTATATCCTGCGATTTCTGCTCGGCGTGGCCGAGGCCGGCTTCTTTCCAGGGGTGATCTATTACTTCACTCGCTGGCTGCCGGCGGCCGAGCGCGGCAAGGCGATCGCAATCTTCCTCAGCGGTTCGGCAGTGGCCTCGCTGATCTCTGGCCCGCTGTCCGGCCTGCTGTTGCAAATCAACGGCCTGGGCATGCACGGCTGGCAATGGATGTACTTCATTGAAGGGATGTTCTCGGTCGGCCTTTGCGTGTTCGTCTGGTTCTGGCTCGACGCCAAACCCCACGACGCCAAGTGGCTGAGCCGCGCCGAACAGGACGCGCTGGTCGACGCCATCGACGCCGAACAACGGGCGCGGGAAGCCGCGACGGCGATCAAGCCGTCACTGGGCAAGCTGCTCAAGGACCGTCAGATCATCCTGTTCTGCCTGATCTACTTCTTCATTCAACTGACCATCTACGCCGCGACCTTCTGGCTGCCGAGCATCATCAAGAAGATGGGCGAGATGAGCGACTTCCAGGTCGGTTTGTTCAACTCGATTCCGTGGTTGCTGTCGATCCTCGGCATGTACGCCTTCGCGTCGTTCTCGGCGAAGTGGAAGCACCAACAGGCGTGGGTTGCCACGGCATTGCTGATCGCGGCGGCGGGGATGTTCATGTCGACCACCGGCGGGCCGGTCTTTGCCTTCGTGGCGATCTGTTTTGCCGCACTGGGCTTCAAATCCGCCTCGTCGCTGTTCTGGCCGATTCCCCAGGCGTACCTCGATGCGCGCATCGCCGCTGCGGTGATCGCGCTGATCAACTCGGTGGGCAACCTCGGCGGCTTCGTCGCGCCGACCACCTTCGGCCTGCTCGAACAACACACCGGCTCGATCCAGGGCGGCCTCTACGGCCTGGCCGGAACCTCGATCATCGCCGCGATCATCGTCTTCTACGCCCGCACCCAACCCAAATCCGCACCTGACGTCGCCGTGGCCGATGCCGCGCCGAAGCACGCCTGAATTCCGTTACGAAGGACAACAACCATGACCATCCACGACATCGCCAAAGCCCCGATCATCACCGACATGCAAGTCATTCCGGTGGCCGGCCACGACGGCATGCTGCTGAACCTGAGCGGCGCCCACGGGCCGTTTTTCACCCGCAACATCGTCATCCTCAAGGACAATTCCGGGCACACCGGCGTCGGCGAAGTGCCCGGTGGCGAGCGCATCCGCCAGACGCTGGAAGACGCACGTGCCCTGGTGGTCGGCAGCCCGATCGGCACCTATCAGAAAATCCTCAATCAAGTCCGCCAGACCTTCGCTGACCGCGATGCCGGCGGCCGGGGCCTGCAAACCTTCGACCTGCGCATCACCATCCACGCCGTCACCGGCCTGGAAGCCGCTCTGCTCGACCTGCTCGGCCAGCACCTCGACGTGCCGGTGGCGGCGCTGCTCGGCGAAGGCCAGCAACGTGATGCAGTGAAAATGCTTGGTTATCTGTTCTACGTCGGCGACCCGCGGGAAACCGACCTCGCCTACCGCAGCGAACCGGACGCCGACAACGACTGGTTCCGCGTCCGCCACGAAAAAGCCCTGAGCGCCGACGCCGTGGTGCGTCTGGCCGAGGCTGCGCACGCACGCTATGGCTTCCAGGACTTCAAGCTCAAGGGCGGCGTGCTCAGTGGCGATGCCGAAATCGAAGCGGTGACGGCGCTGGCCGAACGTTTCCCCGACGCACGCATCACCCTCGACCCGAACGGTGCGTGGTCACTGAAAGAAGCCGTGCGCCTGTGCCGCGATCAGCATCAGGTTCTGGCTTACGCCGAAGACCCGTGCGGCGCGGAAAACGGCTACTCGGGCCGCGAGGTGATGGCCGAGTTCCGCCGTGCCACCGGCCTGAAAACCGCGACCAACATGATCGCCACCGACTGGCGGGAAATGGGCCATGCAATCCAGCTGCAATCAGTGGACATTCCGCTGGCCGACCCGCACTTCTGGACGATGCAGGGCTCGGTGCGCGTGGCGCAGATGTGCCACGAGTGGGGCCTGACCTGGGGCTCGCACTCCAACAACCACTTCGACATTTCCCTGGCAATGTTCACCCACGTCGCGGCAGCGGCACCGGGTGATATCACCGCCATCGACACTCACTGGATCTGGCAGGACGGCCAGCGCCTGACCAAAGCGCCGCTGCAGATTGTCGACGGTTGCGTGCAAGTGCCACAGAAACCGGGGCTGGGGGTGGAACTGGATCTGGATCAAGTCGCCAAGGCCCACGAGCTGTACAAAGGCATGGGCCTGGGCGCGCGGGACGACAGCGTGGCGATGCAGTTTCTGATTCCCGGCTGGAAGTTCGATAACAAAAAGCCGTGCCTGGTGCGCTGAACATCCCACAGATCGAGGTCGCGTATCAGGCCGAGGCTTGCAGCAGCCAGTGTTTGAACGCCGTCATCGCCGAGGTTTCCGGCCGTGACTGCAACCGGGTCAGCCAATAGCTGCCGGTGGTGATTTCGATGGCAAACGGCTGGCGGATGGTGTCTGCCGCCAGTTGCCGGGCAAACATCATCGGCGGCGCCAGGGCCACGCCACTGCCCTGCAACGCCGCCTCCATCATCGCCAGCGACGAGTCGAACACGATGCTTTGCGGCGGCGCGGCGTGGGTCGCAAGACCTGCGGCGTGAAACCACTCCGGCCATTCATCGGTGCGATAGGAGCGCAACAGGCGCTGTTGCAGCAAGTCCCCCGGCGTGTGCAGTTGCCGGGCCAGCTCCGGCACGCACAACACCGACAGCGGTGCTTCAAGCAAGCGCGTTGCTTCGATGCCATGCCACGCGCCCGCGCCAAAGCGGATCGCATAATCCAGCCCCTCAGCGGCAACATCGACCCGGTTGTTGTTGGTCGACAGCCGCAAATCTATTAGCGGATGTTTCGCCTGGAAGTCCGCCAGCCTCGGCAACAACCAGCCGACAGCGAACGTCCCGACCGCCCCGACCGTGAGCATTTCCCGATACTGCCCGCCCGCCAGACGCTCGAGCATCTGCGCGATATGGTCGAAAGAGGTGGTCAGAACCGGCAGCAAGGTTTCCCCTTCCCCGGTCAGCATCAGCCCACGGGGCAAGCGTTTGAACAGGGTCACGTTGAGCTGCGCCTCGAGGCTTTTCACCTGATGGCTCACCGCCGCCTGGGTCACGCACAACTCCACGGCGGCGCGAGTGAAGCTCAGATGACGCGCGGAAGCTTCGAACGCACGCAGGGCATTGAGGGGCAATTGAGGTCGAATCATGGCCAGTCCCAAATTTTTCTAATGGCTCATCTGAGATATCGTCGTTTGTCGATCGCCGCCGGACTGCCTAGATTTGGCGGCGCTGATCAGCCGCCTGACGAAAACCGCTCGCAGTGTAGCGGCATAAGACAATCAACACTCATGGAGAGTGGTTTCCACATGCATCCAAGAAAACTGACCAGACTCAAGTCCTATAGCGCCTTCGGACTTTTCTTCAGCACCGCCGCCTGCCTGGCCGCGCCTCATTCCGAGGAGCAGATGCGAGCGCTGGTCGATGCGACGGTCGCGCCCGTCATGCAACAACAGAACATTCCCGGCCTTGCCGTGGCCATCACGGTCGATGGCCAGCCGCATTACTTTAACTACGGCGTCGCGGCGAAGGATACCGGTCAGAAAGTCAGCGAAAACACCCTGTTCGAGATCGGCTCGGTGAGCAAAACCTTCACCGCAACCCTCGGCGGTTACGCCCAGGCCAGCGGCAAACTGGATTTCTCGGCTATGGCCAGCAGCGTCCTCCCCGCCCTTCGCGGCAGCGCCTTCGACAAGATCAGCGTACTGCAACTCGGCACCTACAGCGCTGGCGGCCTGCCGCTGCAATTTCCGGACAACGCGGATTCTTCCGACAAGATGCTCGGTTATTTCCAACACTGGAAACCGGTTTATCCCGCAGGCAGCCATCGCCAGTACTCCAACCCGAGTATCGGGCTGTTCGGCTTCCTGACCGCCAAAAGCCTCGGCCAACCGTTCGATCAGGCGATGACCGAAACGCTGCTGCCGAAACTTGGCTTGCAGCACACCTTCCTGAAGGTGCCAACGACGCACGCGGATCTCTACGCCCAGGGCTATGACAAGACTGACAAACCGGTACGCGTCGGCCCCGGCGCCCTCGACGGTGAAGCCTACGGGGTGAAGACCAGCGCAGCAGATCTGCTCAAGTACCTCGACGCCAACCTCAACAGCGCGAAACTCGAAGCACCGCTACAAAAAGCCATCGCCCTCACCCACACCGGTTACTACACCGTCGGCGACATGACTCAGGGCCTGGGCTGGGAACGCTACACATACCCGATCAGCCTTGAGCGCTTGCTGGATGGCAACTCCACGCCGATGGCGATGGAAGCGCACAAGGTCCAATGGCTCAACCCGCCACAACCGGAACCGCAGAACGTACTGTTCAACAAGACCGGCTCCACCAGCGGCTTCGGCGCGTATGCGGCGTTCGTGCCGTCGAAGAAGATCGGCATTGTGATTCTGGCCAACCGTAATTATCCGAATGCGGAACGGGTGAAGATTGCGCACCGGATTCTCGGAGAGTTGGCCGAGTGATCCAGCAATAAAAATGGGCGACCTGCAAAGGTCGCCCATTTTTATTGTGCTTGAGGCTACGCCTGCAATCGCCAGTCCAGGACGATTAAAATTCATCACCCCTGAAGCAACCCCTCAATCATCCGGCATTTCCGGCGGCTTGCTCGGTTTGGCTGGCTTGGCGGGTTTGGTGCCCTTCGCGCCTTTCGCCGGTGCCGGCTCGGTGGCGGCTGGCGTTGCCACGCTCGGTACGACGACCTCCTTCTCGGATGCTGGCAAGGCATCGATGGTGTCGAAGATTTTCTTCAGGTTCACCGACGCCGTTTCGTCGCCCGATGCGGAGAGTTTGGTTTCGCCGTCCTTGCCGATCAGGAAGAACTTCGGATAAGCCCCGGCGCCCATTTTCAGGGAGCGCAGCAGCGCCATGGTGTCCTGCTGACCGAGGTCCTTGCCATCGAGCTGGCCGGCCATGTTGAGGATCGTGTAGACCTTGATATTGCGATCGGCGACGCCTTTTTTGTTGGCTGGATCTTCCAGCTCCTTTTTCAGGCTCGTCCACTTGGGATCAACAGTGCTGGACGCGATCACGATCAGTGGCCGGAACCTCCCCACATCCCCGGCAGTCGGCGAGTCGTTTTCAGCGGCGAACAAGGGGCCGGCAATCGCCAGCAAGAGTGTCAGGGTCAATGACCTGATGAGCATGCGCATCTCCTTTTGATATCCACGCTCTAATGATTGCGCATCGTGGCGATTGTTCCGGGGGGCGCCCGGCAAAAGTGTTTCGCCTTGCTCAAAGCGTAGGTCAGCAACGATTTTGCGCAACCGGCCAGGTGCTGATCCTGACCGGCATTTGATGATCTTTCATGACGGTTTGATGCGGGGAAAATCGCAGGGATTGGCGTCAGATCAGAACGCCAGTTTGTACCCGATCAGTACCAGCATGGTCGCCAGGCACGGGCGCAGCAGTTCGTCGGAGATGCGCCCGGTGAGGTGGCTGCCGAGCCAGATGCCCGGCAGCGAGCCGAGCAACAGGTAGCCCAGCACGCCCCAATCCATGTTGCCCATGCTCGCGTGGCCAAGGCCGGCGACCAGGGTCAGCGGTACGGCGTGAGCGATTTCGGTGCCGACCAGGCGCCGGGTCGGCAGCAGCGGATAGAGAATGAACAGCGCAACAGTGCCCAGGGCGCCGGCACCGATCGAGGTCAGCGCAACCATGGTGCCAAGGATCAGCCCGGTGAGCACGGTCATGGCATTCAGGCGTGCGCCGCTCGGGTTGTAGTTGCCGCCAGCCCGTTTGTGGGCGAACGCCAGCAGACGCTTCTTGAAGAAAATCGCCAGCGCCGTGGCGAACAGCACGAAGCCCAGGGCTTGTTTGATGATGGCGTTCATCGCATCCGGCGCGGTGTGCAGGGTGCTGAGAAACCACAAGGTCATCGCCACCGCCGGCACGCTGCCGAGGGTCAGCCAACCGGTGATGGACCAGTCGATGTTGTTGTTTTTCTTGTGAACCAGAACGCCGCTGGATTTGGTAATGGCGGCGTACAGCAGGTCAGTGCCCACCGCTGTCGCCGGGTTGATGCCGAACCACAGCAGGATCGGCGTCATCAGCGAACCGCCGCCGACACCGGTCATGCCGACAATAAAACCCACCACCAGCCCGGCAATCACCAGGCCGAAATTTGCCAATTCCATTAAGACGTCCAGAAAAACGACAGGAAAAATCTGGCCCGCAGCATAGCGATTTTTCTTATAACCTCCTATATCGATAGGATCTATCGTTATGCCTTTCCACTATACTCCGCGAGACGGCGTTCACTGCACCGGCAGGAAATTCAGGAACAACAGACTCTGCGCGTAGTTCAGACCGATACGCCGGTAACGCTCATCGAGCATCTGGGTCAGCAGGTCCAGGCGCGCCACGACTTTGCCGAATTCGGTGGCGAAACTCAGGTTGCTGCCCTCCTCGGAAATTTCATTGGAGAACAACAGCGGCTGGCCTTCCTTGTTCTGACGCTGGGACAGAATCCATGTGGCCTTCTCGATATTGCGCGCGGCGTTGTTGACGAAGGTCGGGTTGATCGCGTCGGTCATGTAGAACTCGAGGCGGTTGCCGTGAGCGGTCACCAACATGCTGCCGATCGCATAGATGAAAGCGCCGACCCGATCCCCGAGAAACTCCGGGCTCATGGCGTAACTCAGGGCCGCCAGGTCCTTCTTGCCGCCCAGGGTCGGCAGCGGCTGTTGCTGCTCGATGGCCTGGCGCACCTGTTTCACCGCCGTGTTGACGTCGAGAAATCCTGATTTGCGCAACTCGTCCGGGTTGCGCAGGTAGAGCTTGCTCATCAGCAGATAGAGGCTGTCGAGGTTGTCGCGCATCGCCAGGGTCGCCATGCGGTCGACGCTGGTCTGGAGAAACTCCTGGGGTTTGGCCTGGCGAAACTGGGTGACGAAATCGTTGCCGTCCTGATGACTGCAACCGCCGAGCAACAGCGTCGACAGACACGCCGGCAACAGGCACAGACAACGCAAAAACACAGTGATCTGGGTAACGACTCGGGGCATGAATTCTCGAACGGACACATTCCTGTGCGGCGGGAGTCACCGCAACCTGGCCATGGATAGAGCCGGCGATCACGGAAAAGTGCGGTGCCAATATCGTTTCCCGACCTTCGGTGCGAATACCATCATTCAATTTAGTCGGACTTTATTTTTGCAATAAACGTTTAATCCACTATAAATGTCCTTCAGCACGAAAATTAGATTGACTATTTATCGATATTTCTCAAAACAACAACAAAAAGGAAGATCAACCATGCTTCAATCCCGTCACCTGCTCCCCGGCCTCGGACTGTCCCTGATGCTCTCGCCCCTCTGCGCCCAGGCCGCTGGCCTCTCCAGCGAACACAAAGCTTTCGGCAAAACCAATGACGGCACTCCCGTCGAGCAATTCATCCTGCGCAACAGCCACGGCATGCAGGCCACCGTCATCACCTACGGCGCGACGCTGCAGGCGCTGCAAGTGCCGGACAAACACGGCAAGCTCGACGATGTAGTACTCGGTTTCGACGATGTGCAGGGCTACCAGAAAGGCACGGCGTACTTCGGCGCGACCATCGGTCGCTTCGGCAATCGCCTGGCCGATGGCGCTTTCGAACTCGACGGCAAGCGTTATCAGGTGCCGCAGAACGACAAGACCAACGCGCTGCATGGCGGCACCCAGGGCTTCGACAAGAAGGTCTGGAAAGCGCAGGAGACCAAGGACAAGGATTCGGTGGGCGTGACCCTGACGTACCTGTCGGCGGACGGTGAAATGGGTTTCCCCGGCAACCTCACCACCGAGGTCACCTATCGCCTGACCGACAGCAATGAGCTGCGCATCGACTACAAGGCTAGTACCGACAAACCGACGGTGCTCAACCTGACCAACCACAGCTATTTCAACCTGGCCGGTGCCGGTAACGGCGACATCCTCAAGCAGCTCGCCACCCTGCACGCCAGCCGCTACACCCCGGTCACCGCCAAACTGATCCCGACCGGCGAACTGGCCCCGGTGGCCGGCACGCCGATGGACTTCACCAAACCCACCGCCATCGGCCAGCACATCAAGGCCGATCACCCGCAACTGAAATTTGCCGAGCCGAAACAGGGCGGCTTCGATTTCAACTGGGCACTGGATAACAAAGGCGATATCAAACAACTGGCCGCCGAGGTCAGTGACCCGCAATCCGGCCGTCACTTGCAGCTGTACACCAGCGAACCGGGCGTGCAGTTCTACACCAGCAACTTCCTTGACGGCACGGTCAAGGGCAAGGCGGGCAAGGTGTATCCGCATTGGGGCGCGTTCACGCTTGAGACCCAGCATTATCCGGACTCGCCGAATCAGCCGGACTTCCCGAGCACGCGACTGGATCCCGGGCAGACCTATACCCAGAGCGTGGTTCTGAAGTTCTCCGCAAAATAATCGCCCTCCTCCTTTCTGGAACCGCGCGGAACCCGTGGGCTATCCTGCTGCCCACTCAGGTATCGACGATTTCAGAAAGGAGGTTTGAATGCGTACCCTCGAACTGGCAGGCGTGCAGGTTCCGGTGATCGGTCAGGGCACCTGGCGCATGGGCGAAGACCGCTCGGCGCACAAGCGTGAAGTGGCGGCCCTGCGCAGCGGCATCGAACTGGGCATGAGCCTGATCGACAGCGCTGAAATGTACGCGGAAGGCGGCGCCGAAGTGGTGGTCGGCGAAGCCATCGCCGGCCTGCGCGACCGGGTGTTCCTGGTGAGCAAGGTCTACCCGCACAACGCCAGCCGCAAAGGCATTCCCCAGGCCTGCGAGCGCAGTCTGCGCCGGCTCGACACCGACTACATCGACCTGTATCTGCTGCACTGGCGCGGCCAGTATCCGCTGGAAGAAACCGTCGAGGCTTTCGAACGGCTGCGCGAGGACGGCAAGATCGGCCGCTGGGGCGTGTCGAATTTCGACGTCGATGATCTGCAAGAACTGTCCGCTCCGGCCTGCGCCACCAACCAGGTGCTGTACAACCTGGAGGAACGCGGCATCGAATTCGACCTGCTGCCGTGGTGTCAGCAACAGCGCATGCCGCTGATGGCCTACTGCCCGATTGGCCAGGGCGGTGCGTTGCTCGCCGACCCGGTCCTGCAGCAGATTGCCGCTCGTCACGACGCGACCCCGGCGCAGGTTTCGCTGGCGTGGATTCTGCGTCAGGATGGTGTGATTGCGATCCCCAAGGCTGTGCGGCCGGAACACGTGCGACTCAATGCACAAGCGGCGCAACTGCAACTGGACGCCGGGGATCTGGCGGCGCTGGACCAGGCGTTTCAAGCGCCACAACGCAAGCAGCGGCTGGCGATGGTCTGAGCCGCTGCCGACTGTCAGAGGGCACAGCCCATGAGAAGTACTGATCAGTACGATCCGTTCAACCTGCAACGCTTCGTCCAGGCCCAGGACCCGGTGTTCGAACGGGTCCAGCGGGAACTGGACGAAGGGCGCAAGCGCAGCCACTGGATGTGGTTTGTCTTCCCGCAATTCGCCGGACTCGGCGGCAGCGAAATGTCCCGGCGCTTCGCCATCGGCTCCGCCGCCGAGGCCCGGGCCTATCTGGCCCACGAACGGCTCGGCGCCCGGCTACGCACCTGCACGCAGCTGGTGCTGAATGTGCGCCAGCGTTCGGTGGCTGAGATTTTCGGCCACCCCGACGACCTGAAATTCCATTCGTCTCTCACCCTGTTCGCCCAGTTCAGCGCCGACGACAGCCTGTTCCATCAGGCCCTGGAGCGCTATTTCCACGGCATCGAGGACGAATGGACGTTGCAGTTGCTGGACTCAAAACAGGCCCAGTTGCCCCCCAATCAGGGTTGAGAAATCGTCGTCGACGAACGGCAGGATCGCATCCGCCACCGGTTGCAGTTGCCGGGTGATGTAGTGGTCGTAATCGATGGCCGCGCGTCGCGCCTCCAGCGGTTCCGGGCCGGCCAGGGTGATGACGTAGCTGATCCAGCCGCCGTTCTGGTATTGCCGGGGACGCCCGTGCTGCGCGTTGTAATCATCGGCCAGCCGCGCGGCGCGCACATGAGGCGGTACGTTACGCTCGTAGTCGTCGAGGGTACGACGCAGGCGCTTGCGGTACACCAGCCGATCATCGAACTCACCGGCCAGGGTCTTGTTCACGTAGTCGCGCACGTAATCCTGATAGGGCTTGCGCTGGAAGATCCGCTGGTACAACTCCTGCTGGAACTGCCGGGCCAGCAGGGACCAGTCGGTGCGCACCGTTTCCAGACCTTTGTAGACCATTTCTTCGCTGCCATCGGCGCGCGTCACCAGACCGGCGTAACGTTTCTTGCTGCCCTCCTCCGCGCCGCGAATGGTTGGCATCAGGAAGCGCTTGTAGTGGGTTTCGAATTGCAGTTCGAGGGCGCTTTCCAGTCCGTACTCGTCACGCACATGGGCGCGCCACCAGTCGTTGACGTGCTTGACCAGCGCATGGCCGATCGTCGCCGCTTCTTCCTGACCGTGGGGACGACGCAGCCAGACGAACGTCGAGTCGGTGTCGCCATAGATCACCGCATGGCCCTGGGCTTCGATCAACTGCCGGGTGCGCAGCATGATTTCGTGGCCGCGCAGGGTGATCGAGGAGGCCAGTCGCGTATCGAAGAAACGGCAACCGCTGGAACCGAGCACGCCGTAGAAGGCGTTCATGATGATTTTCAGCGCCTGGGACAACGGCGCGTTGTGCTCGCGCTTGGCGGTCTCGCGGCCTTCGGCGACCCGCGCAACGATGGACGGCAGGCAATGCCGGGTGCGGGAGAACCGCGCGCCGCGAAAGCCCGGCACCGAATCGGCGTCGTCGGGGTGCTGCAAGCCTTCGATCAGGCCCACCGGGTCGATCAGGAACGTGCGGATAATCGACGGATAAAGGCTCTTGTAGTCGAGCACCAGCACCGACTCGTAGAGTCCCGGCTGCGAGTCCATGACAAATCCGCCGGGGCTGGCCTGGGCCGGTTTGCTGCCCAGGTTCGGCGCGACGAAGCCCTGACGGTGCATCAGCGGCATGTAGAGGTGGGTGAATGCCGCCACCGAACCGCCGCTGCGATCGGCCGGCAATCCGGTGACGCTGGCGCGCTCCAGGAGGAAGGTCAGCAGTTCGGTCTTGGCGAAGATCCGCGTGACCAGCTCGCAGTCCTTGAGGTTGTATTTGGCCAGCGCCGGTTTGTCCTCGGCGAACATGCGGTTGATTTCGTCCATGCGCTGGTACGGGTTGTCGATGGACTTGCCTTCGCCGAGCAAGGTCTGGGCGACGTTTTCCAGGCTGAACGAGGGAAAGCTCCAGGTCGCCGAACGCAGCGATTCGATGCCATCGATAATCAGCCGACCGGCCGCCGAAGCGAAGTAGTGCGTGCGGCTGCCGTGCTCGCGCCACTGCATCTCTTCCCCGCCACGCCCGAGCTTGAGCGGCACGCCGAGGCGCCGGGCGTGTTCATGCAGGACGCGCAGGTCGAATTGCACGAGGTTCCAGCCGATGATCGCATCAGGATCGTGGCGGGCGAACCAGTCGTTGAGTTTCTTCAGGATCAGGGTGCGCGAGTCGCAGTATTCAAGGTCGAAGTCGACGATGCTGGCGTCGCCATTCGGCGCGCCGAGCATATACACCTGACGCTCGCCGCAACCTTCCAGGGCGATGGAGTACAACTCGCCCTGCTCGGTGGTTTCGATGTCCAGCGAGACCAGGCGCAGGCTCGGCCGATAGCCGGGCGCGGGCTTGAGATGGGCGTCGATCAGCGTGCCGTCGCCATCCGGGGTGCCATGGAAGCTGACCGGGGCGGTGATGAAACGCTCCATCAAGTAGCGCTCCGGCGGTCGCACGTCAGCTTCGAAGACCTCGACACCGGCGCGGTTGAGCGCGGTTTCCAGGCGCATCAATTGGCCGTGTTGCTGGCAATACAGACCGAGCACCGGGCGATGCTCGAAATCCTGCAGGGCCAGGGGGCGCAGTTCGACGTTCTTTTCATCGGCCAGCACGCGCTCGGCCTGCTCGCGCTGCTGCGCCGGGATGAACGCCACCGACGGCTGGTGCGGCAAGCGCACGCGCTGCGGCCCGGCGTCGGTCGCCAGCCAGAACTCGACTTCGGTGCCGGCCGGGGTATCGCGCCAATGCCGGGTCAGGACGAAGCCCTGCGGTAAATCCACCACTGCAACCTCAAAAATTGAATCAGGCAGGCATTCTACGCTGCCTCGTGCAAGGCGCGGGAGCTGACGCCGTCACCCCAAAAAGGGCCACGCCCGGCAATTATTCGGCCAAATGACGTTTTTTGCGTGTTATCTGCCGTTTTGCGGCCTTGCTCTCAGGGCCAGCGTCTACGATGCTTCAAGAACAACGACAACACCTGAGTAACCGCCATGAAGACCGTCGCCCAACTGCTCAAGCTCAAAGATCAGAAGAATCAGGAAGTACACCAGATCCAGCCCGGTCATATGGTGCTCGAGGCGCTGATGAAAATGGCCGAGAAGAACGTCGGTGCCCTGCTGGTGGTGGAAAACGACGAAGTGGTGGGCATCATCAGTGAACGCGATTACGCGCGCAAACTGGTGCTCCACGGCCGCTCGTCGGTGGGCACGCCGGTACGCGACATCATGGTGTCGCCGGTGATTACCGTCGACTCCCGCCAAACCGTCGACACCTGCCTGAGCATCATGTCCGACAAGCGCCTGCGTCACTTGCCGGTGGTCGAAGACGGAAAACTGCTCGGCCTGCTGTCGATCGGCGACCTGGTCAAGGAAGCGATTGCCGAACAGGCAGAACTGATCAAGCAACTGGAACAGTACATTCGCGGGGAGTGAGCCTGCAAACCGGCTCCCGCCGAGTTGTTGGGCTGTTCAGGTAGGCCAGTGCCGGGCAAACACCGGCGCCAGCACCGGATGCTGGTCGATGCGCTGCAACCAGGCGTGGAAACCGGGGCGGGTCTGGCGCAGGTGTTCACGGGTGCCGGCCCAGCGCGTCACCACCGCCGCTAGCACATCAAGCGCTCCCGGCGTCTCGTCGCCCAAATACAACTTGGCGGAGAACTGGTCGGAGAACACTTCCCAGGTCCAATACAGCCGCTCGCGGGCGCCAGCCATGAGGTTTTGCCGCGATGCCTCATCCGGCATCACCAGCCAGCGCTCGGGATAGTCGATGACGCCTATGGCCGCGTAGCAATTGCTGACGATATACACCATGCCGCGAATGGCCTGGTCGCGCTCGGCGGCGCGGGCCGGCAGCAGTCCGGATTCAGGAAAGCTCAGACCGAGGTGGATCAGGATCGCCGCGCTCTCGGTAATCGCGCTGCCATCGGGCAGTTGCAGGGTCGGGATCTGTTTCAGCGGGTTGAGTCTGGCCAGCGCCTCGGCGGCCTCGGTGGAAACTTCGATATCGATGAAACGGTACGGAATCTGGCACAGCTCAAGCGCCGCCTCGATGGCCGCCGCACCTGAATTCCTGTGCCCGTAAAGTTGATACATGTGTCCCCCTCGATTGGCTGCCGACCGCTGCGGCGATTCGCGCGGTCCCGCCCGGCGCTCTATCAGTTGTAGCCCATTAACAGGAGTCGGGGCCGCGCCAACTGACGAGGTGAGTCTTTATCACCCCCGACGCAGGGCTCGCCGATAAACCATCATTGCCATCGATGTTCACAATCATGGCAATGAAGTTCTCATAAAAAATCCCGGGCGTAACATCTGCTCCATACCAACCAAAACACCCCGGAGCACACGATCATGAAACGCCAAACCCTCCTCAGCATCGCTTTCTCGCTTTTTGCAGTTAACGCTTTTGCCGCAACTTCCACCCAACCGGTTGTCGCCGAAGGTGGCTCGGATCGCCTGATTGAAAGCCGCGTTGCCGAAGGCGGTTCGGATCGTCTGCTGGAACGTCGCGTCGCCGAAGGTGGCTCGGATCGTCTGCTGGAACGTCGCGTGGCTGAAGGTGGCTCGGATCGTCTGCTGGAACGTCGCGTGGCTGAAGGTGGCTCGGATCGTCTGCTGGAACGCCGCGTCGCCGAAGGTGGCTCGGACCGTCTGATCGATCGCCGCGTCGCTGAAGGTGGCTCGGATCGTCTGCTGGAACGCCGCGTCGCTGAAGGTGGTTCGGATCGTCTGCTGGAACGTCGCGTCGCCGAAGGTGGCTCGGACCGTCTGATCGATCGCCGCGTTGCCTGAATGAATGGCTTTACCGCAGCAACCCAGAAAAAACCCGGCTCCCGTCAGCCGGGTTTTTTACGTCTTTTTTTGCCTCATCAGTCCTTGGCCATGCAACGCCGGTAGCGCTCGTCCACCCGTTTGGCGAACCAGGCGGTGGTCAGTTTGCGGGTGATTTTCGGGCTTTGCAGGACGATCCCCGGCAGTACCGCACGCGGCAATGACTTGCCCTCGGCCTGCTCGGCCAACTCGAACACTCGCTTGTAGAGTCGGGTGTCTTCGAATGCCAGGGTTTTGCCCTTCTCCAGTTGATCGCGAATGCTCGGATTGCGCATGCCCAATGATTTGCCCAGGGTTCGCACCGCCAGTTCGGTGCTACCGGGCATGATCGAGTCATAACGAATCAGGTCGCCGTCGAGCGCCAACGGGATTCCCGAGGCACGGCTGACGGCATTCTGGAACGCGGCGTTGCGGCTGGCGTACCAACCGGCGTTGAAGTCGGCGAATCGGTACAGCGGCTCGCGATAACTCACCGGATAACCCAGCAAATGGGCGATACCGAAATACAGGCCGCCGCGACGGCTGAACACTTCCCGGCGGATCGTGCCGTCCACCGGATAGGGATAATCCTTGGCGTGCTGTTCGGCGAATTCGATGCTGACCTGCATCGGCCCGCCGGTATGCACCGGGTTGAACCCGCCAAACAGCGTGCGCCCCATCGGCACCATGCCGATGAAGTCATCGAAGATCGCGCTCAATTCCTTTTCGCTGCGCGCCGCGCTCAGGCGTTCGCTGTAGGTCTTGCCGTTCGACGAACGCACTTGCAACGCACCGCTGACCAGCAGGCTGGGGATATGCACCTTGGCGGCGCGGCGGTCGATTTCGTCGCGGGCGATCTTGCCCAGCCCCGGCACCGTCGGATCGGCCTGAAAGGTCGATTCCTGCTCGGCGACGGCCAGCACCGAACACAGGTTCTGCGTGGTCGGGCTGATGTTCTGCGCGGCGAACGCGGCGTAGATGTCGGTGGCCCAACCCTGGCGATCCGCAGCCTTCGCCGGCATCAGCCGCACGATCTGCGCCTTGACCTCGGCGGGCGCACGCGGCGCGGGTTCGCCACTGCGTTGGCCGGCGCACCCGGCCAGGGCCAACAGTGCGGCGAGGCTGATCAGTAATCGAGAGGTGTGCATTGATGCTCCATTGCAGTCCGTTGAGCCGGGGTCACCATACGATCAATGGTGCCGCGCAGGCTAGGACTCCCGCGAGCCAGAGCTGTTCCTTGCGACTGCCCACAAGCGCCCTCCACCAACAGAGTGATGACAAAGAGATTGCAAAACGTTACTGAGAACACTTAGCATTTGCGCCTGGAGTCGCATTTGCGCAAGGAGTTCCCGCGCTGCCCTATTTTTTCTCATTGGCCGCGCGCCATCAGGAACCTTGAATGTTCGCTCCTGCCCGATCCAACGTGCCTTTCCGTCCGACGCTGCTCGCCCTACTGTGCTCCCTGACCGTCACTGCCCACGCCGCCACCGAAGGCGCCGGCCAGGAACTGGTGCTGGACAACGTCAACATCAACGCCCAGGCCCCGACACCGAGCAACGCCCTGCCCCCGGTGTTTGCCGGCGGACAGGTCGCACGCGGCGGCCAATTGGGCGTACTGGGCAATCAGGACATGATGGACGTGCCGTTCAGCGTCGCCTCGTACACCGAACAACTGATCCAGGATCAGCAGGCCGAAACCGTCGGTGACGTGCTACTCAATGACTCCTCCGTACGCCAGGCCGTCGGCTATGCCAACCAGGCACAAGTCTTCGTGATTCGTGGCCTGCCGCTCAACGGCGATGATATTTCCTACAACGGCCTGTACGGCGTCTTGCCACGGCAGATCATTTCCACCGACGCCCTGGAGCGCGTGGAAGTGTTCAAAGGCCCGAACGCCTTCATCAACGGTGTGACCCCGACCGGCTCCGGCATCGGCGGTGGCGTCAACCTGCAACCCAAGCGTGCCGGCGACGTGCCGCTGCGCCGCTTCACCACCGACATCAACAGCGAGGGCCGTCTCGGTCAGCACCTGGACATCGGCCAGCGTTTCGGCGAAGACAACCGCTTCGGCGCACGGATCAACCTCGCTCAACGCGAAGGCGATACCGGCATCGACCACGAGAACCAGCGCTCGAAACTGTTCGCCATCGGCCTCGACTACCGGGGTGACGCGCTGCGGATTTCCGGCGACTTCGCCTACCAGAAGCAACGGGTGAATGGCGGCCGCAACTCGGTGTTCCTCGGCACCGCGACCAAAATCCCGGACGCGCCGTCGGCCGACATCAACTACGCGCCGAAATGGGGTTTCACCGACATCGAAGACACCTTCGGCATGCTCCGCGCCGAGTACGACCTCAACGACAACTGGACCGCTTATGCCGCTGGCGGTGCCAAGCACACCCGTGAAGTCGGTCGCTATAACTCGACGACCCTGACCGACAACCTCGGCAACGCGACCACCACCGGCTCGTTCATCCCCCACGATGAAGACAACACCAGCGCCATGGCCGGCCTCAATGGCCGCTTCCTGACCGGTCCGGTCAGCCACAAGCTGAACTTCGGCCTCGCCGGGATCTGGACTGAACAGCGCAGCGCCTACGATTTCGACCTGACCAAGTACGCCAACAACATCTACCATCCGCTGGAAACCCCATCGCCGACCGGCAACTTCTCCGGCGGTGACTTGAACGATCCAGGCATCACCGGCAAGACCTTCGTGCGCAGCGGCGCGGTGTCCGACACCCTCGGTTTCTTCGACGATCGCCTGCTGGTGACCGTCGGTCTGCGTCGTCAGCAGATGGTCGTCCAGGGCTACAACTACGCCAGTTACGGCAGCGGCAGCCGCAAGTCGGCCTACGACGAATCGATCACCACCCCGGTATACGGCATCGTCTTCAAGCCGTGGGAACACGTGTCGTTCTACGCCAACCGCATCGAAGGCCTGGCACAAGGCCCGACCTCGCCGACTTCGGCCGGCGGACGCGTGGTGGTCAACGGCAACGAAGCCTACGCTCCGGCACGCTCCAAGCAGCTTGAGGCAGGCGTGAAACTCGACATGGGCACCTACGGCGCGAGCCTCGGCGTGTACCGCATCGAGCAGCCGAGCGACGGTTACACCCAGGTCATCGACGCCACCACCGCGCAGTACGTGCGTGAAGGCAAGCAGATCAACAAAGGCGTGGAAATGAACGTGTTCGGCGAGCCGATCGAAGGCCTGCGCCTGATCAGCGGTCTGACCCTGATGGACACCGAGCTGAAGAAAACCCAGAACGGCGCCAACGACGGCAACCGTGCGATCGGCGTGCCGACCTTCCAGTTCAACGCTGGCGTGGACTGGGACGTACCGGGTCTGCAAGGCGTCGCCCTGGATGCACGGATGCTGCGCACCGGCGGCCAATACGCCGACGCGGCGAACAACCTGAGCCTGCCGACCTGGAACCGCTTCGACGCCGGTGCGCGCTACGCCTTCAAGGTTGAGCAGAAAGACGTCACCGTGCGCCTGGGCGTGGACAACCTGACCAACGAGAAATACTGGGAATCGGCCCTCGGTGGCTACCTCACCCAGGGCGAACCACGGGTGGCGAAGCTGTCGGGGACCATCGACTTCTAAAGCGCCAGATCAGAAGCCCCCGCCGCTTAACCGCCCCGGGGGCTTTTTTTTCGCCTGTCCGATGGACTGGCCGCCCGCGCCGTCTGATCCATACTTGCTGCACACCAAAAGGAGGACAGGCCATGAACCGCAGCGATGTATTGATCATCGGCGCAGGTCCCACCGGACTGGTGCTGGCCCTGTGGCTGAGCAAACTGGGCGTGCGCGTGCGCATCATCGACAAGACCTCCGCGCCCGGTACGACTTCCCGGGCGCTGGCGGTGCAGGCGCGGACGCTGGAGCTGTACCGCCAACTGGATCTGGCCGAAACGGTGGTACGCAACGGCCATCGGGTGGCGGCGGCGAATTTCTGGGTCAAGGGCAAACAGGTCGCGCAATTGCCCCTGAACCGCATCGGCGAAGGCCTGACCGCCTATTCATTCGTCGAAATCTACCCGCAGGACCAACACGAACGCCTGCTGATCGAGCGCCTGGAAGACTACGATGTGGTGGTCGAACGCAACACCGAACTGGAAAGTTTCGAGGAAAGCGGCGACGGCCTGACCGCCCACCTGCGCTTGCCGGACGGTCGTCAGGAAGTCTGTCAGGCCTGCTACCTGGCGGGATGCGACGGCGCCCGCTCGGTGGTACGCAAAACCCTCGACACCGGTTTTCCCGGCGGCACCTACCAGCAGATTTTCTACGTGGCGGATGTCCAGGCCAGCGGCCCGCCGCTCAATGGTGATTTGCATGTGGATCTGGACGAAGCGGACTTTCTCGCGGTGTTTCCACTGGCCGGCGAAGGCCGCGCGCGGCTGATCGGCACCGTCCGCGACGAGCGTGCGCAGCGCGCCGAAACCCTGCAATTCGCCGATGTCAGCAGCCGTGCCATCGAACACCTGAAAATCCATATCGAAGAGGTCAACTGGTTCTCCACCTACCGCGTGCATCATCGGGTGGCGGATCACTTTCGCAGCGGCCGGGCGTTCTTGCTCGGCGATGCGGCGCACGTCCACAGCCCTGCCGGCGGCCAGGGAATGAACACCGGGATCGGTGACGCGATCAATCTGGCCTGGAAACTCGCCGCCGTGCTCAGCGGCGGCGCCACGGCCAAACTGCTCGACACCTATGAAACCGAACGCATCGCCTTCGCCCGGCGGCTGGTGTCCACCACCGACAAGGTGTTCACGTTCGTCACCGCCGACGGGCGCATGGCCGACCTGTTGCGCACGCGTCTGGCGCCGTTCCTGATCCCGAAACTGGCCTCGTTCGAGGCGAGCCGCGAGTTTCTGTTCCGCACCATTTCACAGGTCACCCTCAACTATCGGGGCATGACGCTCAGTCAGGGAGTGGCCGGCCATGTCCACGGCGGCGACCGTTTGCCCTGGGCGCATGACGGTGAAGGCGACAACTACGAACCGCTGCGCCAACCGTGCTGGCAGGTGCATGTGTACGGCGACACCAGCGACGAGATGATCGCCTGGTGCCACGAGCATCATCTGCCGCTGCATGTGTTCGACTGGCGCCCGGCGTTTGAAACGGCAGGACTGGGGCGCAACGGTTTCTACCTGTTGCGCCCGGACACCTATGTGGCGATTGCCGACAACAGCGCCGATCCGAAGGTGATCGAGCGCTATTTCCGGGATCACGGGATCAGGCCGTTCTTTGCCTGCCCCTGACACCCACAAGGTTGTGTGGCGCTGTCAGATGCCGGCCAGGGCCAGGTCCATCGCAAAGTAGGTGAAGATCAGGTCCGCACCCGCGCGTTTGATCGCGCCGAGGCTTTCGCGCACCACGCGATCTTCGTCGATGGCGCCGGCCTGGGCACCGAACTTGATCATCGCGTACTCGCCGCTGACCTGATACGCCGACAGCGGCAGGTTCGAGGCCTCGCGGATGTCGCGGATGATGTCCAGGTACGCGCCGGCCGGTTTGACCATCAGCGCGTCGGCGCCTTCCTGCTCGTCGAGCAAGGATTCTCGCAGGGCTTCGCGGCGGTTCATCGGGTTCATCTGGTAGCTTTTGCGATCGCCCTTGAGCGCGCTGCCGCCGGCTTCGCGGAACGGCCCATAAAGCGCCGAAGCGAATTTGGTCGAATAGGCCATGATCGCGGTCTGGGTGAATCCGGCCTCGTCCAGCGCCCGGCGAATCGCCTGCACCTGGCCGTCCATCGCCGCCGACGGGGCGATCACATCGGCACCGGCACGGGCCGCCGCCACGGCCTGTTTGCCGAGGTTGATCAGGGTCTGGTCGTTATCGACCTCATGGTTGTGCATCACGCCGCAGTGACCGTGATCGGTGTACTCGCAGAAGCAGGTGTCGGACATCACGATCATCTCCGGCACCGCATCCTTGGCGATCCGCGACATGCGCGACACCAGCCCGTTTTCCCGCCAGGTGTCGCTGCCGTTGCCGTCCAGATGATGGGACACGCCGAAGGTCATCACCGACTTGATCCCGGCCCGGGCATAACGCTCGATTTCGCTGGCCAGCTTGCGCTCGGGAATGCGCATCACGCCGGGCATGCTCTTGATCGGCACGAAATCGTCGATCTCTTCTTCGACGAAAATCGGCAGCACCAGATCGTTGAGGGTGAACTCGGTTTCCTGGAACAGGCTGCGCAGGCTCGCATTGCGGCGCAGACGGCGTGGACGTGCTTCGGGGAACTGACTGGACATGGGGCCTTTCCTGAAAAACGGCGGACGAGACGAAAGTCGTAGGGGGCGCAGCTTATGCCTTGCAGGCATTGGCGTACAAACCTGGATCAATCAAGAGTGCATTACCGGCTGCGCAATAATCAAAAACCCTGGTGGGAGCACGCTCACGCCCGCCAGGGTTTCGGTTTGCCAGAGGATGTGTAGCGGCCGAGATTACGAAGGAATGGTCAACCCCTTCACCACTGCCGGCCGCGCCAGGAAGCGCTCCAGCACCCGGGTCACGTTGGGGAAGTTCTTGATCCCGACCAGATCACCGGCCTCGTAGAAACCGATCAGGTTGCGTACCCACGGGAACGTCGCGATGTCAGCGATGGTGTAGCGCTCGCCCATGATCCAGTCGCGTCCTTCCAGGCGGCCGTCGAGGACTTTGAGCAAGCGTTTGCTTTCCTCGACGTAGCGATCACGCGGACGCTTGTCTTCGTAATCCTTGCCGGCGAATTTGTTGAAGAAACCGAGCTGACCGAACATCGGGCCGATGCCGCCCATCTGGAACATCAGCCAGGCAATGGTTTCGTAGCGCAGCGCGCCTTCCTGGGCCAGCAACTGACCGCTTTTGTCCGCCAGATAAATCAGGATCGCGCCGGACTCGAACAGCGGCAGCGGTTTGTCGTCCGGACCGTGAGGGTCGAGGATCGCCGGGATCTTGTTGTTCGGGTTCAGCGACAGGAACTCGGGGGACATCTGGTCATTGGTGTCGAATCCGACGCGGTGCGGCTCGTAAGGCAGGCCGATCTCTTCGAGCATGATCGAAACCTTGACGCCGTTGGGGGTCGGCAGGGAATAGAGCTGAATCCAGTCTGGGTATTGCGCGGGCCATTTGTTATTGATCGGGAACGCGGACAGATCAGTCATGGGAAGCATCCAGTCACAAATTAAAGGCCCGAGCATAATCCATGATCGCCCGCTCTGGCTCGGGATGTTTTAAGCGAGCCGGGGCGGTTTACTTAAATCCGCAACATCCTGTCGCTAACCTGCGCCCAAGCCGTTTGCCACGGCCGCTAAAGTGCCGCGCACCGGTTCAATCGAACCAAAACGGCCTTGGGGACTCTGAGCTAGTCCTTTTGCAATGGACGCGCTTCACGACATGGAAACCACCCCGGCGCCGGGAGCCCGTGGTGCAGAGGTTTGTCAGCCTTAACCGAATACGTTGAAGAACCTTATAGATGACGAACCTTTTGAGATTCGCCAAACGCTTCAAACACCGCGCGTGCGTGACCCTTCCCGCCCTGCTGGCCGCCAGTGCGCTGTTCCTGTCGCTTGAATCCAGCGAAAGCCGCGCGCAACCGGTGGACGGCACCCAGACCCTGGTGTTCCTGCGTCACGCAGAGAAACCGGCCGGCGGCCTGGGTCAGCTCAACTGCCAGGGCCTGAACCGCGCCATTGATCTGTCGACGCTGCTGCCGGAGAAGTTCGGCAAGGCCGACTACGTGTTCGCCGCCAACCCGACGCGCAATGTCGAGGAAGGCGAACTGGACAACTCCTACAGCTACATTCGCCCGTTGATGACCATCAGCCCCGCCGCGATCAAACTGGGCCTGCCGGTGAACATCGAGTTTTCCGCCAACGACACCAGCGACCTGGCCCGCGAGCTGCTCGAGGACAAGTACCACAACTCGACCATCTACACCGCGTGGTCTCACGGCTACCTGCCGGAACTGATCAACAAGGTCGCCGGCAAAGCGGTGGGCGAGAAGCAGCAGATCACCGATGACTGGGCGTCCGGTGATTATGACTCGCTGTACGTGCTGACCCTGACCTGGCACAACGGCAAGGCCAGCCTGCAGAGCCACAGCTACAAGCAGGGCCTGGATCACGGCAAGGAAACCTGTCCGACTTGAGTGTTGCAGTGATTGATCCGGCGCCTTCGCGGGCAAGCCCGCTCCCACACTTGGAATGTGGTGCCATTGTGGGTTGGAAGGCAGCCGAATGGCAGGAACAAGCAAGACAGTGGCTCCCACATTGAGCCTGCGCATGCCGACCCCTTTGGGAGTGGGCTTGCCCGCGAAGGGGCCAGGGAAGTCCCCCTCAACCCTTCTGATTCACCCGCTGCCGCAGATACTCGATCACCGCCTCCCGCTCCCCGGCAAATTCGATCCGCGCGCCCTTCTTCTCGCGCTGGAACACATACATCGGATCGTAATACTCGCCCAGCAGTCCCTCGATCCAGCCCCGGTGCAGGTCCACCGCGCCCGTGCGGCCCTGTTCGGCCAACGCCTCTTCCATCAACACCAGTATCCGTCGGTGGCGCTCGCCGCCGAGGCGTTTCTGCACATTGTTCAGGCTCGCCAGCAGACGCTCGCCAAACAAGGCAAAACCGGCCTCGCCGTGCACGGCGCAAAACTCCGCCGACAGGTCCACCACGTAATCACGCAGGATCCGCTCCACCCGATGTTCAAAGCTGTCCTCCAGCCAGACCATCGGGTACTGCTGCATACCCTGATACAGCGGCAACGGCAGCGCGCAACTGCCAACCACCCGGCTCTCGTCCTCCAGCACGAATTGCTCGATGCCGGTCGCTCGTTTCTTGAGGATGTCGATGGCCAGACGGTTCTCGAAATCGATGTTCGACGGCTGCCCGGTGGCGCGCTTGCCGAAGCTCGAACCCCGGTGATTGGCATGGCCTTCCAGATCCAGGCCGTTGCGCAACTGCACCAGCGCCTCGGTCTTGCCGGTGCCGGTCATGCCGCCCAGCAGCACGAAATCGCACTGGGCCACGGCATCGTCGAGGGTGTCGATCAGAAAGCTGCGCATCGCCTTGTAGCCGCCGCCGATACGCGGGTAGTCGATGCCGGCTTCGTCGCGCAGCCACTGCTGGGTGATCTGCGAGCGCAGACCGCCACGAAAGCAATACAAATAACCATCGGGATGCGCCCGGGCGAAATCGGCCCAGGCCTGGATGCGCCCGGCCTTGACCGCGCCGGACACCAATTGATGGCCCAACTCGATCGCCGCCTGCTGCCCGTGCTGCTTGTAGCAGGTGCCGATGCGCTGGCGCTCGATGTCGTTCATCAGCGGCAGGTTGACCACGCCGGGGAACGCGCCCTTGTGAAACTCGATCGGCGCGCGGGCATCCATCAGCGGCCGGTCGTTGAGAAAAATGTCGCGGTAATCGGTGAAATCGACGGACATCAAATCACCTCGACCGCGTTGCTCTGTCGCTCGACCAGTTCGCCGATCGGCGCCAGGTCCAGGCCCAGTTCCGCCGCCACGGCGAGGAATTCGGCGTCACCCTCAGGGGTCACGGCAATCAGCAGGCCGCCGCTGGTCTGCGGATCGCACAACACACGTTTGTGCAGTTCCTGCAGGCGCCCCAGCTTGCTCGAATAGCTGTCGAAGTTGCGCAAGGTGCCGCCGGGCACGCAGCCCTGTTCGAGGTAATACTCGACGCTCGCCAGACGCGGCACCCGGTCATAGGCGATGCGCGCGGTCAGGTGGCTGCCGTCGGCCATTTCCACCAGATGCCCGAGCAGACCGAAACCGGTGACGTCGGTCATGGCGGTCACCCCGGCGAGTTTGCCGAAGCGGCTGCCGGGTTTGTTCAGGGTACACATCCAGTCACGGGCCACGCCGACATCGGCGGTGCGCAATTTGCCCTTTTTCTCCGCCGTGGTAAGGATGCCGATGCCCAGGGGTTTGGTCAGGTACAGCAGGCAACCGGCGGTGGCGGTGTCGTTGCGCTTCATGTGGCGTTTTTCCACCAGACCGGTGACGGCCAGGCCGAAGATCGGCTCCGGCGCATCGATCGAATGCCCGCCGGCCAGGGGGATACCCGCCGCGTCACACACCGCGCGGCCACCACGAATCACTTCCCGGGCCACTTCCGGCGCCAGCACGTTCACCGGCCAGCCGAGGATCGCAATCGCCATCAATGGATCGCCGCCCATGGCGTAGATATCGCTGATCGCGTTGGTTGCGGCGATGCGGCCGAAGTCGAACGGGTCGTCGACAATCGGCATGAAGAAGTCAGTGGTTGAGACCACGCCGCGCTCGGCATCGATTTCATACACCGCCGCGTCATCGCGCGAGGCGTTGCCGACCCACAGTTTCGGATCGAGATTCTGCGCGCCGCTGCCGGCCAGGATCACCTCCAGCACCTGGGGAGAAATCTTGCAGCCGCAACCGGCGCCATGGCTGTATTGGGTCAGACGAATCGGCTCGCTCATGGGAGAGTCTCTGGCAGGGAATGGGGCGGATTCTAGCAGAGGGGGGCTTTGGGGACAGGCTCGCGGTTTGCTGCGCAATCGAGTGGCCAGCGCCCCAGCAACCCGCGATCATTCCTCTCTCCCCCGGAGAGGGTGAGCAACTGTTCATGTGACACGCAAAAAAAACCGCCCTCGCGGGCGGTCAAAACGCTTCGCTCCCGTTCAGAACCCAAGGCTGAAGCTGATGGTCATCGCATGGTCGTTGCTCTGGCTCGACAGTTGCCCCGAGTAGCCGATGCCGAGTTTGCCGGCCGGGCTGATCTGGAAGTCCACGCCGGCCTCGACGATGGCGCTGTCCTTGGCAATCGGCACACCCTGGGTGCTGAACGAGGCGCCGCCATTGATGAAGGTCAGGTCGGCGTCAGGCTTGGTGTCACCGAAGGCATGCCGCCAGCCGATCGCCCCGCGCGGGGTGAGTTGGCTGCCGTTGGCCAGGGTGATGAGCTTGCCGACACGCAGGCCCAGGGTCGAAAAGGTAATGTCCTGATCGGCATCGGCCTTCAGGCGCCCTGCCCCGCCCTTTTCCTTGGCGGTGTCGGTGTCGTAGTTGACGTAGGCCAGCCCGGCGTAGGGTTCCAGCGCCACGCCGCCGGCATTGATGGCATAACCGACTTCACCGAACACCTGCGCGCTGCGAGCGTCGTAATCGGCCTTCAACCGGTCGTTGTAGGCGCCGACGTTGACGTCACGTTTGGTTTCGATGCTGTGCCAGCTGTAAGCCGCCCCCAGACGCACGGCCAGCGCGTCGAATTGCGAGTTGAGGTAGCCCGCCAGGTGGTAGCTGTCGACGGTGGCGTCCGAGTTGCGATCATGAGCGTTCAGGTTGCTGCGGGTGTAACCGGCGGCCATCCCTGCGCGCCACTGATCGTCCAGTTGTTTGTCGGTGCCGAGCATGAAGCCGCCGAGGCTGCGATCCATCTGTGCACTGTTGCTGTCGCCGTCCGAATCGCCCCAGGCGCCCAGTGCGCGGATCCAGCCGACCATTTCGCCGTGGCAACCGTTGCTGCTCAGTTGGTTGTCACTTGGCGCCAGCGCCCGACGAGGATCGTCCGCCGCACTGCACGATGGCTGCCGCATACGGTCGTTGACCGCGTCACGCACATAGCGCGAGTCCTCGAGCATCGCACTGGCGGTGCTGGCGTGGATTTCCCCCGACAGGTTGTCGAAGGCACTCCGTGCGCCGGCCACGCTGAGGTTGACGACTTCATTGAGCAACGCAGCACCCGCCGCGCCATTGCGCGACAACGCCGACGCAGCGCTGAACTGGTTGCCGGTGGCGGCGACGTCGGTGAACGAGGTGTTGTTGCGGCTGACCTGCAGATTCACCGCGTTGGCGTCATACACCAGCGCCGTACTGAGGAACGCGTATTGCGGCAGATCCGCTGCGCTGAAGGTGCCGGTCACACCACCACCAGCGGTAATCAGCGAATACACCGAGTTGCCGGTGAACGGTGCCAGGCTGTTGACCTGCAAGCCGCCACTCAGGGCTGCCGTGCCACCGACCACCAGCGGCGTGGCGGTTGGCGAACTGACCGTCAGCGCCAGCACCCCATCGGCGGCGTTGGTCAGGTTGCCGCTGACACTCAGGGTGCCGGCCTCGGCCCCGGATTGCACCACCCCATGGTTGACCAGCGAGCCGACGCTGCCATTGCCGCTCAGCCCCGCGCCGTTGGCGACGGTGACTTGCCCGCCCAGCGAAGCCCGCGCGGCGCGACTGCCGACTTGCAGCACGCCTTGATCCACCGACACCGTGCCACTGAACGGTTGATCGCCCGTCAGCAACAACGTACCGGTGCCCTGCTTGGCAATCGCACCAGTCCCGCTGAGGCGACCGTTGAACCGACCGTCGACGTTCTGCTGGAACACCAGCGCCGCGTTGTTGAGGATGTTGCCTTGCAGACTGGTGGTGTTACCGACCAGCGTACCGCCGCTGACCGTGGTGCCACCGCTGTAGGTGTTGGCGCCGCTGAGAATCAAGGTGCCGGAGTCGAGTTTCTCGATACCGCCACTGCCCACCAGCGGCACACCGATTTCCGTGCTTGCCCCGGCATTCACCCGCACGGGCGCGAGGCTGCCATCCGGGCCGTTGACCGGGGTCAGCGTGCCGCCCGCACCTGGCGTCAGACTGTAGCCGCTCGCCAGGAACTGCAACCCGGTGAAGTGCTGGTTGCCGACCACGCTGACCGTCCCGCCCTGCCCGCCAAACACCGCGAACTGACCGCTCGAGCCCTGTGCCTGGGTGCCGGTCGGGTCGGTCCAGTTGGTGCCTGGCCCCCACACGCCGCTGCCGCCGCCGATGCTGCCGTCAGGATTGGTCTTGCCGCCGTTCCAGAACTGCACCTCGCCCGGGGTGCCTTGCACCAGCAGGTTGATCTGGTTGGCGATGGCGGTCTGCAAGGTCAGGTTGGCCGCCGAAACCGGCAGGCTGCCGTACACCAGACCGTTGTCGGTCAGGGTGCCGCCGTAACTGAACAGTTGATAGACCCCGGTGCCGAAGCCGCCCGCATTGGCGATGTTCAGAGTGCCGTCGAGGGTCAGGTTGCCGGCGACGCTGACCACGGTGGTGGAACTGGCCGCCGAACCGAGACTGAAGTCCAGGTTGGTCCCCGAGGACAGCGCCAGCGAACCGACCGACAACGGCGTCGCGCCGCCGCCACCGAGCAATGTCGCGCCACTCGCCAGTTGCACCGCCCCGGCGAGATTGCCGCTGCCGCCGATCTTCGCCCCGCTGGCGACGTTGACAGTGGCGCTGTCGAGCACGCCATTGACCCGCAGCGTGCCGGCCTGCACCGACGTGTTGCCGGTGAAGCTGTTATTGCCAGTCAGGAGCAATTGCCCGGTGCCGGTTTTGTTCAGCGTGCCAGTGCCGGTGAGGTTGCCGGTGTAACTGCCATCGGCGTTCTGTTCGAAGGTCAGCGCCGCGTTGTTGACGATCGCCCCTTGCAGGCTGCTGGTGTCACCACGGGTGCTGCCGCCGTTCAACGTAGTGCCACCGCTGTAGCTGTTGGCACCGCTGAGCACGAGATTCGCACTGCCGTTTTTCAGCAGACTGCCGTTGCCGGTAATGGCACCGATCAGCGTGGCGTCCTGGTTGCCGGCGAGGGTCAGTTGCGCGCCAAGGTTGATCGCGTTCGCCAGTTGCAGCGCGGAGGTGCTGTCGAGCGTGGCGTTGCCAAGCACGCTCAGCGCACCGCTGCTGATCGCGCTGTTGTTGCCCAGAATCAGCGAACCTCCGGAGAGCTGGGTGCCGCCGCTGTAGGTGTTGTTGCCATTGAGGGTCAGGCTCGAAGCGCCCGTCTTGATCAGGCTGCCACTGCCGCTGACCACACCGCCCAGGGTCAGGGCGTTGCTGCCGGCGACAGTCAGGCCGCCGTTGAGCACCACGGCGTTGGCGAGGCTGACGGCGCTGTTGCTGTCGAGCGCAGTGCCGTTGGCAGCGGTCAACACACCGGTGCCGAGGGCTGCGTCGTTGCCGACCACCAGTTTGCCGCCGTTGAGCGCAGTGCCGCCGGTGTAGCCGTTGGCGGCGTTGAGCACCAGGGTGCCGGCGTCGTACTTGCCGAGGATACCGCTGCCGTTGAGCGCCACGCCGAGGGTGGCCGTGACGTTCGGGTCGACCCGCACGGTGGCGTTGCCCAGTGAGCCGTTGACCAGATTCAGCGCCCCCGCCGTGCCGTTCTGCAGGCTGTAGCCATCGGTGACGAATTGCAGTCCGGTGATGTTTTGCGTGCCGTTGACGGTCACGGTGCCGGCCGTGCCCTGGAACACCGCGAAGCTGTTGGCCCAGGTCTGGTTCAGCGTGCCATCGACGTTGGTCCAGTTGGTGTTGCTGCCGCCCCAGGTGCCGCTGCCGCCGTCGATCGAGCCGTTAGGCGCGAGCTGGCTGCCGTCCCAGAACTGCACAGTGACGCCCGGCGCGGTGACCAGCAGGTTGATCTGGTTGCCGATGTTGGTTTGCAGTTGCAGATCGCCCGGCGTCACGCTGCCCGGCACGCTGCCGATCAACAGGCCGTTGTCGGTCAGGCCGCCGGTGTAGTTGATGATCCGGTAGACACCGCTGCCGAACCCGCCGATGTCACTGACATTGAGGGTGCCGTCGAGGGTCAGATTGCCGCCGACATTGAGCAGCGCGCTGCCGCCACCGGAAACCGGTGCGCCGAGGCCGACATCCAGATTGGAGTTGGCGTTGAGTACCAGCGAATTCACCGACAGCGCGTTGCCGGTGGACAGCGCCAGATGACCGCCATCGGCCACGCTCACCGCGCCGGTCAGGCTGCCGTTGCCGCCGAGGGTGCCGCCGCTGTTGACCAGCACGTTGGCGCTGTCCAGCGAGCCGTTGACCAGCAAGGTGCCGGCGTTGACGTTGGTGTCGCCGCTGATGGTGTTGAGTCCGGCGAGGGTCAACGTGTTGCTACCGAGCTTGGTCAAACTGCCGCTGCCGCTGATGACGCCGTAGTAAGCATTGCTCAAGGTGTTATTGCCAATGCTCAGGGTATCGCTGGCACCGACGGTTGCGGTGCCGTTGCCGGTCAGTCTGTCGATGGTTGCCGAAGCACCGAGGTTGAGCGCCGCCCCTACTCCGAGATTGACCCCGGCACCGTTGCCCAGCGCGCCACTGCTGAGCGTAGTCAGGCTGCCGCTTGCCACATCGAAGCCACCGCTGAAGGTGTTGGTGCCGGAAAGGGTCAGATCCGACAGGCCATTTTTGGTCAGCGTACCGGTCCCGCCGATCACCCCGCCCAGCGTCAGATTGTTGTTGCCGGCGACCGTCAGGTTGGCACTGACGGTGACGTCGTTGGCCAGCACCAGAGGCGTGCTGTTGTCGAGGGTCGAATCCCCTGCCGCATTCAAAACACCACTGCCCAATGCGCCCGAAGAACCGACAGTCACGGTGCCGGCGTTCAGCGTGGTGCCGCCGCTGTAAGTAGTGGCGCCATTGAGGGTCAGGTTTGATGCGCCGTTTTTCACCAGCCCACCGGCGCCGCTGACAATACCGCCGAGGGTCAGGTCGCTGCTGCCGGCATTGGTCAGGTTGGCGTTGAGCACGACGTTGTTGGCCAGGGTCAGCGCGCTGTTGCTGTCCAGTGTCGAGGCGCCGCCCACGGTGAGATTACCCAGGCCGATGGCGGTGTTGCTGCCGGCGGTCAGGGTGCCGGCATTCAGGGTCACGCCGCCAAGGAAGTTGTTGCTGCCGTTGAGAGTCAGGTTGGCCGCACCGTTCTTGGTCAGGCTGCCGGCGCCGCTGATCGTGCCGTCGAGGGTCAGCCCATTGCTGCCGACAATCCCGAGGTTGCCCGCAAGGTTGATCGTGTTGCCGGCGCTCACGGCGGCGCTGGCGTCCAGTGTGGTGCCGTTCGCTGCGTTCAGCGTGGCCGAACCCAGCGCGGAGTTCGACGCCAGGATCAGTCCGCCGGCATTCAGCGCCACCGGACCGATGAACGAGTTGTTGCCGCCGAGAGTCAGGTTCGCGGTGCCGTTTTTGATCAGGCCACCGGTGCCGCCAACCACCCCGTTAAGGGTCAGCGCATTGCTGCCGACCACGGTGAGATTGCCGTTGAGCGCCACCGCGTTGTTCAGGATGACGGCGGTATTGCTGTCCAGTTGCGTGCCGGCATTGGCGGTCAGTTGACCGCCGCCCAGCGCGGTGTTGCTGCCGACGACGATTTTGCCACCGTCCAGCGCGGTGCCGCCGCTGTAGCTGTTGGCGCCGTTGAGCACCAGGGTGCCGGTGTCGAGTTTGTTGAGAATGCCGCTGCCATCGATATTGACGCCGATGGTCGCGGTCACGCCCGGATCGACCCGCACCGCCGTGGTGCCACCGGTGCCGTTTACCGCCGTCAGCAACCCCGCCGTACCGTTGACCAGGTTGTAGCCATCGACCATGAACTGCAGGCCGGTGAACAGCTGCGTACCGTCCACCGTCACGGTGCCGGCCGTGCCCTGGAACACCGCGAAGTCGCCGGCCCAGGTCTGGTTCAGCGTGCCGTTGGCGTTAGTCCAGTTGGTGCCGACGGCGGTCCAGTTGCCCGTGCCGCCATCCACCGAACCGTTCGCGACAGTCTGGCTGCCGTCCCAGTAGCGGATGTTGACGTTCGGTGCCGAGACTTGAATGTTGATCTGATTGGCGACCCCGGTCTGTACCACCAGATCACCGAGGCCGAAACCGACCGGCACGCTGGCGACATCCAGGCCCAGATCGGTCAGCGCACCGGTGTAGTTGAACAGACGATAGACACCGACGCCGAAACCACCGGCATCAGTGACATTGAGATTGCCGTTGAGGGTCAGGTTGCCGCCGACGTTCATCAGCGACGTGGTGGACGGCGCGCCAAGCTGCACATCGACATTGCTGCCCGCGCCCAGCACCAGTGAACCGGCGGACAGATTGCTGCCCGAGGCCAGTGCCAGCGTGCCGCCAGTGTTGACGTTCAGGGTGCCGAGCATCGATCCGGAACCGGTCACGCTGCCGCCGCTGTTGATGTTGACCTGAGTGCTGGCCAGCGAACCACTGAGGTTCAGGGTGCCGCCGTTGACCGTGGTGTTGCCGGTCAGGCCGCTGATCCCGGTGAGGTTGAGGGCGCCGGTGCCGACCTTGGTCAGACCGCCGCCGCCACTGATATCGCCGTCGAACGTGCTGGTGCTGCTGACGCCGCCCACGGTCAGCGTGGTGCCGACGCCGGTCTGCACACTGCCGCTGCCGGTCAATGCCGCAAGACTGGCGCTGCTGCCAAGGTTGAGCCCGGCACCCGCGCCGATATTGACCCCGGAGGTGTTGCCCAGCGCATTGGTGTTGAGCGTGGTGACGCTGCCGGAGACGATGTTCAGCGCCCCGGTGAAGGTGTTGCTGCCCGACAGGGTCAGGTCCGCCAGACCGTTTTTGATCAGGCTGCCGGCGCCGTCGATCACCCCGCCGAACGTCAGGTCGTTGTTACCGGCCAGGGTCAGCCCGGCGTTGAGCGTGACGTTGTTGCCGAGGCTGAACGCCGAACTGTTGTCCAGGGTTGCCGCGCCGCCGACGGTCAGCCCGCCGCTGCCCAGTGCGCTGGAGGTGCCGAGGGTCAGCGTGCCGGCGTTGAGCGTAGTGCCGCCCTGGAAGGTGTTGACGCCGTTGAGGGTCAGCTCGAACGCCCCGTTTTTCACCAGCGCGCCCGTACCGCTGAT
The DNA here is from genome assembly GCF_025447575.1 of Pseudomonas sp. B2M1-30. Classification (NCBI taxonomy): domain Bacteria; kingdom Pseudomonadati; phylum Pseudomonadota; class Gammaproteobacteria; order Pseudomonadales; family Pseudomonadaceae; genus Pseudomonas; species Pseudomonas sp. B2M1-30. The sequence goes on along the minus strand of NZ_JAOEJT010000016.1, from coordinate 8,367 downwards.
CACGCCGCCGAGGACGAGATTCTGCGTGCCGCCAACGGTCAGCGCCGCATTGAGCGCGACGTTGTTGGTCAGATTGACCAGCGGCGAATTGCTGTCCAGCGTCGCCGCGCCACCGACAGTCAGTGCCCCGGAACCCAGCGCGGAACTGTTGCCGACCGTCAGCGTGCCGGCGTTCAGCGTGGTGCCGCCGAGGAAGCCGTTGGCCGCGTTGAGGATCAGATTGGCGCTGCCGTTTTTCACCAGGCTGCCGGCGCCATTGACCAGTCCGGTCAGGGTCAGGTCGGCCGTGCCTCCCACGTTCAGCGCACCGGCCAGGTTCACCGCGTTGCCGAGGCTGACAGCGGTGTTGCTGTCCAGCGTGGTGTTGGCGGCGGCATTGAGTGTGCCGCTGCCGAGCGCGGTGTTGCTGCCGACGATCAGTTTGCCGGCGTTCAACGCGGTGTTGCCGAAGTAGGTGTTGGCGCCGTTGAGGGTCAGGTCGGCCGCGCCATTTTTGGTCAGCCCGCCGACCCCGGCGACCACGCCGCCAAGGGTCAAGGCATTGCTGCCGCCGACGGTCAGGGTGCCGGCGACGTTGACGTTGTTCGCCAGCGACACCGCCGCCCCGGCATCCAGCGTGGTGCCGTTGGCCGCGTTCAACACGCCGGTGCCGAGCGCGGTGTTGGAGCCGACGATCAGCGAACCGGCGTTCAGCGCGGTGGTGCCGCTGTAGGTGTTGCTGCCGTTGAGGGTCAGGGTCGACGCACCGGTCTTGATCAGGCCGCTGCCGCCGCTGATGACGCCGCCCAGAGTCAGCGGGTTGACGCCACCGGTGGTGAGGGTCGCATTGAGGTTGATCGCATTGCTCAACGTGACGTTGCCGCTGCTGACCAGGCTGCCCGCCCCTTCCACCGACAACAGGCCGGTGCCGAGCGCGGCGTTGTTGCCGACGGTGAGGGTGCCGGCATTCAGGGTGGTGCCGCCCTGATAGGTGTTGGCGCCGGTCAGGCTCAGGTTGGCACTGCCGTTTTTCACCAGTTGATTGGTGCCGCTGACCACGCCGCCCAGCGTCAGCGCATTGCTGCCGCCGATGCGCAGGGTGTCGTTGAGCACAACGTTGTTGGCCAGCGTGATCGACGCGTTGCTGTCCAGCGTCGACACGCCGCCGACGGTGAGGTCACCCGCACCGAGCGAAGCGGCATTGCCGACGGTCAGGGTGCCAGCGTTGAGGGTGGTGCCGGCGAGGAAGCTGTTGGCGCTGCCGAGGATCAGGTTGGCGCTGCCGTTTTTGGTCAACCCGCCGTTGCCGCTGATCACGCCGCCGAGGGTCAGGTTGGCGCTGCCGCCGATGTTCAGGTTGCCGGCCAGCGCGATGGCGCTGTTCAGGCTGACGGCGGTGCTGGCATCCAGCGTCGTACCGGCCGCTGTGTTGAGGGTGCCGCTGCCCAGCGCATTGTTGGCGGCGAGGATCAGCGTACCGGCATTCAGCGCGGTGTTACCGATGAACGTGTTGGTGTTGCCCAGCGTCAGGGCGGCGGTGCCGTTCTTGATCAGGCCCCCCGCGCCGGCGATGACCCCGTTGAGGGTCAGCGCCTGCGTGCCGCCGATGGTCAGGTTGGCGGCCACGTTGATGGCGTTGGCCAGCGCCACCGCAGCGGTCGCATCCAGGGTGGTGCCGGCGGCGGTGTTCAAGGCGCCAGTGCCGAGCGCCGTGTTGCTGCCGACGAACAGGCTGCCGGCGTTGAGCGCGGTGATACCGCTGTTGGTGTTGTTGCCGGTCAGGGTCAGGCTGGCCGTGCCGCTCTTGGTGATCGAACCGGTGCCGGACAGCACGCCGGCCAGGGTCAGGGCATTGCTGCCCAGCACGTTCAGTGCGCCGGTCATGCCGATGTTGTTGCTCAGGCTGACGTTGGCGGTGCTGTCCAGGCTGGTGCCGGCGGCGGTGTTGAGCGCGCCGCTGCCCAGCGAATTGTTGTTGGTGACCAGCAAAGTGCCGGCGTTCAGCGCGGTGGTGCCGCTGTAGCCGGTGTTGGCGCCGCTGAGGGTCAGGCTGCCGCTGCCGGTCTTGGTCAGACCGCTGCTGCCGGTGAGCAGACCGGACAGGGTCAGCGCCCCGGCACCGGAAGTGGTCAGGCCAGCGCCAAGGCTGATGGCGTTGCTCAGGTTGAGGGTGCCCGGTGCCGACAGCGTCGAAGCGCCCGTGACGTTGATCGCGCCGCTGCTCAACGCCAGGTTATTGCCCAACGCCACCGTGCCGCCATTGAGCGTAGTGGCACCGCCGTAGGTGTTGGCGGTGCTGAGGGTCAACTGCCCGGCACCGGTCTTGGTCAGGCCGCCGACACCAGACAGCACGCTGCCCAGGGTCAGGTCGTTACCGCCCTGCACCGTCAGGCCATTGGTGCCGACGGTGATCAGGTTCGACAGCGTCAGCCCGCCGGTGCTGGCCTGCAGGATCCCGCCGTTGACCGTGAGGATGCCGCTGCCGAAGGTGGCGTTGTCGTTGAACTGCGCCAGACCACCATTGATGGTGGTAGCGCCGCTGACCAGTGGCCCCTGCAAGGTCCAAGTACCGCTGTTGATGGCCAGGTTGTTGAAGTTGATGTAGGTGGCGCTCGACGCCGTGCCTACGCCCGTCGTGCCGCCGCCGATACCCAGCGGGTTTTGCAGCACCAGGCTGTTGACGCCGCCGGCACCGCCGTCGACTTTCCCGGTCGGGGCAAACGTCAGGTTGACGTTAAGCAGGCCACCGAGGCCCACCGTCACCTGAATCCCGTCCCCCACATTGACGCTCGACCCGGTCACCGCCGTAAAGGTGTTGGCGCTGCTCGCGCCCATCGACACGCCGCCGGTGATGGAGCCGGCGTTGATGAAGGTGTTGCCGCCCGCCGAGGTTTCGAAGGCAATACGCCCGTTGATCGTCCCCGAGCTGCTGTTGGTCAGGTTGACTTGCGAACCACCCCATACCCCGATCACCGGCGTATCCGCCAGGGTGATGCCGCCGATCGACAGCCCGGTCGAGGTAATGGTGCCGTTGTTGGTGATACTGGTGGTGCCGCCGCCGGCGTTATTCACCCCGAGTGCCAGGCCATCGACACTGGTGAGGTTCAGCCCGAGCAACATCCCGGTGCCGCGCATGATGCCGCTGGCATTGTTGAGCACGCTGACCGTGCTGGTCAGCCCGGAGCCGACAAAGGCACCGCCGCTGAGCACCGACACCAGGCCGAGCAGCGCCGGGTCGATGGTCCCGGAGTTGTTCAGGGTGACGTTGACCCCGGTCAGGTCCAGCACCCTGCCGCCGAGGGTCGCGTTCATCTGCGCCCCGCTGTTGACGTTGACCGTCAGGTTGTTGCTGGGGCTGGTGAAGTTGTTGAGAAACAGCGGCAGGCTTGGCACGCCGGTACAGGTCACGATCGACCCGGCCGTGGAGCAGGTGGCCTGCGCCGGCGCACTCACGCCGCCGAACAGCAATCCGGCAATGCTCAGTTGCACAGCAAGGGAAAGAGGGGAAAAACGCGAAACGAGGGCAATACCGGACCTTGCTTGCACGGGCTACTCCTTGTCGTGGCCAAATTCTTCCTTGAGCGCGTGTACCCGAAACGCTTATTCCACACGCGAATCAAGACTGCGACGGTCATCACAAAACCGTGTCATTCCCGACACACGCTAGTAGACGCCCTGCAATGGGGCATTGGTTAAATGGCATTAATACTTTGGTGTAGGAAGATTCCGGAATAAGGATCCAAGTCCCGGATTCATGGGCTTGCGCAGGGATTCGGTGTGGGAGCGGAGTCGCTCGCAAAAGCGCTTCAGCCGTGAAACACAATGTTTCTGAACCGGTATCTTCGCGAACAGGTGCGCTTCCAAAAGACGCAAAAGAAGATGACCGCTCTGTCAGAAAAATCCGTAAAAAGATCGAACTTTCAGCGCTTTGAAGAAATTGGTACGGCTTGTGCAAACGTTTGCGCAGTGTTGATGCCGACATTTTCGTAACAAAACCGTACAGGCCAGGGAAATCCGGGCCTTGATCTGCAAAAAGGACTTTGAATGCACGTTTCTTCCTGCCGCCGCCCTCATGGCGTGCGCACTGTCGCTGTTTCCTTGCTACTGGCCGGCGTTACCGGATTTCTCAGCCACGGCGTCCTGGCGCAACCCGCCCCCGCCGACGAGTCCGCCCAGGGCGAAACCCTCAGCCCCGAGGCCAGCCCGCCGAAAAAAGGCGCGTACCTGTCGGACTGGTACAACCAGGACCTGACCCTGATCGGCAGCAAGGACATCAGCTTCGGCCCGCAACCGGCTGATGACATCTACCTTGAATACGAATACTTCGGACGCAAAGGCCCGTTCGAGCTGTACGGCTACATCGACATTCCGAAAATCTTCAACATTGGCAACAGCCACGACAAAGGCGTGTGGGATCACGGCTCACCGGTGTTCATGGAACACGAGCCGCGCATCTCCATCGACTACCTCGCCGGCCGCAGCCTGGCCATCGGTCCGTTCAAGGAATGGTATGTGGCGTTCGACTGGATCTACGACCACGGCAGCAACAGCGCCAATCGCGCCAACACGCTCTACAGCGGCTTCGGCACGGACATCGACACCCGCTCACGGGTGAATCTGTCGGCCAACCTGTACGGGCGTTATCAGTGGGAAAACTATGGCGCCAGCAATGAATACTCCTGGGACGGCTACCGCGCGCAGCTCAAGTACATCGTGCCAATCAGCAGTTTCAGCAACGGCGCGTCACTGACCTACATCGGTTTCACCAACTTCGATTTCGGCTCGGACCTGCACAAAGACAACCCGGCGCGCACCGCCAATGCCACGGTGGCGACCAACGTGCTGCTCTACTCCTTCACCCACCTGCGTTTCACGCTGGTGGGCCGTTACTTCCACAACGGCGGCAACTGGGAGGACGGCAGCGAGCTGAACTTCGGCGACGGCAATTTCCGCGCCCGCTCCAATGGCTGGGGGTATTACGCGGGGATCGGGTATCAGTTCTGAACGGGATTTGGATCTGCCCCAAGTGGGAGCGGGCTTGCCCGCTCCCACGGGGTTATGGGGTGCTGTTGAAATCAGGGGATGAGGATGACCTTGTCCCCGCCGCCCTGATTCACCTCGGCATACCGCGCCAGGCCTTCGGCCAACGGCGCCTCCACCAGCCCTTGCGGCAATGGCAGCAGGTCTTCGTCGAAGAACCGGCCGAACTGCTCCAGCATCGCCGCGCACGCCTCGACGCCGTACAGCAACGAGTTGATCCCGACCACCGAGCCGCCCTTGCGGTACAGAGCCAGCGCCGGCAATTGCACATGGCCGTCCACCGGCGCCGCAATGATCGCGATCCGCCCGAACGTCGCCAGTGCGGCGACCGAGGCCGGCAGCCAGAAACCGGTGGTGTCGAAGATGACATCGGCACCGCCCTGATACACGGCGTTGACCTGCGCGCCCAGCTCTTCGGGCTTATCCAGTTGAATCGTCGGGTAGCCCTGGGCCTGCAACTCCCTGACCTGCTCCGGCCGGCGCGCCGCCGCCAGCAACTGCGCGCCGCGTACCTTCGCCAGGGCCAGCGCTGCCGTCGCCACCGCCCCGCCACCGATCACCAGCAAACGGGTTTCGCCGTTCACCAGACTGCGCTCCAGCGCATCCCACGCCGTGGTGTACGGAACCCCGAGGCTCGCCGCCTGGGCAAAACTCAAGTGCGACGGTTTGGGTGCCACGCCATTGGCCGGCAGTTTGACGAACTGCGCGTGGGAGCCGTCGGCGAAGAAACCCAGCTCGCGTCCGGTGCCCCACACTTCCTGACCGATCAGGGCCTGCGGCCCTTCCACCACCACCCCGGCGAAATCCCGACCGGGAATCCGGGGCAGCGTGGTGTAAGGGAAACGCCCGAGGACGTTTTTCACGTCGCTGGGATTGAGCCCGGCCGCCCTGATCTGCACCAGCACTTCATCCGCCGCCGGCACCGGGGTCGGCACCTCGACGTAGCGCAGGGAGGACAGATCACCGGTTTTATCGAATTGCAGCGCTTTCATGGACATCTCCACCGAAGGAAAAAAGAAATTCAGGACAACCAGCCCGCCACCAGTTGCCGCCCCACCGGCCACAACTGCTCACCGGCCAGCATGCCCAGCAGACCGACCAGCGCGATGGCCGGCGGTGCGGGAGAACGAAAATCCAGGGCGCCATACAACAGACCGACGCCCAGGCCGATGGCCAGCGAAATCAGGTAATTCATGGGGGGAAACTCCGCCGCTTGAAGGGAATGGGCAAAGTCTAGGGAATCGTGGCCGAAGGCATCGGCCAAGGACTTCTGAATTTCGGCCAACTCTCACACAGCGTTCGTGTGTGCCGGTGTCATGCGGTGTATTGCGAAGGCGCCACGCCCAACTCACGGCGGAACATGTCGCTGAAACTGCTCGGCGAGTAACCCAGCTCACGGGCGATGCTGCTGACCGCCACGCCCTGGATCAACTCCGCCGCTGCCGTTGCCAGCTGCACCTGCCGACGCCATTCGGCGAAGCCCATGCCCAGTCCTTCCTTGAACAACCGCGCCAGCGTCCGCACACTGGCCCCGGCGTTTTCCGCGTGCTGCTCGAAAGGAATCTCCAGCGACGGCGCGGCCATCACCGCCTGGCACAGATTCATCAGGCGCCGGTCGGACTCGTCCGGCAACGGGATCTTCAACTGCGAACGCCTGGCGCGCTTCAGCTCCAGCAACGCCAGCCCCACCAGCGCCTCGTAGTACGCCGGCTCGCCACTGTCGCCCTGCTCCACCAGCCCGACGATCAACTCACGCAGCAAACCGCCGACTTCGATCACCTGCACCTGCGCATCCAGCGTCGCCGCCAGCGCCGGGCGCAGGTAGATATTGCGCATCTGCAAGTCCGACACCACCCGAATCCCGTGGGGCACTCCCGGCGGCAACCACACCGCCCGCTGCGGCGGCACCACCAATGCCTCATGCGGCGTCTCGACCCACATCACCCCGCTCATCGCATACAGCAACTGCCCCCAGACATGCTCATGGGGCTCGATGAACAACCCGCGCGGGTACGTGCGCGCCAGCGGCTGCACCGGCACATCGGTATCACTCAGATCGGGAGGCGCAGCGAGGGCCATGGCAAGCATTCATCGGGGCTGACGGAAACGCCATGGTAACCAGCCGCCCGTTCCATCGCCAATGTGAGAGACCGTCGGACAATCCGAATGAATTTTCCGCAAGCGCCGCGATCCCTCTAATACCACAGGGAGGAAGACCGGCTTTATGAACAACGCAAAACTGTTTGTCATCGAATACACCCTTCACGGCGCGCCCAAATCGTTCATTATCCGCTCGGACAAAATGGACAACGCCGAGGCCTGGCACTGGGCGAGCTGCGACGCGGGCGTGGGGCGGATCCCCCGTTTCGGCCGGGAAAAAGTGCAAAAGACCAGCAAGCCGATGGCGGAGAAATTCGGCGTGGAGAACGTCACCTGGCGACCGACCAGCTAAGCTGCTGGCAACGGCGGGCATTCATTCGGGGGAACACACATGACGACCATCAACAGCCCGGCACACCTGGACTACGGCCTCGACACCCTGTTCGGCCGGATCACCAAAAGCGTGGAGTGCCCGGTCGGCCTGGAACCCGTCGAAAACGACCCCTACCGCTTCGCCCTCCGGGTTCCGGCACCGTTGCCGGAGGACCTGGAAAACGCCAAAACCATTGTCGTCAAAGTCGAAGGCCGGAAACTGCAAGGCACCGTCCGCCACACCCAACGACTGGACGACGACAGCCTGAAACTGGAAGTGGAGCCTGACTAGACTCCACTTCTTTTTCACACGCACCGACACTCAATGCGCGCACTTGCACCCCTTGCTCGAACACTCCTCGCCATGCTCATGATGCTTGGCACACGCCTCGCAGCAATAATGCTTGCCGTGCCGCACCACGGGATGCTCACCGAGCTTGCAATTACACTTCGGACAGTCACAGGTTTTATCAGGCATGGGACAGACTCCTTCAGTGGTGGTTGTCTGAGGCTTGGAAAACAAGCCGTAGAGAGCAGTGTAGGAGCGTTTGGCGGAGGCCTGCACAAATGCGCATGAATGGTGCGTCGGCGCGTGCGCGCGGACCCAGATGTTTTTGGACAGGCTTGAGATCGCAGCCCTCACCCTAGCCCTCCCGAAACGTCGGACCGCCCGGAGGAAGAGGGAACTGACCGAGGTGGCCGAAAAGAATATGTACACCCGGCAAAACCAGGTCGGCCCAAAAGCCGCCTTCGCGGACAAGCCCACTCCCACAAAAGCAAAAGCAAAAGCCGTCCACACCCGCTTCTCACCACTCAACACAATGAGCGTTAGCTCGAGTACCGCTTTTGATCTTGCCGTGCCGGCCCCTTCGGCAG
>NZ_JAOEJT010000015.1:0-181345 GCF_025447575.1 Pseudomonas sp. B2M1-30 | reverse complement strand
CGAGGATCAATTCCTCCGCTTCATCCCCGAGAAAAATCGCCGCCCGCGACAGACTGTTGTGAATCGCCGGGCGCTCGGCACTCGGCAGCGGAAACCGCGTGCGCCGGTTTTCGTGGTCGATCCAGACCACGCTGTCGCCCTCGATCGCCAGCCGATGGGCCAGCGAATGGCTCCAGCCATGGCCGAGGCCGATATCGATTTCAGCGGCGCTGGTGCGGTACAGGCGGGTGAACTCGAACGGCAGCAATCCGTCGAGCACGCCGTCAGTCAACGTCAGCAGTTCTTCGCCGGTGACCATCGACACCGGGCAACCGTTGGTGCAGGTCAGCGGGGCGCAATCGGCGCTGTCGCCGTTGGGGTTTTTCGCCTGATCCGGAGCATCGTCACGGGGTTCGTGGCGTTCCAGTCGGGTCATGTGCCCGGATTTGTCGCGCGCGATGGCCGCCGGATTCGCGATCTTCAACGTCGAAGTGTCCGCCTGGCGAATCTCCAGGGGAACCGCAGGTGTCGGCTTCAACGGTGCCTGTCGGGCATTGACCATCAGCGGTTTCAACGCCTGCGCATGCGGCGTCAGGCCGGCTGGGGGCGTCAGCGAATTCAGGCGCAGCGCCGACGCCGCCAGCCACTCCCTGGCTCGTGGCGATTTGATTTTGTCCAGCACTTTGACGCTCAGTTGCAGCGGCACGCCGATGCCACCGGCCACCCGCGTCAGCAGCAAACCGATCAGGAGTTCGGCGCGAACCTCGGCGACCACCTCCGCCAGATATTGCGGTGGCAACATCTTGAGCCAACTGGTGAACGCGGCGAGATGGATGAACAGAAGTGGTTCGTCGCCGAGGATCAGCAGGCCATTGGCAATGGCATCGGTGGACGCTTTCAGCAAGGCGTCCAGATCCGCTTCGGACAGGTATTGCAGGAGTTTTTCGCTATTGGCCTGCAAGTCCGCCAGCAACGAAAACAGCTGTTTCACGTTGTCCCAGACACCGTTCAGTGCGGTTTCGAAGCCGCGCCAGTCAGCCTGTTGCAACTGGCCGTATCGCTGGCTGAAACCCGCGCTGGAAAACTCCGTCCACAGCGGCTGAAATCCGCTCCATTCCGCACGCAGCCAGTCCTCCAGGTTGTCGATGAGGCCTTGGTAGGAGGCGTACAGCGCTTTCACCCGGGCGGGAGATACGTCGGGGAAAAAGGTGATGCGATAACGCTGGCCGCGCTCGCAATCGCTCACTTCGAGAATGCCGCTGGGGCCGATGGTGTGGTGCAGCGGTTCACCAAAGGTCTGCACGCCATCGGCTTCGGCAATGAGCGGTTCCAGGGTGACCGGCGTATCGCCGATCGGTACGAAGCGCGCGGCTTCGAACATATGCACCAGGGTCAGCGACCCGGCGGCGGGGCACATGACCACTGACGAGCTGATGGGTTTGCGGCTGTTCAGCGGCGCGCTGAGGCGCACGTCGTTGCCGACCTTGAACACCTGTTCGACATCCAGCGCCGAACCGGTCCAGAACTGCTCGGCCCAGGTTTCATAGTTGTTGAGGCTCAGGCGGAACTCCCGGAACAGGGTTTCGATATCCGGGTGTTCGGGGTTCAGCGCGGCGACCACCAGAAGACCGATGCTGTTGTTCAGGGCCAGAAGCCGATCGGGTTGGAACATTGGCAATCACCGCGCATTTCGATGGATAGGCGCGGAACTTTGCGGGGGATCAAAAAGGAAAGAAGTCGGGAAAGTAAGCCTTGCTTGTAGGGCATTTCGCTAAATGCACAGCGGCCGTTCGGCGACCCCGGGAGATTGCCCGTTGCCCAATGTCCGTCGCGCTCGTTATGCTGCTGAACCCTTTAATCAAATCCCGGAAACGGCGCTCGCGAGGCCGGACGGGATGTCCTTTGATAACGGATCCGCTGATGAATGCACCGCTGAAGGCGTTCGGCCCGATCAAGGCCGTGATTTTCGATATGGACGGTTTGCTGCTGGATACCGAGGGCATTTATACCGAGGTCACTTCTCTCATTGCCGAGCGCTACGGGCGTACTTTCGACTGGAGCATCAAGCAGAACATCATCGGGCGCGGCGCGGGCGATCTGGCGCGCTATGTGGTCGAAGCACTGGATCTGCCAATCACCGCCGAGGAGTTTCTGGTGATCCGCGAGCCGCTGATGCGTGAGCGGTTTCCCACCGCGCAGGCGATGCCGGGGGCCGAGGAACTGATCCGTCACCTCAAGGCACACAACATTCCCATTGCGGTTGGCACCAGTTCGTCGCGTCAGTCGTTCGGGCAGAAAACCACGTTGCACCGCGACTGGTTTGCCTTGTTCGATTTCATCGTGACCGCCGACGACCCGGAAGTAGGCGCCGCGAAACCAGCGCCGGATATCTTCCTGACGGCTGCCCGACGCCTGGGTGTGGCGCCAGAGGATTGCCTGGTGTTCGAGGATTCGCCCTTCGGTGTCACGGCGGCGAAAGCGGCGGGTATGACCGCCATCGCGATTCCCGATGCGGCCATGGCGGATGAAAAATACGCACACGCCGACGGGATTCTTCGTACCTTGAAGGCGTTCACCCCGAGTGCCTGTGGTTTGCCGAGCCTGGAGTGGGCTTGATCGACTTATAAAGGTCGCACACAACAAAACGCCGCCCCACCTATCAAGGAGGGGCGGCGTTTTTGTTGGCGGTCACCCGTTGGATCAGGCGCCGAAACCACCGTCGATGGTCAGGCTGGCACCGGTGATGTAACCGGCTTCAGGGCCTGCGAGATAGGCGACGAAGGCGGCGATTTCTTCGGCTTTGCCGTAGCGACCGACGGCCATCAGCGGGATCAGACTGTCGGCGAAGTCGCCGTGAGCCGGGTTCATGTCGGTGTCGACCGGGCCGGGCTGCACGTTGTTGATGGTGATGCCGCGCGGGCCGAGGTCGCGGGCCAGGCCTTTGGTCAGGCCGACCAGTGCCGATTTGCTCATTGCGTACACACCGCCACCGCCGAAGGGCATGCGGTCGGCGTTGGTGCTGCCGATGTTGATGATGCGTGCGCCTTCGCCCATATGTTTGGCAGCCTCCTGGGACGCGACGAATACGCTGCGTACGTTGATCGCCAGGGTCTGGTCGAAGTCTTCCAGTTTGAAATCTTCCAGTGGCGCAATGGCCAGGATGCCAGCGTTGTTGACGAGGATGTCGAGGCGGCCAAAGGTTTCGACGGTGGCGTTCACGGCCTGGCGAATGGCGTTGGCGTCGGCGCTGTCGGCCTTGATCGCCAGGGCTTTGCCGCCGTTGGCGGTGATGCTGTTCTGCAACTCTTCAGCCTTGGCGGCGGAGCTTACGTAGGTGAAGGCGACAGCGGCGCCTTCGGCAGCCAGGCGCTTGACGATGGCAGCGCCGATACCGCGAGAACCGCCTTGAATCAGAGCAACTTTACCGCTGAGGTTTTGCGTGGTCATGGTCGAACTCCAGAGAATTCAAGGCGGGTTGCCTTGTTGTTGGAGGCGAGTATCTGCCCCGAACCCACAGCAGGGTAGACCATGATTGCTATAGTCTGTGTAAACCAAAAGTTTATAGTGGCGACCATGGAAACCTTCAGCAGTATCGAATGCTTTGTGCGTAGCGCCGAAGTCGGCAGCTTTGCCGAGGCTGCCCGGCGCTTGAGCCTGACCCCCGCCGCCGTCGGCAAGAGCGTGGCGAAACTGGAAGCGAGCCTCGGTGTGCGGCTGTTTCAGCGCAGTACCCGCAGCCTGACACTGACCGAGGCCGGGCAACTGTTCTTGAGCGAAGTCAGCGCCAGCCTGACCACGATCCAGAACGCCGTGGCCAATCTGGCCAGCGCCGGAGGACAACCGGCGGGAACCCTGAAAGTCAGCGTCGGCACGGCGTTCGGACGTTTGTATATCGTGCCGTTGCTCGGTGAGTTTTTGCGGCGGTTTCCGGCGATCAGCCCGGACTGGCATTTCGATAACCGTCAGGTCGATCTGATCGGCCAGGGCTTCGATGCCGCCATTGGCGGCGGATTCGAGTTGCCCCAAGGCGTGGTCGCACGCCGGTTGACCCCGGCCCATCGGATATTGGTGGCGTCGCAGGACTATCTGGATTCACGAGCGGCAATCAACGAGCCGGACGATCTCAAGCACCACGACGGCATTCTGATCCGTTCACCACAGACCGGCCGTGTGCGTTCGTGGCAGTTGACCCATCGCATCCGACAACACAGCCCGTTGGTACTTCGCGCGCGGATGACCCTGAGCGATTCCGAGGCCGCGTGCATTACGGCGGCGCAGGGGCTGGGGATTGCGCTGGTGAGCATGCCGTTTGCCGTGGGGTTTCTGGAGGCCGGCACCTTGCAGCGGGTGTTGCCGGACTGGTATGTCGATGACGGCAATATTTCGATCTATTACGCCGAGCACAAATTGTTGCCGGGCAAGACCCGGGCGTTTGTCGACTACATCATCGAGCAGTTTGCTGAGCGGGAGTTGGCGCGGCGGTTCAGTGCGGTTTGAGTCTGATCGGGAATCGGGTTGCTCCCTTCGCGAGCAGCCCGTTCCCATGGGGAATGCAATGGATTCAGCGCGAAAACCGCTCAGCCCAGCCAATGATTTTCTTCGGCCGAGGTGTCGCATAAGTCCGCACCTTGGACGTCGACAATCCCAACCGCACCAGTGATTCGGCGATGGTCACCGCCGCCGTCACGCCATCCACCACCGGCACTCCGGTGCGTTGGCGGATCTGCTCATCGAGCCCGGCCATGCCGCCGCAGCCCAGGCAGATCACTTCGGCCTTGTCCTGCGTCACCGCCAGTTCCGCCTGTTGCACGATGGCTTCCAGCGCGCGTTGCGGTTCGTGTTCCAGTTCCAGCACCGCCAGGCCGCTGGCGCGTACCGAGGCGCAGCGATCCCACAGGCCCGAGAGCTTCAGGCGATCCTCGATCAGCGGCACGGTGCGATCCAGGGTGGTGACCACCGAATAGGCGTGGCCGAGAAACATTGCGGTGCTGGCGGCCGCGTCGGTGATGTCCACCACCGGCACGTTGAGCAGTTCCTGCAAGCCTTCGCGGCCGTGTTCGCCGTAGCCGGCCTGGATGACCGCGTCGAACGGCTGGTCGTAGGACATCACCCGATCCATCACGGCGATGGCCGCCAGGTAACTTTCGAAATTGCCCTCGACCGAGTCGGCACCGAAATGCGGCGTCAGGCCGATGATTTCCGTGCCGGGCGAGGCGACGGCCTGCGCCGAACGGGCGATGGCCTGGGTGATGGATTCGGTGGTGTTGACGTTGACCACGAGAATTCGCATGAGAAGTCCTTATTGCAGTTGGTTCTGCGGCCCGCGAACGGGCCGCCAAAAAATCAGTGAATGACGTTATCCACAGCGATGGCTTCACCATCCACGTCGGCGTAGTGCGGCTGGCGCCTGGCGATGATCAGGTAGAGCATTCCGGCGATCCCCGCACCGATCAGCCACGAGAAGGGCGATACGCTGTGGAACCCCGGCACGAGCGCCAGCACGATGGCGATCAGCGCGGCGGGAATGAATGCCGCCACCGCGCGCAGGTTGACGCCACGGCTGTAGTAATACGCGCCGTTGGGGTTTTCGCTGTACAACTGCGGCACGTTGATCCGGCCTTTGCGGATCAGCCAGTAGTCGACCATGATCACGCCGTACAACGGGCCGAGCAGGGCGCCGAGGCCGGACAGGAAGTACACGATCACCATCGGGCTGTTGTAGAGGTTCCACGGCAGGATCAGCACGGCGAGGGTCGCGCTGATCAGGCCGGCGCGGCGGAAGGTCAGGTATTTCGGCGCCAGGTTGCTCAGCACGAAGGCTGGCGCGACGAAGTTGGCCATGATGTTCACCGCCACGGTGACGATCAGAAACGCCAGGCAACCGAGAACCAGGAAAAACGTATTGGGAATCGAGGCGATGATCTCGGTCGGGCTTTCGATGATCCGGCCGTTGATCTGAAATTGCGCGCCGCAGAGCAGGACGGTGATCCCGGCGAACACCAGAATGTTCACTGGCAGGCCCCAGAAATTTCCGACCTTGATCGTCTTGCGGCAGGGCGACGAGCGGGCGAAGTCGCAGAAGTTGAGGATCAGCGTGCCGTAGATCGCCAGCCACAGCGCACCACCGGCAAAGATGTTGCGCCACATCTCGCCGCCGGTCAGCGGTTCGCGGATCGACCAGGCAATGGTCGCGTTGGCCTGGGTGTACATCCACACGGCGAGGCAGGCAACGGTCAGCAGAATCACCGGCCCGGCGAAGGCTTCGTAGCGCCGCACCATTTCCATGCCGTAGGCCAGAATCGCCAGTTGCACGAACCAGATGGCCACGAAACACACCCAGCCCAGGCTCGAAAGGCCGAGGATCGAGTCGTGGTCGTACTCGGCGAAACCCGGGTGGACCGCTGTAAGCAACACCCGAAACACCACCGACGCCAGATAGGTCTGGATGCCGAACCAGGCGATAGCGATCACCGCGCGGATCAACGCCGGAATCTGCGCTCCGTGAATGCCGAAACTGATTCGGCTGATGACCGGGAACGGCACGCCGGTCTTTTGTCCCATGTAGCCGGACAGGTTCATGAAGAAGTACACCAGCGCCGCGCCGATCCCCAGCGACAGCAGAATCTGCCAGCCACCGAGACCGAGGGCGTAGAGGCCGATGGCAAACGAGTAGTTGGCGATGTTGTGCACATCGTTGGTCCACAGGGCGAAGATGCTGTATTTGCCCCAGCGCCGGCCTTCGGCCTTGGTCGGTGCCAGATCGCTGTTGTGCAGGCGCGGGCTCAGTTGCAGGGGGTCGGCCAGCCCGGCGTCGGGTACTGACGGGTCGAGTGAAGAGGCGGACAGATTCAGCGCGATGTTGTTATTGGAGAGACTTGTACGCATTCCGGCAGGCTCCTGATGTTCGGGGCCGCGATGACTGTGCATGAGCGTTGGCTCGACAAATCTTCGTCGCGGCGGTGAAACATCACTGGTTAGGGGCATCTGCAGCCTGTACGGGATAGGGCGCTTCAGGCATGCGGATCGAAAGTGTGTGTATGTCTTGAATTTATTGTATACAAAACATGCATGCACTTAAGCCAGAACTGTGCCAGTCACCGATCTATGAAAATCGGCGCTCATTTCGAAAAGTTATTGATGATCGATAAGGTGCTGAAATCAGGACGATTTAAATTGACCGATCGAACAGGTATTTATTTTTCAGGAGGGATTTGGCGCAACGGAGGGGAGCGGTGAGGGACGCAGAATGTAACTTTTCAGGGCGCCGAAATGAAAAGTGCACACATAAATGGCACCGATGGTGACATTTGTGTGTACACATTTTTATGCCTGGTGAACACGACTGTGGGAGCGGGCTTGCCCGCTCCCACAGAGGAGGGCCAGGTGTTACACCTTGGTGATGATATTGCCCGCGTGCAGCCCGCATTCTTTTTGGGTCGCTTCTTCCCACCACCAGCGGCCTTCGCGTTCGTGCTGGTTCGGCAGGACAGGGCGGGTGCAGGGTTCGCAGCCGATGCTGATGAAACCGCGCTCGTGCAGGCTGTTGTATGGCAACTCGAGCATGCGGATGTAGCCCCAGATCTCTTCGCTGGTCATCTGTGCCAGCGGGTTGAACTTGTACAGGGTGCGCTCCGGCGTCGAGAACGCGCTGTCGACTTCCATCACCGCCACCGCACTGCGAGTGCCCGGGCTCTGATCGCGGCGCTGACCGGTGGCCCAGGCCTTGACGTCGGACAGCTTGCGGCGCAGCGGTTCGATCTTGCGAATCCCGCAGCACTCGCCGTGACCGTCCTTGTAGAAGCTGAACAGGCCTTTTTCCTTCACGAACGGTTCAAGTTTCGCGTAGTCCGGCGAGACAATTTCGATGTCGATCTTGTAATGCTCGCGTACCTGTTCGATGAAACGGTAGGTCTCCGGGTGCAGGCGACCGGTGTCGAGACTGAAGACCTTGACGTTCTTGTTCAGCTTCCAGGCCATGTCCACCAGCACCACATCCTCGGCGCCGCTGAAGGATATCCACAGATCGTCGCCGAACTCGGCAAAGGCGAGCTTCAGGATGTCCTGTGCGGATTTGTTGGCATAGGTCGTGGCGAGTTCCACGACGTCGAACGTTGGGCTCATCAGGGCGGCTTCCTACAGGTCAGTGGCGCTGGGCGCTCTATATGGAGGCGATGGTAACAAAAAGCTGCGGCGGCCGGGGTTCCGCCTGCGTTGCGTGGCCGGGGAGGAGCCGCTAGAGTTCGGGCTCGCTCGACTCGATAAACATTACAAACGGGAGTGTCTTGTGGAAATTGCCTGTCTTGATCTTGAAGGGGTGCTGGTTCCGGAAATCTGGATCGCCTTCGCCGAAAAAACCGGAATCGAATCGCTCAAGGCCACCACCCGGGACATTCCCGATTACGACGTTCTGATGAAGCAGCGCCTGCGCATTCTCGACGAGCACGGCCTCAAGCTCTCGGACATTCAGGAAGTGATCGCCACCCTCAAGCCGCTGGACGGTGCGGTGGAGTTCGTCAACTGGCTGCGCGAGCGCTTCCAGGTGGTGATTCTGTCGGACACCTTCTATGAGTTCTCGCAACCGCTGATGCGTCAGTTGGGCTTCCCGACCTTGCTCTGCCATCGCCTGATCACCGATGAAAGCGGGCGGGTGACTGGCTATCAACTGCGTCAGAAAGATCCCAAGCGCCAGTCGGTCCTGGCCTTCAAGAGCCTGTATTACCGGGTGATTGCCGCCGGTGATTCGTACAACGACACCAGCATGCTTGGCGAGGCGGACGCCGGGATTCTGTTCCATGCACCGGACAATGTGATCCGCGAGTTCCCGCAGTTCCCGGCGGTGCACAGCTTTGCCGAGTTGAAGCAGGAGTTTCTCAAGGCTTCGAACCGGGAATTGAGTTTGTAAGCGACTGGCCGGACGCTCTCGCGGGCTTGCCCGCTCCCACGCGGACATGCATGTCCCTGTGGGAGCGGGTTGGCCCGCGAAGCGTTTAGAGGTTCTGCAAGGTGTCGAGCAGGACCTTCACCTTGGTGATCGATTCCTGATATTCAGCCTGCCAGTCCGAGTCGGCGACGATCCCGCCGCCGCCCCAGCAACACACCTGCCCATCCTTGACCAGCAGACTGCGAATGGCGATGGAGCTGTCCATCTCGCCGCGCACGTCCAGATACAGCAACGAGCCGCAATACAAACCGCGTCGGGTCGGTTCCAGTTCGTCGATGATCTGCATCGCGCGGATCTTCGGTGCGCCAGTGATCGAGCCGCCGGGGAAACTGCCGGCGATCAAGTCCAGGGCGTCGCGATCCTGGGCCAGTTCGCCGGTGACGCTGCTGACCAGGTGATGCACGTTCGGATAGCTTTCCAGGCTGAACAGCTCCGGCACGCGCACCGAGCCGATGCGGCAGGTGCGACCGAGGTCGTTGCGCAGCAGGTCGACGATCATCAGGTTTTCCGCACGATCCTTGGGGCTGGCCAGCAGTTCGGCGGCGTTCGCCGCGTCTTCGGCCGGGGTCAGGCCACGGGGGCGGGTGCCTTTGATCGGGCGGGTTTCCACCTGACGTTCGCTGACTTTGACGAAGCGCTCCGGCGACAGGCTCAGCACCGCGCCGCCATCGGGCAGACTCTGGAAACCTGAAAACGGTGTCGGGCAGGCCTCGCGCAGGGCGCAATAGGCCAGCCATGCGTCGCCCTGGCAGGGCGCGCGGAAACGCTGGGCGAAGTTGACCTGGTAGCAGTCGCCGGCCTGGATGTAATGCTGAATGCGCTCGAAGGCCTGGCGATAGGCGTCGGCCGAGAGGTCGGCGCGCATGGGTGTGTTCAGTTTGAACGGGACCAGTGACGGCGCGGTTGGCTGGGTGAACAGCGTAATCAGCCGCTGCTTTTCGCCGCCATTGACCGACGGGTGGAACACCAGTTGGCTGGTTGCCGCTTGGTGATCGCTGATCAAGGCCCAGTCATACAGACCGAAACGCGCGTCGGGCAGTTGCAGATCGTCTTGGGCCTGGCTGGGCAGGTTTTCCAGATGCCGGCCGAAGTCGTAGCTCAGGTAGCCGATCAGCCCGCCGGCAAACGGCAGTTCGTAGCCTTGCGGCAGTTCGGCGTTACCCAGGTGGCTCAGCGTGGTCCGCAGCCTTTGCAGGAAAAGGCTGCCGCTTTCGTCCGGCAGAACCGCCAGTTGCTCCAGCGGCCAGGCGCTGAGGATGTCATGACGGCCACGGTCGGCGCTGGGGCGGCCGCTGTCGAGCAGCACGGCGCCGGGCGCATGGCGGACTGCCGCGAAATACTCGGCGGGGTTGGCGCGGTAGGGGAGCGGGTGTACGGAACAGGTCAGCATGGGCGGGGCAGATCGGCCATCGAGGCGGGGTGGGGATTGTAGTCTGCTCCTTGGATTGCTCCTAGATCAAAATCAAGAGCAACCCCCTCACCCCAATCCTCTCCCCCAGAGGGGCGAGGGGGAAAGGGGGCAGATCGCAGGCTTTTCAAGTCCTGAGTACGACTCGGTCTCTCAGGTCGGTGCAATTCAAAAGAGCGATCCGATCAATCCGCTCTCCCTCAGGAAGAGGGGCAGGGTGAGGGGCTTTTGCCTTCAGCCCTCAACCGCCGGGATATGCCCGAACATCTCCTGGGTAAACGCCACCCGCTCTTCAACCGACTCAGTCACGCCACGGGCTTTCAGCTCTTCCAGATGCGCTTCAACCGCGTGGGTGCGCAAGGTCAGCCCGCAGTCGTTGGCAATCTGGATATTCAGCCCCGGCCGCGCATTCAGCTCGAGAATCAGCGGGCCTTTCTCCTGGTCGAGCACCATGTCCACGCCGATGTAACCCAGGCCGCACAACTCATAGCAGCCGGCGGCGAGTTTCATGAAACCGTCCCAGTAGGGCAGTTGCACGCCGTCCACCGCGTTGGTGGTGTCCGGGTGTTTGGCGATGATGTTGTTCAGCCAGGTGCCACGCAGGGTCAGGCCGGTTGCGAGGTCGACACCGACGCCGATGGCGCCCTGGTGCAGGTTGGCCTTGCCGCCGGACTGACGGGTCGGCAGACGCAGCATCGCCATCACCGGATAACCCATCAGCACGATGATGCGGATGTCCGGCACGCCTTCGTAGCTGATGCTCTTGAAGATCTGGTCCGGGGTGACCCGGTATTCGATCAGCGCCCGATCCCGATGCCCGCCCAGCGAGTAGAGGCCGGTGAGGATGCTGGAGATGTGATGCTCAAGCTCTTCGTGGGCGATGATCTTGCCCGACACCGTGCGATAGCGGCCTTCGAAGCGGTCGGCCACCACGATGATGCCGTCGCCGCCGGCGCCCTGGGCCGGTTTGATCACGAAGTCGTTGCGCCCGCCGATGATCTCGCCGAGCTTGTCGATTTCCTTCTCGGTGGAAATCACGCCATACAGCTCCGGCACATGAATGCCGGCCTTGATCGCGCGTTCCTTGGTGATGATCTTGTCATCGACGATCGGGTACAGACTGCGCTTGTTGTACTTGAGCACGTAGTCCGCGTTACGCCGGTTGATGCCCATGATCCCGCGGGCCTCAAGGGCTTTCCAGGTCTTCCAGAAACCGAACATCAGGCGTCAGCCTTCTTCAGGAAGGCCTTGAAACGCACCAGTTCGGTCAGGCGGTAACCGCGATAACGCCCCATCGCCAGCATGAAACCCACCAGGATCAGCAGGATCGCCGGGAAGGTGAACACGAAGTACACCAGCTCCGGCACGGTCATGATCAGGTGCGCCAGGGAGGCGGCGAACAGCGTGCCGATCGCCACTTTCATCGCATGGCTGGCGCCGCGTTCTTCCCAGGTGATCGACAGGCGTTCGATGGTCATGGTCAGAATCACCATCGGGAACAGCGCCACCGACAAGCCGCGCTCCAGACCCAGCTTGTGGCTGAACAGACTGATGGCGGCAATCAGCACCACCACGAACGTCAACACCACCGACAGTCGCGGCAGCATTTGCAGTTTCAAATGCTCCAGGTACGAACGCAGCGACAGCCCTAGCGCGGTAATCACGGTAAACAGCAGAATGCCGAAGCCCAGCTGCGTCTCGCGGAAGGCCAGGGCGATCAGCACCGGGGTAAATGTGCCGAGGGTCTGCAGGCCGATCAGGTTGCGCAGGATCAGAATCACCAGCACGCCGATCGGGATCATCACCATGATCATGAAGGTCTGCTGGGTTTGCAGCGGCAGGCCATACAGCGAGTATTCGAGGAAGTTGGCGTCGGTGTTTTCGTCGGTCAGCTTGGCCAGACGAATCGCGTTCATCTCGCTGTTGTTCAGGCTGAAGGTCACGTTGGCTTTCTTGCCGCCGTCGACGGTGATCAGGTTTTCGTCGCCGGTCCACCACAGCAGGCGGTCGGTCGGCAGGCCCTGTTCGCCGGTTTCCGGGTTGAAGTACAGCCAGTCGGTGCCGTTGAAGCTGCGCAACCACAGTTCAGGCATCTGCGGCTGATCGGCGACGAGGCGAATGGTGTGGACTTTCTCGACCGGGACGTGGGCGATCGACAGCAGCAACTCGACGATTTTTGCCTTGTGCGCGGTGGACGGATCGCCGGCCAGCAGCAGTTTCACGTTGTCGTCGTTGACGTTGTTGACCCGTTTGATCGCCTCGCCGATGAAGGTTTCGACGTCGGCCGAGTGCTGGCGGATCGGCGCGAGCAGGGCTTCGGCGGCGATTTTTTCCGGGCCTTCGATGGCCATGCTGTCGCGGAAGGTCGGGCCTTTGATCTTGGATTTTTCGGCGGTGTAACGCTTGGTCAGCACCAGGCGGTAATAAAGGGTCTGGTTGCCCTTGGCCCGGCGCGCCGACCAGGTGACCTTGCGGTTGCCATCGACGCGGTTGACCGCCACCCCGTAGTTATTGGAGATGAAACTCTCGTTGAGGCTGACGTAGTCGCGGCTCAGCGGCGGCACGAACATCTGGATCTTCACCGGATCCTTGGTGCTGGCGACGAACTCGACCTTGGCGTCGATGTTCCACAAGTCGTCGGTGGCGTCTTCTGTCACGGGAATGCCGAGCACGAAAATCTGATAGGCCGTAACCGAAACGCCCAACAGCACCAGGATGGTGATCAGGATTTTCAGGTGGAAGGTTAGAGAACGCATGGAAATTACTCGGCGGTATGAGCGGCGATGGCGCAGGCAGGTTTGCCGGCAGCGTATTTAAGACTGGGGTCGACCAGCGCATCAAAGCGTTTCAGCGCTTCGGAGCCAATCAAGAGCGGGTATTGGAACGCACTGCGGTCGGTCAGGTTCACTTCGATGCTGCGCATCGCCGAACCCATGCAGATATCCAGTTCGATCACCGGGCGGGCGGTGTACTTCTTGCCTTCTTCCGGGTCGTAGTCGCCGGCGCGGCGCTTGATCTTGCTGACCCGCGCCAGCGGTCGTTCGATCGGGTGCGAATGTGCGGCGTCGATGGCGAGGTAAAAGCGTACCCACGACTCGCCGTTGCGCTTGAAGCGTTTGATGTCGCGGGCACTGAGCGAGGCGGTTTTCGCCCCTGTGTCGAGTTTGGCCGCGACTTCCAGATTGATGCCGTCGAGCGCAGCGTATTCGTTGAGGCCGTACACGGTCTTTTCCCCTGCGGCGGCGAGGCCGGGCAGGCAGAACAGAGCGAAAAATGTGGGGAAGGGCTTGAGTCTCATAAATCCTGGCGAGTAGCAGTCCGTTCTCGGTTCGGGGGCCTGGGTCAGGTGATCCTGTCCGCACAGGCGCCTATCAGTTTTTTATGACAAGCCATGCAAATGACTCGCAAATGCGCGCGGCATTCTAGCACGGTGGTTTTATGGCGCCAGCGCCCGAGCCGGTCTATAACCCTTGGGGCTGATAATGAGCGTTATTAGACGATTGTCGACAATCTTGATTTTTCCTTTGACGGGTACGGTGTGATTCGCTAGTTTTTGCCGCATTGGATTTAAAGGTGTCGACAATATGCTGGATCAACTCGATCCCCCGGTCATCGGCGGCGACGATTCGGAAACGCTCTCGGAAAACGTCTTCCGGCGTATCCAGGCCGCTATCGTCAAAGGCGAGATCGCCCCGGGCAGCAAGATCTCCGAGCCGGAACTGGCGCGCACTTACGGCATCAGTCGCGGGCCGCTGCGCGAAGCCATTCATCGTCTGGAAGGCCAGCGGCTGCTGGTGCGCGTGCCGCACGTCGGCGCGCGGGTGGTTTCGCTGAGCCACGCCGAATTGCTGGAACTCTACGAAATCCGCGAATCCCTCGAAGGCATGGCCTGCCGTCTGGCGGCCGAACGTATGAGCAGCGAAGAAATCGACGAGCTGCGTCAGGTTCTGGAAACCCACGAGCGCGATGCGGCGTTCCAGGCCGGGGTCGGTTACTACCAGCAGGAAGGCGACTTCGACTTTCATTACCGGATCATCCAGGGCAGCGGCAACCGCACCCTGACCCAGATGCTCTGCGGCGAGCTTTATCAACTGGTGCGCATGTACCGCATCCAGTTCTCCACCACGCCGAACCGGCCGCGCCAGGCCTTTGCCGAGCACCACCGGATTCTCGATGCCATCGCCGACCGTGACGGCGAGCTGGCCGAATTGTTGATGCGCCGGCACATCGGCGCCTCGAAACGCAATATCGCCCGTCATTACCAGGACGGCGCCCACAACAAGACAGCCACTGAACGAGGTGAGTCATGAGTTTCAAGCAGAACACTCCAGGCCAGCGTTTCCGCGATGCGGTCGCCAGCGAGCATCCGCTGCAAGTGGTCGGCGCGATCAACGCCAACCACGCGCTGCTGGCCAAGCGTGCCGGTTTCAAGGCGATCTACCTGTCCGGTGGCGGGGTGGCCGCAGGTTCCCTCGGCGTGCCGGACCTGGGCATCACCGGCCTCGATGATGTGCTGACCGACGTGCGTCGCATCACCGACGTCTGCGACTTGCCGTTGCTGGTGGACGTGGACACCGGTTTCGGCGCTTCGGCGTTCAACGTCGCGCGCACCGTCAAGTCGATGATCAAGTTCGGCGCGGCGGCGATCCACATTGAAGACCAGGTCGGCGCCAAGCGCTGCGGTCACCGCCCGAACAAAGAAATCGTCACTCAGCAGGAAATGGTCGACCGCATCAAGGCAGCGGTCGATGCACGCACCGACGACAGCTTCGTGATCATGGCCCGTACCGACGCTCTGGCGGTGGAAGGCCTGGAATCGGCACTGGATCGCGCCGCCGCGTGCATCGAGGCCGGCGCCGACATGATCTTCCCGGAAGCCATCACCGAACTGGACATGTACAAGCTGTTCGCCAACCGCGTGAAGGCGCCGATCCTGGCCAACATCACCGAATTCGGCTCGACGCCGCTGTACACCACCGAGCAGCTTGCGGGAGCAGATGTGTCGCTGGTGCTGTACCCGCTGTCGGCGTTCCGCGCGATGAACAAGGCGGCGGAAAACGTCTACACCGCGATCCGCCGCGACGGCACCCAGCAGAATGTCATCGACACCATGCAGACACGCATGGAGCTCTACGATCGCATCGACTACCACACCTTCGAGCAGAAGCTCGACGCGTTGTTCGCGGCGAAGAAGTAAAGAACATCCCCGATACCGTGATCAGACACAACTTGCCGATTCCCTAAAAAATTCAAGATTGGAGACAGCAATGGCCGAAGCAAAAGTACTCAGTGGCGCCGGGCTCCGGGGCCAGGTTGCCGGGCAGACCGCCCTGTCCACCGTGGGCCAGGCCGGTGCCGGCCTGACCTATCGTGGCTACGACGTCCGTGAACTGGCCGCCGACGCGCAATTCGAAGAAGTGGCGTACCTGCTGCTTTACGGAGAACTGCCGAGCCAAGCGCAACTCGACGCTTACCAAAGCAAACTGGGCAAGCTGCGCGACCTGCCGCAAGCGCTGAAAGAAGTGCTGGAACGCATCCCCGCCGACGCCCACCCGATGGACGTGATGCGCACCGGTTGCTCGTTCCTGGGCAATATCGAACCGGAGAAAGACTTCTCCGAACAACAGGACAAGACCGATCGCCTGCTGGCCGCGTTCCCGGCGATCATGTGCTACTGGTATCGCTTCAGCCACGACGGCAAACGCATCAACTGCGTGAGCGACGAGCCTTCGATCGGCGGCCACTTCCTGCACCTGCTGCACGACAAGAAGCCGAGCGAGTTGCACGTCAAAGTGATGAACGTCTCGCTGATTCTCTATGCCGAGCATGAATTCAACGCCTCGACCTTCACCGCGCGGGTGTGCGCTTCGACCCTGTCCGACCTGTATTCCTGCGTCACTGCCGCCATCGGTTCGCTGCGCGGCCCGCTGCACGGCGGCGCCAACGAGGCGGCGATGGAAATGATCGAGCGCTTCGCGTCGCCGGAAGACGCGATCAAAGGCACCCTCGGCATGCTTGAGCGCAAGGACAAGATCATGGGCTTCGGCCATGCGATCTATAAGGACAGCGATCCGCGCAACGAGGTGATCAAGGGCTGGTCGAAAAAACTCGCCGACGAAGTGGGCGACAAGGTGTTGTTCCCGGTCTCCGAAGCCATCGACAAGACCATGTGGGAGCAAAAGAAACTGTTCCCGAACGCCGACTTCTACCATGCCTCGGCGTACCACTTCATGGGCATCCCGACCAAGTTGTTCACGCCGATTTTCGTCTGCTCGCGCCTGACCGGCTGGGCGGCGCATGTGTTCGAGCAGCGTGCCAACAACCGCATCATCCGTCCAAGCGCCGAGTATGTCGGCGTCGAACAGCGCAAGTTCGTGCCAATCGAACGTCGCTGAATGGTGGGGGCCGAATCCCGGCCCCACCTCTTGAAAATACCGTGACCCGAGTCCTGACCCGATGAACACAGAATTCCGCAAAAACCTGCCCGGCAGTTCCCTAGACTACTTCGACGTGCGCGCAGCGGTCGAGGCGATTCAGCCAGGCAGTTACGACACCCTGCCGTACACCTCGCGCGTGCTGGCGGAAAACCTCGTGCGTCGCTGCGACCCGGCCACGCTCACCGATTCCCTGAAGCAGTTGATCGAGCGCAAGCGCGACCTGGACTTCCCGTGGTTCCCGGCGCGGGTGGTGTGCCACGACATTCTTGGTCAGACCGCGCTGGTCGACCTCGCCGGTCTGCGCGATGCGATCGCCCAGCAGGGTGGCGACCCGGCGCAAGTCAACCCGGTGGTGCCGACCCAGTTGATCGTCGACCACTCGCTGGCGGTGGAAGCGGGCGGCTTCGATGCCCAGGCGTTCGAGAAGAACCGCGCCATCGAGGACCGTCGCAACGAAGACCGTTTCCACTTCATCAACTGGACCAAAAAGGCCTTCAAGAACGTCGACGTGATCCCGCCGGGCAACGGCATCATGCACCAGATCAACCTGGAGAAAATGTCCCCGGTGATCCAGGTGCGCGACGGCGTGGCGTTCCCTGACACCTGCGTCGGCACCGACAGCCACACCCCGCATGTCGATGCACTGGGCGTGATCGCCATCGGTGTCGGTGGCCTCGAAGCCGAGAGCGTGATGCTCGGCCGCGCGTCGTGGATGCGCCTGCCGGAAAGCGTCGGCGTCGAACTGACCGGCAAACTGCAACCGGGCATCACCGCCACCGACATGGTGCTGGCGCTGACCGAATACCTGCGCAAACAGAAAGTCGTCGGCGCCTGGCTGGAGTTCTTCGGCGAAGGCGCGTCGGCACTGACCCTCGGCGACCGCGCGACCATCTCCAACATGGCCCCGGAGTACGGCGCCACCGCTGCGATGTTCTACATCGACCAGCAGACCATCGATTACCTGAAACTCACCGGTCGTGAAGACCAGCAGGTGCAACTGGTCGAGCAATACGCAAAAACCACCGGCCTGTGGGCCGACAGCCTCAAGGACGCGCAATACGAGCGTGGCCTGACTTTCGACCTGTCGTCGGTGGTGCGCAACATGGCCGGGCCGAGCAACCCGCACGCCCGCGTCGCCGTGGCGGATCTGGCGCAGAAGGGCATCGCCGGTCAATGGCAGGACGTACCGGGGCAAATGCCCGATGGCGCGGTGATCATCGCCGCGATCACCAGTTGCACCAACACCAGCAACCCGCGCAACGTGATCGCCGCCGGCCTGCTGGCGCGCAATGCCAACAAGCTCGGGCTGAGCCGCAAACCGTGGGTCAAGTCGTCGCTGGCGCCGGGCTCGAAAACCGTGGCGCTGTACCTTGAGGAAGCGGGGCTGGGCAAGGAGCTGGAGCAGCTCGGTTTCGGCGTCGTCGCGTTTGCCTGTACCACTTGCAACGGCATGTCTGGCGCACTCGATCCGGTGATCCAGCAGGAAATCATCGACCGCGACCTGTACGCCACCGCCGTGCTCTCGGGCAACCGTAACTTCGACGGGCGGATTCACCCGTACGCGAAACAGGCGTTCCTCGCCTCGCCGCCGCTGGTGGTCGCTTATGCCATTGCCGGCACCATCCGTTTCGATATCGAGAAGGATGTTTTGGGCGTGGTCGATGGCAAGGAAATCCGCCTGAAAGACATCTGGCCAAGCGACGAAGAAATCGAAGCGGTGGTCAAGGCGTCGGTCAAGCCTGAGCAGTTCCGTCAGGTGTACATCCCGATGTTCGCCATCCATGAAGACACCGGCCCGAAAGTCACGCCGCTGTACGACTGGCGCGAAATGAGCACCTACATCCGCCGTCCGCCGTACTGGGAAGGCGCGCTGGCCGGGGCGCGGCCGCTCAAGGGCATGCGCCCGTTGGCGGTGCTGCCGGACAACATCACCACCGATCACCTGTCGCCGTCCAACGCGATCATGCTCGACAGCGCCGCTGGCGAATACCTGGCGAAAATGGGCCTGCCGGAAGAGGACTTCAACTCCTACGCCACCCACCGTGGCGACCACCTGACCGCGCAGCGCGCCACCTTCGCCAACCCGAAACTGTTCAATGAAATGGTTCAGGAAAACGGCAAGGTCAAGCAGGGCTCGCTGGCCCGCGTGGAGCCGGAAGGCCAGGTCATGCGCATGTGGGAAGCCATCGAAACCTACATGGATCGCAAGCAGCCGCTGATCATCATCGCCGGTGCCGACTACGGTCAGGGTTCGTCCCGCGACTGGGCGGCCAAGGGTGTGCGTCTGGCGGGTGTGGAAGCGATCGTCGCCGAAGGCTTCGAGCGCATTCACCGCACCAACCTGGTGGGCATGGGCGTGTTGCCGCTGGAGTTCAAACCAGGCACCGACCGCAAGACCCTGGGCATCGATGGCAGCGAAACCTACGACGTGATCGGCGACCGCACGCCGCGCGCGGACCTGACGCTGGTCATTCATCGGCGCAACGGCGAACGGCTCGAAGTGCCGGTGACCTGCCGCCTCGACACCGCCGAAGAAGTTTCGATCTACGAGGCCGGCGGCGTGTTGCAGCGCTTCGCCCAGGACTTCCTTGAAGAGTCGGCGGTTGCCGTTTAAATCATCAAATGTGGGCATGGGATTTCAAGTCCCATGCCTTTGTTAAGGAGCACCATGGCTCACGCACCGCAAGTAAAAATCCCCGCTACCTACATGCGTGGCGGCACCAGCAAAGGCGTGTTCTTCAGCCTGCAGGATCTGCCTGAAGCCGCCCAGGTTCCCGGTCCGGCCCGCGACGCATTGCTACTGCGGGTGATCGGCAGCCCCGACCCTTACGACAAGCAGATCGATGGCATGGGCGGCGCCACGTCGAGCACCAGCAAAACCGTGATCCTGTCGAAAAGCATCAAGGCCGATCACGACGTCGATTACCTGTTCGGTCAGGTGTCCATCGACAAGCCGTTCGTGGACTGGAGCGGCAACTGCGGCAACCTGTCGGCGGCGGTCGGTTCGTTTGCCGTCAGCAATGGCCTGGTGGACGCCAGCCGCATTCCGCACAACGGCGTGGCGGTGGTGCGCGTGTGGCAGGCCAACATTGGCAAAACCATCATCGCCCATGTGCCGATCACCCACGGTGAAGTGCAGGAAACCGGTGATTTCGAACTCGACGGCGTGACCTTTCCGGCCGCTGAAGTGCAGCTGGAGTTCATGGACCCGGCGGCGGAAGAAGAGGGCGCCGGTGGTTCGATGTTCCCTACGGGCAATCTGATCGACGAGCTGCAGGTGCCGGGTGTCGGCACGTTTCAGGCAACCCTGATCAATGCCGGGATTCCGACCATTTTTATCAACGCCGAAGACATCGGCTACAAGGGCACCGAACTGCAAGGTGCGATCAACGGCGATCCGAAAGCGCTGCTGATGTTTGAAAGCATCCGCGCTCATGGCGCGCTGCGCATGGGGCTGATTTCCAGCCTCGATGAAGCGGCCAAGCGGCAGCACACACCGAAGGTGGCGTTCGTCGCCAAACCTGCGGATTACGTGGCCTCCAGCGGCAAGGCGATTGCGGCGGGGGATGTCGACCTGCTGGTGCGCGCGCTGTCCATGGGCAAGCTGCACCACGCGATGATGGGCACGGCGGCGGTGGCGATTGGCACGGCGGCAGCCATCTCCGGCACCTTGGTAAACCTGGCGGCTGGCGGCGTGGAACGTAGCGCGGTGCGCTTCGGGCATCCGTCCGGGACGTTGCGCGTGGGCGCCGAGGCCAGTTTGGAAAACGGTGAGTGGGTTGTGAAGAAAGCGATCATGAGCCGTAGTGCGCGCGTCTTGATGGAAGGCTACGTCCGCGTGCCTGGAGATTCCTTCTGATCCAGAATCGATGCCCTCACCCGGAGTGAGAGGGGCCGACCGAATGGTAATCAGATGTCCTGCGACGTGAAGCATCTTGGCGATTATGGATTCACAGAAGGGCTTTCAGGTCGACGTCACCTTTGAATATCCCCCATTCGGTGCCCTCTCCCTTCGTGAGAGGGCTAGGGTGAGGGAAGCAATCCAACTGACGAAACACACCAAAGCAGACACCCACGATCTGCTCTAAACAGAAAACCAACCAGCCCCTGAGGAAGACCACCCCACTCATCATTCCCCATCAGGAGAACCGCAATGAGCGCCAACGTCGACCTGAACAACCGCCCCGACTACGACGCTGTCCTGCAGGACATCGCCGATTACGTCCTCCATTTCAACATCGAATCCGCCGAAGCCCTGGACACCGCCCGCAACTGCCTGATGGACACCTTGGGCTGCGGCTTGCTGGCCCTGCGTTTCCCGGAATGCACCAAGCACCTCGGTCCGATCGTCGAGGGCACCGTCGTGCCGTTCGGTGCACGGGTGCCGGGCACCGCTTATCGGCTCGATCCGGTGAAAGCCGCGTGGGACATCGGTTGCATCGTCCGTTGGCTCGATTACAACGACACCTGGCTCGCCGCCGAATGGGGGCATCCGTCGGACAACCTCGGCGGAATTCTCGCGGTGGCCGACCATCTGTCGCAAAAGCGTCTGGCCAATGGTGAAGCGCCGCTGACCGTACGTGATGTGCTCGAAGCGATGATCCTGGCCCATGAGATTCAAGGCGTGATCGCCCTGGAAAACTCCTTCAACCGCGTAGGACTCGATCACGTCATTCTGGTGAAAGTCGCCTCGACCGCCGTCACCGCCAAACTCATGGGCGCCAATCGTGAGCAACTGCTGTCGGCTTTGTCCCACGCGTTCGCCGATGGTCAGGCATTGCGCACCTATCGCCATGCGCCCAACGCCGGGTCGCGCAAATCCTGGGCGGCGGGGGATGCGTCCAGTCGTGGCGTGCGCCTGGCGGACATCGCGATGCGCGGCGAGATGGGCATTCCCGGAGTATTGACGGCAAAGCAGTGGGGTTTCTACGACGTGTTGTTCAGCCACACCAACAACGATCTGGCGCTCAAGCCTGAAGACAAGCGTGCGTTCAGCTTCTCGCGCCCGTTCGGCAGTTACGTGATGGAAAACGTGTTGTTCAAGATCAGCTTCCCCGCCGAGTTTCACGCGCAGACCGCGTGCGAGGCGGCGGTGACCCTGCACCCGCAGGTGCGCAATCGCCTGCATGAAATCGACCGGATCGTCATCACCACCCACGAATCGGCGATTCGCATCATTTCCAAGGTCGGCCCGCTGGCCAATGCCGCCGACCGCGATCACTGCATCCAGTACATGACCGCCGTGCCGCTGGCCTTCGGCAATCTGGTGGCCGAGCAGTACGAGGATGATTTCCACAGGGCGCATCCGATCATCGATGTGCTGCGCGAAAAAATGGTCATCGTCGAAGAGCCGCGTTTCACCCGCGAATACCTGGAAGCCGACAAACGCTCGATTGCCAACGCGGTGCAGGTGTTTTTCAAGGACGGTTCCAGCACCGATAACGTGGTGGTGGAGTACCCGATCGGCCATCGCCGGCGCCGGGCGGAGGGGATTCCGTTGCTGGAGGACAAGTTCAAGGCGAACCTGGCGACCCGGTTTGTCGGGCAGCGGTGCGGGGAGATTTTTGTCCTGTGCAAGGATCAGGCGCAGCTCGAGGCCACGCCGGTGAATCGGTTCGTCGATTTGTTCGTTATCTGACGGACCGCGTTAGCGCTCTTCGCGAGCAAGCCTGCTCCCACGCAACACATCCCAATGTGGGAGCGGCAGTGCGACTTGCCCGCGAAAGCGTCCGTCCAGGCGCGACAACCTTACTTGAACCGCCGCTCCACGCCTTTCTCCACGAGGATCTTCGCCGAAATCTCTTCCACCGAAAAATGCGTGGAGTTGATGTGCGGGATGTTCTCGCGGCGGAACAGGTTTTCCACCTCGCGCACTTCGAATTCGCACTGGGCGTAGCTCGAATAGCGGCTGTTGGGCTTGCGCTCATTGCGGATAGCGGTGAGGCGATCCGGGTCGATGGTCAGGCCGAACAGCTTGTGCTGGTGCGCGCGCAGGGCGGCCGGCAGTTGCAGGCGCTCCATGTCGTCTTCGGTCAACGGATAGTTGGCCGCGCGGATGCCGAATTGCATCGCCATGTACAGGCACGTCGGTGTCTTACCACATCGCGACACGCCCACTAGTATCAGGTCGGCCTTGTCGTAATAGTGCGTGCGGGCGCCGTCGTCGTTGTCGAGGGCGAAGTTCACCGCCTCGATGCGCTCCATGTAATTGGAGTTGTGCCCGATCGAATGGGACTTGCCGACGGTGTAGGAAGAATGCTCGGTCAGTTCCTGCTCGAGAGGGGCGAGGAAGGTCGAGAAAATGTCGATCATGAAACCATTGGACGTTGCGAGAATCTCACGGATGTCCTGATTGACGATGGTGTCGAAGATGATCGGCCGGAAACCATCGGTTTCAGCGGCTTTGTTGATTTGTTGTACCATGGCCCGCGCTTTATCCACGCTGTCGATGTAGGGCCGCGTGAGTTTGCTGAAGGTAATGTTTTCGAACTGCGCCAGGAGGCTTTGACCCAGGGTTTCGGCAGTGATGCCGGTGCCATCGGAGATAAAGAAAGCAGATCGTTTCATTTGCACCTTGGGCCTTAAGCTAATGAGTATTTCTGGATATGATAGGCGCGGTTTGTCGGCCGCCATTGGTCGGCATTCTCACTTATTTTCCAGGTCCAGGCCATACAACCGGCCAATGCTCCCCCGAGCCGCCGGTTTCTGAGCTTTTCCAACACAGTTAGTGGAGAGATCACCTTGGTAGAGTACGTAGTTTCCCTCGATAAGCTCGGCAAACACGATGTTGAGCATGTGGGGGGCAAGAACGCATCCCTGGGCGAGATGATCAGCAACCTGGCTGGCGCCGGTGTTTCGGTGCCCGGTGGCTTCGCCACGACAGCTCAGGCATATCGTGATTTCCTGGAACTGAGCGGTCTGAACGACCAGATCCACAAGGCCCTCGACGCCCTGGACGTCGACGATGTCAACGCCCTCGCCAAGACCGGCGCGCAAATCCGCCAGTGGATCATGGAAGCCGAATTCCCTGAAAAACTGAACGCCGAAATCCGCACCGCATTCGCTGCGCTGTCGGCCGGCAATCCTGATGTGGCCGTGGCCGTGCGTTCTTCCGCCACCGCCGAAGATTTGCCGGACGCGTCCTTCGCCGGCCAGCAGGAAACCTTCCTGAACATCCGGGGCGTGGAAAACGTCATCCGCGCTGCCAAAGAAGTGTTCGCGTCGCTGTTCAACGACCGTGCGATTTCCTACCGCGTACACCAGGGCTTCGACCACAAACTGGTCGCCCTGTCGGCCGGCGTGCAGCGCATGGTGCGTTCGGAAACCGGCACCGCCGGCGTGATGTTCACCCTCGATACCGAATCCGGCTTCCGTGACGTGGTGTTCATCACCGGCGCCTACGGCCTGGGCGAAACCGTCGTGCAGGGCGCGGTGAACCCGGACGAATTCTATGTCCACAAAGGGACGCTGGCCGCCGGTCGTCCGGCGATCCTGCGCCGCAACCTGGGCAGCAAGGCCATCAAGATGATCTACGGCGACGAGGCCAAGGCCGGTCGTTCGGTCAAGACCGTCGATGTCGACAAGGCCGAGCGTGCGCGTTTCTGCCTGACCGACGCCGAAGTCAGCGAACTGGCCAAGCAGGCGATGATCATCGAGAAGCACTACCAGTGCCCGATGGACATCGAATGGGCCAAGGACGGTGACGACGGCAAGCTGTACATCGTGCAGGCCCGTCCGGAAACCGTGAAGAGCCGCACCCAGGCCAACGTCATGGAACGTTACCTGTTGAAAGAAACCGGCACCGTGCTGGTGGAAGGCCGGGCGATCGGCCAGCGCATCGGCGCGGGCAAGGTGCGCATCATCAAAGACGTCTCCGAGATGGACAAGGTCCAGCCGGGCGACGTGCTGGTTTCCGACATGACCGACCCGGACTGGGAACCGGTGATGAAGCGCGCCAGCGCCATTGTCACCAACCGTGGCGGGCGTACCTGCCACGCGGCGATCATTGCCCGTGAGCTGGGGATTCCTGCAGTCGTCGGCTGCGGCAACGCCACTCAACTGCTGAAGGACGGTCAGGGCGTGACCGTGTCCTGCGCCGAAGGCGACACCGGTTACATCTTCGAAGGCGAACTGGGCTTCGACATCAAGAAGAACTCCGTGGATGCGATGCCGGAGCTGCCGTTCAAGATCATGATGAACGTCGGCAACCCGGACCGCGCATTCGACTTCGCGCAACTGCCGAACGCCGGTGTGGGCCTGGCCCGTCTGGAATTCATCATCAACCGCATGATCGGCGTACACCCTAAAGCGCTGCTGAACTACGACGGCCTGCCGCAGGACATCAAGGAAAGCGTCGACAAGCGCATCGCCGGTTACGACGATCCGGTCGGTTTCTACGTCGAGAAACTGGTCGAAGGCATCAGCACCCTGGCCGCAGCATTTGCACCGAAGAAGGTCATCGTGCGTCTGTCGGACTTCAAGTCCAACGAATACGCCAACCTGATCGGCGGCAAGCTGTACGAGCCGGAAGAAGAGAACCCGATGCTGGGCTTCCGTGGCGCTTCGCGTTACATCAGCGAATCGTTCCGTGACTGCTTCGAACTCGAATGCCGCGCGCTGAAACGCGTACGCAACGAGATGGGCCTGACCAACGTCGAAATCATGGTGCCGTTCGTGCGTACCCTCGGCGAAGCCAGCCAGGTGGTCGATCTGCTCGCTGAAAACGGCCTGGCCCGTGGCGACAACGGCCTGCGCGTGATCATGATGTGCGAACTGCCGTCCAACGCGATTCTCGCCGAGGAGTTCCTTGAGTTCTTCGACGGCTTCTCCATCGGTTCCAACGACCTGACCCAGTTGACCCTGGGTCTGGATCGCGACTCGGGGATCATCGCGCACCTGTTCGACGAGCGTAATCCGGCGGTCAAGAAGCTGTTGGCCAACGCGATTGCCGCGTGCAACAAGGCCGGCAAATACATCGGTATCTGCGGTCAGGGGCCTTCGGACCACCCGGATCTGGCCAAGTGGCTGATGGAGCAGGGCATCGAAAGCGTGTCGCTGAACCCGGACACCGTGCTGGAAACCTGGTTCTTCCTGGCGGAAGGCCAGGGCGCGGAATAAGGCGTGAATGAAGCCCTGATCTGCCTGTGCAGGTCGGGGCTTTGAGATTGAAGTAGGGCGGGCTCCAGTGGATGCCGCCCTTTTTTGTGCAAGAGCATTATGCAAAGCAGCAGCAACCTATTTCCTGTCGCCCTGATCAGCGCCGAACGGCGCGGCGATCTGAGCGAAGACGTTTATCGTTTGAAACCGGGCAACAGCCCCGACTGGTCCGTGGAAATCGCGGTGACCCGTCTCGGGATGGCCGACGAGCCGGCGACACGCGGCGTGCCGGTGATCCTGCTGCACGGCAGTTTTTCCAACCGACGCTTCTGGTTTTCGCCCAAAGGCCTGGGGCTGGGCGCCTACCTGACGCGCCTGGGGTTCGATGTGTGGATTCCGGAGATGCGTGGCCACGGCTTGTCCCAGCGCAACGAGGACTACCGGCGCAATCGCGTCGCCGACTACGCCCGCTACGATCTGCCGGCGATTGCCGCGTTCGTGCGTGAGCAGAGCGGCCAGATTCCACACTGGATCGGCCATTCGCTGGGCGGCATCACGCTGGCGGCTGCGCTGGGCGGTGAATACCTCGGCGAGCCGGCGGTGGCGTCGGCGGCGTTCTTTGGCACCCAGGTGAGTCGTACCTATTGGCCGCTGAAGATTCCGCCGGTGGAGTGGAGCAGCCGCTTCATTCTCAAGCGCTTTGCCCAACTGTCCGGCTCGCGCCTCAAGCGTGGCCCCGAGGACGAGCCGATCGGTCTGGCGCTGGAAAGCATGCGCTGGTACGGCTTGTTCGGCCGTTTCGGCGACAAGGACAAGGATTGGTGGGCGGGCCTGGCCGATGTGCGGATGCCGGTGCTGGCGGTGACGGCAGCCGGAGATCATCAGGATCCGGCCTGGGCCTGCCGCAAGCTGTTCGAGCAGATCGGCTCCGAGCACAAGCAGTTCATCAATCTGGGACGTGAGCAGGGCTTCAACGACAATTTCGGCCATGTCGAGATGCTGGTGAGCAAGGCTGCGCAAGCCGAAGTCTGGCCGCTGGTGGCGCGCTGGCTGGCGGATCAACAGACGCCGTTGCTGGGCGAGAAGGCGGATCTGGCGGCAGCGGTGTGAGCAAAGCGCTCTGAAAAGGGCATTTCGTTCAGGTCGGCATGCGGCTAAGATATGACGCATTGAGCGATTCTGGTCATATTTGGTGGCTGTTTAGCGATTACGTTTCAGCGTTTGTTCAGGTTCGCTCAGCGACCATGGCATGAACTAAGGTAAACAGCGACCGCCGGAACTCGTCTCCCCAGAGAGCGACATTCTTGATCGTCTTCCTTGTTACAGGAGTTTTTCGATGAACCATTACCTCACGCCTGACCTGTGCGACGCCTATCCGGAGCTGGTGCAGGTGCTGGAACCGATGTTCAGCAATTTCGGCGGCCGCGACTCCTTCGGCGGCGAAATCGTGACCATCAAGTGCTTCGAAGACAACTCGCTGGTCAAGGAACAAGCCGAACTCAAGGGCAATGGCAAGGTGCTGGTGGTCGATGGTGGCGGTTCTTTGCGCCGTGCGCTGCTGGGCGACATGATCGCCGAGAAGGCCGCGAAAAACGGTTGGGAAGGGATGGTGATCTACGGCTGCATCCGCGACGTCGACGTCATTGCCCAGACTGACCTGGGGGTTCAGGCCCTTGCCAGCCACCCGATGAAGACCGACAAGCGCGGTATCGGCGACCTCAACGTTCCCGTGACCTTCGCCGGTGTGACCTTCCAGCCGGGCCAATACATTTACGCGGACAACAACGGCGTGATCGTTTCGCCAAGCCCGCTGAAAATGCCTGAATAAATCGCGGTACGCACAGGGGTGAGGATGTTCGAGGAAGAAAACGCGCAATGGGGGCTGGTGCATGCCCTGGTGCTGGACGGTAAAGGCGGTGCGCGTTCGATAGCCCGGACTGAACTCGATGACTTGCAGCTCCAGGCCCATGAAAGCCTGTGGCTGCACTGGGATCGCAGTCACCCGCAGACCCAGACCTGGTTGCGCAAATCCAGTGGGCTCAACGAGTTCGCCTGCGACCTGCTGCTGGAAGAAAACACCCGTCCACGCCTGTTGCCGTTGCCGGACTCCGAGCTGTTGCTGTTTTTGCGCGGGGTGAACCTCAATCCCGGGGCCGAGCCGGAAGACATGGTCTCGGTGCGGATCTTCGCCGCCGCGCAACGGGTGATTTCCCTGCGTTTGCGGCCATTGCGGGCCACGGATGAACTGCTGGCATTGCTCGGTGAAGGCAAGGGGCCGAAAACCTCCTCCGAACTGATCCTCTATCTGGCGCAGTTCCTCACCAACAAGGTACAGGATCTGGTCACTTGCCTCTCCGAAGTGGTCGATGAAGAGGAAGAAAAGCTGGATGCCGACGAACGGTATACCCCCGAGCATGGTGCCATTTTGCACATTCGGCGACGGGCGGCCGGACTGAAACGTTTCCTCGCGCCACAGCGGGATATTTTCGGCCAGTTGAGCCGGATCCGGTTGCCGTGGTTCGTGGATGACGATGCCGATTACTGGAACGAATTGAACAACAGCCTGACCCGTTACCTCGAAGAGCTCGAATTGACCCGAGAGCGCGTGGGGCTTGTGCTGGAGGCCGAAGACCGGCGCCTGAGCGTGCGCATGAACCGCACGATGTATCGCTTCGGAATCATCACCGGGATCTTCCTGCCGATGAGTTTTCTCACCGGCCTGCTGGGTATCAATGTCGGTGGAATTCCACTCTCCGGGAGCCCGTATGGCTTCCTGGTGGCGTGCCTGCTGATGGTGGCGGTGGCGCTCGGGCAATGGTGGTTGTTCCGCCGTTTGCGCTGGGTATGAAGATGCGTCATGTGACCCGACCAAATTTGCCCGCGTCTTTCACAGACATCACGAGAGGTGCGTATGCACGATCCGTTTGAACAGTCTTTGCGCGACATGCTCAACGCCTCGCCGTCCGGCCGCGACGACGATGCGTGCCTGGGCCGCGTACTCAAAACCGCCAACCGCCAGGTCGGCGCCGGTGATCTGTTCAGCCTGCTGGGCCGCTGGCTGCCCGCGCTGATGATCGCCCTGAACAACGGATCGGCCCATGTCGCTCCGGTTTCCCGTCTTCGTAAACCTACCGCTCGCACTGCTGATAAGGCTGATTGAATATGGAACTTGATCTCTGGACTCAGAGCCTCGTCACTGCAATGACTGCGTTGTGGACCAAAGTCGCTAATTTCATTCCCAACCTGTTCGGTGCGCTGGTCGTGCTGTTGTTGGGTTTTGTCGTGGCCAAGCTGCTGGACACCTTGCTGTCCAAACTGCTCGCCAAACTCGGCCTCGATCGCCTGATGGGCGGCACCGGCCTGACCAAACTGATGTCCCGCGCCGGGTTGCAAGTGCCGATTTCGACCTTGATCGGCAAAATCGTCTATTGGTTCGTTCTGCTGATTTTCCTGGTTTCTGCAGCAGAATCCCTTGGCCTTGAGCGAGTTTCAGCTACGCTGGACATGCTGGCGCTGTATGTGCCGAAAGTTTTCGGCGCTGCGCTGGTGCTGCTGGTAGGTGTATTGCTGGCGCAACTGGCGAACGGTCTGGTGCGCGGCGCGGCAGAAGGCGTCGGTCTGGACTACGCTTCGGGATTGGGGCGCATTGCCCAGGGGCTGGTGATCATCATCAGCATCTCGGTCGCGATCAGTCAGCTCGAAGTCAAGACCGACCTGCTGAACCATGTGATCGTCATCGTATTGATTACCGTTGGTCTGGCCGTCGCGCTGGCCATGGGTTTGGGAAGCCGGGAAATTGCCGGTCAGATTCTTGCGGGAATCTATGTGCGTGAGTTGTATCAGGTTGGGCAACAAGTGCGTGTTGGCGAGGTCGAAGGGCAGATCGAGGAGATCGGCACGGTGAAGACCACATTGCTGACCGATGAGGGTGAGCTAGTCTCACTCTCCAATCGGATCCTGCTGGAACAGCATGTGAGTAGCCGCTAACCCGGCAAACCCTGCTAATGTATGCCGCCGCAAAATGCCAGCAGGTGCTGGCTGCGGTGGACATTGACCTGACTGTCGGCACGACTTGTTTTGAATAAAGCCCAAACGCTATCCACGCGCTACGACCCCCGCGAGCTCTCCGATGAGGAGTTGGTCGCGCGCTCGCATACCGAGCTTTTTCACGTGACGCGCGCCTATGAAGAACTGATGCGGCGTTACCAGCGAACATTATTTAACGTTTGTGCACGATATCTTGGGAACGATCGCGACGCAGACGATGTCTGTCAGGAAGTGATGCTGAAGGTGCTGTACGGCCTGAAGAACTTCGAGGGGAAATCGAAGTTCAAAACGTGGCTGTACAGCATCACTTACAACGAATGCATCACGCAGTATCGGAAAGAACGGCGAAAGCGTCGCTTGATGGACGCATTGAGTCTTGACCCCCTCGAGGAAGCGTCCGAAGAAAAGGCGCCGAAACCCGAGGAGAAGGGCGGACTTGATCGCTGGCTGGTGTATGTGAACCCGATTGACCGTGAAATTCTGGTGCTACGTTTTGTCGCAGAGCTGGAGTTTCAGGAGATCGCAGACATCATGCACATGGGTTTGAGTGCGACAAAAATGCGGTACAAACGTGCTCTAGATAAATTGCGTGAGAAATTTGCAGGCATTGCTGAAACTTAGTTCGGCGCAAATATCTCTTACGTGTAGGCAAGTTCTGATAGACTTGCCGCCGAGTTGTCCCCCGGTTTGCGGGACTGCTTCACAATCACCAGATGGGGATTTAACGGATGAAACTGAAAAACACCTTGGGCTTGGCCATTGGTTCTTTGATTGCCGCCACTTCGTTCGGCGCTCTGGCACAGGGCCAAGGCGCAGTTGAAGGCGAACTGTTCTACAAGAAGCAGTACAACGACAGCGTTAACCATGTCGAAGACGGCTTCAACCCAGGCGCCTCGATCGGTTACTTCTTGACCGATGACGTGTCCTTGAACTTCACCTACGACAAGAACAACCACACCCGTTCGAACGACGGTACTGGTAGCCAGAAGCTGGACGGCGACAACTTCGGTCTGATCGCTCAGTACCACTTCAACAACGCTGGCGACGCTCTGCGTCCTTACATCGCTGGTGGTGTGAAGCACGGCAGCCTGACCAACGTAGCCGCTGACGGCCACACCGGTCGCGACCAGTCGACCTACCTGAACGCTGGCGCTGGCGTTAAGTACTACTTCGCTGAAAACTTCTACGCCCGTGCTGGTGTAGACGCTGACTACAAACTGGACAACGGTCGCTGGAACTACGCTCCAGTTATCGGTCTGGGCGTGAACTTCGGTGGCGGCAACAAGCCTGCTGCTGCTCCAGTTCCAGCACCAGCTGAAGTCTGCTCCGACAGCGACAACGATGGCGTTTGCGACAACGTTGACAAGTGCCCGGACACCCCAGCCAACGTAACCGTTGACGCTGATGGCTGCCCAGCAGTTGCTGAAGTTGTACGTGTTGAGCTGGACGTGAAATTCGACTTCGACAAGTCGGTCGTCAAGCCAAACAGCTACGGTGATATCAAAAACCTGGCTGACTTCATGAAGCAGTACCCATCGACTCGCACCACTGTTGAAGGTCACACTGACAACGTCGGTCCTGACGCTTACAACCAGAAACTGTCCGAGCGTCGTGCAAACGCCGTTAAACAAGTTCTGGTTAACCAGTACGGTGTTGAATCGTCCCGCGTTGGTTCGGTTGGCTACGGCGAATCCCGCCCAGTGGCTGACAACAAAACCGAAGCTGGTCGCGCTGTTAACCGTCGCGTAGAAGCGCAGGTTGAAGCTCAAGCTAAGTAATTAGCTCGCCGCTTTGAGAAAAGCCCGGCTCAGGCCGGGCTTTTCTTTGCCTGCGATTCAGGGAAACAGCGAGTTTTTACGCGGACTGTCCGGCGGCCATCGCGGGCAATTCACGCTCAAGAACGGCTTGAGCCTCAGCCGCAGCCACCGCGCCGATCACCAGGATGGCCGGGCTTTTGAGCTGGAATCTGTGGGCCTCGTCTTCCATGCCCAGCAGATCGCTCCGGCATTCGCGCTGTTGCGGCAATGAAGCGTTTTCGATCATCGCCACCGGCGTATTCACCGCCATCCCTCCGGCCAACAGTTGATCGCGAATCTCGCCGAGCTTGGCCACGCCCATGTACACCACCAGCGTCGTCCCGCCTTGCGCCAGCGCCTGCCAGTTCAATTGGCTGTCGTCCTGGGTATGCGCGGTGACCAGCGTCACCCCGCGCGCCACACCTCGCAGCGTCAACGGGATATCGCACCGCGTCGCGCCCGCCAGGCCGGCGGTGATGCCATTGACCAGTTCCACCTCGACCCCGTATTGGCGCAGCCATTGCGCTTCTTCGCCACCCCGGCCGAAGATGCACGGATCGCCGCCCTTGAGTCGCACCACGCATTTGCCCTGACGGACATAACGCAGCATCAACCGGTGGATGAAGGCCTGAGGCGTGGAGCGGCAGCCGCCGCGTTTGCCGACCGGAATGATCCGCGCGGTCGGACAGTGTTCCAGCACCGCGACGTTGACCAGATCATCGATCAACACCACATCCGCCTCACGCAGGGCGCGCACGGCCTTGAGCGTCAGCAGTTCCGGATCGCCAGGACCTGCGCCCACCAGCCAGACTTTTGCGTTCATGGTGTTTCCTCTTCAGA
Source organism: Pseudomonas sp. B2M1-30 (assembly GCF_025447575.1). Classification (NCBI taxonomy): domain Bacteria; kingdom Pseudomonadati; phylum Pseudomonadota; class Gammaproteobacteria; order Pseudomonadales; family Pseudomonadaceae; genus Pseudomonas; species Pseudomonas sp. B2M1-30. The sequence continues at coordinate 148,801 of NZ_JAOEJT010000015.1, read as the reverse complement.
TGATGGCGGCCGGCTGCGCATTGGCGGCCAGCAGGCGCTTGATTTCCGGAACGCAGGAGCCGCATTGCGTTCCACAGCCCAATTTCTGTTTCAACCCTTGCAGGTCCAGGCCCTGGCTGATGCCGGCGCAGACCGCGCTCTGGCTGACGTTCTTGCAGTTGCACAGGGTTTTATCCACAGCCTGCACCCCGACATTCCCCGGTGGTGCGCTCATTGGCGCCAACAGCCAGCGCCGCAGTTGTTCGTCTGCGCGGCCCTCCAGCCACAGGCCTTGCAGCCAATGCTGGGCGAGGGTTTCGCCAGCCAGGCGAATCGCAGTGATCCCGCCGTTTTCGATACGTACGCGCTTGCCGATGGCCCGACGCGGGTCGTCATAGGCGAGTACCGGGCCGTCGATCAGCGCCAGGCATTGGTCGATTTCCTTAAGCAATTGCGGGTCCGGCGCCACGGCGCTGGCCGCGCGTATCAGCAACGCCGGACGTTCACGTCCGACAAGGCTGAAACTTACGTAGGAAAATGCCTCGCAGAGCGGTCGTAGGGTCTCGAAATGCCGTTGAACATCACCCTCGATCAGTGCGAACAGTTGCCACGGCAAATCCACCCGTTCCAGGCGCACACCGCTGTGCTTGAGTTCCGGTTGTTTCGACAGCGGATCGAAAGCGGGCTGGGTGAGGTTATTCACGCCGCCCTTGAGAAAACGATCCCCCCAGTGCATCGGCAGAAAGGCCTGGCCCGGACGCACGCTGTCATCGCTGCCGACCGCGACGATCACCGCACCCCGGCGGCTTTTCAGATTGACCAGATCCCCCGGCTGCAAGCGATGCCGCCGCAATTCATCCGGGTGCAGGCTCAACACGGCTTCGCCAACATGGCCAAACAACTGCGCGGCAGTGCCGGTGCGGCTCATGCCGTGCCACTGATCGCGCAGGCGCCCGGTGATCAGGGTCAGCGGGAAGCGTGCATCCCGTTGCTCCTTGGCGGCGCGGTAAGGATCGGCGACAAATTGCGCGCGACCGCTGGGCGTAGGGAAAACCCCGTCGCCGTACAGACGCGCCGTGCCTTCGCTGGCCTCGGCGGGGAAGGGCCATTGCTGCGGGCCGATCCGGTCGATCAAGGCGTGGCTGATCCCGGACAGATCCAGATCACGTCCTCGGGTCAAAACCTTGTACTCGTCGAACAGTTGCGCCGGCTGCTCGAAGGCAAACAGGCTGGGGGCGCGGGGCCGCAGACGTTTCTCCAGGCGTTGTGCGAAATCCACCGTGATCGCCCAGTCCGGTCGCGCCTCGCCCGGTGCGGGAATGGCCCGGCGAACGTGGGAAATCCGCCGCTCGGAGTTGGTGACCGAACCTTCTTTCTCGCCCCAGCTCGCCGCCGGCAGCAGCAGGTCGGCGAACGCGGCGGTTTCGGTGGTGCGAAAGGCTTCCTGCAACACCACGAACGGGCAAGCTTCGAGTGCTGTGCGTACCGCGTTCTGGTCCGGCATCGATTGCGCCGGGTTGGTGCAGGCAATCCACAGCGCCTTGATCTTGCCGCTGCGCACCTGTTCAAACAGTTCGATGGCGCTCAGGCCGGGGTTTTCCGGCAGTTGCTCCACGCCCCAGTATGCGGCCACTTCGGCGCGGTGCTCGGGGTTGGCGGCTTCACGGTGGCCGGGCAGGAGGTTGGAGAGGCTGCCGGTTTCCCGCCCGCCCATGGCATTCGGCTGACCGGTCAGGGAGAAAGGTCCTGCGCCGGGCCGGCCGATTTGCCCGGTGGCCAGGTGCAGATTGATCAATGCGCTGTTCTTGGCGCTGCCGGCGGTGGACTGGTTGAGGCCCATGCACCACAGCGACAGGAAACTGGGGGAGGTGCCGATCCACTCTGCGCACTCCTGCAATTGCTCGAGGCTGATGCCGCACAGCTGCGAAACCATTTGCGGGGTGTAATCGCGCACCAGGTTTTTCAGTTCGGCGAGGCCTTCGGTGTGGGCCTTGATGAAGTCGCGGTCGATCCAGTCTTCCCACAGCAGCAGATGCAAAATCCCATGGAACAAGGCGACGTCGGTGCCCGGCAGGATTGCCAGATGCAGATCCGCCAGGTCGCAGGTGTCGGTGCGTCGTGGGTCGATGACGATGACTTTCATCTGTGGGCGGCGGGATTTGGCCTCTTCCAGCCGACGAAACAGCACCGGGTGGGCGTAGGCCATGTTACTGCCGACGATCATCACGCAATCGCTCAGTTCCAGATCTTCATAGCTGCACGGTGGCGAGTCGGCGCCGAGGCTGCGCTTGTAGCCGACCACCGCCGAGGACATGCACAGGCGGGAATTGCTGTCGATGTTGTTGGTGCCGACCAGCGCCCGCGCCAGTTTGTTGAAGGCGTAGTAGTCCTCGGTGAGCAACTGCCCCGAGATGTAGAACGCCACGCTGTCCGGGCCATGTTCGGCGATGGTTTCGGCGAACACATGGGCGGCATGTTCCAGAGCGCTGTCCCAGTCGGTGCGGCTGCGCGCGAGCGCCTTGCCCAGACGCAATTCCGGGTACAAGGCGCGCGCCGTCAGGTCGCCGGTCAAGTGCAGCGTCGAGCCTTTGCTGCACAGTTTGCCGAAGTTGGCCGGATGCGCCGGATCGCCGCTGACGCCAAGGATGCGCTCGCCGTCATGCTCGATCAGTACGCCGCAGCCGACCCCGCAGTAGCAGCAGGTCGAGGCGGTCGTCTGGCGGTTCATCAGACGGCGTCCCGCAGGGCCAGCAGCACCCGGCCATTTTCGACCTTGGCTGCGTGATGGTGGGCGCACCCCACATCCGGCGCCTGGGCTTCGCCGGATTGCAGGTCGATCTGCCAGTTGTGCAGCGGGCAGGCCACGCGTTTGCCGTAGATCAGCCCCTGTGACAGTGGGCCGCCCTTGTGCGGGCAGCGATCATCGAGAGCGAAAACCTCATCGTCGCTTGTACGAAAAATCGCGATGTCGCCTTTCGGCCCGGCAATGATCCGCGAACCGAGGGCGTTGATCTCTTCTAGGGCACAGATATCCAGCCAGTTCATGCCGGCACCTCCAGGTTTTTCACGGGGATCACGTCGAATTCTTTCTTCAGTTGCGGCTGTGCCAGGCGCTCTTTCCACGGGTCCTGCTCGAACGACAGGGAGAATTGCAGGCGTTCGTTCAACGCCTTGCGACGCACCGGATCTTCCAGCACGGCTTTCTTGATGTGTTCCATGCCGACCCGCTGCATGTAGTGCACGGTGCGTTCGAGATAGAAGGCTTCTTCGCGGTACAGCTGCAGGAAAGCGCCGTTGTATTCGCGTACTTCTTCGGCGGTCTTGAGCTTGACGAAGAACTCGGCGACTTCGGTCTTGATCCCGCCGTTGCCGCCGATGTACATCTCCCAGCCGGAGTCGACGCCGATGATGCCGACGTCCTTGATCCCCGCTTCCGAGCAGTTGCGCGGGCATCCGGAGACCGCCAGTTTCACTTTGTGCGGCGACCACATGTTGAACAGGTCGTGTTCGAGGTCGATACCCAGCTGTGTCGAGTTTTGCGTGCCGAAGCGGCAGAACTCGCTGCCGACGCAGGTTTTCACGGTGCGGATGGATTTGCCGTAGGCGTGGCCAGACGGCATGTCGAGATCCTTCCAGACCCCCGGCAGATCCTGCTTCTTGATCCCCAGCAGGTCGATACGCTGGCCGCCGGTGACCTTGACCATCGGCACCTGGTATTTGTCGGCGACGTCGGCGATCCGGCGCAGCTCGGACGGATTGGTCACGCCGCCCCACATCCGGGGCACGACGGAGTAGGTGCCGTCTTTCTGAATGTTGGCGTGGGCGCGTTCGTTGATCAGGCGCGATTGCGGATCGTCCTTGGCTTCGCCGGGCCAGGTGGAAATCAGGTAATAGTTGAGGGCCGGGCGGCAAGTCGCGCAGCCGTTCGGAGTGCGCCAGTTGAGGTAGCTGATGGTGCCGGCAATGGTCAGCAGATGCTGTTCGCGAATGGCCTGGCGAATCTGCCCGTGGTTGAGGTCGCTGCAACCGCAGATGGCTTTTTCGCTTTTCGGTTTGACGTCCGCCGCACCGCCGACGGTGTTGATCAGGATCTGTTCCACCAGGCCCGAGCACGAGCCGCAGGAGCTGGCGGCCTTGGTGTGTTTTTTCACTTCGTCGACGCTGAACAGGCCGTGCTCCTGAATCGCCTTGACGATGGTGCCCTTGCACACGCCGTTGCAGCCGCAGACTTCGGCGTTGTCGGCCATGCTCATGGCTTTGTCCTGGCCCTGATGTCCTACGTCGCCGAGGGCGTTTTCGCCGAACATCAGGTGATCGCGGATCTCGCTGATGGCGTGATTCTCACGGATCTGCCGGAAATACCAACCGCCATCCGCTGTATCGCCGTACAGACAGGCGCCGACCAGCACGTCATCCTTGATCACCAGTTTTTTATACACCCCGCCGATCGGGTCGGAGAGGGTGATGGTCTCGGTGCCTTCGCCACCCATGAAGTCGCCGGCGGAAAACAGATCGATACCGGTGACTTTCAGTTTGGTCGAGGTCACCGAGCCTTGATAACGAGCGAAACCCAGTTGGGCGAGGTGGTTGGCGCAGACCTTGGCCTGTTCGAACAATGGCGCGACCAGACCATAGGCGATGCCGCGATGGCTGGCGCACTCACCGATGGCATAGATGCGCGGGTCGTAGGTTTGCAGGGTGTCGTTGACCAGAATCCCGCGATTGCACGGGATACCGGCCTTTTCCGCGAGTTCGGTGTTGGGGCGGATGCCGGCGGCCATGACCACCAGATCGGCGGGGATGATGTCGCCGTTCTTGAATTGCACCGAGCCGACCCGGCCATTGCCGGCGTCGTGCAGGGCCTGGGTCTGTTCGCACAGGCGGAAGTGCAGGCCACGGGATTCGAGGGCGCTTTGCAGCAGTTGGCCGCTGGTCTTGTCCAGTTGCCGCTCCAGCAGCCATTCACCGAGGTGCACCACGGTGACGTGCATGCCGCGCAGCATCAGGCCGTTGGCGGCTTCGAGGCCGAGCAGGCCGCCGCCGATCACCACGGCGTGCTTGTGGGTCTTGGCGGTGTCGATCATCGCCTGGGTGTCGGCGATGTCGCGATAGCCGATCACGCCCTGCAAGGTGTTGCCGGGGATGGGCAGGATGAACGGGGTCGAGCCGGTGGCGATCAGCAGGCGATCGTATTCGGCCTCTGTGCCGTCCTCGGCGATCACCCGACGCTTGACTCGGTCGATCTGCACCACCTTGCGGTTGAGCAGCAGCTTGATGTTGTTTTCCAGATACCAGTCCAGGTCGTTGAGGACGATCTCTTCGAACGTCTGTTCACCGGCCAGCACCGGCGACAGCAGGATGCGGTTGTAGTTGGTATGCGGTTCGGCGCCGAAGACCGTGATGTCGTACAGCTCGTTACTCAGCTTGAGCAGTTCTTCCAGGGTCCGGACCCCGGCCATGCCATTGCCGATCATCACCAGTTTGAGTTTTTTCATCAGGTTCTCCGGGGAGCTTGCGGCTTGCCTCTTGTGGGCAGTCAGGCCTTGCTCGAGAAATTTTGCGCAAACAAAAAAAGGCGTCCCGCTAGTTGCCTAGCGAGGACGCCTTTGTCCTGGTCCCGTTCTCTCGGGAAGCCTGGCCTTCGTCGTTGAAGGTCGGGCTTTATGTATGTTGAGAGGGGTAATGCAGCGGTTGTGCCAACTGGGTGAAGTGCCCGGATTTATTGGGGTTTTGTGGGGTTGATGTTCAGGAGGGAGGGTTTCTTGCACCGAATCGAAGCGTGTTGCTCGTTCGTGGAGCGTCGGGCTGGTGGTTTTGTGGAGACTGGAAGGACGCCTTCGTGGGCAAGCCCGCTCCCACGAATTCGGCGTAATCCCTGTGGACTTGCCCGCGAAGGGCGCACCACGGGCTCAGCCATGGAACAACAGAAACAGCAGCACCAGATTCCCCAGCAATGCCGCCAGCGCCAAGCCCCGCCAGACTTTCAGCGGTTCACGTTCGAGCAGCGGACGTGGGCGCACGGTCAGGTTGCGCCGCTCACCTTGTTCCAGGGCCAGCAACCATTCTTCGGCGGTTTCATAACGCTGCCGGGGATCCGTCTCGACACCGCGTTCCAGACTTTGCGCCAGCCATTCCGGCAGATCCGGTCGGTAGCGACCGGCATTGACCGGGGTGCCGAAACGCGGGCGTTGAAAGGCTTCGATCTCGCCATGGGGAAAGTGCCCGGTCAGCAGAAAATACAGGCTCACACCTACGGCATACAGGTCCTGTTGCGTGCTGGGCAGGTCACCCCTGAACGCTTCCGGGGCAATGTAGCTCGGGGTTCCGGGCAGTTCGGAAGGCGCGTCCTCCGATAAACCGGGGCAGAACGCCAGACCGAAATCCAGCAGGCGCAATTCGCCGTCATCACCCAGGTGTAGGTTTTCCGGTTTGATGTCGCGATGCAGAATCTGCCGCCGATGCAGCAGGCCCACCGCACGCAGCAGACGCTCGGCCAGGTCGCGCCACTGCGCCAGTGGTAGCGGGCCGTTCTGCTCGAACAGTTGCGCGAGGGTCATCCCGGAATATTCGCGCATCACGTAGTACAAATGCTGACGCTGAGTGACGGCATGGACTTCAGGAAAGTGCCGACCGGCCACGCGCTTGAGAAACCATTCCTCCGCCAACAGGGCCTGGCCGGCCTCGGGCGCATCGGCGAGGCGCGTGGGCAGAGTCTTCAGCAGCCAGGCTTGACCCTGTGCGTCGAGCACCCGGTACAGCAGCGATTGCTGGCTCTGGCCGACGATGCCTTGCACCTGCCAGCCTTCGAAGGCTTGGCCCGCCTTCAAGGCAGGCGGCAGGGGCCATTGCTGCAAGTGGATCAAGGCATCGCCGATGTTCGCCTCGCCAACGCCGTCCACTCGCACCAGCAGGGCGCTGGCATTGTCCTGACTGCCGGCCAGATGCGCGGCGGCCACCAGGGTTTGCGCCGCGCTGTGCAGGTCAGGTTGATCACGCAGAATCGCCGCGATCGCAGTATCGCCCAGCGTCGCCCAGATGCCGTCGCTGAGCAGCACGAAACACTCGCCTTCGCGCAGTTCACCGTCGAGAAAATCCAGCACCAGATGCTGATCCAGACCCAGTGCCCGTTTGAGCACATGCTGCATGCCCGGCTGCTCCCAGACGTGGTCTTCGGTGAGCCGCTGCAAGCCGTCGGCGTGCCAGCGATAGACCCGGCAATCGCCGACATGGGCGAGGGTGAAGCGCCGCCCGCGCAGAACCAGCGCGCTGACCGTGGTCAGCAGCGGCTGGCCGCCACCGTTGGCCTGCAGCCAACGGTTCTGCGCGAGCAGCAAGCGATCCAGCGCTTGGGCCACGCTCCAGGTTTGCGGTGTGGCGTAGTAGTCCAGCGCCAGTGCCTGCAAGGTCGAACGCGCGGCCAGACCGCCATCGGCGCACTGGCTGACCCCGTCGGCAATGGCGAACAGAAAACCCTTGCTCGCCGCCAGATCCGGTGCCGGGGTCACCAGGCGCAGGGCGTCCTGGTTCTCCGCGCGCGGACCGGTGGCGCTGGCTTCGGCAAAACTCAGTTGCAGAGCCATTGATGCCTCAGACCCGTGCAGCGGTCACGGCCGCCGAACCCCAGGTGGTTCTCCAGCGACGCTTGACCCCGTGCAAGCCGAACCACGCCAGCACGCCCAGGCTGGCGAACAACCACAGCGCCAGTTGATAGCTGCCGGTGCTCTGTTTGATTGCGCCCATGCCCGCTGCGAGGGCAAAACCGCCGATGCCGCCGGCCATGCCGATCAACCCGGTCATCACCCCGATCTCGCGGCGAAAACGCTGCGGCACCAGTTGGAACACCGCGCCATTGCCGGCACCCAGACCGAGCATGGTGCAGACGAACAGTGCCAGTGCCGCGTAGGAATTCGGCAAGTTGAAACCGACCACCGCAATGCAGGTCGCGGCCACGGTGTACATCGCCAGCAACGTGCGGATGCCGCCGAAACGGTCGGCCAGCGCACCGCCCAGCGGGCGCATCAGACTGCCGCCGAACACGCAGGCAGCGGTGTAGTAACCGGCGGTCACCGGACTCAGGCCGTATTGGTCGTTGAAGTAACCGGGCAGGGCGCTCGCCAGGCCGATGAAGCCGCCGAAGGTGACGCTGTAGAAAAACATGAACCACCAGCTGTCGCGGTCGCCGAGGGCCTTGAAGTAGTCGGCCATGGCTTTGGCTTTCGGTCGTTCCGGTGCGTTCTTCGCCAGCCAGGCAAACAGCACCAGGGTCAGGATCAGCGGGATCAGGGCGAAGCCGAACACGTTGCTCCAGCCGAACGAGGCGGCCAGCACCGGAGCGATCAATGCGGCGAATACCGTGCCCGAGTTGCCCGCGCCGGCAATGCCCATGGCCTTGCCTTGATGCTCGGGTGGATACCATTGCGAGGCCAGCGGCAGGGCCACGGCGAACGAAGCGCCGGCCATGCCCAGGAACAGCCCCAGCAGCAAGGCTTGTTCATAGCTGTGGATACCGAGTTTCCAGGCACCGAACAACGCACAGATGACGATCACCTGGCCGATCAGCCCGGCGGTTTTCGGTGACAGCCGATCCGCCAGCATGCCCATGGCGAAGCGCAGCACGGCGCCGGCCAGAATCGGCGTGGCGACCACGAGGCCGCGCTGCTGGGTGGTCAGGTGCAGGTCGGCGGCGATCTGCACCGCCAGTGGGCCGAGCAGATACCAGACCATGAAGCTCAGGTCGAAATACAGGAAGGCCGCGAACAGGGTCGGGGTATGGCCGGATTTCCAGAAGCTTGAATTCATCGCGCACCTCAGCTGTGAGTAGCTCGAGACGAAGGTCTCTCGAGAAGGAGTCATGCCAGCAGGTGGAGCGCCATACGGCTGCACCACCGGCCCCAGGCTGTGGGGCCAAAACGCAAAAAACGCCGCTACCTGGATCGCCGGTTGGGGGCGAGGCAAGTGAGCGACGTCTTTGTCGTAGGTGGGGCAACCGCCGTTGGTTACCTGTGCCGATTGCTTAGCGAGATCTGTGCCAAGTCAAAATCAAAAGCCCCTCACCATGGCCCTCTCCCTTTGGGAAAGGGCCATGGTGAGGGGCTTTTCAAGCGGCCAGAGCTTTCAGCCCAGCAACTCGCTCATGGCAATGATCTGCTCTGCCACTTGAATCAGCTTCTGCTGGCGGCTCATGGCCTGGCGACGCATCAGGGTGTAGGCCTCCTCCTCGTTGCAGTCCTTCATCTTCATCAGCAACCCCTTGGCCAGTTCGATGCGCTTGCGCTCGGCCAGTTGCTGGTCGCGGGCCTGTAACTGGGCGCGCAACGCCTGGTCGCTCTCGAAGCGCGCCATGGCAACGTCGAGAATCGGCTGCAAGCGTTGTGCGTGAATGCCTTCGACGATGTAGGCACTGACCCCGGACTTGATCGCCTGCCGCATCACGTCGGGGTCGTGCTCGTCGGTGAACATCACGATCGGCCGTGGCTGGTCGCGGCTGACCAGCACCACTTGCTCCATCACATCGCGGCCCGGTGACTCGGTATCGATCAGGATCACGTCCGGACGCACCGTTTCGACGCGCGCGGGCAGGTCGATGGTCAGGCCGGACTCGTCGATCACCTCGAAACCGGCTTCGATCAGCGCGGCTTTCAGGCGTCCGACTTTTTTCGCGGTGTCATTGATCAGCAGAATGCGCAACATGTTCGCGGTCTCCTGTCAGCGGCGAGCGAGAAGGGCAGAGCTGTCGCTCAGGGCGTGCAGCTTGAAACTGCGGGCGTAGCCGGCCGGGTCGCTGCCGTCCCAGACCTTGCCGTCGAGCAACTGGCTGCTGCGCATTTCCTTGCCCCGGGCCGCCACGCCGACGGCGGTGGCGGCTTCGCGATACAACTCCAGTTGTTGCACCTGCCGGGCGACGCCGAGGTAATCCGGGTCGTCGCGCAGCAAGCCCCAGCGGCGGAACTGGGTCATGAACCACATGCCGTCGGACAGGTACGGCAGGTTGACCTCACCGTCACCGTGGAAACGCAGGGCGTGGGGATCCTGCCAGCGGTTGCCGAGGCCGTCGTCGTAGGCACCGAGAAAGCGCGGTTCGACGCAAGCCACCGGAGCATCGAGGTATTCCGCCGCGCTGAGCAGTTGCGCGGTGCTGCGACGGTTCTCCGGACTTTGCTCGATGAAACGGCTGGCTTCGAGGATCGCCATCACCAGTGCCCGGGCGGTGTTGGGGTATTGCTCGACGAACGCCTGGGTGCAGCCGAGGACTTTTTCCGGGTGATCGGGCCAGATGGTCTGGCTGGTCGCCAGGGTGAAACCGAGGTTCTGCTGCACCGCGCTGGCGGCCCAGGGCTCGCCGACACACAGACCGTCGATCCGTCCGGCCTGCAAGTGCGCGACCATTTGTGGTGGCGGCACCACCACGCTGTCGACATCCTGCAACGGATGGATGCCCTGGCTCGCCAGCCAGTAATACAGCCACATCGCGTGGGTGCCGGTGGGGAAGGTCTGGGCGAAGGTCAGTTTTGCGCGGGTTTGGTGCACATGCCGATCCAGCGCTTCAGGACTGGTCACGCCCAGGCCTTGCAGGCCGTGGGACAGGTTGAGGCTCTGGCCGTTCTGGTTCAGCCCCATCAACACCGCCATGTCGGTGGGCGCCACGCCGCCGATGCCCAGATGCACCGCGTAGATCAAGCCGTAGAGGCTGTGGGCGGCATCGAGTTCGCCGCTGACCAGTTTGTCCCGCAGGTTGGCCCAGGACGTCTGGCGCTTGAGGTTCAGGGTCAGCCCGTAAGGCTGGGCAAAGCCCTGGGTGGCGGCGACCACCACCGAGGCGCAATCGCTCAGGGCCATGAAGCCGAGATCGATCACGGTTTTTTCCGGGGCATCGCTGCCGTTGACCCAGGCCAGTGGCCCGACGGAGGGTTCATTCATGGGATGCACCTTGAAGCCGTCTTCAAAAAAAACGTCGTCCCCGGCCTGGTCGAGGCCAAACCGGGTGACGACGCCATTGTCCTGCCCGCATGCCGCCATTGGCGTGCGGGCTGATGACAAGCCAGGTGCAAGGCATATGCCAGCGCTGCCGATTTGCCAATGCGCCTCGCGCGCCGGGGTGATGCCCGGCTATAATCGCCGCCTCTTTTCGCCGCCCGAGTCCTAGCCGCCCATGTACACCCTGGCCCGTCAGCTGTTGTTCAAACTTTCCCCGGAAACCTCCCACGATCTGTCGCTGGATCTGATCGGCGCGGGCGGACGTTTGGGCCTCAACGGCTTGTTGTGCAAGGCTGCGGCGAAAGTGCCGGTCAACGTCATGGGCCTGGATTTCCCGAACCCGGTGGGTCTGGCGGCCGGTCTGGACAAGAACGGCGCGGCCATCGACGGCTTCGCCCAGCTGGGTTTCGGTTTTGTCGAAATCGGCACCGTGACCCCGCGTCCGCAGCCGGGCAACCCGAAACCACGGATCTTCCGCCTGCCGGAAGCCGAGGCGATCATCAACCGTATGGGCTTCAACAACCTGGGTGTGGATAACCTGCTGGCGCGGGTTGCGGCGGCCAAATACAAGGGCGTGCTGGGGATCAACATCGGCAAGAACTTCGACACCCCGGTCGAGCGCGCGGTGGACGACTACCTGATCTGCCTGGACAAGGTCTATGCCCAGGCCAGCTACGTCACGGTCAACGTCAGCTCGCCGAACACCCCGGGCCTGCGCAGCCTGCAGTTCGGCGATTCGCTCAAGCAATTGCTGGCGGACCTGGCCACGCGCCGCGCCGAACTGGCCCTGCGTCATGGCAAGCATGTGCCGCTGGCGATCAAGATCGCACCGGACATGAGCGACGAAGAAACCGCGCAGGTCGCGCAGGCGCTGATCGAAACCGGGATGGACGCGGTGATCGCCACCAACACCACCCTGAGCCGGGTCGGCGTCGAAGGCATGGAGCATGGCGACGAGGCGGGCGGTCTGTCCGGGGCGCCTGTGCGGGACAAGAGTACCCACACGGTCAAGGTGCTGGCCGCCGAGCTGGGTGGACGTTTGCCGATCATTGCGGCGGGCGGCATCACCGAGGGCAAGCACGCCGCCGAGAAGATCACGGCGGGTGCGAGCCTGGTGCAGATCTACTCCGGTTTCATCTACAAAGGTCCGGCGCTGATTCGCGAATCGGTGGATGCGATCGCCGCATTGCGCTGATCCGCCTGCGGGCTGTGGTGATGCAGGGCGGCAGGCATAAAAAAGGGCTCCTCGAAGGAGCCCCTGGGCCGTAGCCCGCCGTCCGGGAAGGACGTGCGTGGTTAATTCATTGCAGATTCAGATTGTCGTGTTGCAATAAGTGCCCTGTGTGTCAGCCGACGGCGTGAAGTTCGTTGAGTCTGTGGATTCCCGCAGTGCCGGTCATACCGTCCCAGTTGTCGCCGCGTCCTTCTCGCCAGCCGTTGATCCAGGCTTGACGTACCGACGGTAGAGTAAATGGGCAAAGCTCACGGGATTTGCCACCAACGCCATATTGATATCCGCGCAAAAATGCTCTTTCCAACGGATCACGCTTAAGTCTTCTCATAGGGTGTTTCCCTCACTTGTTGACTGTTTTTGTCGCGATGACCTCAACCGAGGTCTGGCAGAAAAACTCTGCCGTTGGCGGCCCGCTGCCGGCGTGGCGAGCCAAGGTGTTGACGCCGTTGCGACGTCAACCTGTGTTCAGTTCTAACCAATGAGTCACATCGTGGGAATGACCGTTTTGTCATAAGGACGTAACGAAAAGGATGCTATGGCGATAAGTAACCGCGTATTTATCCAATGTTTATTGGGCAAACCCCGGTATGATCGGCCCCGCGCGGAATGATGGGGTTAATCCTTTAGTGAGAATGACCCACGATTGCGGTCAGGTACTATCTGACGAAGGGTTGCCCTGAATCATTTTGTTGCATCAACTTTTTTATCTGTCCCGGCATCTAAGCTCTTTTAACCCGAGCAGCGGGGATGGAATGGCACACCTTCGTGCCACGCGGGCGCTCTTGTAGAAAAGCGCCTGATTGAAAACCGGATCGGCAATGCGTTGCCGGTTCACTAGCCAAAGGCTCTGGAAAACCATGTCCGATCGTTTCGAACTCTTCCTCACTTGCCCCAAAGGCCTTGAAGGCCTGCTCATCGAGGAAGCCGTCGGGCTTGGCCTTGAAGAGGCCCGCGAGCACACTTCCGCCGTGCGTGGCATGGCGACCATGGAAACTGCTTATCGTCTGTGCCTCTGGTCGCGTCTGGCCAACCGCGTGTTGCTGGTGATCAAGCGCTTCTCGATGAAAAACGCCGAGGATCTGTACCACGGCGTACTCGACGTCGACTGGCAGGATCACATGCTCGCCGACGGCACCCTGGCCGTCGAGTTCAGCGGCCACGGCTCGGGCATCGACAACACCCACTTCGGTGCCTTGAAGGTAAAAGACGCCATCGTCGATAAACTGCGCACCCCTCAGGGCGACCGTCCGTCCATCGACAAGCTCAACCCGGACCTGCGCATTCATCTGCGTCTGGATCGCGGCGAAGCGATCCTCTCCCTCGACCTCTCCGGGCACAGCCTGCACCAGCGCGGTTATCGCTTGCAGCAGGGCGCCGCGCCGCTGAAGGAAAACCTTGCGGCGGCGATTCTGATCCGTTCCGGCTGGCCGCGCATTGCTGCCGAAGGCGGCGCGCTGGCCGACCCGATGTGCGGTGTCGGTACGTTCCTGGTCGAGGCGGGCATGATTGCCACCGACATGGCGCCGAACCTGCGCCGCGAGCAATGGGGCTTCACTGCCTGGCTGGGCCACGTGCCGGCGCTGTGGAAAAAGCTCCATGAGGAAGCCGTCGAGCGCGCCGCCGCCGGTCTGGCCAGGCCGCCGCTGTGGATTCGCGGTTACGAAGCCGACCCGCGACTGATTCAGCCGGGCCGCAACAACGTCGAACGCGCGGGTTTGAGCGAGTGGATCAAGATCTATCAGGGCGAAGTCGCGACCTTCGAGCCGCGTCCGGACCAGAACCAGAAAGGCCTGGTGATCTGCAACCCGCCGTACGGCGAGCGTCTGGGCGACGAAGCCAGCCTGCTGTATCTCTACCAGAACCTCGGTGAACGCCTGCGTCAGGCTTGCCTGAACTGGGAAGCGGCGGTGTTCACCGGCGCGCCGGACCTGGGCAAGCGCATGGGCATTCGCAGCCACAAACAGTATTCGTTCTGGAACGGCGCGCTGCCGTGCAAGCTGCTGTTGATCAAAGTGCTGCCGGATCAGTTCGTCACCGGCGAGCGTCGTACCCCGGAGCAGCGTCAGGCCGAGCGCGAGCAAGCCGCTTACGATCAGATGCCGAACGAGCCGCAGGAGCGCAAGTTCAACAAGAACGGCAACCCGATCAAACCAACGCCAGCCCCGGCGCCCGTGATCGAGCAGCCGCGCTTGAGCGAAGGCGGACAGATGTTCGCCAACCGCCTGCAGAAAAATCTCAAGGCCATGAGTAAGTGGGTCAAGCGCGAAGGCATTGATTGCTACCGGGTCTACGATGCCGACATGCCGGAATACGCCATGGCCATCGACCTGTACAACGACTGGGTCCACGTTCAGGAATACGCCGCGCCGAAGTCCGTCGATCCGGAAAAGGCCTCGATCCGCATGTTCGATGCCCTGGCGGCGATTCCCCAGGCGCTGAACATCGACAAGAGCCGCGTGGTGGTCAAGCGCCGCGAGCGGCAGAGCGGCACCAAGCAGTACGAGCGCCAGAGCGCCCAGGGCAAGTTCAACGAGGTCAGCGAAGGCGGTATCAAGCTGCTGGTGAACCTCACCGACTACCTCGATACCGGGCTGTTCCTCGACCACCGGCCGATGCGCATGCGGATTCAGAAGGAGGCTGCCGGCAAGCGTTTCCTCAACCTGTTCTGCTACACCGCGACCGCCAGTGTCCACGCGGCCAAGGGCGGCGCGCGCAGCACCACCAGCGTCGACCTGTCGAAAACCTACCTCGACTGGGCGCGGCGCAACCTGTCGCTCAACGGTTTTTCCGACAAGAACCGCCTGGAGCAGGGTGATGTGATGGCGTGGCTGGAGAACAGCCGTGAAGAGTACGACCTGATCTTCATCGACCCACCGACCTTCTCCAACTCCAAGCGCATGGAAGGCGTGTTCGATGTGCAGCGCGATCAGGTACAGTTGATCGACCTGGCCATGGCGCGTCTGGCCAGCGGCGGCGTGTTGTACTTCTCCAACAACTTCCGCAAGTTCCAGCTCGAAGAAAACCTGGCCGAGCGTTACGCGGTGGAGGAAATCACCGCGTCGACCATCGACCCGGACTTCGCCCGTAACGGCAAGATCCACCGCGCCTGGAAAATCACGGCTCGTTGACACTCTGCAAAATTGGATCCACAGGGCTTTGATTTTTAACGGCTCCGTGGATCCAGTGGCGCTAGCCAAATTAGTGGCTAATAGCTATAACTCACACACGGCCAATGGGGTTTTCCCGCAAATGCTGGCGTAGTGAGTTGCCCTTATGTCGTTGCACCCCGTGCGCCCAAAGATCCTGGGTTTTATCAGCGAAGAAGTTTCGGCCTGGCTGGTCGCGCTGCTGGTTTTGCTCGCCGGCGGGATTCTCACGGGGCTGCTGGCCTGGACCACCCTCAACCAATTCCATAGCCAGTTGCGCCAGCGCTTTCAGCTGTTGGCCAACGAGCGCTACAGCCGCATCGAAGAACGTTTTCAGGATCAGGAGCAGCGCCTCGATGGCCTGCGCCGGTTCTTCGCCAACTCTGAATCGGTGTCCCGCGCCGAATTCGACGGCTACACCCGACCCCTTTTGCTGCGTACCCAGGCGTATTCGTTCGCCCTGCGGGTGAGTGGCGCCGAGCGTGCCGGGTTCGAACAGCGGATGCGCGAAGAAGGCTTGCTCACCTTCAGCGTGCGTGAGCTCAACCCGCGCGGCGAACTGCAACTGGCGGCGGCCCGCGACGAATACGTCGTGGTGATCTACAGCCAGACCCAGAGCCGTCTCGGTTCACCGTTGGGGTACGACTTGCTGGCACAGCCGCTGCGTCGCTCGACCCTGGAACGCGCCGACCACCTCGCGGGCCTGGCGGTGTCGCAACCGATGCATCTGGTCAGTATCGAGCCGGCCTACGCGCGCGGTGTGCTGCTGGTGGCTCCGGTGATTCGCGAGGGCGCGGCGAAGTCGTTCGGCTACGTGATGGCGGTGATCAGCATGCGCCAGTTGCTGGCCGACGGTCTGCCGGATGCGCTGCACGACTATCTGTCGGTGCGCATTCTCGATCTGTCGACCAACGATCAGCATGAGGTGCTGTACGAGTCTTCCAACGCGCCGGCGCCGAGCGATCTGTCGGCGACGCAACTGGTGCGCATGGCTGACCACGATTATCAGGTCGATATCCAGCCAAGCGATGCCTTCATGCAGGCCAACCATTCGTCGGTTGGCAGCGTGGTGATTCTGGGCGCGCTGCTCAGCCTGCTGCTGGCCGCGCTGCTGTACGTGCTGGTCAGTCAGCGTCAGCGCGCGTTGCGCATGGTCGAATTGCGCACTCAGGAATTGCACGAGCGCGAACAGGAGCTGCGCGGCACCCACGGCCAGTTGCGCGGTGTGCTCAACGCCGCGACCCAGGTGGCGATCATCGCCACCGATCTGCGCGGCGTGATCAACACGTTCAACCCCGGCGCCGAACAGATGCTCGGTTATCGCAGCAGCGAAGTGGTCGGCCACATGACCCTGGAGAACCTGCATTTCCCCCGAGAGCTGATCAGCCGCGCGTCGGAGTTGAGCGCCCGTTACGGCAAAACCATTCCGACCTGCCAGGCGATGTTGGTCGAGGGCGGCGAGGTCGGTGGCCATCAGGCGCGGGAATGGACCCTGGTGCGCAAGGACGGCAGTCATCTGCCGGTGAACATGCTGGCGACCCCGGTACTCGACGAGCAAGGGCTGTGGGTCGGGCACCTGGCGATCTGCATCGACATCACCGAACGCAAGCGCGTCCACGAAGCGCTGGCGGCGCGGGACGTGCTGCTGAAGAAACTCAGCGCACACGTTCCTGGCGGCATCTATCAGTTCAAGATGGAGTTCGACGGGCGTTTCAGCGTGATCTACGCCAGCGATGGCATCCGTGAGATCTACGAACTGGACCCGGATGTGCTGCTGCTCAACGCCGAAGCGATCTTCACCCGCATCCATCCCCAGGACACGACACGCGTGCGCTCCTCGATCCGCGCCTCGGCGGAAAGCCTCAGCCCCTGGCGCGAAGAGTACCGCGTGCAGTTGCCCGAACGCGGCCTGCGCTGGGTTCGCGGCGAGGCGACGCCGGAGGAGTTGCCGGGCGGTGGCGTGCTGTGGCACGGCTATATCTCGGACATCTCCGATCTGAAGCGGGTGGAAGAAGAGTTGCGCGCGCTGTCGGTGACCGACGCCCTGACCGGTATCCACAACCGCCGCTACTTCCAGGAACGCCTGACCACCGAAATGGCCCGGGTCGAGCGCGGTGGCGGCGAACTGTCGGTGATCATGCTCGACATTGACCACTTCAAGCGCATCAACGATCAGTTCGGCCATGCCGTGGGCGATCGGGTGTTGCAGGCCGTGTGCGAGCGCATCGGGCATCGCCTGCGGCGTACCGACGTGTTCTGCCGTCTGGGCGGCGAAGAGTTCATGGTGCTGTGCCCGGACATCGACGGAGATCACGCCTACATGCTGGCGATCGAGTTGTGGCAGAGTCTGCGCAGTGCGCCTATCGATGTGGTGGGTGTGGTGACGGCGAGCTTCGGCATCGCCAGTTGGCGGCCGGGGGAGGGCGCGGATGCGTTGTTGCTGCGGGCCGACTCAGGGGTCTACGCGGCGAAGCAAGGCGGGCGGGATCGGGTCGAGGGGCAGGTGGTCTAGGCCCTGATGCCTTGTGCAAGCCGCTGTTCTGGCCATGCCATTCGTGGGCAGGCCCACTCCCACATCAGCAGTGGGAGCAGGGCTGCGGTGTGATTTACAGAGCCGAGGCGGTCTGCGGCAGCTTCGGCTGGCGGTACAGATCGAGCAGCACCTGATCCAGCACCGACGACGCGCCGAACGGTGCCTTGTCGTTGAGAATCGCCACGACCGCCCAGGTGTTGCCGTTGACGTCGCGGCTGAAGCCGGCGATTGCCCGCACGGTGTTCAGGGTTCCGGTCTTGACGTGGGCTTCACCGCGCATCGCGGTGGTCTTCAGGCGTTTGCGCATGGTGCCGTCGGTGCCGGCGATCGGCAGTGAGCTGATGTACTCGGCCGCGTACGGGCTGTGCCACGCGGCTTGCAGCATGCTCGCCATCTCACGCGCGCTGACGCGTTCTGCACGGGACAGGCCGGAACCGTTCTCCATCACCAGATGCGGCGCGGTGATGCCTTTCTTCGCCAGCCACTGACGTACTACGCGTTGCGCAGCCTTGGCGTCGTCACCGTCGGCGTCGTTGCGGAACTTCTGCCCCAGGCTCAGGAACAGTTGCTGCGCCATGGTGTTGTTACTGTATTTGTTAATGTCGCGGATGATTTCCGCCAGATCCGGCGAGAACGCGCGAGCCAGCACCTTGGCGTTGCTCGGCGTCGGCGCCAGACGATCCTTGCCCTGGATGCTGCCGCCCAGTTCTTTCCAGATCGCCCGCACGGCACCGGCGGTGTAAGTGGCGTGGTCGAGCAGCGACAGATAGGTCTGCGAGCTGCAGCCATCGCCCAACTGGCCGGCGACGGTCACGTTCACGCTGCCATCGGCCATCGGCACCGGGTTGTAGCGCACGCCACCGGTGCATTGCTTGGAGTTGAGCGCTTTTACGGTGTTTTCGATGTGGATGCTGGCAATCGGCGGTTCCACCGAAATCAGCACACGGCCACCGTCATTGCGGGCGACGAAGCGCAGTGCCTTGAGGTTGACCAGCAGCGAGTCCGGCTTGACCAGGAACGGCTTGTTCTCGTCATTGCCGTCATCGTTGAATTCCGGCAGTTGCGGCTGGACGAAGAAATTGCGATCGAGCACCAGATCACCGGTGACCTGGGTCACGCCGTTGGCGCGCAGGTCGCGCATCAGCAGCCAGAGTTTTTCCATGTTCAGCTTCGGATCGCCGCCACCCTTGAGGTAGAGGTTGCCGTTGAGAATGCCGCCGCTCAGGTCGCCGTCGGTGTAGAACTCGGTTTTCCACTGGTGGTTGGGACCGAGCATTTCCAGGGCGGCGTAGGTGGTGACCAGTTTCATGGTCGAGGCCGGGTTGACCGAGACGTCCGCGTTGAACACGGTCGGCGTGCCCGGGCCTTCCAGCGGCACCATCACCAGAGACAGGGCGCTTGGTTGCAGCTTGCTGGCCTTGAGGGCTTTTTCGACGTTGGGAGTCAGGGCGGTGTTGATGGTGGCAGCGGAGACGGGCAGGGCCAGGGGCAGAAGAAGGCCGGCGAGAAACAGAGGACGCAACGATTTGATCATATGAAATAAAACCCTGCAGAAGAGGGGGAAAAAGACGAGGGCATGGATGAAAAGGCCCCCAGTGGTCATGAAAGTGTCGGCATTATGCCCCAAGGTGTTACCGCTTGTGCCGTGCCGGACATGAGCAATTTGTTATTTTTTTACCGGCGGTTGGCCACAAGCCCCACAGAGTCGGGCAATCGGCGGCTTAAACTGCTAAAGTGCCGGCCGTTATTACTTAAGAGGATTGTTCCAATGGCGACTAACCGTTCCCAGCGTCTGCGCAAAAAACTGTGCGTTGATGAATTTCAAGAGCTGGGTTTCGAACTGAACCTGGGCTTCAAAGAAGATCTGTCCGAAGAAGCCATTGACGCTTTCCTCGAAGCATTCATCAAAGAAGCCATGGAAGCCAACGGTCTGGGTTACGTCGGCGGCGACGACTTCGGTCTGGTATGCCTGCAGAAGCGTGGCTCGGTCAACGAAGAGCAACGCGCTGCCGTTGAAGCCTGGCTCAAAGGCCGCACCGAGCTGACCAACGTCGAAATCAGCCCGCTGCTGGACGTGTGGTATCCGGAAAAGCCGATCAACAAGGCTTGATTGCAGAAAAAACGGCGACCCTCGGGTCGCCGTTTTTTTATGCCTGCCTGTAGGGCTGCTCGGGATTTCTCAAGCCTTGCGCCAATTCAGAATCAACAGCGTCAGCACCCCCGCAACAATCCCCCAGAACGCCGAGCCGATGGAAAACAGCGTCAGCCCCGACGCGGTGACCATGAAGGTGATCAGCGCCGCTTCCCGTTCCTTCACCTCGGTCATGGCAATGCTCAAGCCATTGATGATCGAGCCGAACAGCGCCAGTGCGGCAATCGACAGCACCAGTTCCTTGGGCAGAGCGGCAAACAACGCCGCCAATGTGGCGCCAAAGACCCCGGCGATGCCGTAGAAAATCCCGCACCACACCGCAGCGGTGTAGCGCTTGTTGCGATCTTCATGGGCGTGCGGCCCGGTGCAGATCGCCGCGCTGATCGCCGCGAGGTTGATCCCGTGGGAGCCGAACGGCGCCAGCAGCAGCGAGGCGATGCCGGTGGTAGTGATCAGTGGCGAAGCCGGAACGTTGTAGCCATCGGCACGCAGGACGGCGATGCCCGGCATGTTCTGCGACGTCATCGCCACCACGAACAGCGGAATGCCGATGCTGATGGTCGCGGCGAGGGAGAAGTGCGGGGTGGTCCAGACCGGCGTCGCCACTTCCAGGTGGAAAGCGCTGAAATCCAGCAGGCCCATGAGGCCCGACAGCGCGGTGCCGATCAGCAGCGCGGCGAGCACCGCGTAACGCGGCGACAGGCGTTTGACCAACAGGTACGTGAAGAACATCCCCAGCACCAGCCCGGTACGGTGTTGCGCGGCGACGAAGATTTCGCTGCCGATCTTGAACAGGATGCCCGCCAGCAACGCCGCTGCGAGGGACGCCGGGATCTTCTTCACCAGCCGCTCGAAGCTGCCGGTCAGGCCGCAGATAGTCACCAGCACCGCGCAGGTGATGTAGGCGCCAATCGCCTCGCCATAACTGACGCCACCCAGGCTGGTGATCAACAGCGCCGCACCGGGGGTCGACCAGGCAATGGTGATCGGCGTGCGATAACGCAGCGACAGGCCGATGGAGCACACCGCCATGCCGATGGAAATCGCCCAGATCCACGAGGAAATCTGCCCGCTGGTCAGGCCCGCCGCTTGCCCGGCCTGGAACATCAGCACCAGCGAACTGGTGTAGCCGGTCATCATCGCAATGAAACCGGCGACGATGGCCGAGGGCGAGGTGTCGGCCAGGGGGCGCAGTTGGGTGTGGGTGGCGTCGGTCATGACCGCGGTGTTCCTTATAACAATGAAAAGATGTGCAACAACACAAACCCCTTGTGGGAGCGGATTTTGCGAACAAGCCTAAACTCAAACGTAACGGATCGTTGCGATACAGCCGAAGTCACAAACAGCCATACAGTCGTGTTGCCACCATCCATTGTGTACAATCGCGCTGTTTTTTACGCGATACTTGCCAGCGACCCACTGTGCCGTATTACAGTCACCGTCAATTCGCCGCAGTTCTCCCGACTCGAGTGCCCATGAACGAACAGTTGCAACCCCTCAAGAAACAACCGCGAGCAGGCAAAGCCGGCCGCAGCGGAACCCAGGACGATATCGTCTATGCGCACATCTTCGAGGCCATCCTCGAACAGCGCCTGGCGCCCGGCACCAAGTTGAGCGAAGAAGCGCTGGGGGAAATCTTCGGGGTCAGCCGCACCATCATTCGCCGCGCGCTGTCGCGTCTGGCCCATGAAGGCGTGGTGCTGTTGCGGCCGAACCGTGGCGCGGTGGTTGCCAGCCCGAGCGTCGAGGAGGCGCGTCAGGTGTTCCTCGCTCGCCGTCTGGTGGAGCGTGCGATCACTGAACTCGCGGTGCAGCACGCCACCGCCGAGCAGATCGCCGAATTGCGGCAGATGGTCAACGACGAGCGCGACAGCTTCTCCCGTGGTGATCGCGGTGCCGGCATCCGTCTGTCGGGCGAATTCCACCTGAAACTGGCCGAAGCGGCGAAAAACGCGCCGTTGATCAGCTTCCAGCGCAGCCTGGTCTCGCAGACCTCGCTGATCATTGCCCAATATGAAAGCGGCAACCGTTCTCACTGTTCCTACGACGAGCACACCCAGTTGATTGACGCCATCGAGGCGCGCAACGGCGAGCTGGCGGTGGATCTGATGATGCATCACATGGACCACATCGACAGCAAGCTCAACCTCGACGAGGAAAGCGCTTCGGACGATCTGCACGCAGTGTTCTCGCACTTGTTGCAGACCAAGAAACCGGGACGCCCGGTAGCCAAGCTCTGAGCCCTGGTGGGCTTGCCCACCAATGCGATCCGACAGGCAACAAAAATCCCCCGGACTGAAGAGTACCGGGGGATTTTTTATGCCTCGGAAAAACTCAGCGCTGATGCACCAGCGCACCCGCCGCATAGGTCTGCGCCACGGTCCGGTCATCGCCCAGGGTCATCAGCACGAACAGCGTCTCGGCAATGTTGTTGGCCTGTTTCAGACGGTAGCCCAGCAGCGGCGTGGCGTTGTAGTCCAGCACCAGGAAGTCGGCATCGCTGCCCGGTTGCAGGTTGCCGATCCTGTCTTCCAGACGCAGGGCCCGCGCGCCGCCGAGCGTGGCGAGGTACAGCGACTTGAACGGACTCAACCGCGCGCCCTGCAACTGCATCACCTTGTAGGCTTCGTTCAGGGTTTGCAGCAGCGAGAAACTGGTGCCGCCACCGACGTCGGTGCCCAGGCCGACGTTCAGTTTGTGCTTCTCGGCCATCGGCAGGTTGAACAGGCCGCTGCCGAGGAAGAAGTTCGAAGTCGGGCAGAACGAAATCGCTGAACCGGTCTCGGCCAGACGCGCACATTCGTCGTCGCACAGGTGTACGCCGTGGGCGAACACCGAGCGCTCGCCGAGCAGTTGGTAGTGGTCGTAGACGTCCAGATAGCCCTTGCGCTCCGGGAACAGCTCCTTGACCCACTCGATTTCCTTGAGGTTCTCGCTGATGTGGGTCTGCATGTACAGATCCGGGTACTCGGTGAGCAACTGGCCGGCGAGCGTCAACTGTTCCGGGGTGCTGGTCGGGGCGAAGCGCGGGGTGACCGCATAGTGCAGGCGGCCCTTGCCGTGCCAGCGTTCGATCAGCGCCTTGCTGTCGAGGTAGCCGGATTCGGCGGTGTCGGTCAGATAGTCCGGCGCGTTGCGGTCCATCATCACCTTGCCGGCGATCATCCGCAGGTCGAGTTTTTCGGCGGCCTCGAAGAACGAGTTCACCGATTGCGGATGCACGCTGCCGAACACCAGCGCGGTGGTGGTGCCGTTGCGCAGCAGCTCCTTGATGAAAATATCGGCCACTTCGTCGGCGTGGGCCTTGTCACCGAACTGGCTTTCGCACGGGAAGGTGTAGGTGTTGAGCCAGTCCAGCAATTGCTCGCCGTAGGCGCCGACCATGCCGGTCTGCGGCAGGTGGATGTGGGTGTCGATGAAGCCCGGTGTGATCAGCGCATCCTGGTAATGGTTGATCTCGATGTCCGCCGGCAGGGTCGGCAGCAGTTCACTGGCGTGGCCGAGGGCGCTGATCTTGCCGTCATCGACCACCAGCAGGCCGTCCTCGAAATATTCGTAGGAGGCGTCGATGCCGACCTCGGCGGGGTCGGCAATGCTGTGCAGGATGGCGGCGCGGTAGGCTTTGCGAGTCAGAGGCATGGTTGTTCTCTATCTGTGAGGCTAATCAGTTTGACGCTTTCAGGCTGACGGCCTGATTGCGCCGGGAAACGGGCAGCAGCTTGGCAATCGGTTCGGCGCTGGCGGTGTGCTGGCCGAAATTGGCGTTATAGGTGGCAATGATTTCGCCGGCGATGGAGATGGCGATTTCCACCGGCAACTTGCCTTTGACTTCGCCGATGCCCATCGGGCAGCGCATGCGTTGCACGACGGCGGGGTCGAAGCCCCGGTCACGCAAACGGTGTTCGAACTTGGCGCGTTTGGTCTTCGAACCAATCAGGCCAAACCAGGTGAAGTCGTTGCGCTTGAGGATCGCGGCAGTCAGTTCCAGATCCAGCTGATGGTTGTGGGTCATGACGATGCAGTAGCTGCCGGCGGGCAGGTCGTCGATTTCATCCACAGGCTCTTCGGCGACGATCTTGCGTACGCCGTGGGGAATCTGCTCGGGGAATTCTTCTTCCCGCGAGTCGATCCAGCGCACCCGGCAGGGCAGGCTGGCGAGCAGGGGGACGAGGGCGCGACCGACATGGCCGGCGCCGAACACGGCGATCTGTGCCTGCACCTGACCCATCGGTTCGAACAGCAACACCGTGGCGCCGCCGCAGCACTGGCCCAGACTGGCGCCGAGGCTGAAGCGCTCCAGATGGGTGTCCTGCCGGCCGCTGGCGAGCATTTCGCGGGCGATCTGCATGGCCTTGTATTCCAGGTGCCCGCCACCGATGGTGTCGAACGTCTGGCGGGCGCTGACGACCATCTTCGAGCCGGCATTGCGCGGCGTCGAGCCGAGCTCTTCGATGATCGTCACCAGAACGCAGGGTTCGCCCTGATTCTGCAGGTCGGCGAGGGCGTCGATCCAGTTGTACATGTTCACCTCGACATCGTTGTTGTCTGTTCGGGCCTCTTTGTGGGCAAGCCCGCATTCCCCCTGTGGGAACGGGCTTGCCCGCGAAGGCCGCGCCTCGGTCTAGAGCGGAGCCAGCTCGGTTTCAGCCTCGACCGCTTTCACAACCTTGAGCTGGCGCATCTGCTCACAACCCCACAACACCCGCTCCGGGGTCGCCGGGGCGTCGATCTTCGGTTGATGCCGGTAATCGCCGATGCTGGCCACCGCATCCTTGATCGCGCACCACGCGGCGATGCCGAGCATGAACGGCGGCTCGCCGACAGCCTTGGAGTGGAACACCGTGTCTTCCGGGTTCTTGCGGTTCTCCACCAACTTCACCCGCAGGTCCAGCGGCATGTCCGCCACGGCCGGGATCTTGTAGCTGGCCGGCCCGTTGGTCATCAGCTTGCCCTTGCTGTTCCACACCAGTTCTTCCATGGTCAGCCAGCCCATGCCCTGGATGAAGCCGCCCTCGACCTGGCCGATGTCGATGGCCGGGTTCAGCGAGGCGCCGACGTCGTGGAGGATGTCGGTGCGCAGCATCTTGTACTCGCCGGTGAGGGTGTCGACGATCACTTCGCAGCACGCCGCGCCGAAGGCGAAGTAGTAGAACGGCCGGCCACGGGCCTGGCTCCGGTCGTAATAGATTTTCGGGGTCTTGTAGAACCCGGTGCTCGACAGCGATACCTGATTGAAATACGCCAGTTGAATCAACGCTTCGAAGGTCATGATCTGGTCGCGTACCCGCACGTGACCGTTGTGGAATTCGACGTCTTCGTCACTGACCTTGTAGTGCCGCGCGGCGAATTCCACCAGACGCTGCTTGATGATTTCGGCGGCGTTCTGCGCGGCCTTGCCGTTGAGGTCGGCACCGCTGGAGGCGGCGGTCGGCGAGGTATTCGGCACCTTGTCGGTGTTGGTCGCGGTGATCTGCACCCGGTCCATTTCCACCTGGAACACTTCGGCCACCACCTGCGCGACCTTGGTGTTCAGGCCCTGGCCCATTTCCGTGCCGCCGTGGTTCAGGTGGATGCTGCCGTCGGTGTAGACGTGAATCAGCGCGCCGGCCTGGTTGAGGAAGCTGGCGGTGAAGGAAATGCCGAATTTCACCGGGGTCAGCGCCAGGCCTTTTTTCAGGATCGGGCTGTTGGCGTTGTAGCGGCGGATCGCTTCGCGACGCTCGGCGTACTGGCTGCTTTCTTCCAGTTCCGCCGTCATTTCTTCGAGCATGTTGTGCTCGACGGTCTGGTAGTAGTGGGTGACGTTGCGCTCGGTCTTGCCGTAGTAGTTGGCCTTGCGCACCGCCAGCGGATCGAGGTTCAGGTGACGGGCGATGGCGTCCATCACTTCTTCGATGGCGACCATGCCTTGCGGGCCGCCGAAACCACGGTAAGCGGTGTTCGACGCGGTGTTGGTCTTGCAGCGGTGACCGTTGATGGTCGCGTCGCCCAGGTAGTACGAGTTGTCCGAGTGGAACATCGCCCGGTCGACGATCGAGGC
This sequence comes from Pseudomonas sp. B2M1-30, assembly GCF_025447575.1. Classification (NCBI taxonomy): domain Bacteria; kingdom Pseudomonadati; phylum Pseudomonadota; class Gammaproteobacteria; order Pseudomonadales; family Pseudomonadaceae; genus Pseudomonas; species Pseudomonas sp. B2M1-30. Next base: position 122,743 of record NZ_JAOEJT010000015.1, on the reverse strand, counting down.
CGACAGGTCCGGCGAGCAGCCACAGTTGCCGGCCAGGTCCATGGCGATCCCGTGCAGGCGCCCGGTGTTGTCGAAGCCGACGTCGTACTCGACATAGAAAGGGTGACGCTTGCCGGTCATCAGCATGTCTTCGACCCGTGGCAGGCGCATCTTGGTCGGCTGGCCGGTGAGGTGCGCGACCACCGCGCACAGGCACGCCGGGCTGGCGGCCTGGGTTTCCTTGCCGCCGAAACCGCCGCCCATGCGGCGCATGTCGACGACGATTTTGTTCATCGACACGTCGAGCACTTCCGCCACCAGTTTTTGCACTTCGGTGGGGTTCTGGGTCGAGCAGTAGACGATCATGCCGCCGTCTTCGGTCGGCATCACCGAGGAGATCTGGGTCTCCAGATAGAAGTGCTCCTGGCCGCCGATGTGCAGCGTGCCCTGGATGCGATGTTCGGCAGTGGCCAGCGCTGACGTCGAATCGCCGCGCTGATGGGTATGGCTGTCGAGGACGAAATGGCGTTTGCGCAGGGCTTCGACCACGTCGAGCACCGGCTCCAGATCTTCGTATTCGATGATCGCGGCCATCGCGGCCTTGCGTGCGGTCTCCAGATCCTTCGCGGCCACGGCCAGTACCGGTTGGCCGACGAACTGCACGTCATCGATGGCCAGCAGCGGATCACCCGGCAGCAGCGGGCCGATGTCTTTCAGGCCCGGTACGTCTTCGTGGGTGATGGCGATGCGCACGCCTTCGAAGGCGTAGCACGGCCGGGTGTCGATGCTGATGATCTTCGCGTGGGCGCGATCCGACAGCCGCGCGTAGACGTGCAACTGGTTGGGGAATTCCAGGCGGTCATCGATGTACTGCGCTTCACCGGACACATGCTTGGCGGCGCTGTCGTGCTTGACGCTGCGGCCGACACCGGTGGTCAGATCCTTGGCGAACAGCTCGGCCAATTCAGCCTGGGTCTTCTCTACGGCGTGATGGTTAGACATAAGCGGTCACCCGAGTCTCGATGTGCGGTGTTTGCAGTTCGATGAAGTATTTGCGCAGCAGGTTTTGCGCGCTGAGCAGGCGGTATTCCTTGCTGGCGCGGAAGTCCGAGAGCGGCGTAAAGTCTTCGCTCAGCGCGGCGCAGGCGCGTTCGACCACGGCGTTGTTGAACGGCTGGCCGAGCAGCACGGCTTCGCAATGGGCCGCGCGTTTCGGGATCGCGGCCATGCCGCCGAAGGCCACGCGGGCGTCGCGGATCACGCCGTTTTCCACGCGCAGGTTGAACGCGGCGCAGACGGCGGAGATGTCGTCGTCCAGGCGTTTCGACACCTTATAGGCGCGGAAACGCTGCTCGGCGCTGGCGCGCGGGACGATGATCTTTTCGATGAATTCGCTTTCCTGACGCGCGGTGACCCGGTAATCGATGAAGTAATCCTCCAGAGCCAGGGTGCGCCGGGTTTCGCCCTTGCACAGCACGATCTGCGCGCCGAGGGCGATCAACAGCGGTGGCGAGTCACCGATCGGCGAGGCGTTGCCGATGTTGCCGCCGAGGGTGCCTTGGTTGCGGATTTGCAGGGAGGCGAAGCGGTGCAGCAGTTCGCCGAAGTCCGGGTACTCGGCGTTGAGCGCTTCGTAGCAGTCGGAGAGGGCGGTGGCGGCGCCGATTTCCAGGTGATCGTCGAAGCGTTCGATGCGCTTCATTTCGGCGACGTTGCCGACGTAGATCATCACCGGCAGGGTGCGATGGAACTGGGTGACTTCCAGCGCCAGGTCGGTGCCGCCGGCCAGCAGCCGCGCCTGTGGATAAGCGTCGTAGAGGTCGGCCAGGTCGGCCACGGTCAGCGGCACGAGGCAACGTTTGTCGCCGCTGTTGAGTTCGCCGATATCGGTGGGCGCAATGGCCTTGAGGCGGGCGATGGTTTCGGCTTCCCGGGCGTCGAACTGATCCGGCTGTTTGCCGCAGCAGGATTGTTCCGCGGCGGCGAGGATCGGCCGATAGCCGGTGCAGCGGCAGAGGTTGCCGGCCAGCGCTTCGTGGGCTTTCTGGTGATCCGGCGCGTCGCTGTTCTTTTGCAGGGCGAACAGCGACATGACGAAACCGGGGGTGCAGAAGCCGCACTGCGAGCCGTGGCACTCGACCATGGCTTTCTGCACGCTGTGCAGCTCGCCTTTGTGCTTGAGGTCTTCGACACTGATCAATTGCTTGCCGTGCAGCGACGAGACGAACGTCAGGCACGAGTTGAGGCTGCGATAGCGAATGTGTTCGCGGCCATCGTCATCCGTTTGCAACTCGCCGACCACCACGGTGCAGGCGCCACAGTCGCCGCTGGCGCAACCTTCTTTGGTGCCGGACTTGCCCACGTGTTCGCGCAGGTAATTGAGCACGGTCAGGTTCGGGTCCAGGGCGTGCTCGCTACGGAGTTCCTGGTTTAGTAAAAACTGGATCACGGAAGGCCTCGCAGATTCATTATTGTTGTTAACCGACGTGAGCCGAATTTAGCAGCTCTGACTTTTCGGTCAATGATTTTCTGACTTAAAGGTCAAGAAAACTCGTTTCGTCGATCAACAGCTCGTCTCTTGAGTATTGACCCGCTATCGAACTCCTGCTTTTTTGCGGGATTCGTGCCAAAAACCGCTGTGCGGGCACTCCGCCATGAACGCGCAGTGCGCTACACTGCGCCGCTTGTGCAGATCAAAGAATTTGAAGGACAACCATGACGTTCAAGGCGCCGGACAGCCTCGCCGAGCAAATCGCCCACCACCTCGCCGAGCGGATCATTCGCGGCGAAATGAAGCCGGGAGAGCGCATCCAGGAACAGAAGGTCACGCTGGCGCTGAATGTCAGTCGGGGTTCGGTTCGCGAGGCCCTGCTGATTCTCGAACGCCGTCACCTGATCGCGATCCTGCCGCGTCGTGGCGCCCACGTCACCGAACTGACGGCGCACAAGGTTCAGAGCCTGTGTACGTTGATGAGCGAGCTGTACATCCTGCTCGGCAACGCGGTTGCCAACGGCTGGCAGACCCAGGCCGACATGGCGCCGTTCGTGCAGATCCAGCAGCGCCTGACCGCCAGTTACGAGCGCCAGGACATCCGCACCTTCGTCGACGACAGCTTCAATGTGATGCGCGCCGCGTATCCGTTCGCCAACAACCCTTATCTGCAAGAAACCGTCGAGAACCTGCAACCGGCCATGAGCCGCGCGTATTTCCTCGCTCTGGAGCAGCGCAAGGCCGAGATGAGCGAGTTCCTCGAACTGTTCGAACGCCTGCTCGCCGCTGTGCTCGCCCGTGATCTGCCGCAGATCCGCATCGTGCTGACGGCTTACGCCCAGCGCAGTTGCGATCTGGTGGTGTCCGCCCTGACGGCGGCCTGAACGTGCGGCTAAAGTGCATCAAACTGGCGGGGTTCAAATCCTTCGTCGACCCGACCACGGTGAACTTCCCCAGTAACATGGCGGCGGTCGTCGGGCCGAACGGTTGCGGCAAGTCGAACATCATCGACGCCGTACGCTGGGTGATGGGCGAAAGTTCGGCGAAGAACCTCCGTGGCGAGTCGATGACCGACGTCATCTTCAACGGCTCGACCAGCCGCAAGCCGGTGAGCCAGGCGAGCATCGAACTGGTGTTCGACAACTCCGACGGCACACTGATCGGCGAGTACGCGGCCTACGCGGAAATCTCGATTCGCCGCAAAGTCACCCGCGACAGCCAGAACAGCTATTACCTCAACGGCGCCAAATGCCGCCGCAAGGACATCACCGACATCTTCCTCGGCACCGGCCTCGGCCCGCGCAGCTACTCGATCATCGAGCAGGGGATGATCTCCAAGCTGATCGAAGCCAAGCCCGAAGACCTGCGCAACTTCATCGAAGAAGCGGCGGGGATCTCCAAGTACAAGGAGCGTCGGCGCGAAACGGAAAACCGTATCCGCCGAACCCACGAAAACCTCGCCCGCCTGACCGACCTGCGCGAAGAACTCGAACGCCAGCTCGAACGCCTGCACCGCCAGGCCCAGGCTGCCGAGAAGTATCAGGAATACAAAGCCGAGGAGCGTCAGCTCAAGGCGCAACTGTCGGCCCTGCGCTGGCAGGATCTGAACGAGCAGGTCGCCCAGCGCGAATCGATCATCGGCACCCAGGAAATCAGTTTCGAAGCGCTGGTCGCCGAACAACGCAACGCCGATGCGGCCATTGAGCGTCTGCGTGACGGGCACCACGATCTGTCCGAGCGTTTCAATCTGGTGCAGGGGCGCTTCTATTCGGTTGGTGGCGACATCGCCCGGGTCGAGCAAAGCATCCAGCACGGCCAGCAACGTTTGCGTCAGTTGCAGGACGATCTTAAAGAAGCCGAGCGCGCGCGCCTGGAAACCGAGTCCCATCTCGGTCACGACCGCACGCTGCTGCTGACCCTCGGCGAAGAGCTGGACATGCTCACCCCCGAGCAGGAAGTCACCAGCGCCGCCGCCGAAGAAGCCGCCGCCGCCCTCGAAGAGTCCGAGCTGACCATGCACGGCTGGCAGGAGCAGTGGGACACCTTCAACCTGACCGCCGCCGAACCGCGTCGTCAGGCCGAAGTGCAGCAGTCGCGCATCCAGCAACTGGAAGCCAGCATGGAACGTCTGGCCGAGCGCCAGCGGCGGATGGGTGAAGAGCGCGCGTTGCTGTCGGCGGATCCGGAAGACGCGGCGATCATGGAACTCAGCGAACAGCTCGCCGAGTCCGAAGCGACGCTCGAGGATTTGCAGACCAGCGAAGAGGCCCAGGTCGAAAAACTGGAACAACTGCGTCAGGAGTTGCAGCAGGCGCTGACCGCGCAGCAGCAGGCGCAGGGCGATCTGCAGCGGCTCAACGGTCGCCTGGCGTCGCTGGAAGCCTTGCAGCAAGCGGCGCTCGATCCGGGCACCGGCACCGCCGAGTGGCTGCGTGAACACAACCTCGCCGAGCGTCCGCGTCTGGCCGAAGGCCTGAAGGTCGAGGCGGGCTGGGAGCTGGCGGTGGAAACCGTACTCGGCGCCGACCTGCAAGCGGTGCTGGTGGATGATTTTGCCGGCTTCGATCTGTCCGGGTTCTCCCAGGGCGATCTGCGCCTGCTCAGTCCGGGCAGTGATGGCGTGCGGGTGCCGGGCAGTCTGCTGGACAAGGTCGAGGCGCAGGTTGACCTGTCGTCGTGGCTCGCTCAGGTCAAACCGGTCGACAGCCTTGAGCAGGCACTGGCCCTGCGCGGTCAGTTGAGCGCCGGGCAGAGCCTGATCAGCCGCGACGGTTACTGGGTCGGCCGGCACTTCCTGCGGGCACGTCGCGCCAGCGAGGCCGAAAGCGGCATGCTCGCCCGTGGCCAGGAAATCCAGGATCTGCAACTGGAGCGCGAAGAGCGCGAAGCCACCGTCGAGGCCATGGAAACCCGCTTGCAGACCCTGCGTGCGCAACAGCGCCAGCAGGAAAACGGCCGCGAACATTTGCGCCGGCTGCTGCAGGATGAAGCGCGTCAGCAGGGCGAGTTGAAAGCCCAGTTGTCCGCCGGCAAGGCCAAGGCCGAGCAATTGAACCTGCGTCGTACCCGTCTCGATGAAGAGATGGTCGAACTCGGCGAACAGCGTGAGCTGGAACACGAACACATCGGCGAAGCGCGGATGCAGTTGCAGGACGCTCTCGATGCCATGGCCGTCGATACCGAGCAGCGCGAGTTGCTGCTGGCCCAGCGCGACAGCCTGCGCGAACGCCTCGACCGCGTGCGTCAGGAAGCGCGACAGCACAAGGATCACGCCCATCAGTTGGCGGTGCGCCTGGGTTCGCTGCGCGCTCAGCACGACTCCACCCGTCAGGCGCTGGAGCGCCTGGAAATGCAGGCCGAACGCCTGACTGAAAAACGCGAGCAGTTGAACCTCAATCTGGAGGAGGGCGAGGCGCCGCTGGAAGAGCTGCGTCTCAAACTTGAAGAGTTGCTCGACAAACGCATGAGCGTCGACGAAGAACTCAAGACTGCGCAAATAGCCCTGGAAGATGCCGACCGCGAACTGCGTGATGCGGAAAAACGCCGGACCCAGGCCGAGCAGCAATCGCAGCTGATCCGTGGTCAGCTCGAACAGCAACGCATGGAATGGCAAGCCCTGACCGTGCGCCGCAAGGCCTTGCAGGATCAGTTGCTCGAAGACGGCTACGACTTGCACGGCGTACTCGCCACGCTGACCCCGGAGGCCAGTGAACGCGAAGCCGAAGACGAACTCGAACGCATCAACGCGCGGATTCAGCGCCTGGGCGCGATCAACCTCGCGGCCATCGACGAATACCAGCAACAATCCGAGCGTAAACGTTATCTGGATGCTCAGGACGCCGATCTGGTGGAAGCGCTGGAGACGCTGGAAAACGTCATCCGCAAGATCGACAAGGAAACACGGAACCGCTTCAAGGATACCTTTGATCAGATCAACGGCGGTTTACAGGCACTTTTCCCGAAAGTTTTCGGTGGTGGCAGCGCGTATTTGGAACTGACGGGCGAAGATCTACTCGATACAGGGGTGACGATCATGGCGCGGCCGCCAGGAAAGAAGAACAGCACCATCCATTTGCTTTCCGGCGGCGAAAAAGCGCTGACCGCACTGGCACTGGTTTTCGCGATCTTCAAATTGAATCCGGCGCCGTTCTGCATGCTCGATGAAGTTGACGCGCCACTGGATGACGCTAACGTTGGACGCTACGCACGCTTGGTCAAAGAGATGTCGCAGACCGTGCAGTTCATCTACATCACCCACAACAAGATCGCCATGGAAATGGCCGATCAGCTGATGGGGGTAACGATGCATGAACCGGGTTGTTCGCGACTGGTGGCCGTGGATGTCGAGGAGGCGATGGCGATGGTGGATGCCTGAGCCGGCGCGGTGTCGGAAAGGTATTTGTAGTCTGTAGGACTGTTTTACCAGCTTCGACTTGCTGGCCAATCGACATATTCGCGCAAGCCAATGAGACAGACGGTGTAAAGTTGTCTTTGGTCGTGCTAGTTTAATGTCAATTTTTCGTATACGTGGGCAAAACGCCTGTCAGAACATAGAGTTGGCGCCACGTTTTAAAGCGGTTTGCACAATGTAAACCCCTTATTTTTCAGCATTTTTTATAGAGGCACGGGATTAATGGAAATCGGTCTGCGCGAGTGGCTGATCGTCATCGGCATCATTGTGATAGCCGGTATTCTTTTCGATGGCTGGCGCCGTATGCGCGGCGGCAAGGGAAAACTGAAATTCCGTCTTGACCGAAGTCTGTCCAACCTGCCCGACGAGGACAGCAACGCCGAGTTGCTGGGCCCGTCCCGCGTACTGGATACACACAAGGAACCACAGCTGGACGAACACGATCTGCCGTCGGTGAGCATGCCGGCCCGTGAGCCACGGGAAGCGCGCGAGCCTCGCGAGTCCGGCTCCAAACGTGGCAAGCGTGGCGGCAACGGTCCGGCCCAGGGCGACCTGAACCTCGATCTGGATCTGGACGGCGGCCCGAGCTTCAGCAGCCGTGACGATGATTTCGTCGAGGATGCCAAGCCGTCGCCAATGGTCAGCGACAAGGATCAGCCGCAAGCCGAAGAAGTGCTGGTAATCAGCGTGATCTGTCGCGATCCGGCCGGCTTCAAAGGCCCGGCGCTGTTGCAGAACATCCTGGAAAGCGGTCTGCGTTTTGGCGAGATGGACATTTTCCACCGTCACGAAAGCATGGCCGGCAACGGCGAAGTACTGTTCTCGATGGCCAATGCGGTCAAGCCGGGCATCTTCGACCTGGATGACATCGACCACTTCAGCACCCCGGCGGTGAGCTTCTTCCTTGGCCTGCCAGGCCCGCGTCATCCGAAGCAGGCCTTCGACGTGATGGTGGCGGCGGCCCGCAAGCTCTCCCAGGAGCTGAACGGCGAACTGAAAGATGACCAGCGCAGCGTCCTGACCGCGCAGACCATCGAACACTACCGCCAGCGCATCGTCGAATTCGAACGTCGCGCCCTGACCCAGAAGCGCTGAGATCAGAGATCGCAGCCGTGGCCCTCACAGGAGTCGTCGAGTGGAACCCGGCTGCGATTTTTTGATTCAAAACATGTAATGAGATAGGAGCAGCCTCGGCTGCTCTTTTGCTTTATGAGAGAACACCCATGACCGCCGCCAATACCCGCATTCTAGAGCTGCGCGCTGAACTCGATCAGCACAACTACCGGTATCACGTCCTCGACGAGCCGAGTATTCCGGACGCCGAGTACGACCGGTTGTTCCACGAGCTCAAGGCACTTGAGGCGGCCAACCCGGAGCTGGTTACCAGCGATTCGCCGACCCAGCGTGTCGGCAGCGTGGCGCTCACGGCGTTCACTCAGGTGCGTCATGAGGTGCCGATGCTCAGCCTCGGCAATGCCTTCGAAGAAACCGACATGCGCGAGTTCGACCGTCGGGTAACCGAAGGTCTGGATCTGCCGGCTGGCGATCTGTTCGGCGGTGGCGCGGCGGTGGAATACAGCTGCGAACCGAAGCTCGATGGCCTGGCGGTCAGCCTGCTGTATCAGGACGGCGTGCTGGTACGCGGCGCCACGCGCGGTGATGGCACCACCGGTGAGGACATCAGCGTCAACGTGCGCACCGTGCGCAACATCCCGCTCAAGCTCCACGGTGAAGGCTGGCCGGCGACGCTCGAAGTGCGCGGCGAAGTGTTCATGTCCAAGGCCGGTTTCGAGCGCCTCAATGCTTCGCAACTGGAAGTCGGCGGCAAGACCTTCGCCAACCCGCGCAACGCCGCCGCCGGCAGTCTGCGCCAGCTGGACTCGAAGATCACGGCCAATCGTCCGCTGGAGTTCTGCTGCTACGGCATCGGCCAGGTTTCCCACGATATTTCCGACACGCACATCGGCAACCTCAAGCAGCTCCAGGCCTGGGGCATGCCGATCAGTCACGAACTGAAACTGGCCAAAGGCATCGGCGAATGCCTGGATTACTACCGCGATATTGGCGAACGGCGTAACGCCCTGGCCTATGAAATCGACGGCGTGGTGTTCAAGGTCAACAGCATCGCCGACCAGCGTGAACTGGGCTTCCGCGCCCGCGAGCCACGCTGGGCCATCGCCCACAAATTCCCGGCCATGGAAGAACTCACCGAATTGCTCGACGTGGAATTCCAGGTCGGTCGCACCGGTGCGGTCACCCCGGTGGCGCGGTTGAAACCGGTCAAGGTTGCCGGTGTCACTGTTGCCAACGCGACGTTGCACAACATGGACGAAGTGGCGCGTCTGGGCCTGATGATCGGCGACACGGTGATCATCCGCCGCGCGGGTGACGTGATCCCGCAGGTTGTGCAGGTCGTTACCGAGCGTCGCCCGGAAGATGCGCGGCCGGTGCAGATTCCCGAGCGTTGTCCGGTGTGCGGTTCCCATGTCGAGCGCACGCAACTGGTCAAACGCAGCAAGGGCAAGGAAACCATCAGCGAAGGCGCGGTGTATCGCTGCGTCGGTCGACTGGCCTGTGGTGCGCAACTGAAGCAGGCGATCATCCACTTCGTTTCCCGCCGCGCGATGGACATCGAAGGCCTCGGCGACAAGAGCGTCGAGCAACTGGTGGACGAGGGGCTGGTCAGCTCTCCGGCGGATCTGTATGCATTGAAGTTCGACGATATCGTCGACCTCGAAGGCTTTGCCGAAGTCTCCAGCAACAAACTGCTGGCAGCGATCGCCGACAGCAAGACGCCGGGTCTGGCGCGCTTCATTTATGCGCTGGGGATTCCCGATGTTGGCGAGGAAACCGCCAAGGTGCTGGCGCGCTCGCTGGGTTCGCTGGAGCGTGTGCAGCGCGCGTTGCCGCAAGTGCTGACCTACCTGCCGGACGTCGGCCTGGAAGTGGCGCACGAGATTCACAGCTTCTTCGAGGACGCCCACAACCAACAGGTGATTACCGAGTTGCTGGGGCACGGTTTGCAGATTCAGGATCAGGGTGAATTGGGTGCCGAGTTCGCCGCCAGCACCACCCTCGGTGGCTTCCTCGACAAGCTGCACATCCCGTCGGTCGGCCCTGGCGGGGCGCAGAAACTGGCAGATAAATTCGTTACGCTGAAGGGCGTTTTCGACGCCGACTGGCTCGATATGCGCCAGGCGTTGCCGGAGAAGCAGGCCAATTCGGTCCGCGAGTTCTTTGCCTTGGCGGAGCATCGGCAACTTGCCGAGGACGCCGAGAAGCAACTGATCGATTTCGGCATGCATTGGCAGAGCGAGAAAAAAGTCGTCGAAGGCCTGCCGCTGGCGGGGGAAACCTGGGTGCTGACCGGCAAGGTCGAACTGATGAGCCGCGATGTCGCCAAGGAGCACCTGGAGAGCCTTGGAGCCAAGGTGGCGGGCTCGGTGTCGGCCAAGACCCATTGCGTGGTTGCAGGCCCGGGGGCCGGCTCGAAGCTGACCAAGGCCAATGAGCTGGGTGTGAAGGTCATGGATGAAGAGGCGTTCATTGCCTTCCTGAAAGGGCATGGTCTCGCGGTCTGATCGATCGTTGCGACGCGGTGCGTGGAACGATCGGCGCACGAGGATGATCTAGTCTTGGCAAGCCCCAGGGAGAGATCGCCATGTACCGCTTTTTCGAGCAGCTGAGTTCCCGCATCGTCGCGCCGTTCATGGGCGAGTCTTCGCGCAACAGCAAAGTCTGGCCGTGCCGCTGCGGCCAGTCGCTGTTCTTTCGCAACAGCCAGTGCCTGGCCTGCGAGGCATTCCTGGGTTATCAACCGGAACACAGTCGCCTCAGTTCGTTGCAACCAGGGCCTCAGGAAGGCACATGGACGCTCGACGTCGATCCCGATGCCGGACTGTTCCGCCGCTGTGCCAACCTCGACACGCCCGCCGCCTGCAACTGGCTGCTACCGGCCGACGCCGCCGACAGCCTGTGTATCGCCTGCCGCCTCAATCGCACCATTCCCGACCTGTCCGCTGCGCAAAATCCTGAACGCTGGCGCAAGGTCGAGATCGCCAAGCGTCGCTTGATCGCGCAACTGATTACGCTCGGTTTGCCGGTCGTGGCAAAAACCGTCGACGAAGAAACGGGGCTGGCGTTCGATTTCATCGGTGTCGACCTTGAGGGCAACGCACCGATGACCGGCCACGCCAACGGCCTGATTACCCTCGACATCGCCGAGGCCGACGACGCCCACCGCGAGCAGGTGCGGGCGCAGATGCATGAACCCTATCGCACGTTGCTCGGGCATTTTCGCCACGAGGTCGGGCATTACTATTGGGATCGCTTGATCGCCAACGGCCCGTGGCTCACAGGGTTTCGCCATCTGTTTGGCGACGAACGCGCCAGTTACGCCGAGGCACTGGATCGCCACTACCAGCACGGCGCGCCGCTGGACTGGCCGCAACACTACGTCAGCGCCTACGCGACCATGCACCCGTGGGAAGACTGGGCGGAAACCTGGGCGCACTACCTGCACATGATGGACGCGGTGGACACCGCGCTGGGTTTCGGCATGAGCGCGCGGGAGCTGGATTTCGACTACCGGCCATTCCCGACCAGCACCCTGTACGAGCCGGAACACCCTGGTGGCGCAGCGTTCCTGTCGTTCGTCAATGCGTGGATCGAGCTGGCGGGGATGCTCAACGAGCTGTCACGCAGCATGGGCCAGCCGGATTTCTACCCGTTCGTGCTGCCGGCCCCGGCGATTGCCAAACTGCACTTCATTCATCTGGTGATCCAGCAGGCGGGCGGCCGGGCGGACGAAGTGCTTCAGGCGCAATAGCAAGTGCTTGAGCCTCTTCATATTTTTAATCTACAACCAGCGGTTGTAACTTCGTCTCAGATAGGTACAATGGCGCGGCTCGCCGACAGGCAAGCGTCGTTATGGTGACCCCATCGGTCCCCCCGCAACGATTACCCGTGAACCTGGTCAGAGCCGGAAGGCAGCAGCCACAGCGGGAACATTGTGTGCCGGGGTGTGGCTGGTGGGGTCGCCACCTTAACGAACCTCGAACGAATCAAATCAGAACTGCATGGGTTTCGCCCACTGCGGTTTTTTTATGCCTGTGATTTTTCCACCGCGCCGGGTTTTCGTGCGAAGTTGCGCGCGATGGCGTCGGGCATTTCCTTTTTCGCCCCGTCCCGCATCGCCGCTCAATCACGGCAGGTGAACGGTGGCATACTCCTTGGCCGGCGGATTCGCCACGAAATGAACGATAAGCACGGGTCAGGATTGATCGTGTGAGAACGCCTGCCCAGGCGGCGAGGTTGTATGCATCCGGAACATTTTGATTTCTCCAGCCCTGTGTTTTTGCCCATCACCCACGAGGCCTGCGCGGCTTTGCTGGAGGCTGACGGCGCAACAACGCTCGGCCCGCTGACGGATGCGGAGCTGGCGGCGGTACTGGTCATCCAGAATCTGGCGGAGGCGGCAGAAAAGGACCTGACGGCAGGTGCGGCGGAGCGGGTGCTGGCCAGGCTGATTGCGTGGGCCGTGGAGAAGCGTCAGGCCGATGGCGCAGGGCTGCTTGCGGAGGCTCGGCGGCTGTTCGATCCGCGCAAATTGTACTTCGGCCTCAATGCCATCAAGCGTCTGAACCTGCGTTGCCTGCTGGACGATGAAGTGGCGGCGCGGGACTACCTGTTGCCCGACGGGAAATGGGATGTCGAGTACAAAATCCGCCACCATGCGCGCAACAATCCGTTCCGCCAGCAGACGGTCACGCCCCGGCATCGCGAGCGCTGGTTGAGTGCCGCTCAAGACAAACTGGTCAGAACCTTCCGCGCCAATCTGGATGAAGACCTGCATGTTCAGGGCTATGCGGGGATCGGCAAAAGCCACCTGCTGGGCACCTTGATGGAGTGCCTGCGCCCCGGAGGAACCCTGGTGCTGGCGCGCACGGCTGAAAAACTGAGGGTTCTTCGCGAGCGCATGGGAAATGCCCGCGACGGAAGCACCAGCGCCACTTTCGACGCCTTTGCGCAAAAACTTCTGCTGGGGCCTCGATCCAGACCTGCCAGTGCGTCTCTCCGGGGGGCGAGCAGGCAGGCGGTTGCACAGGAACTGAACATCCACGGTTTTCAGGCCCGCAGCGGGCAAGCGACTCTGGATGTCTGTCTCAAGGTGCTTGAACGCTATTGCCGCTCAAGGGAGCACAGTCTGTCGGCCAGACACTTCCCGCATTTCAAGCAAGCGCTGTCCGAGGTGGATGCCAGGGCGCTGCTCGAGTACTCGAGCCGGCTGTGGGTCTATCTTGAGGCTAACCCTGCATGGGCCGGCCAGACCGGGTTCGGGGCGTTGCTGATGATCAAGCGTGCGAGTCTGGCGGGGTGTTCGGTGCCTGCCCGCTACACGCACATTCTGATTGATGAAAGCCAGGATATTCCCGAGTCGTTGTTGCAAATCATCGAGCGTGGGCGGCAGGTGTTGATCACGCTGGGAGACGAGTATCAGCAGCCCGGTGACGAACCGGTCAGGCGCAAGCGCGAGGTCCGGCAAAGCGATGTCTGCTATTCGGTGCGTTCGGGGCGCAATGTCGAGCGTCTGGTCAATCCGTTGATCGCCCGCCACTCGAAGAAGAGCAAGATCCCCTTTGAAGGCGCGCGCGATGCTGATGTCGGCGTCGAGCACTATCCGCAGGGTTTCGTGCCGCCCGAAGGCTGTGCGGTGCTGACCGCATCGCGCTGGGACACGGTGAAATGGGCCATCGAACTGCGCGATGCCAATTGCCCGTTCATTTTCCAGGACGCGGCGGCGCAGCGGGATCTCGAGCATTTCATGATCACGGCGATCGAGATGTTCAAGTCCGCCTATTACAGCGCCGCGAATAGCGAGAAGGGGCCGCATCCGTATTTCAGCGACATGGCGGACTGGCGACAGGTGCGAGAGGCCAGTCAGTTTGATGAGGCGTTTCTCTGGGTCGAAAACCGCCTGGAAAACGGTTTCAAGGTCGCTGATGTGACCGCTTTGAACCGGGTGATTGGCCGCTCCGATACCTGCTGCATGCTGATGCTTGCAGAGGACGCCGGGGGAATGGAGTTTGACCGGGTGTTGCTGACAACCGAGCTGCTCACCACGGTGAAATTCAAGGACGCCTACGAGTTCGATCAGCGGATCTGCGCCGTGTACATCGCGATCTCCCGAGCCAGGCGGCAGCTTTACCTGCCTTACGATGTGGTCGAGTGGGTCGATTATCACGTCGGCCACGACGATCAGAAATTCCGCGAGTTGCACGGCTATTGAGGGGTGAATCCACCTACGGGCTGCTTTCCGAACTTCCGGTATATAGCCGGATGATCTCATCGATCTCCCCCGACATTTTCATCCGCAACAGCGTCCGCAGAATCCGCTGTACCGGCACGTTCGGATCGTTCCTCACATAACAACCGACGTTCTGCTCCTGCAACACTGCCACCCGTTGCAATTGTTGTCCCGGCAGCAGGCGCTGGTTGAACCAGTCCAGGGTCCATTGATTGCTCACGGCGTAGCGGTAGCGACCGGCCAGGAGCTTTTCCAGCACCTGTTCCTGGTTGCGGGCGTCTTCGCGTTGCAGTTGATCGGCGTCGAACAGCGGTTGCAGGGTGGGGTAGGTGTAGCCCAGCACGGTGCCGATCGGCTGACGCGCAAGGCTGGCCGGGTCGAGGTCGACGGGCGGGCCGGGGCGGCTGATCAGCAGGTCGCGCTGGAACAGCACCGGGATGCTCCAGATGTAGTCGCCGGACTGGTTCGGCAGCCACGATTGCGCGGCGTAACAGCGCACGTCGACTTCGCCGTGCTCCATGGCGCTTTGCACCCGGGCGCGGGGCAGGACGTGAAATTGTGCCGGGACGCCGACCTGGGTCGCCAGGCTGAGCATCATGTCGTAGAGGATGCCCTGGGTCGGGCGCCCGCGTTCGATCTGCACCATCGGCATGGCCCAGCTGTCGGCCACGGCGAAGCGCAGCGGCGGCTCCGAGGCCGTCACGTTCAGGCTGATTCCCAGTATTGCCCCCAAGGCCCAGCGCATAAATGCTCCGCTCAATCCCCATCCCGAGTCGACAAAAGCCCTCGCTCACGCAGCTTAGCCAGAATAGAAGAGCACACCGGATGCAATTTTGCCCTTGCTCCGCTAGCATTAGCCGCTTCTGCTTCCTTTGCCGCGACGGTTTTCGATGAGTTATCAGGTTCTTGCACGTAAATGGCGTCCGCGCTCGTTCCGCGAAATGGTCGGCCAGACCCATGTGCTCAAGGCTCTGATCAATGCCTTGGACAGCCAGCGGCTGCACCATGCGTACCTGTTCACCGGTACGCGGGGGGTGGGCAAGACCACGATTGCGCGGATCATCGCCAAATGCCTGAACTGTGAGACAGGTATCACTTCCAGCCCTTGTGGCGAGTGTTCGGTCTGCCGCGAAATCGATGAAGGGCGCTTTGTCGACCTGATCGAGATCGACGCCGCGAGCCGCACCAAGGTCGAGGACACTCGCGAACTGCTCGACAACGTGCAGTACGCGCCGAGCCGGGGCCGTTTCAAGGTCTACCTGATCGACGAAGTCCACATGCTCTCCAGCCATTCCTTCAATGCGCTGTTGAAAACCCTCGAAGAGCCGCCGCCTTACGTCAAGTTCATCCTGGCGACCACCGACCCGCAGAAACTTCCTGCAACGATTCTCTCGCGCTGCCTGCAGTTCTCCCTGAAGAACATGACGCCGGAGCGGGTGGTCGAGCATCTGACCCACGTCCTCGGCGCTGAAAACGTACCCTTCGAAGACGACGCGCTGTGGTTGCTGGGCCGCGCGGCGGACGGCTCGATGCGTGATGCCATGAGCCTGACCGACCAGGCCATCGCCTTTGGCGAAGGCAAGGTGTTGGCCGCCGATGTGCGGGCGATGCTCGGCACGCTGGATCACGGCCAGGTTTACGACGTACTGCATGCGCTGATCGAAGGCGATGCCAAGGCGCTGCTCGAAGCCGTGCGCCACTTGGCCGAACAGGGGCCGGACTGGAACGGCGTACTCTCGGAAATTCTCAACGTGCTGCACCGCGTTGCTATCGCCCAGGCGCTGCCGGACGGTGTCGACAATGGCCACGGCGACCGTGACCGGGTGTTGGCGCTGGCTCAGGCACTGCCGGCCGAAGACGTGCAGTTCTATTACCAGATGGGCCTGATCGGGCGCCGCGATTTGCCGCTGGCGCCGGATCCTCGCGGCGGTTTCGAAATGGTCTTGCTGCGGATGCTGGCCTTCCGGCCCGCCGACAGCGCGGACGCCCCAAGGCAACCGCTAAAGCCAGTGGGGATCAGCCAGGCCACAGTTGATTCCGCAAACTCAGTGGCTGCCGCGCCGAAGGCTGCGCCGGTGATCGCTGCAGTGACTGCGCCGGCCCCGCCGCCCGTGGTGGCGCCTGAGCCAGCACCCGCGCCGGTTGCGCCTGCCGCGGTGGCTGAGCCTGAGCCGGAACCCGTGCCCGAGCCCGAGCCCGCCGCTGTGGAAGACGTCGTCGACCTGCCGTGGAACGATCCGGTAGAACCGGCGCCCGTGCAGCAGCCGGCCGTCGAACCCGTGCTGGAAATCGCCGCCGAGCAACCCGAGCTGCCGCCGATGCCGCTGCCGACCCCGGACAGCGTCGTTCCGCAAGCCCCGGAGTGGGCCGCCGCGCCGATTCCCGAGCCATCGGTCGCCGACGTCGATGCCGCGACGCCGGGCATGGACATGGACGACGAACCGCCGCTCGACGAGGATTACATCGAGCCGGACATGGATTCGGCCTACAGTTACCTCGACGATCTGGCCAGCGAGCACGCCGTCGATCCTGCTCCGGAGCCCGAGCCGGAACCTGCGGCGGCGCCGGCTACCGGCCTGGCCCTGCAATGGCTGGAGCTGTTCCCGAAACTGCCGATTTCCGGCATGACCGGCAGCATCGCCGCCAACTGCACGCTGATCGCGGTCGACGGCGACGATTGGCTGATGCACCTGGACCCGGCCCACAGCGCCTTGTTCAACGCGACCCAGCAGCGTCGTCTCAACGATGCATTGAACCAATATCACGGGCGTACGTTGAACCTGCGCATGGAGCTGATCAAGCCCGAGCAGGAAACCCCGGCCCAGGCGGCGTCCCGGCGCCGTGCCAACCGTCAGCGCGAGGCGGAGGAGTCGATCCATGGCGATCCGTTCATCCAGCAGATGGTGCAGCAGTTCGGCGCGGTCGTGCGACACGATACTATTGAACCTGTCGACGCCCTGGTCACTCAGGGCTAATAACTGAAGGCGCTCGGCTACACTCGGCCGGGCGCTGTTTTGATCCCAGTACTTTTGAGGTGATTCCCATGATGAAAGGTGGCATGGCCGGCCTGATGAAGCAGGCACAGCTGATGCAGGAAAAAATGGCCAAGGCGCAGGAAGAACTGGCCAACGCCGAAGTCACCGGCAAGGCCGGCGGCGATATGGTCACCGTGGTGATGACCGGTCGTCACGACCTCAAGCGCGTGAGCATCGACCCGACGCTGCTGCCGGGCCTGGACGAAGACGATCGTGAAGTGATCGAAGATCTGGTCGCCGCCGCCGTCAATGACGCCGTGCGCAAGATCGAAGCCAACAGTCAGGAAAAAATGGGCAGCATGACCGCTGGCATGAACCTGCCTGCCGGTATGAAACTGCCATTCTGATTCGCCTTTGGGCAGCAGATGAGCTACACAAAATGCCAGGCATTGCGCTTGGCATTTTTGTTTCCGCTGTTTGTGCTGGTGGTGCGGTCAGGGTCGCTTGCGCGAGCAAGCCCGCTCCCACAGGAGCTGAGCCCTGCGCAGCCCGACCCAACTGACAAAACATCGAACGCAAAACGCCTACCAGGGTCTGCTCCCTATACCGCTGAATTCATCATTCACAGGAGACGCTGACATGTCCGACCCTCTGACGCTCAATCAACGTATCGTTCTGGCCTCGCGTCCGACAGGCGCGCCGACCCCTGAGAATTTCCGCCTGGAGCGCGAAGCGCTGGCGGATCTGGAAGACGGCCAGTTGCTGCTCAAGACCCTTTACCTGTCACTCGATCCCTACATGCGTGGGCGCATGAGCGACGCGCGGTCCTACGCGGCGCCGGTACAAATCGGCGAGGTGATGACCGGCGGTGCTGTCAGCCGGGTCGAGCAATCCCGTCATCCAAAGTTCCACGTCGGCGATCTGGTGGTCGGTGCCACCGGTTGGCAAAGCCACAGCATCAGCGACGGGCGCAACATCATCCCGATCCCGTCCGGGCTGCCGAAACCGTCGATGGCCCTGGGTGTGCTGGGCATGCCGGGGATGACCGCCTACATGGGCCTGATGGACATCGGCCAGCCGAAGGAGGGCGAAACCCTGGTGGTGGCCGCCGCTTCCGGTGCGGTCGGTTCGGTGGTCGGGCAAGTGGCGAAAATCAAGGGGCTGCGGGCCGTTGGCGTTGCCGGCGGGGCGGAGAAGTGCAAGTACGTGGTCGAGGAGCTGGGCTTCGATGCCTGTATCGATCACAAGTCTGCCGACTTCGCCGAGCAACTGGCCAAGGCCTGCCCCAACGGTATCGACATCTATTACGAGAACGTCGGTGGCCAGGTGTTCGACGCGGTGGTGCCGTTGCTTAACCCCAAGGCGCGGATCCCGTTGTGCGGCCTGATTTCCGGCTACAACGCTTCGGAGGCACCAAAAGGCCCGGATCGGCTGCCGCTGTTGCAACGGGCGTTGCTGACCAAGCGGGTGCGCATCCAGGGTTTCATCGTGTTCGATGACTATGGTGACCGTCAGCCGGAATTCATCAGCGCCATGGTGCCGTGGGTGCGCGATGGCAAGGTGAAATTTCGCGAAGATGTGGTCGAGGGCCTGGAGCAGGCACCGCAGGCCTTTATCGGTCTGCTGGAGGGGCGCAACTTCGGCAAACTGGTGGTGCGGGTCGCCCGGGACTGAGGATTTGACGCTGGCCGGAGGCGCGGGTATAAACCGCGTCTCGTTGTTTTGTCGGACTTTTTACCCATGAGCTTCAGCCCTTTGATTCGCCAACTGATCGACGCCCTGCGAACTTTGCCGGGCGTGGGTCAGAAAACTGCCCAGCGCATGGCGTTGCAGTTGCTCGAACGTGATCGCAGCGGCGGTACACGCCTGGCTCAGGCCTTGAGCCAGGCCATGGAAGGGGTCGGTCATTGCCGTCAGTGCCGGACGCTGACCGAAGACGATTTGTGCCCGCAATGCGCCGATCCGCGCCGCGACGACACGTTGCTGTGCGTGGTGGAAGGGCCGATGGACGTCTATGCGGTCGAGCAGACCGGCTTCCGGGGCCGTTACTTCGTGCTCAAGGGGCACCTGTCGCCGCTGGACGGGCTCGGCCCGGAGGCGATCGGCATTCCGCAGTTGATCGCGCGGATCGAAGAGGCGGGGACCTTCACTGAAGTGATCCTCGCGACCAACCCGACCGTCGAGGGTGAAGCCACCGCGCACTACATCGCCCAGTTGCTGCACAACAAAGGCCTGATCGTTTCGCGGATCGCCCATGGCGTGCCGTTGGGCGGCGAGCTGGAGCTGGTGGATGGCGGCACGCTGGCGCATTCGTTTGCCGGGCGCAAACCGATTTCGCTCTGATCAACAATAAAGGATCGCAATCTTGCTGCGTTCCTTTGATCTTGAAACCAAGCAAGCGCTCGGTTAAGTTCGGCGAACCCTTCAGTGGAGTTCGCCGATGCCTGCCTTTCAGGAATACTTCGACCCCAGCCACCAAATGGTCCGCGACAGCGTCAGGCGTTTCGTCGAGCGCGAGATCCTGCCGGACATCGATCAGTGGGAGGAGGCCGAACGTTTCCCCCGCGAGCTGTACCTGAAGGCCGGTGCCGCGGGCATTCTCGGCATCGGTTATCCCGAGGCGCTGGGCGGCAGCCACGAAGGTGATCTGTTCGCCAAGATTGCCGCCAGTGAAGAACTGATGCGTTGCGGCTCGGGCGGTCTGGTGGCCGGGCTCGGTTCGCTCGACATCGGTCTACCTCCAATTCTCAAATGGGCACGCCCCGACGTGCGCGACCGCGTGGTGCCGTCCGTACTCAGTGGCGAAAAGATCAGTGCCCTGGCGGTCACCGAGCCTGGCGGCGGTTCTGACGTTGCCAATCTGCAGACCCGCGCCGTGCGTGACGGCGATCACTACCGGGTCAGCGGCAGCAAAACCTTCATCACCAGCGGCGTGCGCGCGGACTTCTACACCGTCGCGGTGCGCACCGGTGCGCCGGGTTTCGGCGGCATCAGTCTGTTGCTGATCGAGAAGGGCACGCCGGGGTTCACCGTCGGGCGGCAACTGAAGAAAATGGGCTGGTGGGCGTCGGATACCGCTGAATTGTTCTTCGATGACTGCCGGGTGCCCGTAGGAAATCTGATCGGTGCGGAAAACATGGGCTTCGCCTGCATCATGGGCAACTTCCAGAGCGAACGCCTGGCCCTGGCGCTGATGGCCAACATGACCGCGCAACTGGCGCTGGAAGAGAGCCTGAAGTGGGCGCGGGAGCGTGAAGCGTTCGGCAAACCCATCGGCAAGTTTCAGGTGATCAAGCATCGCCTGGCGGAAATGGCCACGGCGCTGGAAGTCTCGCGGGAGTTCACCTATCGCCAGGCGGCGAAAATGGCGGCGGGGCAGAGTGTGATCAAGGAGATTTCCATGGCGAAGAATTTCGCCACCGACACCTCGGACCGGATTACCACCGAGGCGGTGCAGATTCTGGGCGGGTTGGGTTACATGCGTGAGAGTCGGGTGGAGCGGCTGTATCGGGATAACCGCATTCTGTCGATTGGCGGCGGGACGCGGGAGGTGATGAACGAGATCATCAGCAAGCAGATGGGGCTTTGACTGATGCGGTGAAGCGGCTGGTCCTTCGCGAGCAAGCCCGCTCCCACAAAAGCAGGGGGAGCGGGCTTGCTTGCGAAGGCGTCGTTTCAGGTGCCGCTTACTTGTCGGTCAGGGCAAACTGGGTCAGGCAGAAGGTCGGGATTCCCATGTCCTGCAAACGCTGCGAACCACCCAGCTCCGGCAGGTCGATGATCGCCGCCGCTTCATGCACCCGCGCGCCCATGCGGCGGATCAGGTTGGCCGCCGCGATCAGCGTGCCGCCGGTGGCGATCAGGTCATCGAACATCACCACCGAATCGCCTTCGCAGAGGCTGTCGGCGTGCACTTCGAGAAACGCTTCGCCGTACTCGGTCGCGTAACCCTCGGCCAGCACGTCGGCCGGCAGTTTGCCTTGCTTGCGGAACAGCACCAGCGGCTTGTTCAACTGGTAGGACAGCACCGAACCGATCAGGAAACCGCGCGCATCCATGGCACCGATGTGGGTGAAGTCGGCTTCCACGTAGCGGTGGGCGAAGCTGTCCATCACCAGGCGCATGGCCTTGGGCGATTGAAACAGCGGGGTGATGTCGCGAAAGATCACGCCCGGTTTCGGGAAGTCGATCACGGGGCGGATCAGGGATTTGATGTCGAAGGAGTCGAAGACCATCGTCGAGGTGTCCTGGCAGGGCTGCAAACGGCGCAGTATACCCGCGGCTGAAACGGTTCGCTCGGCCGCGGGTCGAGATCAGCCGTCGAGCGAGCCGCCGGCCAGGGCGCAGAGCTGGATCGGGTCGAGGATATGGATTTCCTTGCCCTCGGCGGCAATCAGTTCGTTCTGCTGGAAGCGGGTGAACACCCGGGACACGGTTTCCACCGCCAGCCCCAGATAGTTGCCGATTTCGTTGCGCGACATGCTCAGGCGGAACTGATTGGCCGAGAACCCACGGGCGCGGAAGCGCGCGGAGAGGTTGACCAGGAACGTCGCGATCCGTTCATCGGCGGTCTTCTTCGACAACAGCAGCATCATTTGCTGGTCATCGCGGATTTCGCGGCTCATCACGCGCATCAACTGACGGCGCAACTGCGGCAATTGCAGGGCCAGTTCATCGAGGCGCTCGAAGGGGATTTCACACACCGAGGTGGTTTCCAGGGCCTGGGCGGAGACTGGGTGTTTTTCGGTGTCCATGCCGGACAGGCCGACCAGTTCGCTCGGCAGGTGGAAGCCGGTGAGTTGTTCTTCGCCGGTATCGCTCAGGCTGAAGGTCTTCAGCGCGCCGGAGCGTACTGCATAAACGGAATCGAAAGTGTCGCCCTGGCGGAACAGGAACTCACCCTTCTTCAACGGGCGGCCACGTTTGACGATTTCGTCCAGCGCATCCATGTCTTCCAGATTCAGCGAAAGTGGCAGGCAGAGAGGGGCCAGGCTGCAATCCTTGCAATTAGCCTGGTTATGAGCGCGCAGTTTAACTGGCT
Source organism: Pseudomonas sp. B2M1-30 (assembly GCF_025447575.1). NCBI lineage: Bacteria > Pseudomonadati > Pseudomonadota > Gammaproteobacteria > Pseudomonadales > Pseudomonadaceae > Pseudomonas > Pseudomonas sp. B2M1-30. Next base: position 100,540 of record NZ_JAOEJT010000015.1, on the reverse strand, counting down.
CGGACATTTCTTAAATCCTTGTGGGAAAACACACATAAGGCGTAAGGGTAACCCACGGGAGGACATTCAGGCCAGCCTGTGGCGAGATTGCCATTCGGGGATAAAGCCACGGTCGATAAGGCCGATACAGCGGTATCAGAATGCATACAAGGAACCGTTTCGATGACCATTATCGGTACGCCGGGCCCCGGTAACAGCGGTATTGCCTCGTTGGTTGAGGTGACTGACACCTCCGCGGCAGTTGAGCCCGTCACCGATGCGTCGGCGATGGCAAGCCCGACCTTGGTCGATAGCGTCAAAGTGTCGCTGTCCGGTGCTGCCATCGCCAGGTCCGCCGGGGCGGGTGGCAACAACCGGGACATCGAAGCCAGCGACTTGCCAGAGAACGTCCAGCAGTTGCTGAAGATGATCCGCAAATTGCAGCAACAGATTGCCGAGAAAAATGCGCTGATCAACCAAGTGATGCTCGACAGCAAACTCTCCAATGAAGAGCGACTCGCCAAGGTGGCAGCCTTCAGGAGCGCGATTGCCGCGCTCAACACCGGACTGATCACTGCCAACCTGTCGCTGGCCAAAGTCGTCACGCAATCGAACATGACCCCCGATCAAAATATGAAAACCGGCGAACTGCTGACAAAAATCTAGATCACCCGGGAAAAGCGCTGGCGATTCTGCTGTTCCAGATAGGCATCGAACACCATGCACACCGAGCGTACCAACAGGCGTCCGGCGGGCAGCACATTGATCCGCTCGCGATCCAGTTCGATCAGGCCATCCTTGGCCATGCCATTCAATTGCGGCCACAGACCGCCGAAATAGCCCTGGAAGTCGATGTTGAACGCACGTTCGATGGCGGCGAATTCCAGGCTGAAATTGCAGATCAGTTGCTGAATCACCGCGCGGCGCAGGCGATCGTCGGCGTTGCACAGCAAGCCGCGACTGGTCGCCAGTTGCGCGGCGGCCAGGGTGTTCTGGTATTGATTGAGGTCGCTGCTGTTCTGGCAGTACAAATCGCCGATCTGACTGATCGCCGACACGCCCAGGCCAATCAGATCGCAATGCCCATGGGTGGTGTAGCCCTGGAAGTTGCGTTGCAGCGTCGACTCTTCCTGGGCGATCGCCAGTTCATCGTCGGGCAGGGCGAAATGATCCATGCCGATGTAGCGATAGCCGGCGGCGGTCAGTTGCTCGATGGTGCGTTGCAGCATTTCCAGTTTCTGCGTCGGACTCGGCAGTTCATTGCCGTTGATTCGCCGCTGCGGCATGAAGCGTTCCGGCAGGTGCGCGTAGTTGAACACCGAGAGCCGGTCCGGTTGCAGGCTGATGACTTCCTCGACGGTGCGGGCGAAGTTGTCCGGGGTCTGTTTGGGCAAACCGTAGATCAGGTCGATGTTGATCGAGCGAAATTGCAGCGTGCGCGCCGCATCGATCACTGCGCGGGTTTCTTCCAGGCTTTGCAGGCGATTGACCGCCCGTTGCACCGCCGGATCAAGGTCTTGCAGGCCGATGCTGACCCGGTTGAAGCCCAGTTCGCGCAGCAGGCCCATGGTCGACCAGTCGGCTTCCCGGGGATCGATTTCGATGCCGTAGTCGCCGGAGTCATCGTCCAGCAGATTGAAATGCTTGCGCAGGTGCGCCATCAGTTGCCGCAATTCGTCGTGGCTGAGGAATGTCGGGGTGCCGCCGCCGAAGTGCAGTTGCTCGACTTTTTGCGCCGGGTCGAGGTGGCAGGCGATCAACTGGATTTCCTGCTCGAGCCGTTGCAGGTACGGCAGCGCGCGGCCGCGATCCTTGGTGATGACCTTGTTGCAGGCGCAGTAGTAGCAAATGTTTGCGCAGAACGGCACATGCACGTACAGCGACAGCGGTCGCAGGGCCTTGCGGCTGTCGCGCAGGGCGTGGAACAGGTCGAAGGTGCCGACCTGACTGTTGAATTGCACGGCCGTCGGGTACGAGGTATAGCGCGGCCCCGCCAGGTCGTAGCGGCGGATCAAATCGGTGTCCCAACGAATGGCGTCGAGCATGCGGGCATTCCCCCGGATAGGCTGGCAGTGTGCCGAGTCTAGGGGTGGGGGTTGCGGGGCATCTTGATTTGCATCAACGGGGAGGATTGGCGCAGGCGGGGCGGGCCTCTCCGCAGGCTAATGGCCCATGAGCCAATGCTGATGTGGCCCTGGCAGGGTCCAGATGCCGAACAGGATCACCAGCAATCCACCGGCCATGCGCACGCTGCGTTTGCGCAGCAGTGCCGTGACCCGCTCGGCGGCGAGCCCCGTGGCGAGCAGCACTGGCCAGGTGCCAAGCCCGAAGGCGAGCATCAGCAAGGCACTGTCCAGCGCATTGCCCTGGCTCGCCGACCACAGCAGCGTGCTGTAAACCAGCCCGCACGGCAGCCAGCCCCACAGCGCGCCGAGCAGCAGCGCACGGGGCAGGCTCGACACCGGCAGCAAGCGATTGGCGACCGGCTGAATGTAACGCCACAAACCACGACCGAGGCTTTCGATGCGGGTCAGGCCGCTCCACCAGCCGGCCAGGTACAGGCCCATGGCAATCAGCAGCAAACCGGCGAGCACGCGCATGAACAACGCCCCCGGGCTATTGGCGACGGCCCATCCGGCCAGTCCGATCAACAGGCCGGCAGCGGCATAGCTCAGGATGCGTCCGAGGTTGTAGGCCAGCAGCAGGCGAAAGCGTCGGCTGCGTTGCTCCTTGGGAATCGCCAGAGTCAGCGCGCCCATCAGGCCGCCGCACATCCCCAGGCAATGACCGCCGCCGAGCAGGCCGAGAATCAGTGCCGACACCAGCAAGGGCGCCAACTCAAGCATGGGGCGGCGCCTTGTCGTCCGGCTTGCCGGGCTTGGCTTCGTCCACGGCGGCGGTGTGGTTCGGGTCCTGATCGTCGAACAGGATGCTGTGGGCCGGGCCGTCGAGGTCGTCGTACTGACCGCTGTCCACCGCCCAGAAGAAAATGTACACGGCGATGGCCACGATCAGCAGGGCGGCCGGGATCATCACGTAGAGAGCTGGCATCTGTACTCCAGGCCCGCGCGGCTCAGGCCGGCAGCGGGCGGGTTTCTGACGAGGCACTGGCGACCGGCGCACCCGGCAGGCGGGTCAGGCGCAGGGCGTTGAGCACCACGGTCAACGAACTGATCGACATGCCGACCGCCGCCCACACCGGAGTGATCCAGCCGAGGGCGGCGAACGGCAACATGAGGCCATTGTACAGCGCGGCCCACAGCAGGTTCTCGATGATGACCCGGCGCGTGCGCCGTGCCAGTGTGAAGGCCTGCACCAAGGCGTCGAGGCGGTTGGACAGCAGCACCGCGTCGGCACTGGTTTTCGCCAGATCGGTGGCCGATCCCATCGCCACACTGATGTCGGCGGCGGCGAGTACCGGCACGTCGTTGACCCCGTCACCGAGCATCAGCACCTTGCGCCCATCCTTATGCAATTGTTGCAGCACTTGCAGCTTGTCGTCGGGGCGCAAGCCGCCACGGGCCTCGTCGATGCCCAGTTCGGCGGCGACACTGGCGACCATCGGCGAGCTGTCACCCGACAGCAGCAGCGTGCGCCAGCCACGGGCCTGGCACGCGGCGAGCAGGGCCGGGGCGTCGTCACGCAGACGGTCATCGAGCACGAACCACGCCAGCGGCCCTTGAGCGTCACCGAGCAGCAGCCATTGGCCGGGCTCATCCGGCATCGACGGCGCGACGGTGTCGCTGAGGGCGCAGACAAATTCAGCCTGGCCGATGCGCAAACGCTGCTCGCCGACCAGGCCTTCGAGGCCCAGGCCCGGGCTGCTGTGGACTTCTTCAGCGGCCAGTGGCGCACGGCCGAAGGCGCGGGCGATCGGGTGTTCCGAACGGTTTTCCAGAGCGGCGGCCAGGCTCAGGCACTGATCGCTGCCCAAGGTGCCGAGCGGGCGAATCGAGCGCAGTACCAACCGGCCTTCGGTGAGGGTGCCGGTCTTGTCGAAAATCACCGTGTCGATCTGGTTCAGGCCTTCGAGTACATGGCCGCGAGTCAGCAACAGGCCGAGCTTGTGCAAAGTGCCGGTGGCGGCGGTGAGCGCGGTCGGCGTCGCCAGGGACAGCGCGCAAGGGCAGGTCGCCACCAGCATCGCTAGGACGATCCAGAACGCCCGCGACGAATCCAGCTCCCACCACAACAGGCCGATGGCCGCTGCGGCGATCAGCGACAGCAGCAGGAACCATTGCGCCGCGCGGTCGGCGATTTCCGCCAGTCGCGGTTTTTCCGCCTGGGCACGGTCGAGCAGGCGGACGATGGCTGACAGCCGCGTGTCCTGGCCCAGCGCCTGCACCTCGACGGTCAACGCGCCCTCGACATTCAGGGTGCCGGCGGTCACGGCATCGCCCAGAGTGCGCGGTTGTGGCAGGTATTCGCCGGTGAGCAGCGATTCATCGATGCTCGACTGGCCGTCGATGATCTTGCCGTCCGCCGGCAGCACCGAACCGGGCTGCACCAGCACATGGTCGCCGAGGCGCAGCTCGCTGAGCAGGATGCGTTCACTCTGGCCGGCGCTGTCGAGGCGCAGGCACGAGGCGGGCAACAGATTCACCAGCTGGGCGGTGGCGGCGGCGGTGCGTTCCCGGGCGCGGCGTTCCAGATAGCGCCCGGCGAGCAGGAACAAGGCGAACATGCCCACCGCATCGAAATACAGCTCGCCGACGCCAGTGATCGAAGTCCAGATCCCGGCGACGTAGGCGCTGCCGATCGCCAGCGAAACCGACACGTCCATGGTCAGGTGGCGGGTGCGCAGGTCGCGCATCGCACCCTTGAAGAACGGCGCGCAGCTGTAGAACACGATCGGGGTGGTCAGGAACAGCGCGACCCAGCGCAGGATCGTGTGCAGCTCAGGGCTGAGGTCAATGTTGAATTCCGGCCAGGTGGCCATGGTCGCCATCATCGCCTGGAACCACAGCAACCCGGCGACCCCGAGCTGACGCAGGGCACGGCGATTTTCACTGGCCAGTTGCTCGCTGGCGCGGTCAGCTTGATAGGGGTGTGCGGCGTAGCCGATCTGCCGTAGTTCGCCGAGAATCTGGCTCAGCGGCAATTGCGCGTCGGCCCAGCGTACATGCAGGCGATGATTGGACAGGTTCAGCCGCGCTTCGGCCACGGCTGGCAGGGTGCGCAGGTGCTTTTCGATCAGCCAGCCACAGGCCGCGCAACTGATGCCTTCCATCAGCAGGGTGGTTTCGGCCAGTTCACCTTCGTGGCGCACAAAGGGTTGCTGGACATCGGCGCGGTCATACAGCGCCAGTTCGTCCACCAGTTGCACCGGCAGCGCTTCGGGGTTGGCCGAGGCTTCACTGCGGTGTTGGTAATAGCTTTCCAGCCCGCCGGCGACAATGGCTTCGGCCACCGCCTGGCAGCCGGGGCAGCAGAACTCGCGGGACGCCCCGAGCACGACGGCGGTGAAGCGACTGCCGGGCGGGACGGGCAGGGCGCAGTGGTAGCAGGGGAGTGGGGTGGTCATGGCATTGTCGAGGGGATAAACCCTTGGAATCGAGTGGTCCGCTTGCCCTCACCCCAGCCCTCTCCCGGTGGGAGAGGGAGCCGATTGATGTGAGCCGGAAAAATAGGTTCAGTCACCGACATCGTCACTGACATGCATAGCGCGTGCAACCACACGGGAACCTGGGGTGAGTGGGCACTTGCAGGTTGCTTACTTCTTCAAATCCTCGGCACCCTGCAACGGCTCATCACCCAGCAGCAGATCCTTGTCATGGCTGACCAGTTCTTCCTCGAACATGCGCCATACGTGATCGTCCTGAGTGCCAAGCAGCTCGACGAAGCGCCGGCCTTCGATCTTGTCGCTCAACTGGCCGATGTAACGACCCTGTTCGGTCTCGCTGCGGGCCAGGACGATCTTGCGGTCCTTCTCCGGCTGGGTCGGCGAGATCAGGTTCAGCTCCAGGGTTTTCGGCTGGCTGTCACCGCTCAGGCGCAGATCGACTTCGCCGGTCACGTCATCCAGGTGCACGGCGGCGCGCATCTTCAGGGTCTGGGCCAGCAGCTCGCGGTCCAGCGAGCGGTTGATGCCTTTGCCGGCCTCGTAGTAGTTGTCGTTGACCAGATTGTCCGGGTGGTTCACCGCAATGGTCACCATGGACAGGGTCAGGGTCACCGAACAGGCCAGAATCCCGATGATGATCCATGGCCAAAGGTGCTTGTACCAGGGACTTGCGGCGTTTGCTGCGGGCATGTTCAGTTCTCTCAACGATTTTGTGGGCCGATGAATCGGCTCTTGGCTTCAACGTGGACGCTGTTGTCATCGGCGTCCTTGAGGATGAATTTCACCTCGTTGGTGCTCGATGGCAGTTGTTCCGGCGCGCTCGACAACTCGACCGGCATGCTGAAGATTTCCCCGGCGGGCACCTTGATCTCGCGCCGGCCTTGCAGGCGCAGATCCGGCAAGCCGGCGGCTTCCAGCACGTAGGTATGGTCGCGCTGATCCTTGTTCATGATTTTCAGGCTGTAGACGTTTTCGATCCGGCCTTCGGCGTTCTCGCGGTACAGCACGCGGTCCTTGCTGACGTCGAAACCCACCAGCGAACGCATGAAGAACGCGCTGACCAACAGGCTGATCATCGCCAGCAGCACCACGGCGTAGCCGATCAGGCGCGGACGCAGTTTATGGGTTTTCTGCCCCGACAGGTTGTGCTCGGTGGTGTAGCTGATGAGCCCGCGCGGGTAATCCATCTTGTCCATGATGCTGTCGCAGGCGTCGATGCAGGCGGCGCAGCCGATGCACTCGATCTGCAGGCCGTCGCGGATGTCGATGCCGGTCGGACAGACCTGGACGCACATGGTGCAGTCGATGCAGTCGCCCAGGCCCTGAGCCTTGTAGTCGGCGCCTTTCTTGCGCGGGCCACGACCTTCGCCGCGCCGTGGATCGTAGGAAACGATCAGGGTGTCCTTGTCGAACATCACGCTCTGGAAGCGCGCATACGGACACATGTAGATGCACACTTGCTCGCGCAGCCAGCCGGCGTTGCCGTACGTGGCGAGGGTGAAGAAACCGACCCAGAAATACGACCAGCCATCGGCTTGTCCGGTGAAGAACTCGATGACCAGTTCGCGGATCGGCGAGAAGTAGCCGACGAAGGTCATGCCGGTGACAAAACCGATCAGCAGCCACAGTGCATGCTTGGCGAATTTGCGCAGGAATTTGTTGGCGCTCATCGGCGCCTTGTCGAGCTTGATGCGCTGGTTGCGATCGCCCTCGGTGACCTTTTCGCACCACATGAAAATCCACGTCCACACGCTTTGCGGACAGGTATAGCCGCACCAGACCCGGCCGGCGTACACGGTGATGAAGAACAGGCCGAACGCCGCGATGATCAGCAGGCCCGAGAGCAGAATGAAGTCCTGCGGCCAGAACGTGGCACCGAAAATGAAGAACTTGCGCTCCGGCAAATTCCACCACACCGCCTGATGGCCGCCCCAGTTCAGCCACACCGTACCGAAATACAACAGGAACAGCGCTGCGCCGCCCATCATCCGCAGATTGCGGAACAGGCCGGTAAAAGCACGGGTGTAGATTTTTTCTCGAGAGGCGTAAAGATCGACGCTGTTGTTCGCGTTCTTGCTGGGTGGTGTGACGTCGTGAACCGGAATCTGATTACTCATCATTGCATCCCACGGCAGTGGAAAAATGCCTCGATCGATACGTGCCGACCGGGGTCATGAAGGGGTGTTGCAGTGGCGCAATGATACGCCTGTCGCTCTAGCTCAAGGGTGCGACCTTTGGTCGCGTTGGGTGAAAAGCGTGAATGGTGTAGCAGATGAAACAAGTCATGATCCAGATCAATTGACTATAGACGATTCATCCTTTCTTCCTGCGTAAGGATCGCTGGACTGGAGAATGCCGCGCATCGACGCGGCATGGCCCGCATGTCAGGGAAGGCGTCCACATCCCAGAGAGTCCAGACCGCCGGTGTAGTGCTCCTTTTTCGGTTTTTTCGGGCGTTCGGCAGAGCGGGGGTGGCGGGACAATACAGTGCTATCGTCGATTGATTGATCTTCCTCGTATTCTTCAGCGCTCCGATCTTCAATTTCTTCGTTCGGGAAATCATCACCGGGTAGTTCTGACATGGCTTCACATCCGTGTTGTTGGCATTTTTAAAGATTGCTCATGGCTGCTTGTCATGAGTTGGGTCTGAGGCTAATGGTTGGAGATTTGGGCGTCGATCAACCAAAGATTTCAGGATGTGATTAGCTGTGAACCTTCTCATCCAGAATGTTTATCCGACTCAAACGAAAAAGGCCCCGTCGAGTGACGGGGCCTTTTTCGTTACTTCAGCGTTGGCCTTATTCGGCGTTCGCCTCCGGCGCTTTTTCACCGTGGGACAGGCTGTACACGTAAGCTGCCAGCAGGTGCACCTTGTCGTTGCCTTGCAGTTGTTCCTGGGCAGGCATCTGGCCCTGGCGGCCGTAACGGATGGTCTGCTGCAGTTGGGCGAAGCTCGAACCGTAGATGAACGCGGCCGGGTGGGTCAGGTTGGGCGCGCCCATGGCCGGGGTGCCTTTGCCTTCAGGGCCGTGGCAGGCCACGCAGTTGGCGGCGAACAGCTTCTGGCCGTTGGCCGGATCTGCCTTGGTGCCTTCCGGCAGCTTGCGGCCATCGAGGTTGGTGACCACGAACGCGGCCACGTCGGCCACGCCTTGCTCGCCAATCACGTCGGCCCAGGCCGGCATCACGGCGTGACGACCGCCCATGATGGTGGTCTTGATGGTTTCCGGCTCGCCGCCCCAGCGCCAGTCGGCGTCGGTCAGGTTCGGGAAGCCATAGGCGCCTTTGGCGTCGGAGCCGTGGCAGACCGAGCAGTTGGAGGCGAACAGGCGGCCACCCATCTTCAGGGCTTGCGGGTCCTTGGCGACTTCCTCGATCGGCATGGCGGCGAACTTGGCGAAGATCGGACCGAACTTGGCGTCCGAACGGGCCATTTCCTTTTCCCATTCGTGAACGCCGGTCCAGCCGGTCTGGCCGTTGGCGAACGCGGTCTGCTTGTCGTTATCGAGGTAGTTGTAGCCCGGCAGCAGGCCTTTCCAGTTGCCCAGGCCCGGGTACAGGACCAGATAGCCGAGGGCGAAGACGATGGTGCCCACGAACAGCATGAACCACCATTTCGGCAGGGGGTTGTCGTACTCTTCGATCCCGTCGAACGAGTGGCCGACCGTCTCGTCGGTCTGCTCGGCGCGCTGCCCCTTGCGGGTCGACAGCAACAGCCAGGTCAGGGAAAAGATCGTACCGAGACTGAGGACTGTGACGTACAGACTCCAGAATGTAGTCATTCTTTGTTACTCCTAGAAGCTTGCTCGACGTGCTTGATGGCTTCGGGATCATCCGCAAAGGGCAGCAAGGTTGCGTCTTCAAACTCCGACTTGCGCTTGGGGCTGAATACCCACAACGCCAGACCGATGAAGGCCACCATCACGACAACGGTGCCCAGGCCACGAATCATCCCGATATCCATTAAGAATCACCGTTTGCTTTTGATGATGGTGCCCAGGCCTTGCAGATAGGCCACCAGCGCGTCCATTTCGGTCTTGCCCTTCACGGCATCCTTGGCACCGGCGATGTCTTCGTCGGTGTAAGGGACGCCGAGCGTGCGCAGGACTTCCATTTTCTTGGCAGTGTCTTTGCCGTCGAGCTTGTTTTCCACGAGGAACGGATACGCCGGCATCTTCGATTCCGGCACCACGTTGCGCGGGTTGTACAAGTGCGCACGCTGCCAGTCATCGGAGTAGCGACCGCCGACACGGGCCAGGTCCGGGCCGGTACGCTTGGAACCCCACAGGAACGGGTGGTCCCAGACGCTTTCACCGGCGACCGAGTAGTGGCCGTAGCGTTCGGTTTCGGCACGGAACGGACGGATCATCTGCGAGTGGCAGCCGACACAGCCGTTGGCGATGTAAACGTCGCGGCCTTCCAGTTCAAGGGCGGTGCGCGGCTTCATGCCTTCGACCGGCTTGTTGGTGACGTCCTGGAAAAACAGCGGAACGATTTGGGTCAGGCCACCGACGCTGACGGCGATGACCATGAAGAAGGCCAGCAGGCCAATGTTCTTCTCGACTGCTTCATGCTTCATCAGTGAGCTCCAACTACGGCAATCGTGGCGGCGGCTTCGGCTTCAGCCGGGTTCGAGGCGCGAACGGTGCGCCATACGTTGTAAGCCATCAGCAGCATGCCGCTGGCGAAGAACGCTCCGCCGAGGGCGCGGACGATGAAGCCCGGATGGCTGGCTTGCAGCGCTTCGACGAACGAGTAGGTGAGGGTGCCGTCATCGTTGATTGCACGCCACATCAGGCCCTGGGTGATGCCGTTGACCCACATCGAGGCGATGTAGAGCACGGTCCCGATGGTGGCTAGCCAGAAGTGCGCGTTGATCAGACCGGTGCTGTGCATCTGCGCGCGGCCGAACAGTTTCGGAATCATGTGGTAGACCGCGCCGATCGAAATCATCGCCACCCAACCGAGGGCACCGGCGTGTACGTGGCCGATGGTCCAGTCGGTGTAGTGCGAGAGCGAGTTGACGGTCTTGATCGCCATCATCGGACCTTCGAAGGTCGACATGCCGTAGAACGCCAGCGATACCACGAGGAAGCGCAGGATCGGGTCGGTGCGCAGCTTATGCCAGGCGCCCGAGAGGGTCATCATGCCGTTGATCATGCCGCCCCAGCTTGGCGCCAGCAGGATGATCGACATCGCCATGCCCAGTGATTGTGCCCAATCCGGCAGCGCGGTGTAGTGCAGGTGGTGGGGACCTGCCCAGATGTACAGGGTGATCAGCGCCCAGAAGTGCACGATCGACAGGCGATAGGAGTAGATCGGACGCTCGGCCTGTTTCGGCACGAAGTAGTACATCATCCCCAGGAAGCCGGTGGTCAGGAAGAAGCCCACGGCGTTGTGGCCGTACCACCACTGGATCATCGCGTCGGTCGCGCCCGAGTAGGCGGAGTACGACTTGAACAGGCTGACCGGCAGCGACATGTGGTTGACGATGTGCAGCATCGCGGTCACCACGATGAACGCACCGTAGAACCAGTTGCCGACGTAGATGTGCTTGGTCTTGCGCTTGGTGATGGTGCCGAAGAACACCAGACCGTAGGTGACCCAGACAATGGCCAGCAGAATGGCGAGGGGCCATTCCAGTTCCGCGTATTCCTTGGTGGTGGTGTAACCCAGCGGCAAGGTAATGATCGCGCCGACGATCACCGCTTGCCATCCCCAGAAGGTGAAGGCCGCGAGGCTGTCGGAAATCAGTCGCGTCTGGCAGGTTCGCTGCACGACATAGTAGGAAGTGGCAAACAGTGCACATCCACCGAAGGCAAAAATCACCAGGTTTGTGTGCAACGGGCGCAGGCGTCCAAAGCTCGTCCACGGCAGACCGAAGTTCAACTCCGGCCAGACCAGTTGCGAGGCGATGAAGACACCGAGCCCCATGCCAAGGATCCCCCAGACCACCGTCATGATGGCGAACTGGCGGACTACCTTATAGTTATAAGCAGTCGGACTGATTGCTGTGCTCATTCTAAGGTTCCACGGTTTGGGTGTTTTATTAGGATTAAAATCGGCCGCAAGTATGGAGAAAGCAGGGGGTCATTGCAACGCGCCATGACCTGGGTCAATGCGTTCCAGCGCTGATTCTGCGGCCTTTCCATGCGCCGCGTAAGGACAAAATCGGCCTCGAAAAAAATCGTTCGGCGGATGAAAAAAATGCAGGGTCCGGATCGCATGCAACCGGGTGGGCGGGAAAGGCGAGATCGGAGACGGACGGTCATTTGCGCGACAGCCGGTATCTACCGGCGCTTGCAGCCTGATCGGTCAGCCGATTCGTCGATCACGGTGCCCGGGGTCGACCTGGAACCGGCACATGCCAGTCCGCATCGGGCAAGCGTAGACCCGAATCCGGGGATACGAAAGGCAGGTTGCAGAGGGGGTGCGACAATGCGTCGCAAAGGGGAAGGGGACTGCCGCATTCGATCGAATGCGGCAGGGAAACGCGGGAGGGTTACTCTTTCTGGCCTTCGGCTTGCAGATTTTCTGTATTCAATCCGTGCGACAGGCTGTACACATAAGCCGCCAGCAATTGCACTTTATCGTTGCCGAGCAGTTCGCTCTGTGCTGGCATGTGGCCCTGACGACCATGGCGGATGGTCTGTTCGAGTTGGGTCAGGCTGGTGCCGTAAATGAAACCGGCCGGGTGCGTCAGATTCGGCGCACCCATGGCTTCAGTGCCTTGGCCGTTTGCCCCATGACAGGCTACGCAGGTGGTGCTGAACGCTTGCTGTCCGGCCTGCACATCGGCCTTGCTGTCAGCCGGCAACGGCAACCCGGCCAGTTCGTGACGCACATAGGCCGCCACGTTCTTCACCCCGGCTTCGCCCAGTACTTCACCCCAGGCCGGCATGGCCGCCATCCGGCCACCCATGATGGTGGTCTTGATGGTGTCGGCACTGCCGCCCCAGCGCCAGTCCTTGTCGGCCAGGTTCGGGAAGCCGAAGGCACCCTTGGCGTCCGAGCCGTGGCACACCGAGCAGTTGGAGGCGAACAGGCGGCCACCCATTTTCAGCGCCTGCGGATCTTTCGCCACTTCTTCCACCGGCATGGCGGCGAATTTGGCGAAGATCGGCCCGAATTTGGCGTCGGCCTTGCTCATCTCCTTTTCCCACTCGTGAACGCCGGTCCAGCCGTCCTCGTAGCCGGGCAGGATGCCTTTCCAGTTTCCGAGGCCCGGATACAGGATCAGGTAGCCCACGGAAAACACCAGCGTGCCGGCGAACAGCATGAACCACCACTGCGGCAGCGGGTTGTCGTACTCCTCGATGCCGTCGAAGCTGTGGCCCATGGTCTGGTCGACGCTGCCCTTGGTTTCGCCCCGGCGGGTGCCGATCAGCAGCCAGGTCAGGCCGATCAGGCTGCCGATGGTCAGTACGCAGATCCACGTACTCCAGAAGGTGGTCATGGCCGGGTACTCCTTGGTTCAGGTGCTAGGGTTGTGTCGGGTTGTGGTTCGTCGGCGAACGGCAGCAGGCGCGCTTCGGCGAATTCCGGCGTGCGCTTGCGGTTGAACACCCAGAGGGTCAGGCCGACGAAGGCCACGAACACCACGACCGTGCCGAGGCCGCGAATCAGCCCCGCGCTCATTTCAAAGACCATGGCTCACCTCTTGCTCTTGATCGCAGTGCCGAGCACTTGCAGGTAGGAGACCAGGGCGTCCATCTCGGTCTTGCCCTTGAGGCTGGCCACGGCGCCGCTGATGTCGTCGTCGGTGTACGGCACACCGAGGGTGCGCATGACCTTGAGCTTGGTTTCGGTGTGGCTGCTGTCGACCGCTTGCGTGACCAGCCACGGGTAGGCCGGCATCTTCGATTCCGGGACGACGTTGCGCGGGTTGTACAAGTGCGCGCGGTGCCAGTCATCGGAGTAACGCGCGCCAACCCGGGCCAAGTCCGGACCGGTACGCTTGGAACCCCACAGGAACGGGTGATCCCAGACGCTTTCACCGGCCACCGAGTAGTGCCCGTAGCGCTCGGTTTCGGCACGGAACGGCCGGATCATCTGCGAGTGGCAACCGACGCAGCCTTCGCGGATGTAGATGTCGCGGCCTTCGAGTTGCAGCGCGGTGTAGGGCTTCATGCCTTCCACCGGCTTGTTGGTCACGTCCTGGAAGAACAGCGGGACGATCTGGGTCAGGCCGCCGATGCTCACGGCGAACACCATCAGCAGCATCAGCAGGCCGACGTTCTTTTCAATCGTTTCGTGTTTCATGGCGGACTCCTCAGGCCATCTGCGCGGCAGCGACGACATCAGCAGGCTGCGAGGCCCGCACGGTGCGCCAGGTGTTGTAAGCCATCAGCAACATGCCGCTGAGGAAGATCGCCCCGCCAATCAACCGCACGATGAAGCCTGGGTGGCTGGCCACCAGGGTTTCGACGAAGGAGTAGGTCAGCGTGCCGTCTTCGTTCACCGCACGCCACATCAGGCCCTGGGCGATGCCGTTGACCCACATCGAGGCGATGTAGAGCACGGTGCCGATGGTGGCGAGCCAGAAGTGCGCGTTGATCAGGCCGATGCTGTGCATCTGCTCGCGGCCGAAGACTTTCGGGATCATGTGGTACAGCGCGCCGATGGAAATCATCGCCACCCACCCGAGGGCGCCGGCGTGGACGTGGCCGATGGTCCAGTCGGTGTAGTGGGAGAGGGCGTTGACGGTCTTGATCGCCATCATCGGGCCTTCGAAGGTCGACATGCCGTAGAACGCCAGCGACACCACGAGGAAGCGCAGGATCGGGTCGCTGCGCAACTTATGCCAGGCGCCCGAGAGGGTCATCATGCCGTTGATCATCCCGCCCCAGCTTGGCGCCAGCAGGATCAGCGACATCACCATGCCCAGCGACTGCGCCCAGTCCGGCAGCGCGGTGTAGTGCAAGTGGTGCGGGCCGGCCCAGATGTACAGGGTGATCAGTGCCCAGAAGTGGACGATCGACAGGCGATAGGAATACACCGGACGCTCGGCCTGTTTCGGCACGAAGTAGTACATCATCCCGAGGAAACCGGCAGTGAGGAAAAAGCCTACGGCGTTGTGGCCGTACCACCATTGCACCATCGCGTCGGTCGCGCCGGCGTACAGCGAGTAGGACTTGGTGAAACTCACCGGCAACTCAAGGTTGTTGACGATGTGCAGAATCGCCACGGTGATGATGAACCCGCCGAAGAACCAGTTGCCCACATAGATGTGCTTGGTCTTGCGCTGCATGATCGTGCCGAAGAACACGATGGCGTAGGCGACCCAGACGATGGTGATCAGGATGTCGATCGGCCATTCCAGCTCGGCGTATTCCTTGGAGCTGGTGTAACCCAGCGGCAGGCTGATGGCCGCCAGCAGGATCACCAGTTGCCAGCCCCAGAAGCAGAACGCGGCGATTTTTGGCGCGAACAATTGCGTCTGGCAGGTGCGCTGCACCGAGTAGAACGAACTGGCGAACAGCGCGCAGCCGCCGAACGCGAAGATCACCGCGTTGGTGTGCAGCGGGCGCAGGCGGCCGAAACTGGTCCAGGGCAAGTTGAAGTTGAGTTCGGGCCAGACCAATTGGGCCGCGAGAAAAACCCCGAGCCCCATGCCGACGATGCCCCACACCACCGTCATAATGGCGAATTGGCGGACCACCTTGTAGTTGTAGGCGGTACTGATAGAAGTGTTCATGGTTCCCCATCCACGGTTCAGCCGAAGCGAGCGCGCCCGCTAAAAGCAGCGCGCCCTTCGCCTGGAGTTATAGGCAGACTAAAAGCGAGGCAAGCATGGACAAACAGCACAAGGCCAGTATTGACGGGGATCAATGGGCGCAGTGCGTGCGGGATCATGGCTGGCTGTGGGATGCGGCTGTTGGCGAGGCTTCAGCGACCCTCATCCTCGCCCATGGTGCGGGTGCGCCGATGGACAGCGAGTGGATGACGGATATGGCTGGGCGCCTTGCCGGGCTTGGTGTCAATGTGTTGCGGTTTGAGTTTCCGTACATGGCGCAGCGGCGGGTTGATGGCGGCAAGCGCCCGCCGAATCCTGCGCCGAAACTGCTGGAATGCTGGCGTGAGGTGTATGGCTTGGTGCGACTTCATGTCGCTGGTCCACTCGCGATTGGCGGCAAGTCGATGGGGGGGCGGATGGCGAGTTTGCTGGCGGATGAGCTTGGTGCTGATGCGTTGGTTTGCCTGGGGTATCCGTTTTATGCGGTTGGGAAACCGGAGAAACCACGGGTTGAACATCTGGCTTCCTTGCAGACTCGGACGTTGATTGTGCAGGGTGAGCGGGATGCGCTTGGCAATCGGGAGGCGGTTGAGGCTTACACCTTGTCACCGAGTATTGAGGTGACTTGGCTTGCGGCCGGCGACCATGACCTCAAGCCATTGAAGGTTTCCGGGTTTACGCATGAACAGCATTTGGCCAGCGCCGCACAGAAGGTAGCCGTGTTTCTCAAGGGTGTACCGAAATTCTCAACCAGATGAAGATCGGCTCCCTTTCCCCCTCGCCCCCTTGGGGGAGAGGGTTGGGGTGAGGGGGATCGATCTTAAGGGCAACACCATTTTTGTTTCGGGTGAATATCCGTTGCTGCGGTTATGGCTGCTTAGGGTTTCGCCCTTACGGCGACTCACTTTTTTGACAAACGCCTCAAAAAAGTAAGCAAAAAAACGCTTGCTCCTACGTTCGGCCCGCTCGCTGGGGCTCGGGGTTCCTTCGCTCCGGGATTCATCCGGGGGGCATCGCCTACGGTTTGCTTCGCTGCACCTCCTCTCGATGTGTTTGGCTGCGCCAAACGGTCGCTGCGCTCCCACCCCCGGACGAATCCCTCCACTCAGCCTTCCGACGTCGCCCGAAGATCAAAAGCTGTACTCAAGCTAACGCTCATCGTGTTGAGTGGTTTGGCGAACGGTTTGGTTTCAGTGTCGAGCTTACCCCTCCCCCCAAGGAGAGGGAGCCGAATGGGTAGCTTTCAAGCGTGAGTTCAACTCGGTATCCCACGTCGGCGTACCTCGCCCGAACACCTCGGTCAGTTCCCTCTCCCACGGGGAGAGGGCTAGGGTGAGGGGGGAAGATTCCACTGACACGCCACAAAAACTGAAAGCTCTTCCAGCCCAGCATTTTCAGCGCATAAACACCAATGCGTGACGATGTTTAAAGTACACGAACCGTTACGCCATAAGGGCTACAACACCTTGCGTCGTTGCCTACGGCTACGCCAGAATCCGCCGGCTTACGCGGCTATGGGGTGGGCTATATCGTTTTCCTGTCACTGAAAAACAGTGATCGGGTTTGGTAGCCCGCTCGTTTACGGTCGTATGGCATCACCTTCTGCAGCCTCTTTTTTGCGGCTCAGTTTTATATGGTGGGCATGCGTGGGGCTCATTCGTGAGCGCCGGGTTCCGTATTCGACCGGTCTACCAACCCGCGCATGGCCGCCACCCGCCGTTTGGTAGCGAGGGTGATGGCTCCTATTTTTCGATACGGAGCTTCATATATGTTCAAAGCCACGCCTAACCCGCCAGAAGTCGATCCAACTTCCCAAGACCCCGAGCTCGAGTCCCAAAAGACAAAAGACGCCGTTGACCGCGCACTCGACTTTTACTTGGCGCCGGAAGCTCCGAAGTACTTCCCACCCAAGCCCCGTCCCATCTACATGGTCGACCCCACACTCGATGACGAAACGCTGCTCGTCGAAGCCAGTGAATCACTGTCGTCAGCCAACGCCATGGCCGGCAATATCGCCAACTCGGTGAACGGCCCGGAACGCAAACCGCTGCTGGCGCTGCAACAGCTGATCATGCTGAACGAGCTGTTGGTGAATCGACTGCTGGATAGGCTTCGTTTGCCGCAGTAGTCGTCAATTGCCGTAAATAACAAACAAAAAACCCCGGAAGCTTTCGCTGTCCGGGGTTTGTTTATTGCCAATCCAATCAGCGGTTAAACCGCTCCACCAACGAATACTGCGTATTGGCAGTCTTGGTCAGCTCTTCGCTCAGCAACGCCGAGTTGTGCGCCTGTTCCGAGGTCTGGTCCGCCAGTTCCGAGATGTTGCTGATGTTGCGGCTGATTTCTTCAGCCACCGCACTTTGCTCTTCGGTCGCAGCGGCGATCTGGGTGGTCATGTCGGTGATGTTGGCCACCGCTTCGCTGATCCCCACCAGGGCCTGATCCGCTTCCAGAACCCGTGACACACCTTCTTCGGCCTGGCGATGCCCGGCTTCCATGGTCTGTACGGCGCTGGTGGCGGTTTGCTGCAGCTTGGCGATCAGGGCGTGGATTTGCCCGGTCGATTCGCTGGTGCGTTGCGCCAGTTGGCGGACTTCGTCGGCCACCACGGCAAAGCCGCGGCCCATCTCGCCGGCACGCGCTGCTTCAATCGCAGCGTTCAGGGCCAGCAGGTTGGTCTGGTCGGCGATGCCTTTGATCACGTCGACCACGCCGCCGATTTCGTCGCTGTCCCGGGCCAGTTGGGTGACGGTCAGGCCGGTTTCACCGACCACCACCGACAGGCGCTGGATGGCTTCGCGGGTTTCCCCGGCGATGTCGCGGCCGCGACCGGTCAGGCGATTGGCTTCCTGGGTGGCGTCGGCGGTGCGTTGTACGTGGCTGGCGACTTCCTGGGTGGTGGCGGCCATCTGGTTGACGGCGGTGGCGACCTGTTCGGTTTCCACGCGCTGGCGTTCCAGGCCGCTGGAGCTGTTGTGCGCCAGGGCATCGGACTGCTTGGCCTGATCGGTCAGGTGCTCGGCGGTGTCCTGCAGACGGGTCAGGCAGGTTTTCAGACGCGCTTCCTGGCTGAGGATCGACATCTCCAGTCGCGCCTGCGCGCCACGGCTGTCGGTGTACATCTGCGCGATCAGCGGGTCGGACGTGGTCTGCTCGGCCAGACGCAGCAGGCGCTTGAGGCCGCGTTGCTGCCATTGCAGGCCCATCAGGCCCAGCGGCACCGAGAGACCGGCGGCGAGGGCGAAGCCCCACTGCGAGTTCAGGGTCGCGCCGATCATGAAGCTCAGTTGGCTGACCAGAATGAACGGCAGCCAGTCCTGCAGCACCGGTAGCCATTTGTCTGCTTTTGGAATCGCCGACTTGCCCTGGTTGATGCGTTGATAGAGCGCTTCGGCACGGCGGATCTGTTCGGCGGTGGGTTTGACCCGCACCGACTCGTAACCGACCACCTGACTGCCTTCGAACACCGGTGTCACATAGGCGTTGACCCAATAATGGTCACCGGTCTTGCAGCGGTTCTTGACAATGCCCATCCATGGCAAGCCTTGTTTCAGTGTGCCCCACATGTGCGAAAACACCGCCGCCGGGACGTCGGGATGACGGACCAGGTTGTGCGGCGCACGGATCAGTTCCTCACGCGAAAACCCGCTGATCTCGACGAAAGCGTCGTTGCAGTAGGTGATCACGCCTTTGGCGTCGGTTGTGGAAATCAACCGCTGTTGAGCCGGGAATGTCCGTTCGCGTTGTGTAATGGGCTGGTTATTACGCATGGTTTTTCAATCCGCAAGGCTTTGAAAGGTTGTCGGCGGTCGCAGGAAATTATTGAAGTTTTTTTTCAGTAATAAGTACGGCGTCGCAAAACGGGTCTTGCTTCAGCCAGCAAGCATCGGATAAGTGAACAGGCCGAAATGCAGCAGGTTCAGGCCAAAATGCGTGGCGATCGCCGCGCCGAGCCCGCCGAAACGATAGGCCAGACCATAGCCGACGCCTGCCAGGCTCGCCAGCAGTACCCATTGCCAGCCCGCGCCCAGATGCACCAGGCCGAACAGCAGGGAGGCCAGCAGCAGCGCCAGGTTGTCGCCGTAAGGCAAGTGTTTGAAGCTACGGCTCAAGCCGCCCTGTATATAGCCGCGAAACAGCGCCTCCTCGACCAGCGTCACCAGCAGCAGATTGTTCAGCACCCATAGCCACGCCTGATCCGGCCATTTTGGTGCCCAGGCAATCATGCCCAGCAACACAGCGCCGCCCAGCGCCAGAATCACGCTCAACGTCAGTGCCAGCGCGGTGGCGTACACCGTCAGGCGCAACGAGCGACGCGCGACGATCCACGGGCACACCAGCAGCAGCCAGAAGCCGATCAGCGGCTTGTCCAGATTCAGGTACATCGAAAACGGCACGGCGTTGTCGGTGAAACGCTGCGGTTCGATGGCCCGCCCGTTATAAAAGCCGGGCAGCCAATGCATGGCCAGCGCGAGGGCCAGCACGACGAACAGGCCATGGCCGAGAAAGCGCGCGACGGGCAATGTCTGCTGGCGCACGGCGAAACCCGCGAACAACAGCAAGGCCACGGAGATCAGCGCCAGCCAACCGAGCTGGCCGAAGCTCAGCGCCAGTCCGTAACCGAGGCCGAGAAGGGCGAGGTAGAGCCATGGCAGAGCCGTCATGGAAAGTCCTTGAGCACAATTTGTGGGAGGGCTTTCTACACGGCTGAACGCGTGGGGACAAGTGAAGGTGACGGGGAAAACCGGGACGGCTCACAAATCCCGGTTTCTGTTCGGCGAGGGTTCAGCGCAGATTGAGTTTCGCCGCCGCACGCTCAGTGATCTCGGTCCGCAACTTCAGCGAAGGCGCAGCCTTGAGCCGGGCTTGTTCGACGATCCGGCCCGGCGCGGTGTCCGGGCTGCCGGCATCGAACGGTGGCGCCGGGGCGTATTCCAGTTGCAGTTGCACCAGTTGTGCGGTGTCGGCGTCGAACAGCTCCGCTGCCAGGGTCAGGGCAAAATCGATCCCGGCCGTGATGCCGCCGCCGGTAAACAGATTGCCGTCACGCACGACCCGATCCTTGACCGGGATCGCGCCGAGGGTCGCCAGCAAATCGTGGTAGGCCCAGTGCGTGGTCGCCCGCTTGCCCTGCAACAGCCCCGCCGCGCCGAGCACCAGCGAACCGGTGCACACCGACGTCACGTATTTTGCCTGCGCGGCCTGGGACTTGATGAACGCCAGGGTCTGCGCGTCTTCCATCAGCGCCCCGACACCCGCACCGCCGGGGATGCAGATCACATCCAGGGCCGGACAATCCTCGAAGCTGGTGGTCGGTTTCAGCAGCAGACCGGTGCTGGCGGTGACCGGCACCAGGTCCTTCCAGATCAGATGCGTCTGCACACCCGGCAGCGAGGCCAGCACCTCGTATGGGCCGGTGAGGTCGAGTTGCTGCACCTGAGGAAACAACAGAAAACCGATCTGCAACGTCATGGCTTTACTCCGTCAAAAGGGGTGGACGGCTTCACTGTAGGCGCGTAGGTTTTGGCGTATACGCCAATAACCCCACGAATTACGCCAAATGCCGAAAACCATCCACGTACTTGCGTTCGCCAATGTGCAATTGCTCGACGTTACCGGGCCGTTGCAGGTCTTCGCCTCGGCCAACGACATTGCCCGCCAGCAGGGTTTGCCTGCGCCTTACACGCCAACGGTGATCGCCAGCGGTGGCGGGGCGGTGAACTCGTCCGCCGGATTGGCGATGTTGGCCGGGCCGCTGCCGGAGCAGCCCAGCGATACCCTGATCATCGCCGGCGGTTGGGGCGTCTATGCCGCTGCTGAAGACGCCGAGTTGGTGAGTTGGGTGCGTGAACACGCGAACGGCTGCCGGCGTGTGGCCTCGGTCTGCACTGGCGCGTTTCTGCTGGCGGCCAGCGGTTGGCTCGACGGTCGCCGGGTCGTCACTCACTGGACTCGTTGCGAGCAACTGGCGCAGAAACACCCGCGCTTGCAGGTCGAGCCGAACCCGATCTTCATCAACGACGGTCCGGTGTGGACCTCGGCAGGTGTCACCGCCGGCATCGATCTGGCGCTGGCCATGGTCGAAGACGACCTCGGTCGCGACATGGCCCTGGACGTTGCCCGGCAACTGGTGGTGTTCCTCAAGCGCCCCGGCGGGCAATCGCAGTTCAGCGTGACCCTGTCCCTGCAAAAACAAGGTAACCGTTTCGACGACCTGCACGCCTGGATCGCGGAAAACCTGACCTGCGACCTGGGCATCCCGACCCTCGCCGAGCAGGCCGGTATGAGCGAGCGCAGCTTCGTGCGTCACTACCGCGCCGACACCGGCCAGACCCCGGCCCGGGCCATCGAACTGATCCGCGTCGAAACCGCCCGCCGTCTGCTCAGCGACACCGGCCTGCCGATCAAACGGGTCGCGGCCAATTGTGGATTTGGCAGCGAAGAGACGTTAAGACGCAGCTTCCTGCGGGCCATGGGGGTGACGCCGCAGGCTTATCGGGAGCGGTTTTCGGTTAGTGCTGCAACAGATCCAGCAATGCCTTGAGGGTTTGTTGCATGGTCATTAAATGGGTTTGAGAAGGGCGTGATGTTTCAGAATGGTTCCATACAACTTGATCGGGTCATTAAGGATTCCGTAGACGTATAGAGCGAGGCTGATCGCCATGCACAGCGCCAGTAAACAAGGAGCAAATTGGTTAATAAAAGAGGCAGGGGTGATGGTGGGCTTCATGACGTGCCGAAGGACGAACCCCATTATTATGAGGAGAATCGAAAGTCCGATCAGGAGGATGGTGTACCCCGAGAACGCGACCCTTTGTAGGGCGGAGCTGAACGTACCGAGTAAAGTGAACCCCAGTACTATCGTAAAAAAAGCGGTCCCACCGGTAAGGAACGTCAAGTTTTTCGAAACCTGATTGATGGTGTCTACGGAACCTTTATCCCACACGTAGATGACGAGCATGCAAGACCACACGATAAAGAACGGCAAGGTACTGGCAAGCAACTTGTCGCGCACCATGCCATTGATATCGATAAGGTCTGCTACAAGCTTATTGGTATTGACGAGCTCGGCAATCCATTGATAAGCGTCGGATACGATAAAGGGCCCAATCAAAAAGTAGCCGACGACACCGCCTGCGATAGAACACATCCATAAAACCCAAAGCCGGTACTTTTTGTAGATATCCATTACGACATGGACATTTGCCGATAAGTTGTTCAATTCGATTCTCGATTTTAGGAGGGTACGGGTAGGTGAGTTTGCTACTGAGGAAACCGTCTGGTTTATGAGGTTTTAAGCCTCGGCTTCCGCCACCTGATTGAAATACTTGCTGCGATCCGGCGTAAACGTCACCACCATTTTCGTCCGCGAGCACGTCAGCGCCCGCTCGGCACTCAGATCGATATCCAGATCCTCTCCGCGCAACCCCTGCCATTGGGCGAGGTATTTCAGCGAGCCGTATTTTTCGTTTTTCTTCAGGCTGCGGCTCACGCCGCCTTTCCAGCCGAGTACCGGCAGTTCATCGGCACAGCAGCGTTGGGCGAGGTCGGGGAAGCGGGCGGCGCGCTGGCGGCCGATCTCCCAGCATTTGATGAGGCCTTTGTCGGCGGCTTCCCACAATTCGTCGCGGGTCAGGCCGGTGCGCAGTGGGGTGTCGATCTGACGGTGGATGCGTTGGCTCATTCTGGTTCCTTGAATCGGGTTTTATTGGACAGCTCCGCTGTGCCCGTTGCGGTGGATGGTAGGGGGGGATGTAACAGCTGGCAACAAGGTATTTCGGCGTGTAAGTGCGAGTTGTGAGCCAAGCGTTACACGGGGTCTGGCAGGTTGTTGTAGGCCTCGCCATCAACAAGTTGTATCGAAGGTAATCGATTGTGTGGGCCAGCCCTTTAATCGCAAGGGGCGAGAGTGTTTACCGTTCGTAGGTTGCCATCCTACAAACGGCGGTTGGGGTGGGGATCTTTCTTACAGGCTCTGGCGAAGAATGATGACTACGGCTGCCAGTAATTCTTCTCCCCACTCAACTTGCGATCCAGAAAACTCGCCGCACTGATCAGCGCCAGGTGCGTCAGCGCTTGCGGCGTGTTGCCCAGATGTCGGCCATGACTGTCGAACTCTTCGGCATACAGCCCCAGCGGGTTGGCATAGCGCAGCAGTTGTTCGAACTCCAGGTGGGCCTTGTCCAGTTGGCCGGCGCGGGCCAGGCATTCGACGTACCAGAACGAACACGCGGCGAAGGCGCCTTCGGTGCCGCTCAGGCCGTCGATGCCGGTGTCGTCGTTGCGGTAGCGGTAGACCATGCCGTCGCGCACCAGGTGTTTTTCGATGGCTTGCAGGGTCGAGAGCCAGCGCGGGTCCTTGGCGCTGACGAAACGCACCAGCGGCATCAGCAGCATCGAACCGTCGAGAGCGGTGCCGCCCTGGTATTGCACGAAATGCCCGCGTTCCTCGTTCCAGAAGTTGTCCCAGATGTCGGCGTAGATCGCCTGGCGTGTCTGGTCCCAACGGGCGAACGGGGCGGGCAGCGAGCGCTTCGAGGCCAGGCGGATCGCTCGGTCCAGCGCCACCCAGCACATCAGCCGCGAGTGCAGGAAGTCATGTTGCTCACCGCGCATTTCCCAGATGCCGACATCCTGGGTCTGCCACGTCTCACAGACTTGATTGACGACTTCCCCGACATGGCGCCAGCCCTCGTGGGAAATCGCATCGCCGTATTTGTTGACCAGATACACCGCGTCCATCAGTTCGCCGAAGATGTCGAGCTGGATCTGGTCATAGGCGCCATTGCCGATCCGTACCGGTTGTGCGCCGCCGTGGCCGGACAGGTGCGTCAGCTCGACCTCCGGCAGTTCCTGGCGTCCGTCGACGGCATACAGGATGTTCAGTTTCATCGGTTTGCCGGTGCAGTCGCTGACCCGCCCGCGCAACCAGCGCATGTAATCGTTGGCTTCGTTGACGAAGCCCAGGCGCATGAAGGCGTAGACGGTGAACGAGGCATCGCGGATCCAGGTGTAGCGGTAGTCCCAGTTGCGCTCGCCGCCGACGGTTTCCGGCAGGCCGAACGTGGCGGCGGCGAGGATCGCACCATGCTGGCGTGAGGTCAGCAGCTTCAGGGCGAGGGCTGAACGATGAACCATTTCCCGCCAGCGTCCGCGATAGATCGATTGGCCGATCCAGTCGCGCCAGAACTTCAGGGTGCGCTCCAGGCACAAGTCCCCGGCACCTTCGGCAAAGCGCGGATCGTCGCTGGCGCCGAGCATGAATGCCGCCGTTTCATCCTGCTTGAGCGTAAAACTCGCGACCGCTGCGTGCGCGTCAATCCGCAACGGCTGATCCGACGCCAGCCGCAACGATGGCTGGCCGCTGGCGCTGAATGTCACGTCCTGCTTGTCCATCTGCGCGTGGGTGGTGGCGCGGGCGTAGTCGTGGCGCACCGCGCAACGCATATTGAATGTCGCCTCACCGCTGACCACCCGCACCCGGCGCATCAACAGCGGCAAGGCATCGTCGTTGTCGCCGATCGGCAGCAGGTCGGTGATTTCCACCACCGCGCGTTCGCTGAGCCAGCGGGTTTGCAGGACGTTGGTGTCGGGCAGGTAGATCTGCTCGCGTCGGGCATCGGGCAGGTCCGGGGCGAGCTGGAAAATCCCGGCATCGGGCGTGTCCAGCAGCGAACAGAAGATCGACGGGCTGTCGAATTCCGGCCAGCAGAAAAAGTCCACGCTGCCCTTGTCGTTGACCAGCGCCGCACTGCGCAGGTCGCCGATGATGCCGTGGGCGTCGATCGGGCTTTGTCGTTCGGAAGGATGCTCAGCCATTGCCACGAAACTCCGGATAAAGACTCATGCCGCCGTCGATGAACAGGGTGGTGCCGACGATGTAGTCGGCCAGATCGGAGGCGAGAAACACCACCGCGTTGGCCACGTCCTCGACATCGCCGATGCGGCCGTAGGGAATCAGTTTGAGCAGCTCCTGCCCGGCCTCGCCCTCGGTGGCCTGGGTATTGATTGCGGTGCTAATCGCCCCCGGCGCAATGCCGTTGATGCGAATCCGCTGCTGGCTGACTTCCTGAGCCAGGCTCTGCATCAACAGGTCGACGCCGCCCTTGGACGCCGCGTAGTTCACATGCCCGGCCCAGGGAATGCGCTGGTGCACCGAACTCATGTGAATGATCTTGCCGGCCGCCCGGGATACGCCTTCGCGGATGCCCTGGCGGTTGAAAATCCGCAACGCGGCACGGGCGCAGAGGAACTGGCCGGTGAGGTTGACGCCGATCACCGTGTTCCATTCGTCCAGGGTCATGTCGACGGCGGGCGCATCTTTTTGCAGGCCGGAATTGGCGACGAGAATGTCCAGCGAACCGAAGGCATCGAGGGTCTGCCGGAACAGCCGTTCGACGTCGTCCTCCTTTGACACATCGGCGCCAATCGCCAATGCCTGGCCGCCGTCGGCAATGATCTGCCGGGCCAGCGCTTCGGCGGGTTCGGCCTGACGGTTGTAGTTGATGACCACGGCAGCGCCGGCAGCGGCCAGGGCTTTGGCGCTGGCGTGACCGATGCCGGAACTGGCGCCGGTGATCAGCGCGACCTGGCGGGCGAGGGAGATTTGCATGCGGTGCAGCACCTTGCGGTCGAGGGCTTACTTAGCTGACTGACGGTCGAAGCCGAGAGTTCATCCGCGAACATGAAAAGATCGCCGCCTTCACACTCCACCAACAATTGCACGCTTCCCGGCCCGTCGGGCTTTGTGGCAACTTGGCGGCCCCTGATGAGGCTGTATCCGATGGCAAACCCCTACCGCGAATTGTTCAACGCTCCCGGCGCCCGTGCCTTTGTGCTGGCCGGGATGATTGCGCGCATGCCGATTTCCATGACCGGCATCGGCGTGATCACCATGCTCTCGCAGTTGAAGGGCGGTTATGCGCTGGCGGGGGCGATTGCGGCGACGTTTGCGCTGGCCTCGGCGTTCTGTGCGCCGCAGGTGTCACGGCTGGTGGATCGGTATGGCCAAGGGCGGGTTTTACCGGTGGCGGCGTTGCTCGGCGGCGGGGCATTGTTGATGTTGCTGCTCTGCACCCGGTTGCAGGCGCCGAACTGGACGCTGTTTGTCTTCGCCGCCTTGGCCGGTTGCCTGCCGAGCATGTCGGCGATGGTGCGGGCGCGCTGGACCGAGATCTATCGCGGCCAGCCGCAATTGCAGACCGCCTATGCGCTGGAATCGGTGCTCGACGAAGTCTGCTTCATCGTCGGCCCGCCGCTCTCGGTCGGGTTGTCCGTGGCGGTGTTTCCCGAGGCTGGACCGCTGGCCGCGCTGGTGATGCTGGCGATTGGCGTGACCGCATTCGTTGCCCAGCGCAGCACCGAGCCGCCGGTGCATCCGCACGAATCCCATCATCAAGGTTCGATCATTCGCTCGACGGACGTGCAATGGCTGCTGGCGCTGATGCTCGCCATGGGTGTGATCGTTGGCGTGGTGGATGTGGTCAGCGTCGCGTTCGCCCAGCAGCAAGGGCAACCGGCAGCGGCCAGTATCGTGTTGTCGGTGTACGCCATCGGCTCGTGTCTGGCGGGCATCGCGTTTGGCGCAATGCGCTCGAAACTGCCGCTGCCGCGACTGTTCATGTATGGCGGCATGGCGACGGCGGTGACCACGTTGCCGCTGTTGCTGGCGAGCAATATTTTTGGCTTGTCGGTGGCGGTGTTCGTGGCCGGGCTGTTCTTCTCGCCGACCCTGATTGTCGCCATGGCGCTGGTCGAGCGCATCGTGCCGCCGGCCAAACTCACCGAAGGCCTGACCTGGCTGGTGACCGGTCTGAGTATCGGCGTGGCGATCGGTGCTGCCGGCTCAGGCGCGCTGGTGGATGCCTTTGGCGCGCGCAGCGGATTCTGGCTGGCGATAGCGGCGGGGGCCGTGGTACTTGGCTCCGCCGTGCAGAGCTATCGCCATTTGAAATGAGGCGCCCTCAGGTAAAGCAAACCGGGGTTACCAGCCCCGGCCCGAGTTGACCCAGAAATTCACTGACAGTGAGGTGGACACCGATTCCACCTGATGGAACCAGCCCTCCGGCAGAAACAGCAAATCCCCGGCCTCCAGGGTCACGCGCATGAACGTCACGTCGCGGGCCTTGGGGAAGCGCTGGTAGTCCGGCGCATCGGGGTTGAAGTCGCAGCCGTCCAGGCCTCCGTCGGGCGCGGTGGACCAGGTGCCCAGCGCTTCGCGGTGATGGGGGGCGGCGAGGGTGAATTTTTTCTGGCCCCAGACCTGAGCGAACAGGTTGTCGGTGTCGTCGCGGTGCAGCGGAGTGAGGGTGCCCTTTGGGCCGATCCAGATCCGTGGCGGGATGAACAGCGAGGCATCGAAGTAGGCCGGGTACTTGATCTGTTCCATCAATTGCGCCGGCAGAATGTTGTTGCCCATGTACGCCGGTGGCTCGCCGTCGGCACCCTTGACCGCCGGGCTGTCCAGCGAAGCGATGAAATCGGCCATCGAGGTCGAGCGGAAATCCCGTTCGGTGGAGAAGGTCTTCTTCACATAATCGCCGTGGCGGGTGATGCCTTGCAGTTCGGCGAAATGCACCAGCGATTCTTCGCGGCTGAGGTTGAACAGTGGCCAGTCGTGCAAGGCATTGCTGATCACCACGGGAACGCCGTGGGGCAGGTAGCGGCTCTTGAATTCAGTCACCGACAGCTCGCTGCGCGGACGGCGCTCGACGCTGACCTGGGTCGGCAGGCTGGCGGTGAGTTTTTCGCTGAAGCGCGCCGGGGTCGGGTAGCGCTTGTTCATGTCGACCTTTTCCACCGCTGCACCGCCGCCATGCCGGGCGTGGTCGATGATCTGGGGCAGCAGCGTTGCCAGCCCCATGTTGCCGCCGATCTTCAGGCGACCGCTAGCGAACAGTTCCTCGACGTTGGCCATGCCGCCCATGATCCCGAGGAAGTCCTTCTCCGCGACTTCGATGGTCACGTCGGGACTGGCATGCCGCCCGGCTTCGGTGCGGCTGCTGGCCTTGACCTCGGACCAGTACGCCTGCTGCGGACCAAAGACGAATTGGAAAACGCCTTCGATGCCGACGGCACCGGCATTGGCGAACAGTTTGCCCAGGATGGTCTGCAGATCCACGGTGAGTCCTCGTTATTGATTTTTGGCCTGAACAGTTAACGAGGCTCTGACGCGGAAATTTACCGGCCGCCGACTAATTTGCCGGGGCGTTGATCCGTACCCTGTGCAGAGACATTTTTTCGAGGGAAGCGTGGTGACCAAGTTGACCCTGCTGTGCCTGCCGTATTCCGGCGCCAGTGCCATGGTCTACAGCCGCTGGCGGCCCAAGCTGCCGCAGTGGCTGCAATTGCAACCGGTGGAGTTGCCGGGACGCGGTGCGCGGTTCGACGAGCCGCTGCACACCGACATGCGCGCGCTGGCGATGCAACTGGCGAAAGAATTGCGCCCGACGCTCAAGACGCCTTACGCGCTGTTCGGTCATAGCCTGGGCGCACTGATGGCCTGCGAAATCGCTCACGCGTTGCGCGCGCTGGGTTGCCCGGAGCCGGTGGCGCTGTTCGCCTCGGGCACCGCC
Source organism: Pseudomonas sp. B2M1-30 (assembly GCF_025447575.1). NCBI lineage: Bacteria > Pseudomonadati > Pseudomonadota > Gammaproteobacteria > Pseudomonadales > Pseudomonadaceae > Pseudomonas > Pseudomonas sp. B2M1-30. The sequence continues at coordinate 71,688 of NZ_JAOEJT010000015.1, read as the reverse complement.
GCGCCGACGATGCGCGCCGACTATGACCGGGGTTTTGCCGACCCGAAGACCGATGCCGAGCTGATCGAGCAACTGCGCACGCTCAACGGCACCAGTGAGGAAGTGCTCGCCAATGAAGAGTTGATGAGCCTGACCCTGCCGATCCTGCGCGCCGATTTTCTGCTGTGCGGCAAGTTCCAGCCGTTGCAGCGGCCGTTGCTCAATTGCCCGGTACACGTGCTCGGCGGCAAGGCCGACAAGGCCACCACCGAACAGTTGATTGGCTGGAGCAAGGAAACCACCGGCAGTTTCTCGGTGGACATGCTCGCCGGTGGGCACTTCTTCATCCATGAGCACGAGGCCAGGGTGCTGAAGGTGATCAAGGATCAACTGGAAACCCATCATCGGCGCCACGCCATGGCCGCGACAGCCTGACCCGTTGTAGAAAATCCTGTGGGAGCGGCCTTGCCCGCTCCCGCAATCGGGTTTTTTAGTGCCTGAAAAATTGCGCTTCAGGTCCTTTCTGATAGTTCTTCTCAATCGCTAATTTTTCCGGTCTGCATTCGTTTTATAGGGATGACGCGCCTTTGTGCTGCCTGCCTACTGATCCGGATGCCTAGAAATGAATGCAGAAGACTCCTTGAAACTCGCTCGCCGGTTTATCGGACTGCCCCTGGAAAAACGCCAGATGTTCCTGGCCGCCCTGGCTAAGGAAGGCGTGGATTTTTCCCGGTTTCCGATTCCGGCCGGGGTCGAGGCCGAGGATCGGCAGGCGTCCTACGCTCAGCAGCGCATGTGGTTTCTCTGGCATCTGGACCCGCAGAGCGGCGCCTACAACCTGCCGGCGGCGGTGCGCCTGACCGGTCGCCTGAATCAGCAGGCACTGGAGCAGGCGTTCGCCAGTCTGATCGAACGTCACGAAACCCTGCGCACCGTTTTCCAGCAGCAGGCCGACGACAGCCTGCTGCAAGTGCCGTTGCAACAACCGCTGGACATCCAGCGCGTCGATCTCAGTGCATTGCCGGCCGCCGAACGTGAAAGCCGTGTCGCGGCGGCAGCCCAGGAGCAGTCCTTGCTGCCGTTCGATCTGGCCAACGGCCCGCTGCTGCGGGTGGTCCTGCTGCAACTGGCCGAGCAGGAACACGTGCTGCTGCTGACCCTGCACCACATCGTTTCCGATGGCTGGTCGATGAACGTACTGATCGACGAGTTCTGCCGCTTCTACGACGCCCACGATCAGTGCGTCGCCGCTGAACTGCCGCCATTGCCGGTGCAATACAGCGACTACGCGCTGTGGCAGCGGCGCTGGCTGGAAGCGGGTGAGCAGCAGCGGCAGCTCGATTACTGGCTGGCGCAAATGGGTGACGAGCATCCGGTGCTGGAGCTGCCGCTGGATCGTCCGCGCCCGGTGCTGCCGAGCAATCAGGGCCAGCGTCTGGAAAGCGTGGTGGACGCGACGCTGGTCGAGCAGTTACGCGGCATCGCCCGTCAGCACGGCGTGACCCTGTTCATGCTGTTGCTGGGCACCTTCAATATTCTGCTGCACCGCTACACCGGCCAGACCGATTTGCGCGTCGGCGTGCCGATCGCCAACCGCAACCGCCGGGAAATCGAAGGGCTGATCGGTTTCTTCGTCAACACTCAGGTGCTGCGCGTGCAGCTGGACGGCCAGACGCCGATCGCCGATCTGCTGAGTGACCTCAAGGAAACCGCCCTCGGCGCCCAGGCCCATCAGGACCTGCCATTCGAGCGTCTGGTCGAAGCGCTGAAACTGGAACGCAGCCTGAGTTACAACCCGCTGTTCCAGGTGATGTACAACCACCAGCCGGAAGTCGCCGACGTCACCACGCTCAAGGTCGGCAGCGGTCTGGAGCTGGGTGTCATCGAGTGGGAAAGCCGCAGCACCCAGTTCGATTTGAGCCTGGACACTTACGAGAAGGGCGGGCAACTGCACGCCGCGTTCACCTACGCCAGCGACCTGTTCGACGCCGCGACCATCGAGCGCATGGCGCGGCACTGGACGCAGTTGCTGCACAGCCTGGTCAATGACCCGCAGCAGCGCGTCGGCGAAATCGCCTTGCTGGATGCGCCACAGCTTGCGCAACTGACTCAGACCTGGGGACGACACGACGCCACCTGGCCGAGCGAGCGCCCGGTGCATGAGCTGTTCGAAGCTCAAACCGAGCAGACGCCGAACGCCGTCGCGCTGATTTTCGACGGCCAGCAACTGACCTACGCCCAGCTCAATGCGCGGGCCAATCGTCTGGCGCGCACCTTGCTGGCCGAGGGCGTCGGCCCGGAAGTGCTGGTGGGCGTTGCCGTCGACCGGGGGCTGGAGCTGATCGTCGCGATTCTCGCCGTGCTCAAGGCCGGCGGCGCCTATGTGCCGCTGGACCCGCAATACCCGCGTGATCGCCTGCTGTGCATGATCGAAGACAGCGGCAGTCGTCTGTTGCTGACCCAGAGCCATTTGCTCGAACGCCTGCCGGTGCCGCAGAACGTGCGCAGCCTGTGCCTGGATCAGGCCGAGGTCTGGGCGCACGCTGACGAAAGCAATCCGCAATGCCCGGTGTGGGCCGATAACCTGGCTTACGTGATGTTCACCTCCGGCTCCACCGGGCGCCCGAAAGGCGTCGGCATCAGCCACGGCGCGCTGAGCAAACACGCGTTCGCCTCGCAGCATTACTACGGGCTGACCGCCGCCGATTGTGCGTTGCAGTTCGCCACGTTCAACTTCGATGCCTTCGGCGAGCAACTGTTCGGCCCGCTGACTTGCGGCGCCTCGGTGGTGCTGCGCGGCAATGAGGTGTGGGACAGCGAAACCCTGTACCGCCATATCGTCGAGCAGGGCATTACGGTCATGGACTTGACCACCGCCTACTGGAACATGATTGCCAAGGAATTCGCCGCCGCCGGCCCGCGTGATTACGCCGCACTGCGTCAGGTACACAGCGGTGGTGAAGCGATGCCGCCGGAAGGTGTGCAGGCCTGGCGTCAGGCCGGGCTCGAACAGGTCAAACTGCTCAACACCTACGGCCCGACCGAAGCCACGGTCACCGCCACCACCCTCGATTGCAGCGACTACGTGTTCGGTCGCCAGCCGTTGCCGCTGACGCTGCCGATCGGCCAGCCGCTGCCGGGCCGTCACACCTATCTGCTGGACGCCGATGGCCAGCCAACGCCGATTGGCGTGGTCGGTGAATTGCTGATCGGCGGCGAGTTGCTGGCGCGGGGTTACTTCCAGCGCGCTGACCTGACCGCCGAACGCTTCATCCCCGATCCGTTTTCCACCACCGGCGCGCGCCTGTACCGCACCGGCGACCTGGCACGCTACAACGCCCTCGGCCAGATCGAATACGTCGGCCGGGTCGACCATCAAGTGAAGATCCGTGGTTTCCGTATCGAGCTGGGCGAAGTCGAAGCGCGCCTGCTGGAACTGAACGACGTCCGCGAAGCCGTGGTGCTGGCCGTGCAGGGCGGCAGCAGCCTGCAACTGGTGGCTTACGTGGTGCCGAACAATACCGCGCTGGTCGCAGCGTCGGCTGACGAACAAGGCGCGGCGCGTGAAGCAATCAAGGCGCAGCTCAAGGACAGCCTGCCGGATTACATGGTGCCGACGCAGTTGCTGTTCCTCGCCGAACTGCCGCTGAGCCCCAACGGCAAACTGGATCGCAAGGCCTTGCCGGCCCCGGACGCCAGCCAGATGCAGCAGGCGTTCGTTGCGCCGCGCAGTGAGCTGGAGCAGAAAATCGCCGCGATCTGGCAGGACGTACTCAAGCTCGAACAGGTCGGTCTGACCGACAACTTCTTCGAGTTGGGCGGCGACTCGATCATCTCGATCCAGGTGGTCAGCCGTTCGCGTCAGGCCGGGATTCATTTCAGCCCGCGTGACCTGTTCCAGCACCAGACCGTGCAAGGCCTGGCCGGCGTGGCGCAGCAGGGCACCGGCGGTGTGAGCATCGATCAGGGACCGGTCACCGGCGAACTGCCGTTGCTGCCGATCCAGCAAGTGTTCTTCGAAGACCAGATTCCCCAGCGCCATCACTGGAACCAGGCGGTTCTGCTGCGCAGTCATCAAACCCTGAACGCCGAGGCGCTGTTGCAAGCGCTGAACGGCTTGATTGCGCATCACGACAGTCTGCGTTCGCGCTTCGTTGAAGGCATCGAGGGCTGGCGTGCCGAAGTCGCGCCAATTGCGCACGATCCGGAACTGTTGTGGACCGCCGACAAGCTGGCCGACAGCGAACTGCAAGCGCTGTACGCCAAGGCCCAGCAAAGCCTGAGCCTGCAAACCGGCCCGCTGTTGCGCGCGGTATTGGCGAGCGTTGCCGATGGCAGTCAGCGGCTGTTGCTGGCGGTGCATCACCTGGTGGTGGACGGTGTGTCCTGGCGGATTCTGCTGGAAGACCTGCAACTGGCTTATCAACAGGCTTCGCAAAAAACTGCAATCAAGCTGCCGGCGAAAACCAGTGCCTACAAGGCCTGGGGCGAGCATCTGCAGGCCTATGCCGCAACGGATGCGCTGCGCGCCGAACTGACGTTCTGGCAGCAGCAACTCGATGGCGCGGCGCTGGAATTGCCGTGCGACAACCCGCAGGGCAGCCGGCAAAGTCGTCACGCCCAGGTGCTGCACAGCCGTCTCGACAAGACCTTCACTCAGCAACTGTTGCAACAGGCACCGGCGGCCTATCGCACCCAGGTCAACGACCTGCTGCTGACCGCACTGGCGCGGGTGATCTGCCGCTGGACCGGCCACGCCGACACCCTGATTCAACTGGAAGGTCACGGTCGCGAAGACCTGTTCGACGACATCGATCTGACCCGCACCGTTGGCTGGTTCACCAGCCTGTTCCCGGTACGTCTGACCCCGGTGCAATCGGTGGCGGCGACCCTCAAACAGGTCAAGGAACAACTGCGGGCGATTCCGAACAAGGGCATCGGTTTCGGCGTGCTGCGCCATCTCGCTGACGCGGCGACCCAGGACAGCCTCAAGGCGCTGCCGATGCCGCGCATCACCTTCAACTACCTCGGCCAGTTCGACGGCAGTTTCGCTGCCGAGGACGGTGCGCTGTTCAGTCCGGCCGGCGAAAGCGCCGGCCTGGAACAGAGCCTGGATGCGCCGCTGGACAACTGGCTGGGTGTCGAAGGTCAGGTCTACGACGGTGAACTGGATCTGCGCTGGACCTTCAGCCGCGAGCAGTTCAACGAGGCGACCATCGCCCGTCTGGCCGAAGAGTACGAACGTGAACTCCAGGCCCTGATCAGCCATTGCTGCCTGGCGGAGTCGATGGGCGTCACGCCGTCGGACTTCCCGTTGGCGCGCATCGCTCAGGCGCAACTGGACGCGATCCCGGTGCCGGCCGCCAGCATCGAAGACATCTATCCGCTGTCGCCGATGCAGCAGGGCATGTTGTTCCACACTCTGTACGAACAAGGCACCGGCACTTACATCAACCAGTTGTGCGTCGACGTCGACGGCCTCGATCCCGAGCGCTTCCGCGCGGCGTGGCAAGCGACCATGGACGCCCATGACATCCTGCGCAGCGGCTTCATCTGGCAGGGTGAATTGCAGGAACAACTGCAAATCATCCACCGTCGCCTGGAGCTGCCGTACACGCTGCTCGACTGGCGCGAGCGCAACGACATCGCTCAGGCCCTGAAGGCGTTCACCGCTGCCGATCTGGCTGAGGGCTTCGATCTGACCCAGGCCGGGCTGCTGCGGGTGACGCTGATCCGCCTCGCCGACAAGCGTCATCACCTGATCTTCACCAACCACCACATCCTGATGGACGGCTGGAGCAGTGCGCAGATGCTTGGCGAAGTCCTGCAGCGTTATGCCGGGCAACAGCCGCCGCGTCCGCTGAGTCGCTACGCCGATTACATTCAGTGGCTGCAACGTCAGGACGCCGCCGTCAGCGAAGCGTTCTGGCTGCAACAATTGGCGGACTTCCACGAGCCGACCGTGCTGGCGCAAGCCGCTGCCGGCGGTGGCGAGGTGCGCGTCGAAAGCGGGCACGCCCTCAAGCACTACGACCTCGATGCACCGCGTACCCGTCGTTTGAACGAGTTTGCCCGTGAGCAGAAAGTCACCGTCAACACCCTGGTGCAGGCCGCGTGGCTGCTGCTGTTGCAGCGTTACACCGGCAGCGCTTGCGTGGCGTTCGGCACCACCGTGGCCGGGCGTCCGGCGGAGCTGGTGGGCATCGAGCAGCAAGTCGGCCTGTTCATCAACACCTTGCCGGTGATCGCCGGCAGCCGTCCGGATCAGACCGTCGCCGCGTGGCTGGCCGCCGTGCAGGCGCAGAACCTCAGCCTGCGTGAGTTCGAGCACACGCCGCTGGCGAACATCCAGCGCTGGGCCGGGCAGGGCGGCGAGTCGCTGTTCGACACGTTGCTGGTGTTCGAGAACTTCCCGATTTCCGAAGCGCTGCAACACGGCACCGCCGAGGGCGTGGTGTTCGGTGAGGTCGCCAACCAGGATCAGACCCACTACCCGCTGACTCTCGGCGTGACGCTGGGCGACACCCTGGCGCTGCACATGAGTTTCGATCAGGCGCATTTCAGCCTTGCCACGGTCGAGCGCCTGAGTGCGCAGTTGCTGCACCTGCTGGAGCAGTTCGCCGCATCCGCCGAGCGTCGCCTGGGTGAAATCGCCCTGGCCAGCGCTGAGGAACATACGCGACAACAGGCGCAAAACCATCCACAGGCTTACGCCACCGACATCGCCGTGCATCAGCGCTACGCCCGCCTGGCGGCGCAGCAACCGGAGCGCACGGCGGTGATCTTCGATGGCAAGCATTACAGCTACGGTGAACTCGACGCCCGCGCCAACCGTCTGGCCCATGAACTGGTGGCCCGTGGTGTTGGCGCGGAAGTGCGGGTCGGCGTGGCGATGCCGCGCAGCGAAGGCCTGATCGTCGCGCTGCTGGCGGTGCTCAAGGCCGGCGGTGCTTATGTGCCGCTGGATACCAGCTACCCGCGCGAGCGTCTGGCGTACCTGATGCAGGACTCCGGTCTGGCGCTGTTGCTGACCGATTCGCGCGTTTCTGCACAACTGCCGATCGATGCTGGCCTGACCGTGCTGGAGCTCGATCACCTCGACCTCAGCGGCCACCCGGCGCAGGCGCCAGTGGTGACGCTGGACCCGGACAATCTGGCGTACGTGATCTACACCTCCGGTTCCACCGGCAATCCGAAAGGCGTCAGCGTCACCCACGGGCCGCTGGCGATGCATTGCCAGGCTATCGGCGAGCGCTACGAAATGCGCGCCGACGATTGCGAATTCCACTTCATGTCGTTCGCCTTCGACGGCGCCCATGAGCGCTGGCTCACCAGCCTGACCCACGGCGGCTCGCTGCTGATCCGCGACGACAGCCTGTGGACCCCGGAGCAGACCTACAACGCCATGCTTGAACATGGCGTGACCGTGGTCGCGTTCCCGCCGGTGTACCTGCAACAACTGGCCGAACACGCTGAGCGCGTGGGCAATCCGCCGAAGGTGCGCATCTACTGCTTCGGCGGTGATGCGGTGCCGAATGCCAGTTTCGAACGGGTGAAACGGGCGTTGAATCCCGAGTACATCATCAACGGCTACGGCCCGACCGAAACCGTGGTCACCCCGCTGATCTGGAAGGCCGGGCGTGACGTGCCGTGCGGCGCGGCCTATGCGCCGATCGGCAGCCGCATCGGTGATCGCAGCGCTTACGTTCTCGACGCCGATCTGAACCTGTTGCCCCAAGGCATGGCCGGTGAACTGTACCTCGGTGGTAGCGGCGTGGCCCGTGGTTACCTGAACCGCGCGGCGCTGACGGCCGAGCGTTTTGTTGCCGATCCGTTCAGCCGCAGCGGTGGCGTGCTGTATCGCACCGGCGACCTGGTGCGTCAGCGTGCCGACGGCACTTTCGATTACCTGGAGCGTATCGACAACCAGGTGAAGATCCGTGGTTTCCGTATCGAACTGGGCGAAATCGAAGCCAGCCTGCAAGCCCTCGACGGCGTGCGCGAAGCGGTGGTCGTCGCCCAGGAAAGCGCCGGCAGCAAACGCCTGGTGGCGTATGTGGTCGGCGACTCGCAACAGGCCGATTTCGCCGAACAACTGCGCGAGCAACTCAAGGCGACGCTGCCGGCGCACATGGTCCCGGCCTACGTGCTGACCCTGGAGCGCATGCCGCTGACGCCGAACGGCAAGCTGGATCGCAAGAACCTGCCCAAGCCTGATGTCAGTCAGTTGCAGCAAAGCTACGTGGCGCCACAAACCGCGCTGGAACAGCAACTGGCGACGATCTGGCAGGACGTGCTGAAGCTTGAGCGCGTGGGTCTGAGCGACAACTTCTTCGAGCTGGGCGGCGATTCGATCATCTCGATTCAAGTGGTCAGCCGCGCTCGTCAGCACGGTTTGCGCTTCACCCCCAAAGACCTGTTCCAGCACCAGACCATCCAGGCGCTGGCCAAGGTGGTGCAGACCGGCGCGCCGCTGCAGTTGATCGATCAGCAGCCGGTGACGGGCGAAACCGCGCTGTTGCCGATCCATCAATGGTTCTTCGCCCAGCCGATTCCTGACCGTCATCACTGGAACCAGTCGGTGATGCTCAAGACCCATCAGCCGCTCGATCCACAAGTGCTGGAGCAGGCACTGGATGCATTGATTGCTCATCACGACAGCCTGCGCCTGGAATTCACCGAACAGGCGCAAGGCTGGTCGGCGCAGTACCGCGATGTCGCCGCGCAAGCGGGCGAAGTGGTGCTGTGGCAAGCCGAGGTCGCCGACCTCGCCGCGCTGGAGGCGTTGGGCAACAAGGCCCAGCGCAGCCTGCAACTGAGCGGCGGCTCGCTGATCCGTGCGGTGCTGGCGAACCTCGCCGATGGCAGTCAGCGGCTGTTGCTGGTGGTCCATCACCTGGTGGTCGATGGCGTGTCGTGGCGGATTCTGTTCGAAGACCTGCAAAGCGCTTATCGGCAGATTCAGGCCGGCGCGGCGCTGCAATTACCGGCCAAAACCAGTGCGGTCAAGGCCTGGACCGAGGCTCTGCAGAACTACGCCGCCAGTGCGCCTTTGCAAGCCGAGCTGGGTTTCTGGCAGCAACAATTGCACGGCGCGTCCAACGTGTTGCCGTGCGACAACCCACAGGGCGGCCAGCAGCATTGCCAGGCCCAGGCGATCCGCACGCCGCTGGACAAGGCCCTGACCCGTCAACTGTTGCAGGACGCCCCGGCGGCCTATCGCACTCAGGTCAATGACCTGCTGCTGACCGCGCTGGCGCGGGTGATGGTGCGCTGGACCGGTGACGACAGCGTTCTGGTGCAACTCGAAGGTCATGGTCGCGAAGACCTCTTCGACAGCGTCGACCTGACCCGCACCGTGGGCTGGTTCACCAGCCTGTTCCCGGCAAAATTGACCCCGGCCGCCGACCTCGCTGACTCGCTGAAACAGATCAAGGAGCAACTGCGGGCGATTCCAGACAAAGGCATCGGCTTCGGTGCGCTCGCGCATCTGGGCGATGATTCGACGCGGGCCGCGCTGCAAGCGCTGCCGCAACCACGCCTGACCTTCAACTACCTCGGTCAGTTCGACGGCAGTTTCGCTGGCGAGGCGGATGCCTTGTTTGCGCCGACCAGTGAGTCCGGCGGTGAAGAGGTCAACCTGCAAGGCCCGTTGGGCAGCCCGCTGGCCCTCGACGGCAAGGTGTTCAACGGCGAACTCGATCTGAGCTGGACCTTCAGCCGCGAGATGTTCGACCCGGCGACCATTCAACGTCTGGCCGACGATTACCTGCAAGAGCTGACTGCCCTGATCGCCCATTGCTGCGACAGTGCCCACCGTGGCGTGACCCCGTCGGACTTCCCGCTGGCGAAGCTGACCCAGGCCCAGCTCGATGTGCTGGCGCCGCAACCGCAACTCATCGATGACATCTACCCGCTGTCGCCGATGCAGCAAGGCATGCTGTTCCACACTCTGCTCGAACACGGCAACGGCGACTACATCAACCAGATGCGCCTCGACGTGGATGGCGTCGATCCACAGCGCTTCCGCGCGGCGTGGCAAGCGGTGGTGGATGCCCATGACATCCTGCGCAGCGGTTTCGTCTGGCAGGGCGATCTGGAGCAACCGGTGCAAGTGGTGCAGCGTCAGCTCGACGTGCCGTTCCGCGTGCTTGACTGGAGCGAGCGCAGCGACCTCGATGCCGCCCTGCAAACCCTCGCCGACGAAGAGCGCGCGCAGGGCCTGGACCTGACCCGTGCGCCGTTGCTGCGTCTGGTGCTGGTGCGCACGGGTGCCGAGCGGCATCACCTGATCTACACCAACCACCACATCCTGATGGACGGCTGGAGCAGCGCGCAGTTGCTCGGCGAAGTGTTGCAACACTACAGCGGCGAAGCGGTGCCGCGTCCGGCGGGCCGTTATCGCGATTACATCGCCTGGCTGCAAGGTCAGGACGCGGCGGTCGCCGAAGCGTTCTGGCTGGCGGCGTTGAGTGACCTGCAAGAGCCGACCCGTCTGGCCGATGCCATCGCACGGCCGAGCATTGCGCTGCCGAGTGTCGGTTATGGCGATCACTTCCAGGTGCTGGACAGCGGTCTGACGCAACGTCTGGGCGAGTTCGCCCGTGCCTCGAAAGTCACGGTCAACACCTTGGTGCAAGCCGCGTGGCTGCTGCTGTTGCAGCGTTATACCGGCAAGGACTGCGTGGCGTTCGGCGCCACCGTCGCCGGGCGTCCGGCGGACCTGCCGGGGGCGGAGCAGCAGATCGGGTTGTTCATCAACACCTTGCCGGTGATCGCCGCGCCGCGTGCGCAGCAGAGTCTGGCCAGTTGGCTGCAAGGCGTGCAGGCGCAGAACCTGGCGCTGCGCGAGTTCGAACACACGCCGCTGGCGGACATCCAGCGCTGGGCCGGGCAGGGCGGTGACGCGCTGTTCGACAGCCTGATGGTGTTCGAGAACTACCCGATTGCCGAGGCGCTGGAACAAGGCGCGCCACAAGGCCTGCGATTCGGCCCGGTGGTCAATCACGAGCAGACCAACTATCCGTTGACCCTGCTGGTGCATCTGGGCGCCGAGCTGTCGGTGCATTTCAGCTACCAGCGCGACAGTTTCGCCGACGCCAGCGTCGCGCAACTGGGCGCGCACTTGCAGCGTCTGCTGGAGCAGATGTGCGACGCGGGTGAGCGCTCGCTCAGCGAATTGAGCCTGATCGAAACGGATCGCTCGTCGGTCGATAGCGCTTTCGTCACCGAGCTGTGCATCCATCAGAGCATTGCCCGTCAGGTCGCCGCGACCCCGGAGGCGCTGGCCGTGACCTTCGCGGACAAACAACTGAGCTATACCGCTCTGGATGCCCGGGCCAATCGTCTGGCGCACCAGTTGATTGCTCTCGGTGTCGGCCCGGAAGTGCGGGTGGGCGTGGCGATGCCGCGTTCCGAGCAACTGCTCATCGCTTTGCTGGCGGTGCTCAAGGCCGGTGGTGCCTACGTGCCGCTGGATCCGGATTACCCGGCCGATCGCGTTGCCTACATGCTCGAAGACAGCCGCGCGCGGGTGTTGCTGACCGAGCAGGCCGTCGCCGCGACCCTGACGGTTCCGGCCGACACTCAAGTGCTGTTGATGGATCAGGTTGCGCTGGACGCTTATCCGCTGGACGCGCCACACACGGCGGTGACCCCGGACAACCTCGCCTACGTGATCTACACCTCCGGTTCCACCGGCAAACCGAAAGGCGTGGCGATTGCTCATCGCAACGTCATGGCGCTGATCGACTGGTCGGCGCGGGTCTACAGCCGTGCTGACATTCAAGGTGTGCTGGCATCGACTTCGGTGTGCTTCGACCTGTCGGTGTGGGAGCTGTTCGTCACCCTCGCCAACGGCGGCTCGCTGGTCATCGCCCGCAACGCCCTGGAACTGCCGCAATTGCCGGCGCGGGATCAGGTGCGCCTGATCAATACCGTGCCGTCGGCGATTGCCGCGCTGCAACGGGCCGGACAGATTCCGCCGAGCGTGCGGATCATCAACCTGGCGGGCGAACCGCTCAAGCAAGGCCTGGTGGAGGCGTTGTACCAGCAGTCGAGCGTCGAGCACGTCTACGACCTGTACGGCCCGTCGGAAGACACCACGTACTCGACCTGGACTCGCCGCCGCGCCGGTGGTCAGGCGCGCATCGGCCGGGCGCTCGAACACAGCGCCAGCCACTTGCTGGACGCTGATCTGCAAGCGGTGCCCCAGGGCGTTGCGGCCGAGCTGTACCTGTCGGGCGCCGGGGTCACCCGTGGCTACCTCGGACGGGCGGCGATGACCGCCGAGAAGTTTGTGCCGAATCCGTTTGCCGGCAACGGCGAGCGGCTGTACCGCACCGGCGACCTGATCCGTCAGCGCGAGGACGGTGAGCTGGAGTACATGGGGCGGATCGACCATCAGGTGAAGATCCGGGGGTTCCGTATCGAACTGGGCGAAATCGAAGCGCGGCTGCTGGCGCAACCGGCGGTCAGCGAAGCGGCGGTGCTGGCGGTCGAGGCCGAGGGCGGCGCGCAACTGGTGGCCTATGTGGTCGCCCCGCAACTGAACCTGTTTGACGGTGAGGCGCAGCGCCAACTGCGCGACGGACTAAAGACTGGCCTCAAGTCTTCGTTACCTGACTACATGATTCCCGCGCACCTGTTGTTCCTCGAGCAGTTGCCCCTGACTCCCAACGGCAAGCTCGACCGCAAGGCGCTGCCGGCGGTGGATGCCAGCCAGATGCAGGCCGCGTACGTCGCGCCGCAGAGTGAGCTTGAGCAGCAGGTCGCGGCGATCTGGCAACAGGTGCTTACCGTGGAACAGGTCGGTCTGAATGATCACTTCTTCGAATTGGGCGGGCACTCGTTGCTGGCGGTCAATGTCGTGTCGCGCATGGCGCTTGAGCTGGGCCTGACACTGACGCCGCAACTGTTATTCCAGCACCCCGTCCTGGGCGATTTCGTCGCTCATCTCGATACGCAGGGCGGGGCAATCAATGACCAGAAACTGAACAAGCTGGAAGCCCTGCTTGACGATATGGAGGAAGTCTGATGGACACGAGTGTTGCTTTGAGGATTGCCAAGCGCTTTATCACTCTGCCGCTGGACAAACGTAAGCTCTACCTGGAAAAGATGCTCGAAGAGGGCGTCTCGCCGGCCAACCTGCCGATTCCAGAGACTCGCTCCGGATTCGAGGCGATCCCGCTGTCCTACGCCCAGGAACGCCAGTTGTTCCTCTGGCAGATGGACCCGCACAGCACCGCGTACCACATCCCCAGCGCCCTGCGCCTGAAGGGCCGGCTGGATGTCGCGGCGCTGGAGCGCAGCTTCAACGCCCTGGTTGCGCGGCACGAAAGCCTGCGCACCACGTTCGTCGAGCAGGACGAGAAAACCTGCCAGCTGATTCATCCGCAGATGCCGTTGAGCATCGCGGTCGAGTCGCTGGCGCCGGGTCTGGATGACGCCGCCGTGGAGGCCGCGATCAAGGCCTTCGTGGAGGGCGAAACCGCGCGGCCGTTCAACCTGCAACAAGGCCCGCTGCTGCGCGTGTCGCTGCTCAAGGTGGCGGACGACGATCACGTCCTGGCGCTGATCCAGCACCACATCATTTCCGATGGCTGGTCGATGCAGGTGCTGGTGAGCGAGCTGATCCAGCATTACGCCGCCGACACCAGCGGTCAGACCCTGAGCCTGCCGCCGCTGGAGGTGCAATACGCCGACTACGCGATCTGGCAGCGGCACTGGCTGGAAGCCGGCGAGCGCGAGCGGCAACTGGCGTACTGGACCAAGACCCTGGGCGGTGAGCAACCGGTGCTGGAGTTGCCGATCGATCACCCGCGCCCGGCGGTGCAGAGTTTCCGTGGCGCGCGTCTGGATCTGGAGCTGCCAGGCGCATTGGCCGAAGGCCTCAAGCAACTGGCCCAGCGTGAAGGCGCCAGTCTGTTCATGGTGCTGCTGGCCTCGTTCCAGGCGTTGTTGCATCGCTACAGCGGTCAGTCGCAGATCCGCGTCGGCGTGCCGACGGCCAACCGCAACCGGGTGGAAACCGAGGGCCTGATCGGCTTCTTCGTCAACACCCAGGTGCTGAGTGCCGAGGTCCACGGGCAACTGCCGTTCAACCAGTTGCTGGCCCAGGTCAAGCAGTCGGCGATGGCTGCCCAGGCGCATCAGGATCTGCCGTTCGAGCAACTGATCGAAGCCCTGCAACCGGAGCGCAGCCTGAGCCACAGCCCGGTGTTCCAGGTGATGTACAACCACCAGGCGGTCAACGACCAGACCCAGCGTCAGAGCCAGGTGCAATTGCCGCAACTGAGCGTCGAGGACATCGTCTGGGAAGGCCGTACCGCGCAATTCGATCTGACCCTTGGCACTTACGAATCCAGTGATGGCGTGGCGGCGGAACTGACCTACGCCACCGACCTGTTCAAGGCGGAAACCATCGAGCGTCTGGCGCGCCACTGGCTGAACCTGCTGCACGGTCTGGTGGCCGCGCCGACCCAGCGTATCGGCGAATTGCCGCTGCTGGAAAACACCGAGCATCAAGTGTTGTTGCAGGACTGGCGCCGGGTGGTCGATCACGCCGCCCCAGCGCCGTGCGTGCAGCAACGCATTGCCCTGCAAGCCGCCCGGACCCCGGACGCCATCGCACTGATCGTCGCTGACGAGGTGCTGACTTACGCCGCCCTGGACACCCGCGCCAACCAGCTCGCGCACAAGCTGATCGAGCAGGGCGTCGGCCCGGATCGGCTGGTCGGCATCGCCGTCGAGCGCAGCGTGGAAATGATCGTCGGCCTGTTGGCGATCCTCAAGGCCGGCGGCGCCTACGTGCCGCTGGACCCGGCTTATCCGGAAGATCGCCTGGCCTACATGATCGAGGACAGCGGCATCGAACTGCTGCTGACCCAAGCGCATTTGCAGGCACAACTGCCGATCCCGGCGAGCCTCGCCACACTGTTGCTGGATCAGCCGCACGACTGGCTGACGGCGTACCCGACCAGCACCCCGGACGTGGCGCTGAACGGCGAACACCTGGCCTATACGATTTACACCTCCGGCTCCACCGGCAAGCCGAAAGGCGTGATGGTGCGCCACGCGGCGCTGAGCAACTTTGTCGCGAGCATGGTCGAGCAACCGGGCATCGCCGCTGCCGATCGCACGCTGTCGCTGACGACGTTCTCGTTCGACATTTTCGGCCTGGAAATCTACGGCCCGCTGCTGGCCGGCGCTGCCGTGGTGCTGACCGGCAAGGACGTGCATCAGGACCCGCAAGCGGTGCTCGAACTGATCGCCCGCCATGCCGTGAGCATGCTGCAAGCCACACCGTCGACCTGGCGCATGCTGCTCGACAACGAACACGCGGCGATCCTCGACGGTCGTACCTTCCTCTGCGGCGGTGAAGCGCTGCCCCAGGAACTGGCGCAACGCATGCTGGCGCGCTCGCCAAAGGTCTGGAACCTCTATGGCCCGACCGAAACCACCATCTGGTCGGCGCTGCATCCGTTGAGCGTGGACAACAGCCGGCCGTTCCTCGGCAAGCCGATCGACAACACCGCGCTGTACATCCTTGGCAGTGACCTGGAACTCAATCCGCTCGGTGCGCCGGGCGAATTGCTGATCGGTGGCGATGGCCTGGCCCGTGGTTACTTCCAGCGTCCGTCGCTGACCGCCGAGCGCTTCGTGCCGGACCCGTTCTCGACAACCGGCGAGCGCCTGTACCGCACCGGCGACCTCACTCGTTACCGTGCCGAAGGCGTGATCGAGTACATCGGGCGGATCGACCATCAGGTAAAAATTCGCGGTTTCCGCATCGAACTGGGGGAAATCGAAGCGCGCCTGCTGGCGCTCGACAGCGTGCGCGAAACCGTGGTCGTTGCCCAGGACGGCCCGACCGGCCCGCAACTGGTCGGCTATGTGGTGCCGGCCAATGACGCAACGCTCGATGCCGACGGCGAAGCCGAATTGCGCGCCGCGCTCAAGGCCAGCCTCAAGGCCGAGCTGCCGGAATACATGGTGCCGGCGCACCTGCTGTTCCTCGCGCAACTGCCGCTGACGCCGAACGGCAAAGTCGATCGCAAGGCCTTGCCGGCACCCGACGCCAGCCAGTTGCAGTCCACTTACATCGCACCGCAGACCGTCACCCAGCACACCGTCGCCGAGATCTGGCAAGCGGTGCTGAAACTGGAACGGGTCGGCCTGAGCGACAACTTCTTTGAACTCGGCGGCCACTCGCTGCTGGTGACCCAAGTGGTCTCGCGAGTACGTCAGGCGCTGAACGTGCAGGTGCCGCTGCGCACCCTGTTCGAACACAGCACCCTGGCGGATTTCGTCGCAGCCCTCGGCGTCGAGCAGGCCCATCGCGAGCCGCCGATCGTTGCCTTGCCGCGTCTGCAACCGCTGGCGCTGTCCTACGCTCAGGAACGCCAGTGGTTCCTCTGGCAACTGGAGCCGACCAGCACCGCTTATCACGTACCGGCCGCTCTGCGTCTGCGCGGCGAGCTGGATCTGCCGGCCTTGCAGCGCAGCTTCAATGCGCTGATCGCCCGTCACGAATCCCTGCGTACCTGCTTTGTCGAAGACCAGGGCCAGACCCTGCAAGTGATCCAGGCCGAAATGGCGCTGGAGCTGGCGGTTGAAACGGTCGATGGTGCGCTGGACGAGTCCGCGCTGCAAGCACGGGTTGCCGCTGAAACCCTGCACCTGTTCGATCTGCAACATGGCCCGCTGCTGCGGGTGAAATTGCTGCGTCTGGCGACCGATGACCACGCGCTGGTCATCACCCTGCATCACATCGTTTCCGATGGCTGGTCGATGGGGATCATGGTCGATGAACTGGTGGCGCTGTATGCCGCGTTCAGTCAGGGCCAGCGCGTCGATTTGCCGGCGCTGCCGGTGCAATACGCCGACTACGCGGTGTGGCAACGCCAATGGATGGAGGCCGGTGAGCGCGAGCGTCAACTGAGCTACTGGACCGCGCAACTGGGCGATGGCGACCAGCCGTTGCTCGAGCTGCCGACCGACCGTCCGCGTCCGCCGGAGCAAAGCTACCGTGGCGCGCGTCAAGACATCCGGCTGAGTGCGGAACTCGCCGCTGACCTCAAGCAGCTTGCACAGCGCGAAGGCGTGACGCTGTTCGCGCTGTTGCTGGCCTCGTTCCAGACCCTGTTGCATCGCTACAGCGGCCAGACCGACATTCGCGTCGGCGTACCGGTCGCCAACCGCAACCGGGTCGAGACCGAAGGCCTGATCGGCTTCTTCGTCAACACCCAGGTGCTGAAAGCCGAGTTCGACAGCCAGCAGACGTTCCGCAGCCTGTTGCAGCAAGTGCAGAACAGCGTGCTCGGCGCCCAGGCCCATCAGGACCTGCCGTTCGAGCAACTGGTCGATGCCTTGCAGCCGGAGCGCAGCCTGAGCCACAGCCCGCTGTTCCAGGTGCTGCACAACCACCAGAGCCAGGCCCGTCAGAGCCGTGGCGCAACACGTCTGCCGCTGATCGAGATCGAAGGCCTGAGCTGGGTTTCGCACACCGCGCAGTTCGACCTGACCCTCGATACCTTCGAATCGGCGGACAACGTCTGGGCCGAGCTGACCTACGCCACCGATCTGTTCGACGCCGCCACCATGGAGCGTCTGGCGCAGCACTGGACGAACCTGCTGCACGGCATCGTGGCCGACAGCGGGCAGCGCATCGCCGAACTGCCGTTGCACGACGCTGCCGAGCGTCAGGCCACCTTGTTGCAGTGGAACCCGGCCGTGGCCGATTTCCCGAGCGAAGTGTGCCTGCATCAGTTGATCGAAGCGCAGGCCGCGCGCGCACCTCAGGCGCTGGCCGTGACCTATGGCGAACAGACCCTGAGCTACTTTGAGCTCAACAGCCGCGCCAACCAGTTGGCTCACCAACTGATCGCCAGCGGTGTCGGCCCGGATGTGCGCGTCGGCCTCGCGGTTGAGCGCAGTCTGGAAATGCTCGTCGGCCTGCTCGCCATTCTCAAGGCTGGCGGCGCCTACGTGCCGCTCGATCCGACCTACCCGCAAGACCGCCTGGCCTACATGATCGGCGACAGCGGGATTGGTCTGCTGCTGACCCAGAGTCATTTGCTCGGGCGTCTGCCGGTGCCGGAGTCAGTGCGCAGCCTGATGCTCGATCAGGACGGCGACGGCCTCGAAGGCTACAGCGACAGCAACCCGCAAGTGAGCATGAGCCCGGACAACCTGGCTTACGTGATCTACACCTCGGGCTCCACCGGGCAGCCGAAAGGCACCTTGCTCGCCCATCACAACGTATTGCGGCTGTTCAAGGCCTCCGACGCCTGGTTCGATTTCGGCCCGCAGGATGTCTGGAGCCTGTTCCACTCTTACGCGTTCGACTTCTCGGTCTGGGAGATCTTCGGTGCGCTGCTGTACGGCGGCAAACTGGTGGTGGTGCCCTACGAGGTCAGCCGCTCGCCGGAAGACTTCTACGCCTTGCTCTGCCGTGAAGGCATCACCGTGCTGAACCAGACGCCGTCGGCGTTCAAGCAACTGATGCAAGTGGCGTGCGCCGCGGAACACGCGGCGGCGCAACCGGCCCTGCGTTACGTGGTGTTCGGTGGTGAGGCACTGGAGGTCAAGAGCCTGCGTCCGTGGTTCGAGCGCTTCGGCGACCGCGCGCCACAGCTGATCAACATGTACGGCATTACCGAAACCACGGTCCACGTGACCTACCGGCCGCTGTCGATGGCCGATCTGCAACGTGAGGCAAGCAGCCCGATCGGCGAGCCGATTCCGGACCTGTCGTGGTATCTGCTCGACGGTGACCTGAACCCGGTCGCCAAGGGTTGCATCGGTGAGTTGTACGTCGGCCGCGCCGGTCTGGCCCGGGGTTATCTGAACCGTCCCGACCTGACCACGTTGCGCTTCATTCCCGACCCGTTCGCCGCCGATGGCGGTCGTCTGTACCGCACCGGTGACCTGGCGCGCTACCGCGCCGATGGCGTGATCGAGTACATCGGGCGGATCGACCATCAGGTGAAGATTCGCGGTTTCCGCATCGAGCTCGGCGAGATCGAAGCGCAACTGCTGGAGCTGCCGACCGTGCGTCAGGCCGTGGTGCTGGCACAGCCGGGCCTCAGCGGCCAGCAATTGGTGGCGTATCTGGTGCCGGCGGATGCTGCGTTGCTCGACACCCCTGCCGCGCAGCAAACCGAATGGCGTGACGGCGTGCGTGCCGCGCTCAAGGAAAACCTGCCGGATCACATGATCCCGGCGCACCTGTTGCTGCTCACGCAACTGCCGCTGACCGCCAACGGCAAGCTCAACCGCAACGCCTTGCCGTCACCGGACGCGAGTCAGGCACAACAGGCTTATCAGGCCCCGCAAAGCGATCTGGAACAGCGTCTGGCGGCGATCTGGCAAGACGTCCTGAAGCTGCCGCAAGTGGGCCTCAACGACAACTTCTTCGAGTTGGGCGGCGATTCGATCATCTCCATCCAGGTGGTCAGCCGCGCCCGTCAGGCCGGCATCCGCCTGAACCCCAAAGACCTGTTCCAGCACCAGACCGTGCAACGTCTGGCGCTGGTAGCGCAGATCGGCGAGGACGAGTCGGGCATCGACCAGCAAGCGGTGAGCGGCGCGGCGTTGCTGCTGCCGATCCAGCAGCAGTTCTTCGACGATGAAATCCCTGAGCGGCACCACTGGAACCAGTCGGTATTGCTCCAGCCACGCCAGCCGCTGGACGCTGAAAAAGTCGAGCAGGCGCTGCGGGCGCTGATGGTTCATCACGACGCCCTGCGCCTGAGTTTCAGCCAGAACGGCAATGTCTGGCAGGCCGAACACCGCGCCGTCGAGGATCTGCCGCACACCTTGCTCTGGCAGGAAGACGTGGCCGATGCCGCCGCCCTCGAAGCCCTCGGCAATCGCGCCCAGCGCAGCCTCGACCTGCAAAACGGCCCGTTGCTGCGCGCGGTGCTGGCCAATATGGCCGACGGCAGCCAGCGTCTGTTGCTGGTGATCCATCACCTGGCGGTGGACGGCGTGTCGTGGCGGATTCTCCTGGAAGACCTGCAAACCGCTTATCAACAGGCGGTCAACGGTCAGTCGCTGAACCTGCCGGCCAAGACCAGCGCTTTCAAGGACTGGAGCGAGCATTTGCAGCGTTACGCCAACGGCCCGGCGTTGCAGGCTGAGCTGGCGTATTGGCAGGCCTGCCTGAGCGATGTCAGCACCGATCTGCCGTGCAAGCGTGTCGACGCTGGCCAACAGAATCGTCTGGCGCAAACCGTTTCCACGCGTCTCGACGCAGAGCTGACCCGACAACTGCTGCAAGAAGCCCCGGCGGCGTATCGCACCCAGGTCAACGACCTGCTGCTGACCGCACTGGCACGGGTGATCGGGCGCTGGAGCTGCCAGTCGTCGACGCTGATTCAACTCGAAGGCCACGGCCGCGAAGAGCTGTTCGACGGCGTCGACCTGACCCGTACCGTCGGCTGGTTCACCAGCCTGTTCCCGGTACGCCTGACCTCGGCCGCAGAGGCGGGCGATTCGATCAAGCAGATCAAGGAACAACTGCGCTCGATTCCGAACAAGGGCATTGGCTTCGGCGCGCTGCGTCACCTGGGCGATGCCCAGGCGCAAAGCAGTCTGCGTGCCTTGCCGAGCCCGCGCATCACCTTCAACTACCTCGGCCAGTTCGACGGCAGTTTCGAGGCCGACGACGGCGCGTTGTTTACGCCAGCGCCGGACAATGCCGGTCTGGAACAAAGCCCGGACGCGCCGCTGGGCAACTG
Source organism: Pseudomonas sp. B2M1-30 (assembly GCF_025447575.1). Classification (NCBI taxonomy): domain Bacteria; kingdom Pseudomonadati; phylum Pseudomonadota; class Gammaproteobacteria; order Pseudomonadales; family Pseudomonadaceae; genus Pseudomonas; species Pseudomonas sp. B2M1-30. Next base: position 50,965 of record NZ_JAOEJT010000015.1, on the reverse strand, counting down.
GCTGACCCTCAACGGTCAGGTCTACGGCGGCGAGTTGAGCGTCGGCTGGACTTTCAGCAGCGAGCGTTTCGACAGCGCCACGATTGAAGCGCTGGCCGAGGATTACGCCGAGGAACTCGCGGCGCTGATCGGCCACTGCCTGACGCCGGGCGTCGAAGGCCTGACCCCGTCGGACTTCCCGCTGGCCGGCCTGACTCAGGCGCAACTCGACAGCCTGCCAATGGCGGCGGCGCAGATTGCCGATGTCTACCCGCTGTCGGCGATGCAGCAGGGCATGCTGTTCCACAGCCTCTATGAACAAGCGACCGGCGATTACATCAACCAGGTTCGTCTCGACGTCGAAGGCCTCGATCCGCAGCGCTTCCAGCAGGCGTGGCAGGCAGCGGTGGATAACCACGATATCCTGCGTACCAGTTTCGTCTGGCAAGGCCAGGTGGCGCGGCCGGTGCAAGTGGTCCACAAACACTTGGAAATGCCGTTCAGCGTGCTCGACTGGCGTGAGCGCAACGACGCGCAAACGGCGCTCGACGCATTGGCCGCCGAGCAGCAGGCGCAAGGTTTCGATCTGAGCCACGGCCCGTTGCTGCGCATGGTCGTGGTGCGTCTCGACGACCAGCGTTGCCACTTGATCTACACCAACCATCACATTCTGATGGATGGCTGGAGCAACTCGCAGTTGCTCGGCGAAGTCCTCCAGCGTTATGCCGGGGAAACCCTGCCGGCGCTGGCCGGGCGTTATCGCGATTACATCGAATGGCTGCAACGCCAGGACAGCAAGGTCAGCGAACACTACTGGACCGCGCAACTGGCGAACCTGCAAGAGCCGACGCGTCTGGCCCAGGCGATTCAGGCCCAACGCAGCAACGAGTCCCGCGACGGTCATGGCGAGCGCTATTGCTTCATCGACGCCGAGCAGACCCGACGCCTGGGCGATTTTGCCCGTCAGCAGAAAGTCACCCTCAACACCCTGCTCCAGGCCGCCTGGCTGTTGCTGTTGCAACGCCTGACCGGTCAGGAAAGCGTGGCGTTCGGTGCCACGGTGGCGGGGCGTCCGACCGATCTCAAAGGCGTCGAGCAGCAGATCGGCCTGTTCATCAACACCTTGCCGGTGATCGCCAGCCCGCGTTCGGAACACAGCGTCGGTCAGTGGTTGCAGAGCGTGCAGGCGCAGAACATTGCCCTGCGTGAACACGAACACACGCCGTTGTTCGACATCCAGCGCTGGGCCGGGCAGAGCGGCGAAGCGCTGTTCGACAACATCCTGGTGTTCGAGAACTACCCGGTGTCCCAGGCCCTGGAAGAGGGCGCGCCGCAGGAATTGCGCTTCGGCGAGGTCAACAACCACGAGCAGACCAACTACCCGCTGACCCTGGCGGTGAACGTCAGCGACGAGTTGTCGCTGCACTTCAGCTATCAGCGTGGGCAGTTCACCGATTCGGTGATCGAGCAGTTGAACGCGCAACTGAACAACCTGTTGCAGCAAATCGTGCAGTCGGGCGAAGCCACCCTCGGTTCGCTGGACTTGCTGGACACCGCCGACCGCCAGTTGACGGTCGAGCAGTGGAACGCCACCGGTATCGATTACCCGCTGGAGCAGGGCGTCCACAGCCTGATCGAGGCCCAGGCCTTGCGCACCCCGGACGCTCCGGCGCTGGTGTTCGCCGGTCAGACCCTGAGCTACGCGCAACTCAATGCACGCGCCAACCAGTTGGCCCATGGCCTGATTGCCCGTCAGGTCGGCCCGGATGTGCTGGTGGGGATCGCGGTCGAGCGCAGTCTGGAAATGGTCATCGGCCTGCTGGCGATCCTCAAGGCCGGCGGCGCCTACGTGCCACTGGACCCGGAATACCCGCGCGATCGCCTGAGCTACATGATCGCCGACAGCGGCATCGACCAGTTGCTGACCCAGCCGCACCTGCTGGACAGCCTGCCGATTCCCGAGGGCGTGCAGACCTTGTGCCTGGAGCCGTCCGGTGCTGATTTCGCTGGCTTGCCGACACACAATCCGTCAGTCGAGTACGACGCCGGCAACCTTGCCTATGTGATCTACACCTCCGGTTCCACCGGCATGCCGAAAGGCGCGGGCAACGCCCATCGTGCCCTGACCAACCGCCTGATGTGGATGCAGCAGGCCTACGGTCTGGAGGCCGGCGACACGGTGTTGCAGAAGACGCCGTTCAGCTTCGACGTGTCGGTGTGGGAGTTCTTCTGGCCGCTGATGACCGGGGCGCGACTGGTGGTCGCGGCACCGGGCGATCATCGCGATCCGGCGAAACTGATTGCGCTGATCAACGCCGAGCGCGTCACCACGCTGCACTTCGTGCCGTCGATGCTGCAGGCCTTTCTGCAAGACGCCAACGTATCGAGCTGCACCGGCCTGACCCGCATCGTCTGCAGCGGTGAAGCGCTGCCGGTGGATGCCCAGGTGCAAGTGTTCGCCAAACTGCCGCAGGCCGATCTGTTCAACCTGTACGGCCCGACCGAAGCGGCCATCGACGTGACCCACTGGACCTGCCGTGACGAAGGTCGTGATGGCGTGCCGATCGGCCAGCCGATTGCCAACCTCTCGACCTTCATCCTCGACAGCGGCCTCAATCCGCTGCCGGTGGGCGTGGCCGGCGAGCTGTACCTCGGTGGCGTCGGTCTGGCCCGTGGTTACCATCGCCGTCCGGGGCTGAGCGCCGAGCGTTTCGTCGCCAGCCCGTTCGGTGCCGGCGAGCGCCTGTACCGCACCGGCGACCTGGCGCGCTATCGCGCTGACGGCGTGATCGAGTACGTCGGACGCATCGACCATCAGGTCAAGCTGCGTGGCCTGCGCATCGAGCTGGGCGAAATCGAAGCACGCCTGATGGAGCACGCCACCGTCCGTGAAGCGGTGGTGGTGGCCCGCGACGTATTGGGCAGCCAGCAACTGGTGGCTTACCTGGTGCCGAGCGATCCGGCGACCCTCGAGGCGTCCGAGTCGCTGCGCAATGAGCTGCACGACAGTCTCTCGACCTGGCTGGGCGCGAGCCTGCCAGACTACATGGTGCCGGCACACCGGATGTGGCTGGCGCAGATGCCGCTCAGCCCCAACGGCAAGCTTGATCGCAAGCGTCTGCCGGCCCTGGAATTCGCGACTTCGCAGCAACATGTCGAACCGGCCAACGCCACCGAGCAGACGCTGGTGGATATCTGGAAAGAGGTGCTGGGCCTTGAGCGGATCAGCACCACCGACAGCTTCTTCGCCTTGGGTGGCGACTCGATCATCTCGATTCAGGTGGTCAGCCGCGCCCGTCATCAGGGCATCGAGCTGAGTCCGAAAGACCTGTTCCAGCAACCGACCATCCAGCAACTGGCCCAGCGTGCCCAGGCCATCGAAGGCACCCAGGCACCGGTGGCGGCATTGATCGACATGCCGCTGCACGGCCTGAGCGAAGCGCAAATCGCCGAGCTGCCATTGCCGGAAGGGCAACTGGACGGCTTGTACCGCTTGTCGCCGATGCAGCAGGGCATGTTGTTCCTCGGCCTGAACTCGCCGGAAGCCGACCTGTACATCAACCAGGTGAGCATTCCGGTGCAGGGTCTGGAGCCGCTGCGCTTCAAGGCGGCGTGGGAGGCGGTGAGCCGTCGCCACGACATCCTGCGCACCGGTTTCCTCTGGCAGGACATGGCCGAGCCGCTGCAATTCGTGCTTGCCGATCCGCAACTGCCGATCAGCCTGCTCGACTGGCGCGCGCAGGATCATTCCGAGCAAGCCTTGCAGGCATTGGCCGATGGCGAGCGAGCCAAGGGCTTTGACCTGGATCGTCCGCCGCTGCAACGCCTGACGCTGGTGCGTGTGGGCGAGGACAGCTACCAACTGATCTGGACCTATCACCACATCCTGATCGACGGCTGGAGCAGTTCGCAGTTGATCGGTGAAGTGCTCAGCCAGTATTCCGGCCAGCCGCTTGCCGAGGCGGTGCCGTACCGTCGCTACATCAACTGGCTGCAACAGCAGGATGCCAACGCCAGCGAAGGTTTCTGGCGTCAGCATCTGAGCCTGCTCGACGAGCCGACTTACCTGGCCGACGCGGTGGCCCGCACGGGCGAAGGGCGCGGTCATGAAGCGCTGTACAGCCGTCTGGGCGAGTCGCGCACCGAACAGCTCAAGGCTTTCGCGCAATCCCAGCAGATCACCCTTAACACCCTGGTGCAGGGCGCGTGGCTGATGTTGCTCAGCCGCTACAGCGGCCAGCGCAGCGTGGCGTTCGGCGCCACCGTGGCCGGGCGTCCGGCGAGCCTGCCGGCATCGGAATCGATCCTCGGTCTGTTCATCAACACCTTGCCGGTGATCAAGGACGTGCCGGCCGAACAACCGGTCGGCCAGTGGCTGCGTGACTTGCAGGACTTCAACCTGGAGATGCGCGAGCGTGAGTACACGCCGCTGACCGACGTGCAGCGCTGGGCCGGACGCGCCGGGCAGTCGCTGTTCGACAGCATCATTGTGTTCGAGAACCACCCGATCGATCAGGCGCTGCGCGAGTGGCGCGACGATTCGCTGAAGTTCGGCGAGAGCAACAGCGCCGGTCTGACCAACTTCCCGATGGACCTGATGGTCACGCTCGAAGAAGGGCTGGTGATCGAGTACATGTTCCTGCGCGAGCACTTCGACCGGGCGACCGTGGAAGGCATCCGCAGCAACATGGAAGGGCTGCTGCAAGCGCTTGCGCAGGACGCCGCTCAACCGCTGGGGCGCATCGGCCTGCCGACCGCGCAGGTGGCGGATTCCAGCGTGGTCGCGGTGCAATCGCCAGCGCCGATGGTGCATCAGCGCATTGCCCAATGGGCCGCCCAGGCCAGCGAGCAAACCGCGCTGATCTTCAATGGCGAGGCGTTCAGCTACGGGCAGATCGACGCCCGGGCCAATCGCCTGGCCCATGCGCTGATCGCCGAAGGCGTCGGCCCGGAAGTGCGGGTCGGCGTGGCACTGCCGCGCAGCGAAAACATGATCGTTGCGCTGTTGGCGGTGCTCAAGGCCGGCGGTGCCTATGTGCCACTGGACGCGACCTATCCGCGTGAGCGCCTGAGCTATCTCATGCGCGATTCCGGTATCGCCTTGTTGCTCAGCGATTCGAGCCTTCGCCAGGTGCTGCCGGCGCAGGACAATCTGCATGTGCTGGAGCTGGATCAACTGGATCTGCGCGCTCAGCCGGGCAGTGCACCGGATGTCACGGTGCAGCCGGGCAACCTTGCGTATGTCATCTACACCTCCGGTTCCACCGGTCAGCCCAAAGGCGTCGGTGTGGCTCACGGGCCGCTGGCGATGCACTGCCAGGCGATTGGTCAGCGTTACGAAATGAGCGCGGCCGACTGCGAATTGCACTTCATGTCGTTCGCCTTCGACGGCGCCCATGAACGCTGGCTGACCACGCTGACCCACGGCGCACGCCTGTTGATCCGCGACGACAGCCTGTGGACCGCCGAGCAGACCTATCAGGCCATGCACGAACAGGGCGTGACCGTGGCCGCGTTCCCGCCGGTTTACTTGCAGCAACTGGCCGAGCACGCCGAACAGCACGGCAACCCGCCGCCGGTGCGGATCTACTGCTTCGGCGGTGACGCGGTGCCGGTGGCGAGTTTCGAACTGGCCAAACGCGCGCTCAAGCCGCACTACATCATCAACGGCTATGGCCCGACCGAGACTGTAGTCACGCCGCTGATCTGGAAGGCCGGTGCCGACGATCAGTGCGGCGCGGCCTATGCGCCGATCGGCAGCGTGGTCGGCGAGCGCAGCGGTTACGTGCTCGACAGCGACCTCAACCGCTTGCCGGTGGGGATTGCCGGTGAACTGTATCTGGGTGGCGCGCTGGCCCGTGGTTACCTGGGACGCGCCGGCGGCACCGCCGAGCGCTTTGTGGTGAACCCGTTCAGCAACGACGGCAGTCGCCTGTACCGTACCGGCGACCTGGTGCGCCAGCGCGCCGACGGCACCGTCGACTACCTGGGACGGATCGACCATCAAGTGAAGATCCGTGGTTTCCGTATCGAGCTGGGTGAAGTCGAAGCGCGCCTCAAGCAACAACCGGGCGTGCGCGATGCGGCGGTTGTCGCCCGCGAAGGCGTCAGCGGCAAGCAACTGCTGGGCTACGTGCTGGCCAGCGCCGACGCCGTGACGGACGGTTTGTGCGAACGCCTGCGCGAGCAACTCAAGGCCAGCCTGCCGGACTACATGGTGCCTGCGCACCTGATGTTGCTCGAGCGCATGCCGCTGACCCCGAACGGCAAACTCGATCGCAAGGCCTTGCCGGATCCGGGCGCCGAACAGCGTCAGGATTACGTGGCGCCGCGCACCGATCTGGAAAAAGCCGTGGCGAAAATCTGGCAGGACGTGCTGAAAGTCGAGCGCGTCGGCCTCACCGACAACTTCTTCGAGCTGGGCGGTGATTCGATCCTCAGCCTGCAAGTGGTGGCCCGCAGCCGTGTGCTCAAGGCTCAGGGGCTGAGCCTGAAACTGCGCGACCTGATGCAGAAACCGAGCATTGCCGAACTGGTCGCCAGCGTACAGGGCAGCGCTGAAAAGTCCTCCGGGTTGCTGGCGATGAACGCCGAGGTCAAGGGCCGGGCGCCGCTGTTCTGCATTCATGCTGGCTTCGGTACGGTGTTCGACTACGAGCCGTTGGCCCGTCGTTTGAGCGGGCGGCGCCAGGTGTTGGCGATCCAGTCGCGGATGTTGCTCGACCCGGCTTTCAGCGATACCTCGCTGGAAAGCATGGCGAGCGACTACGTGGCGCAGATCCGTGAGAAACAGCCGCAGGGGCCGTATCACCTGCTGGGCTGGTCGCTGGGCGGTACGCTGGCGATGTTGATGGCCGCGCAACTGGAACAGGCCGGTCAGCAGGTGAAATTCGTCGGTCTGGTGGACAGTTTCGTGGCGTCGGCTGCGATCAACGCCGGGGCGGTGGATGACTGGCAAGCGGACCTGCGCGACTTCCTGCGGGTGACCCTGCCGGAGGCTGCTGCGCACGTGACCATCGAGGGCGAGGAAACCGCGCAGAACCTGCGTGCCGTGTTCAACGCCGCGATGGGCGCCGAGCGTGGGGCTTCGACCTACGTTGCCTTGGGGGCCGACGAACTGGCCCATGTGTTCAGCGTGGCACGCCGGCTCAAGCAACTGTCGCTGCAACTCGACCGTTGCCCGCCGCTGGCGGTCGAGCCGATCTGCTGGTGGACCCTGGGCCGTGAAGAGGAGGCTGTCGAACTGGCGGCGCAACTCGAACAGCCGGGCATGGGGGGCGAATGGCTCGATTGCGGGCACTTCCAGATCCCGCGAGATGAAACTTTCCTGTCCGAGGCTGAAGAAATGCTCGGCGAGATCGTTGAATCAGTAGTCATGTCCTGAAACCTGTTCTGTAACCGGAAACACCATTCGGGCGCCTGAGGCGCCCGAATGGTTTGGAGAAATTGAATGTCGTTGAATCCTGATATCGCCGCATTTCTGCAACTGGTCGGCAACGGCCGGGCCAGCGGTAAACGCGTGGGCATGCATGAGCTGAGCCCGGAACAGGCGCGGGAGCAGTTCGATCAGTCGTCGCTGCTGATGGACGCCGGTGGTGAAGAGCTGGAAGTGGTCGAAGAGTTGCAACTGCCGGTGCGCGACGGCTCGTTGCTCAACGCGCGGATTTACAGCAACCACGCCTTGCAGGCCGGCGCCGGGCGTCCGGCGCTGTTGTATTTCCATGGCGGCGGCTACGTGGTCGGCAGCCTCGATTCCCACGACTCGCTGTGCCGCGCCCTGGCCTCGATGGCCGACTGCGTGGTGCTGTCGGTGGCGTATCGCCTGGCGCCGGAGTTCCGCTTCCCGACGGCGGCGGACGACGCACAGGACGCCTGGGACTGGCTGGTCGCCAGCGCGGCGGATCTGGGTATCGACGCCGCACGCCTGGCGATTGCCGGTGACAGCGTCGGCGGCAGCCTGGCAACGGTGCTGGCCGCGCAACTGGTGAATGCGCCAGTGCAGCCGCGCTTGCAGGTGCTGATTTATCCGGTCACCGACGCCAGCCGCAGCACGCCGTCGATCGAGCGTTTTGCCGAGGGGTATCTGCTGGAGAAAGAATCGCTGAACTGGTTCTACAACCACTACCAGCGCGAGGCGGGCGATCGTCTCGATCCGCGTTTCTCGCCGTTGCTGGCCGAGGTTTCGGCCGATGTGGCGCCAGTGCTGCTGGTGCTGGCCGAGTGCGATCCGCTGCACGACGAGGGCGTGGCGTATGCCCGGCATTTGCAGGCAGCGGGAGTGGCGGTGGAGCTGAAGGTCTATGAAGGCATGACTCACGACTTCATGCGCATGGGCGCGATCGTCGATGAAGCCGAAGAAGCGCAGCAGCACATTGCCGAGCGATTGGTGGAGGTGTTTGCGGCGGGGTGACGGGTGTGTCGAGGGAACGAAAGAGGCCGCTGATCGCGGCCTTTTTTATTGGGCGCGGGTGTTGAGTGCCGTGGTGTCGGATCAGGCACCACCCGCCATCGCGGGAAAAGCAAAACGCCGGCAGAAGCCGGCGTTTTGTCTGACGCTGAGCGTGTTACCAGTTGTAGGTCACGTCGGCGGTCATGGTCCGGCCTTCGCCGTAGTAGCAGTCCAGGGTGCTGTTGCAGCTGGCGACGTATTTCTCGTCGGTGAGGTTTTCCAGGTTCATCTTCACTTTCACGCCTTTGACGTGCAACGGCGATTTTTCCAGGTCGTAGGAGACCATGGCGTCATACACGGTGTAGGACGGGATCTGGAACGAATCTTCCTCGTAGTCCGAGCCGTAGCTGCTGCGCACGTAGCGTGCACCCAGGCCCATGCCCAGACCGGCCAGCGAGGTGGAGATGTCGAAGTCGTAGTTGATCCACGCCGAAGCGGTCAGCGGCGGGCTCATGGCCAGGGTGCGACCCTCGCGACCGTCGTTGACGCTGCGCCATTTGATCTGGTTACGCGACACCGCTGCCAGCACACGCAGGTTCTGGGTGACGTTGACCTTGCCTTCCAGCTCCACGCCGCGCGAACGCACCGAACCGCTCTGGTTGCTGAAACCCGGGTTGGTGAGGTCGTTGGTGAGCATGTTGCTCTGGTCGATCTGATACGCCGACAGCTGGATGAAGCCGTCGATGGATTTCGGCTCGTACTTGATACCGACTTCGTACTGCTTGCCCTCGGTCGGCTCGAACGGACGGCCGTTGGTGTCGGCGCCGGTCTGCGGCAGGAACGATTCGGCGTAGCTCACGTACGGCGTCATGCCGTTTTCGAACTCGTAGCCGAAGCCCGCGCGGCCGGTGAACTTCTCGTCCTTGATGCTCGAGTGGTTGCCGCCCAGGGGTTCCTTGTTGATGGTCTCGGCGAAGTCATAACGACCGCCCAGGGTCAGGAACCACTGGTCCCAGCGCATCTGGTCCTGGGTGTACAGGCCGGTCTGCTTGACGGTGTTATCCCACTTGTAAGGCTGGCGGAAGTTGAATTCGCTGCCATACACCGGGTTGTACAGATCGATGGCCGGACCGGTGCGGTCATAGCGGCCGAGGAACTTGGAGTTGAAGTGGTAGTAGTCCACGCCCAGCAGCAGGGTGTGGTCCAGCTCGCCGGTCTTGAACTTGGCCTGGGCGATGTTATCGATGCCGTAGACCGAGTTGTGCTGCGCCCAGTCCACACCGAAGCGGGTCTGGTAGCTGCCGTCGTCGATGCCGGTGTTCGGGTTCGGCTCGAACGAATAGCCGTGCAGCGGCGCGACGTAACGGTCGTTGACGTCGGCGTAGCGCGCGTTCTGCTTGAGGGTCCAGACGTCGTTGAGTTCGTGGGCGATCTCGTAGCCGACCACGAACTGTTCGCGGTCGTACTTGTTCACGCCCGGCTCGCCTATGAACAGGCTGCGGCTGATGCGGCCGGAAGCGCTGCGGTGAACCGTGCCGTCAGCCGGCAGACCCTGGGCTTCCGGGGTGTCGCGGTCTTTCTGGTACTGGCCGTAGACGGTGATGCTGGTGCGGTCGTTCGGCAGCCAGGTCAGGCTGGGTGCGAGCATCATGCGGTTCTGGTCGGCGTAGTCGATCTGCGAGTTGCTGTCGCTGACCACACCGGTCAGGCGATAGAGAAACTCGCCCTGGTCGTCGAGCGGGCCGCCGAGGTCGAAGGCGCCGTATTTGCGGTCATAGCTGCCGCCGCCGATGATGACTTCGTGCAGTGGCGTGGCGGTCGGACGCTTGCCGACCATGTTGACGATACCGCCAGGCTGGTTCTGGCCGTACAGCACCGACGCCGGGCCTTTGAGCACTTCGATGCGCTCCAGGCTGTACGGGTCGATCTGCAGCGAACCGCCGGTGCTGCCGCCGCCGTAAGGCAGGTGCAGGCCGTCGAGGTACAGCGGAGTGGGCGAGAAGCCGCGCGAGGTCGGTTCGTCGAAGATCTTCACCCGGTCGGAGAAGCCGCCGCCGGTCATGCCGGCGGTGTAGCGCAGGGCTTCGGTGACCGATTGCGAACCGCGCATCTTGATTTCGTCTTGAGTGACGACGTTGATGGTCTGCGGGATTTCCTTCAGCGCGGTGTCGGTTTTCGAACCGGTGGCGCTGCGCTTGGCGACGATCCCGTCAACCGGACCCCATGCCGATTCCTGGGTCGCCGAAATATTGGTCGGCGCCAGGTCGAGCGCGGCGCCGCTGGCGGAGCGCGAACGCAGGGTGACGTTGTTGCCCTGGACGCTGTAGGCGATGTCGGTGCCTTGCAGCAACTGCGCGATGGCGGCAGTCGGTTCCAGGTTGCCACTGACGGCGCTGCTGCGCAGGCCGCTGACGTCATCGGTGCTGTACAGCACTTGCAGGTTGGTCTGGCGGCCGAATTCCTGCAAGGCGCTCCCCAGCGACTGAGCAGGAATATTGATCGCCACGGCCGCAGCCTGCGCCTGACCGATCATCGGCAAGGTGAAGGCCATGGCGCAAAGAGCGGGAAGGGTGGTGCGAAGGGAACGGCGGATCAGCAGAGCCTTGGCGAGCGGGTGGAGTCCGTGCGGTGCGGGCATTGTTCTTCTACTCTTCAAAGTGTTGACTGAGAACTATTTCTATTAACTGTAAGTAAGACGTTGAGCCTTCCGAAAACCGGAAAGACTCAACGCACTTTTTTACGAATTTTTCACAATCAGGCGGGTTGCAGCTCGGTGACCACTTTGCCGGCGTTCATGCGCACCAGTTGGTCGGCAACATCGAAGTAACGATCGTCGTGGGAAATGACGATGATGGTTTTGCCCAGACGCTTCAGGTCCGGCAGCAGCTCGGTGTAGAAGATCCGCCGGAACGTCGGGTCCTGGTCGGCTGCCCATTCGTCGAACACCAGCACCGGGCGCTCTTCCAGCCATGCATTGATCAACGCCAGACGCTTGCGCTGGCCGGTGGACAGATCGGTGGTGGTGAACGTGCCGTCGCGCACGCTGACCTTGTGCGCGATCTCCAGGCGTTCCAGGTATTTGTTGGCATCATCGGGGATGTGCGTGTCGCCCTGCACGACATCGTCGAACAGGTAATAGTCGGCGAAGATCGTGGTGAACAACTGGCGATAGTCATCGCGGTTGGCGGCGTCGACCAGTTGCTCGTTGAGGCGGATTTCACCCTGTTGTGGCGCGTACAGGCCCAGCAGCAGTTTGATCAGGGTGGTCTTGCCGCAGCCGTTTTCGCCGACGATGAAGATGATGTCGCCCTGTTCGATCTTCAGGTTCACCGGCCCCAGGCGAAACGGCACGGCGCCTTCGACGGTCGGGAAGCTGTAGGAAACGTTGGACAGTTCCAGGCTCTGTACCGGGGTTTTCCGGTTGCCTTGATCGTTGAGCAGCAGGTGCGGCTCGGGCGAGGAAAATTGTTCGGAAAGGTCGGCGATGCGGCGGAAGGCGATTTGCGCGCGGCTGACGATTGGCAGCGTACCGATGATGTGTTCCAGCGGGCCCTTCATGTACAGCAGCACCAGCACGAAACCGCTCATCACGGTTTTGTCGGCGCTCGGCCATAACGATTGCAAGCCCAGGGCCAGGCCGATCACCACGAAAAACAGCATCGAGCCAAGGGTTTTGGCGACGACGAAGATGTTCACCGAGCGCACCTGAGTCTCACAGATTCTGTCGGCGGTGCCTTCGATGCCAGACACAAACATCCGATGCCGGCGCGGGCGGTGGATGCGCAGTTCCTTGGAGCCTTCGGCAACGGCGTTGTAGTGCTTTTGCAGTTCATCCTCGTAGTCACGGGCCTTGAGAAAACCCTGCATGCCGCGCCCTCGGGCGATGTACTGAATGACCGTGCCGATCAGAATCGCCACCGCCATCATCAGGAACATCGGCCACGACAGCACCGCCAGATAGCCCATGCAGCCAAGGGTCACTGTCATGGAGATGGCCAGTGGCGCAAAGGCGAAAGCAAAGTCACTGATGGTGTCGACGTCATGGGTCAGCACCGGGATCAGCCGATGACTGCGATAGCGTTCGATCTGTTCGATGGGCGCCGACAGGACTTTCTCGCCCAGCTCTTTGCGCAGCTTGGCGATGATGTGCTGGCCGACGTAGTTGGTGCCGATGTCGGAGAAGATCGAACTGGCGAGGGCCAGCAGACACAGGCCGGCGAACGCGGCGACCACGGTGCTGGTCAGGTCGCCTTCGGCGTGCAGCGCGTTGTTGATCGTCGCCAGCAACGCCGTGACGCTCAGACCGCCGACCATGCCGAGCAGGATCGAACCGGCGACGATCAGCCGAAAGGGTTTGAGCAGGGCGAACAATTCATTGATCACCCCGCGTGTTGGTTTGCTCATGGAGGTTCCCTGCTTGAAAGAGCGGCGAAGCCCGGCATCGGTCGCGGGCTTCGCCTGGGTGACGTAGAGGGCGGTGGCGCGTCGCAACGGATCGCGCCCTCTGTAAAACGACTGGCGGGGTGGTTAATTTAACCGCGTGCGGGGCTTACAGATCGCGGGCAACCCGGAAGCCGATCCAGTCACCGCGATCGCCGGGCACCAGCGCATTGCGGTTGCCGGAGCGCGAGAACACCGGCGCTTCCCCCCAGTCGTTGCCGCGAATGCGCTTGAATTCGCACTTGCCGGTCAGCCAGGCACTGCCGTCGCTGGGGGCGCCTTCGTAGTTTTCGTTGTAGCAGTCGGCCGTCCATTCATAGATGTTGCCGTGCATGTCGTACACACCAAAGGCGTTGGGCGGGAAGCTGCCCGCCGGCGCGGTGAAGTTGTAGCCGTCGGCGGCGCCGTAAGTGTTGGCGTGCTTGGCGATGCTGTATTCCTTGCCCTCGTCGAACGGGAAAGGAAACGGTCCGGTGGTGCCGCCACGGGCTGCGTACTCACGCAGGGATTCACTCACCAGGCGATATTGCTTGCCGGTCTTTTTCGACAGCCACGCCACGTAGGCGTTGGCTTCGGCGAAGTCCATGCACACCGCCGGATGCCGGTCGGTGTACTGCTTGCGCGGGTCGCTGCCGGCGTAGTCCGGAATTCCGGCCTTGCATGCGCGGCCCGGACGGTCATCGCCGTCGGGCATCTGGTAGCCGGTGTCCTTGAGGTAGGCGAACCACTCACCCTTGAGTACCTGGAAGCGGCTGATCGCCAGCGGTTTGGCGAAGGTCACCGGATGCATCGGGCCTTCGTCCGGCTCGCGGCCGACTTCGTCTTCCGGAGTACCCATGGTGAACGTGCCGGTGGGCAGCACGACCATTTCCGGGCAGTCCTTGCAATCCTTGAACACCTTGCCCGGTGCCGGCGGGGTGGCCGCTTGTGCGGCGCTTGGCAGCAGGCTGGCGGCGAGGGCGGCGAGCATCAGTGCCGGCAGGGTTTTCAGGGCAAAACGAGGCAATTCACTGTTCATTTCGAGTCTCGTTAAAAGGAAAAAGGCAATCGCCGGGGCTCACAGCGCCTGATCGAGCACCGCCAGCAAGCGGTCGATCTGCGCTTCGTCGTTGAGCAGTCCCGGCGCGGTGCGGATCACGGGGCCGACGTCGCGGTGTACCGCATCGGCCACCACCTTGTTGGCCATCAAGTGCGCGGCAACTTTGTCGCTGTCCTTGCCCTTGACCCGGAAGAAGGTGAAACCAGCGGAAAACTCCGGGCTCAGCGGCGTGACCATTTCGATCTGCGGGCGTTGTTGCAGGTGTTTTTTCAGGTAGCTGTTGAGCTCGTGAATCCGCGCCTGTACGTCGGCCTTGCCCAGTTGCAGGTGCAACTTAAAGGCTTCGGTCAGCGCCCAGCGGTGCTCGAAGGCGTGATAGCCGCCGGGGGTCATGGTGGTCGAGAAGTGCTCGGCCTCGGAGAAGGTCGGGATGATCGGCGTGACGTATTTCAGCTCGGGCGTGCGGCTGACCACGATCCCGGTGCCGCGCGGGCCGAACAGCCATTTGTGGGTGCCGGCGATGAAGAAGTCGCAGTTCATCGCCGGAAAGCTCACGTCCTCGACGCCGAAACCGTGTACACCGTCCACCACATAAATGATCCGGTCAGCCTCGCTGCGGCCACGGTTGTGCTTGTCGACGATGGCGCCGATGTCGGCCAGAGGCAGCTTCACGCCGCTGCCCGAATGCACCCAGCACATGCCCAGCACCCGGGTTTGCGGGCGAATGCTGCGGTCGATGTTGGCCAGCAGTTCATCCTTGCTGATTTTTTGCGGGTCGTTGAACAGACGGATCTTGCGCACCTGGGTGCCATCGCGCTGGGTGCGCAGTTCGAGGATGGTGTGGGTCGCGTAATGCTCGTGTTCGGTGGTGAGGATTTCCTGATCGGCGCGCACCTGGACGCCGCCGTAGATCATCGCCAGGCCTTCGGTGGTGCTGCCGGTCAGGGCGATCTGCCGGGCGTCGGCCTGCACGTATTTGCCGGCCCAGACGCGCACCTCTTCTTCGCGTTTTTCAGTGACGCCCAGGTCCCAATCCATCGCCAGCCCGGGGTTCTTGTCGAGGGCCGCGCGGTGCATCGCGATCGCCTCGCGCACCGGTTTGGGGTGGGTGGTGACCAGGAAGTTGGAGAAATGCAGGTAGGCCGGATCCTGATCGAACAGCTGCTGCAATTGCGCCCACTTGTTGCGCGGCAACGGTGCGGCGGATGCAGCGCTGGCGACGTTCGGCAGGCTGGCGCCCAGCGGCAATGCAGCGGCGAGGATCCCCGCCTGTTTCAGAAAGTCGCGACGGCTGCTCATGGCTTGGCGGTATCCCGGTTAGAGGCCAGCGCCGGTTTCGCGGATTTTTCCACCTGATCCCAGACCCGCAGGAAGTTGCCGCCCCAGAGCTTGGCGATGTCCGCTTCGGAGTAACCGCGCGACAGCAGTTCGGCGGTGACGTTACGGATCTCGCCGACGTTCTCCCAGCCTTTGACGCCGCCGCCTTCGTTGAAGTCCGAGCTGATGCCGACATGGTCGATGCCGATCTTGCGCACCGTGTAATCGATGGCGTCGCCCAGGTCCTTGAGGCTGGCCTTCGGTTCCCCTTCGAGGATCGCGTAGAGCTGGCCGGCATACTCGCCGAACTTCTGCTCGGACCAAGCGGAGATGATCGGGTCGCCCGGCATCAACGCCACGGCGAGGTTCGGCAGTGGCGGCAGGTCGTAGCGTTTGCGCAGTTCGTTGAGTTTGTCCTGGGTGCCCTGGGTCAGCGGCCGCAGGTATTGCGAGAAGCCGACGATCTGCACCACGCCGCCGCTGTTCTTGATCAGCTGCATTTCCTTGTCGGAAAGGTTGCGCGGGATATCGACCATGGCCCGTGGCGCCGAGTGCGAGGCCACCAGCGGCGTGCGGCTCAGTTGCGCGACCTGCTCGAGGGCCTTGGTCGACATCTGCGACACATCGATGATCACGCCCAGATCGTTCAGGCGCTTGACCGCTTGCTTGCCTATGTCCGAGAGGCCGTCGAGGGCGTCCGGCGAATCATTGAAGAACGGCAGCGGACGCGACGAATCGGCCCAGTCGTTGTTGCCGATGTAGCTGAAGCCGAACATGCGCATGCCGCGAGCGGTCCACAGGTCCAGTTGGTTCAGGTCATGCCCCAGCGGGTAGGCGTTGAGCATGCTGATGAAAATCGCGAACTTGCCTTCACCGTGCAGGCGGCGGAAATCGTTGGCGGTGTAGGCGATGCCGACCTGATTGGGGAAGTCGCGAACCATGCCGGAGATGATCTTGTAGCGGACTTCCTGCTGGTTGCGTGCCTCGTCGACAAAACCGGCGGTGGGCTTGTGCGGGGCGTTGGCGCCGTTCCAGATTTCCGGCCAGCCGAAGATCGTCAGCGCCGCGCCCGACAGCCGTCCGCGATTGGCCTTGACCAGGTCGAACTGGTCGCTGCCGTCCTTGTCGATCTCATTGCCGGTGGTGCCGAAGTTCTGGGTGATGGTGATGTGGCTGTCGAACGACAGCATGTGTTCGTGCAGCTCTTCGGCCTGTTGCATGACTTTGAGCGGATAGCCGGGATTGTCCTTGAACCAGATATCCCAGACTGCGAAACCGACACCGGCGCTGATCGCCAGGGCCAGTGGCAGGCCGATGAAAAGAGCCTTTTTCGAACGTGGTTTTGTCATTGCCATCTCAGTCAGGTTCGCCGTCGAGGTGCAGGCGCAGAGGCCTTTGCTATCTGGGAAGAACGAGTGATTGGCGAGGAAATTTAGGCCGCGCCCGATTGCCACGGAAAATCGCTAAATTTGCCCCGGCAACAAACGTTCTAGCTTGGATAAAGCCTGCTCCAGGGCTGACACAGGTAGGGCAATGAGGATTTCTCGACGATGGTTCATGGCAGGCCTGGCGCTGACCGGCGCTGCCGTACCTGCAGCGTATTTCGGGCATCGCGAATGGACGAAGCCCGACCCGACGATCACCCCCGGTGAGGCGTCGTTCGACGTCGCCGACGTGGCCGGGCAGCACCTGGCGAACGCGTTGCGTGGCGTCTGGAAGATTCGCTTCGTGGGCCGCGACGCCGGCCTTGATGGGCTGCCGGCCCAGGGCCTGGAAGTGTTCATCGACATCGGCCAGAAAGGCCGGGGCGTGTGCGGCTTTCTCGACACGCCGGAGCGTTTGCGCTCTGACGAAACACCTCGTTACCGAATTCTCGGCGATCTGGCCGCGGCCGAGGCTTCGAAACTCAGTTGGCGACTGCTCGGTGCCGGCGGCAGCGTCGACTATGAACTGAACATGATCCTCGACGAGGTCTGGGCCGATTTCGGCAACGCCGGCAGCGGTACGCTCAGCGGCACCGTGCAGCGTCTGGATCGCTCGCTGGCGTTGCCGGCGCAGGATCACCGTTTCATCGCGGTCAAATGCCTGTTCCCGGAAGCGCGCCAGCGTACCCCGCTGAACTCGACGTTGCTGGCGTGGCTGGTTTCGCCTGAGCATCGCCTGTTTCACCAGGTCTGGCATGCGACCCGGGACAAATGGCACACCCTGTCCGAAGACAAGCGCAACGCCTTGCGCGGCCTCGGCTGGCAACCCGGCCCGCGCGATCAGGAACGTGACGCCCGGGGCGCGCGCAAGGATCGCAACGGTTCGGGCATCGACTTCTTTTTCATGCACCGGCACATGCTCGGCACGGCGCGCTCGATGCAGGATCTGCCGTCCTGGGAATTCTTCCCGTTGCCGCAACCGGAACTGGTGCGCGACCGCGCGGGGTTCGCCCGTTATTTCGACAACCACGACGGCACGTCGCTGCCGCCGACCTGGCTGGCCGAGGGCGATGACGAATACACCCAGTGGGTCAGCGACATCAAGACTGCCGAAACCTATCAGAGCAATTTCGAGGTCTGGGAGTCGCAGTATCGCGATCCGCAGTATCTGTCGAAGCTGACCCTGGGCCAGTTCGGCTCGGAAGTGGAGCTGGGTCTGCACGACTGGCTGCACATGCGCTGGGCCTCAGTGCCGCGCGATCCGTCCAACGGCCAGCCGGTGCCGCTGGCCCGTGACCTGGACGACTTCGCCGCGCGCTGGTTCGCACCGGAAAACGACTTCCTCGGCGACCCGTTCTCTTCCCATGTGAACCCGGTGTTCTGGCATTTCCACGGCTGGATCGACGACCGCGTGGAAGACTGGTTCCGCGCCCACGAGCGTTTCCATCCGGGCCAGGTCACGCGCCTTGAGGTCAATGGCGTGAAGTGGTTTGCGCCGGGGCGTTGGGTCGAGGTGGCGGATCCGTGGCTGGGGCCGACCACTCATGGGTGCAGCACCACGCCGGGGTTACAGGTCGGCAAGTCGGTGGAGATGGACCCGGAAACCATGAAACTGGCGCTGCGCATCACCTTCGGCGAGGACGAGAAAAAGCTCGAGGCGCTGTTCCGTCGGGTGCCACAGCGGCCCTGGTATGCGCGCAATCTGAAGGCCAAACAGAGCCCGGCCTGATACCGGGTTATCGTTGATTTGCGAGCAAGCCCGCTCCCACAAAAGATTGCATCCCGCATGGAGGGACGCGGTCTATTGTGGGAGCGGGCTTGCTCGCGAATGCGGACAGCGGGTCGCTGCGATTACAACGCCTGCCACCCACCGCCAAGCGCCTTGTACAGGGCCACGCTCGCCTGCAACCGCGACAGGCGCAATTGCACGTTGAGATCCTGCGCTGAATACAGCGTGCGCTGGGTTTCCAGTACGGTCAGCAAGTCCGCCGCGCCGGCCTGATAACGGCTTTGGGCGATGTCGAAAGCGGTCTGCGCCTGACGCAACTCTTCGCTCTGCCACTGCCGTTGCGCGTCGAGTCCGCGAATGCCGTTGAGGGCTTTTTCGACATCGGCGAAACCGTTGATGATCGCGCCGCGATAGGTTTCCAGCAGTTCTTCCTGACGGGCCGTGGCCTTGTCGCGCTCGGCACCCAGGCGCCCGTTGTTGAAGATCGGCGCGACCAGCCCGGCGGTGAGGTTGTAGAACGGGCTGCGCAGCATGTCGTCGAACTGATTGGCGCCAGAGCCGAGCTGAGCGGTCAGGGTCACGCTGGGCAGCATCGCGGCGCGGGCGACTTTGACGTCAGCCTCGGCCGCCGCCAGTTGGGCTTCGGCGCGGGCGATGTCCGGGCGGTGGTTGAGCAGGTCGCTGGGGACGCCGGCGGCGATGGTCGGCCACTGCAAGTGATCGAACGGTTCGGCGCTGGCCGCCAGTTCCTGCACCGGCCGGCCGAGCAGGGCGGCGAGGCTGATCAAGGCGTCCTGCGCCTGTTGTTGCACCAGCGGCAACTGCCGTTGCTGCGCGGCCACCAGGCTTTTTTGCTGGGCCAGTTCCAGCGCGGTGGCCGAGCCTGAGTCGAAACGGGTCTGCACCAGTGTCAGCACGTTTTGCGCGTTGGCCAGGTTCAGTTCGGCGATGCGGCTCTGCTCGCGCAGCGACAGGGCTTGCGCATAGGTATTGGCGACGCTGCTGAGCAGGGTCAGCTCCACGGTCGCGCGGTCGAATTCGCTGGCTTGGAGGGCGAACTGAGCGCTGTCGCGGGAAGCGCGTTTGCCGCCCCAGAAATCGATTTCGTAGCTGGCGCTCAGGTTGGCGTCGAAATAATCAACAGCCTTGTTGCTGCTGTCGGCGTCGAGTTGGCTGTAGCCGTTGCCGCGCAACAGTTTCTGCCGATTGGCATTGGCCCCGCCCTTGACCTCCGGCAGTTGCGAACCGCCGGCAATCACCGTGCCGGCCTGGGCCTGACGCACTCGGGCCATGGCCGCGGCGAGGTCGAAACTGCCGACCCTGGCCTGTTCGATCAGGCGATCAAGCTCAGCGCTGCCGAACTGTTTCCACCATTGCGGGTCGATGCGGGCCACGCTGGCGCCGTGGGGCGATTGCCAGGTGGCGGGCGGTTGCAGGCCGCTGTCGGGACGCTGAACGGGACTGCCGCAGGCGCTGAGCAACAGGCACACGGTCAACAAACTGAGGCGCGGTTTCATAGATCGATCATTCACTGGTAAGGGCCGTGACCGGGTCGAGCCGGGCAGCTTTGCGGGCCGGCATGAAGCCGAAGACAACACCGGTGACGAGGGCGCAGCCAAAGGCTCCGAGCACCGCCATCAAGGAAAACGCGACGGCCACTTCGCTGAGAATCAGCACGCCGCCGACGATCAGCGCCAGGGCGATCCCGGCGATCCCGCCGACCACCGAGAGCATCACCGCTTCGGTGAGGAACTGACGCAGGATGTCGCGCTGACGGGCGCCGGTGGCCATGCGGATACCGATCTCGCGAGTGCGCTCGCGCACGGTCATGAGCATGATGTTCATCACGCCGATGCCGCCCACCAGCAGCGAAATCGCCGCAATCGAACCGAGCATCAGCGACAGGGTGTTTTGCGTGCGTGCCTCGGCCTGGATCATCGCCGCGTTGTTGGTCAGCTCGAAGTCCTTCTTGCCGTTGTGCAGGCGCAGCATCAGTTGTTCGATGGCGTGCTCGGCTTCCTTGACCTTGCGCGCGTCGGCGGCGGCGATCGCTACGTATTCCGGATTGCGCGTGCCGAACAGACGCACGCTGGCGGCGGAGTAGGGCACGGCGATGCGATTGTCGCTGTCGGAGTCGCCGGAGCTGGCGCCTTTTTCCGCAAGCACCCCGACTACCTGGAACGGCACGTTTTCGATCAGCACATATTGGCCGATGGGGTTGGGTACGTCCTTGAGCAGTTTGGTGCGCACCTTGTGGCCGATCACCGCGACGGCGGCGGCGTTCTGTTCGTCGGCCTCGGTGAAGTAACTGCCTTGCACCACGGGCCAGTTGAAAATGCTCGGGAAATTGGTGTCGTTGCCGCCGACGTAGCTCAGGTGATCGAGGTTGCCGAAACGCACGCCGGCCTCGGCGCCGTTGACCGGCATGATGCGTTTGACCTGCGGCAGGCTGGCGAGCGCCGCGACGTCATCGAGGGTGACGATACCGGGCGGCGTGCGCGGGTTGGGGGCCGAGCCACTGAGGTAAATGATGTTCGAGCCGAAGGCGCCCATCTGCGCCATGACCTGGCGCTTGCTGCCTTCGCCGACGGCGAGCATGACCACCACCGAGGCCACGCCGATGATGATGCCGAGCAGGGTCAGGGCCGTGCGGAAGCGGTTGATCCACATCACTCGCCACGCCGCGTGCAGGGCGTCCACCAGCTCGCCTTTCCAGGCGCCGGTGGCTTGCGCGCCGTCGGTCAGGCGCTTGCGCAGATCCACCGCTTGCAGGGCGCCGGGGTTGGCGCTGGTCTGGGCCTCGGGATTGTCCCGGGCGCTGTCGCTGATGATCAGGCCGTCGCGGATCTCGATGATGCGTTTGGCCCGCGCCGCCACTTCGCGGTCGTGGGTGATCAGGATCACCACATGACCCTGGCTCGCCAGTTCGTCGAGCAGCGCCATGACTTCCTTGCCGCTGTGGCTGTCGAGGGCGCCGGTGGGTTCGTCGGCGAGGATGATGTGGCCGCCGTTCATCAGCGCCCGGGCAATCGACACCCGTTGCTGCTGACCGCCGGACAGTTGATGCGGGCGGTTGCCGGTACGTGAGGCCAGGCCGAGGCGCTCAAGCAGCGCGGCGGCGCGGGCGTGGCGTTCGGCGGCGGGCGTGCCGGCGTAGATGGCCGGCATCTCGACGTTTTCCTGGGCCGAGCCGGACGGGATCAGGTGGTAGCCCTGGAACACGAACCCGAACGCTTCGCGGCGCAGCCAGGCCAGTTCGTCGCTGTCGAGGCCGGCGACGTTTTCGCCGGCAAAGCGGTACTCGCCGGACGTTGGCCGGTCGAGGCAGCCGAGAATGTTCATCAGCGTCGATTTGCCGGAGCCGGACGCGCCGACAATCGCCACGAACTCCCCGGCGTGAATCGACAGGTCGATGCCGCGCAGCACATGCACTTGTGGCGCGTCGCCACCGCCGTAGGATTTGCGGATGTCGTGCAGGTCGATCAGGGGCGTTTGCATTTAGCCTCCGCTGCCGTCGGCCGGGCCGATCAACAGGTGATCGCCTTCGTTCAGGCCCTCGACAATCTGCACCTTCAAGCGGTCGCTGATGCCGGTCTGCACTTCGCGTGACTGGATGTCGCCATTGGCGGCGATCACCTGCGCGGTCTGGCGATCCGCCACGGCGGTGCCTTGCAGGGCGGCGACCGGAGCGGTGAGCACGTTTTTCGCCTGGTTGGCGACGAAGAACACCTGGGTGGTCATCTCGGCCATCAGTGCGTTGTCGGCGTTGTCGACATCCAGCAACACGGTGTACAGCACCACGCGGGCGCTGCCGCTTTTGCTCGAACTGGCGGGGCTGCCGCCGCCCTGGCTGGTCTGATCCAGCGGCTTGGGCGGCACTGGCAGGATCTGCCGCACGGTGCTGCTCCAGCGCCGGTTACCACCGCTGAGGGTGGTGAAGTAAGCGGTCATGCCCGGTTTGACGTGGCCGATGTCGGCTTCGGAAACCTCGGCCCACACGGTCATCGGCGACAGTTTGGCGATGCGCAGGATCAGTGGGGTTTGCTGTTGGGCGTTGAGGGTCTGGCCTTCGCGGGCATCGAGAGCGACCACGGTGCCGGCCATCGGTGCATAAATGCGGGTGTAGCCGAGTTCGGCCTGATCGCTGCGCAGGCTGGCTTCGGCCTGGCGGATCTGTGCGCGGAACATGTCGATGCGCGCTTGCGTCGCCTTGAGTTCGGCGCGGGCGGTCTGCACGTCTTCTTCGCGGGTGGCGCCACCGGCGGCCAGGTTTTGCTGGCGCTGATACTTCTGTTTCGCGAGCTCGTGCTGGGCCTGCTGTTCCTGCAACTGCGCCTTGAGGTTCTCGATGGAGAACTGCCCGGCATCGAGTTTGGCCTTCTGCGTGGACGGGTCGATCTCCACCAGCAACTGGCCTTCCTTGACCACGTCGCCGACTTCGACGTGGATCTTGCGAATCTGCCCGGAGGCCTGGGCGCCGACGTCCACGTAGCGTCGTGGTTGCAGGGTGCCCAGCGCGGTGACGCTGCTTTCTATGTCGCCGCGACTCACCTGCACGGTGGCGAACTTGTCCCGGCCGGGCGGCATGACTTGCCAGGCGGCAACAGCAATGACAGGGATCACGCAAAGGGAGGCGAGCAGGGCGCGTCGGGCGGGGCGGGGACGTTTCATGCAGGGTTCCGGCCAGTGGAAATCGGCCCGTCATTCAGCGATGCGTGTGGGGATCGGGCAGCGTTGAACGCTGTCGCGGGGGCGACAGACACGGGGAGCTGTCCTGTAAACGATGAACACAGAAGGGAATTTAAGCCGGGACACACGATGTTACAGGTATAGAGCAGCACTATTTGTCGGGCAACGACAAACACCACTTTAAATCTATATGAGAATTACTATAAATTACGCACCTCAAGTTGCCACTATCTTGCTACTGCCCAACAGGCGGCCGGATATCAGGCTCAAGGACAGAAACCGCACCCATGCGGCCGGGAGTCATGTTGGAAAACTACTATCGCGAGCTGGTGTGCTTCCTGAACGCCAAGCTCGGCAACCGTCAGGTTGCCGAAGATGTGGTGCATGACGCTTATCTGCGTGTGCTGGAGCGCTCCAGCGAAACGCCGATCGAGCAACCCCGCGCGTTTCTGTATCGCACCGCCCTGAACCTGGTGATCGACGACCATCGGCGCAACGCCCTGCGTCAGTCCGAATCCCTGGAAGTGCTCGACAATGAAGAGCGCTATTTCACCCCGTCACCCCACAGCACCCTCGATCACGGTCAGCGCCTGGACATGCTCCAGCGTGCCCTGGCCGAACTGTCGCCGCTGTGCCGCGACAGTTTTCTGCTGCGCAAGATCGAAGGCCTGTCACACCCGGAGATCGCCGCGCAACTGGGGATTTCCAAGGCGCTGGTGGAAAAGCACATCGTCAATGCGATGAAGCATTGCCGCGTGCGTATCAAACAATGGGATGCCCATTGAGCCGTCATCGTTAAATTTTATTTCACTGTCCTCGTTCCTACTCAACAGACGACCTGCTGTCCTGCTTCAGGGCCGGCCGGTCACCCAAGCTCTTCCTCCGCGCTGCTCGGGGGTTCATCCAGAGGACACTGGAAATGACACAGGCAATTGCATCGCCCATCGTTCACGACCTGATCGGCGTCGGTTTCGGCCCTTCGAACCTGGCACTGGCCATCGCGCTGCAAGAGCGCGGCCCGAGCCAGGGCGAACTGGATGTGCTGTTCCTCGACAAGCAGGCCAACTACAGCTGGCACGGCAATACGCTGTCGACCCAGAGCGAGCTGCAGATTTCCTTCCTCAAGGATCTGGTGACCCTGCGTAATCCGACCAGCCCGTACTCGTTCGTCAACTACCTCAAGCAGCACGGTCGTCTGGTGGACTTCATCAACCTCGGCACCTTCTACCCGTGCCGCATGGAGTACAACGACTACCTGCGCTGGGTCGCCGGGCAGTTCACCGAGCAGAGCCGTTACGGCGAAGACGTGCTGACCATCGAGCCGGTGCTGCACAACCATCAGGTCGAAGCGCTGCGGGTGATTTCCCGTGGCAGCGATGGCCAGCAATTCGTCCGTACCGCCCGTTCGGTGGTGGTCAGCGCCGGCGGCACGCCGCGTATTCCGGAAGCGTTCAAGGCGCTCAAGGACGATGGCCGGGTGTTCCACCACTCGCAGTACCTGGCCGAGATGGCCAAGCAGCCTTGCGTCAACAACCAGCCCATGAGCATCGCGATCATCGGTGGCGGCCAGAGCGCGGCGGAAGCGTTCATCGACCTGAACGACTCGTTCCCGTCGGTGCAGGTCGACATGATCCTGCGCGGTTCGGCGCTGAAGCCGGCGGACGACAGCCCGTTCGTCAACGAAGTGTTCTCGCCGGAATTCACCGACCTGATCTTCCAGCAGAACAGCAGCGAGCGTGAGCGTCTGGTCAACGAGTACCACAACACCAACTACTCGGTGGTGGACATCGATCTGATTGAGCGCATCTACGGCATTTTCTATCGCCAGAAGGTTTCCGGCGTGGCCCGTCATGCGTTCCGCACCCTGACCACCGTCGAGAAAGCCACGGCCACCGAACGCGGCATCGAGCTGGCGATCCGCAACACCGCCACCGGCGAAGTCAGCGTGCGTCACTACGACGCCGTGGTGCTGGCCACCGGTTACGAGCGTCAGACTCACCGCAAACTGCTGGCGCCGCTGGAAGAGTACCTGGGCGACTTCGAAGTCGACCGCAACTACAAACTGATCACCGACGAGCGCTGCAAGGCCGGTCTGTACATGCAGGGCTTCTGCCAGGCCAGCCACGGTCTGAGCGATACGCTGCTGTCGATCCTGCCGATCCGTGCCGATGAAATCGCCGGTTCGCTGTACGAGCATGTCAAACCGCGCGGGCACAGCCGTTCGGTGGCGGACCTGCTGCTGGCGACGGCCAGCTAAACATTCGTCGCCTGATACATCGCTTTCGCAAGCAAGCTCGCTCCCACAGGGACTCTGGTGAACACGAAATTTATGTTCAGCAGAGCCCCATTGCGGGAGCGAGCCTGCTTGCGAAGAAGCCATTAAACGCCGCGAAAAATCCCGAACCTGAACCCTTCCTGAAGAACCCCGACATTCCCCGTCACACTTCCTTTTGCGGGTTTACTCTCCTGATACCGGGGCGTAAGCTTCGCGCGTTTTCATCAATAGCGGAGACCCACAGTGGGTACTTGTTCGAGTGACAGTTGTCGGCCGGTCTCGGTAACCGGCAGATTCTCGGCAAGATAACGCGCATTCCTTTGTGCCGTTGTCTCGCCGAACAGCGAGCAGCGGCATCCCGATCATGGTCAATGACGACCCTGTCCCGACGTCCTTCTCATCGACACTGAAACACAGCGTGATCTCGACTTCATCGTCGTGATCGCAGCCTGTCGACACGCCTGTCTTTTCTGACCGGCGCGCCGAGCCTTGGCCTGCCGGTTGCTCCGGTGGCGCAGGCGCGGACGTACCTGCTTGACGGTTTCCCGGCTGACCAGAGGGGTAGCAGCCATGAAACTTACGCTCAAGGAATTTTTCGCAGGCTTCCTGCGCACCCGGCACATCGCCCGGCACTTTCGCCGGTTGGCGTTGCTGGAAAGCATCAGCGACACCACGGTCAGCCGTGAAGTGCCGCCATCACTGGCCAACACTCTGGTCGACGCCGCCCATTGCGACAGCGGTGTGCTGCTGTCCAGTCTCGGCACGCATTCGGATGGCCTGAGCGACAGCGAAGTCGAAGCCCTGCGTGCGCAATACGGCTTCAACGAAGTCGAGCACGAGCAGCCGCTGCCGTGGTGGACCCACCTGTGGCACTGCTACAAGAACCCGTTCAACCTGCTGCTGACCCTGCTGGCGGTGATCTCCTGGCTGACCGAAGACCTCAAGGCCGCCGTGGTGATTTTCTCGATGGTGGTGCTCTCGACCCTGCTGCGGTTCTGGCAGGAGAGCAAATCCAATCAGGCCGCCGACGCACTCAAGGCGATGGTCAGCAACACCGCCACTGTGATGCGCCGGGACGTACCGCGTGCCGAACTGCCGATCAAGCAACTGGTGCCGGGCGACCTGATCGTGCTGTCGGCCGGTGACATGATTCCCGCCGATTGCCGGGTACTCAGCGCCAAGGACCTGTTCGTCAGCCAGGCCGCGATGACCGGCGAATCGATGCCGGTGGAAAAATTCCCTCGCCAACTGGATCGCGACACGCGCAACCCGCTGGAGCTGGAAAACATCCTGTTCATGGGCACCAACGTGGTCTCGGGCACCGCCGTCGCGGTGATTCTTACCACCGGCAACAGCACCTATTTTGGTGCGCTGGCACAGCGGGTCGGTGCGACCGATCGCGCGGTGACTTCGTTCCAGCAAGGTGTGAACAAAGTCAGCTGGTTGTTGATTCGCTTCATGTTCGTCATGGCGCCGCTGGTGTTGTTCATCAACGGTTTCACCAAAGGGGACTGGACCGAGGCGCTGCTGTTCGCACTGTCGATTGCCGTGGGCCTGACCCCGGAAATGCTGCCGATGATCGTCACCTCGACCCTGGCCAAAGGCGCGGTGTTCCTGTCGCGCAAGAAAGTCATCGTCAAGCGCCTCGATGCGATCCAGAACTTCGGCGCCATGGACGTGCTCTGCACCGACAAGACCGGCACCCTGACTCAGGACAAGATCTTCCTGGCGCGCAACGTCGACGTCTGGGGTGAGGACTCCGATGACGTGCTGGAAATGGCTTACCTGAACAGCTACTACCAGACCGGCCTGAAAAACCTGCTCGACGTGGCGGTGCTGGAGCACGTGGAAATCCATCGTGAACTGAAAGTCGGCACGGCGTTTCGCAAGGTCGACGAGATTCCGTTCGACTTCAACCGTCGGCGCATGTCGGTGGTGGTCGAAGGCAGCGGCCAGCCCCATCAATTGATCTGCAAAGGCGCGGTGGAAGAAGTGCTGGCGGTGTGCAGCCGGGTCCGTCATGGCGAAGTCGATGAAGCCTTGAGCGATGAATTGCTGGCGCGGATCCGTCAGGTCACCGCAGCCTTCAACGCTGAAGGCTTGCGTGTGGTGGCGGTGGCGGCGCGGTCGATGCCCGAGGGCCGCGACACCTACAGCCTGGCCGATGAGCAGGAACTGACACTGATCGGCTATGTGGCGTTTCTCGATCCACCAAAAGAAAGCACCGCGCCAGCGCTCAAGGCCTTGGCCGAGCATGGCGTGGCGGTGAAAGTGCTGACCGGCGACAACGAACTGGTGACCGCGAAGATCTGCCGCGAAGTCGGCCTCGCACAACAAGGCCTGCTGCTGGGCAACGACGTCGAGCGCATGAGCGATGCGGAACTGGCCGTGGCGGTGGAAACCACCAACGTGTTCGCCAAACTGACGCCGTCGCACAAGGAGCGCATCGTGCGGGTGCTCAAGGGCAACGGGCATGTGGTCGGGTTCATGGGCGACGGCATCAACGACGCACCGGCGCTGCGCACCGCCGACATCGGTATTTCGGTGGACAGCGCGGTGGACATTGCCAAGGAAGCGGCGGACATCATCCTGCTGGAAAAGAGCCTGATGGTGCTGGAGGAGGGCGTGCTCGAAGGGCGGCGCACCTTCGCCAACATGCTCAAGTACATCAAGATGACCGCCAGTTCCAACTTCGGCAACGTGTTCTCGGTGCTGGTCGCCAGTGCGTTCATTCCGTTCCTGCCGATGCTGCCGATGCATCTGCTGGTGCAGAACCTGCTGTATGACATCTCGCAGATCGCGATTCCGTTCGACAACGTCGACGACGAGATGCTCAAGCAGCCACAACGCTGGCAGCCAGGGGATGTCGGCCGGTTCATGCTGTTTTTCGGGCCGATCAGCTCGATCTTCGACATCACCACGTTCGCTCTGATGTGGTACGTGTTCGACGCCAACACCCCGGATCACCAGACCCTGTTCCAGTCCGGCTGGTTCGTGGTCGGGCTGCTGACCCAGACGCTGATCGTGCACATGATCCGCACGCCGAAGATCCCGTTCCTGCAAAGCCGTGCAGCCATGCCGCTGCTGGTGATGACCGGAATCATCATGGCGATCGGCATCTTCCTGCCGATGGGGCCGCTGGCGCACTACTTCAAACTGCAGGCGCTGCCGTCGCTGTACTTCGTGTTCC
This sequence comes from Pseudomonas sp. B2M1-30, assembly GCF_025447575.1. Classification (NCBI taxonomy): domain Bacteria; kingdom Pseudomonadati; phylum Pseudomonadota; class Gammaproteobacteria; order Pseudomonadales; family Pseudomonadaceae; genus Pseudomonas; species Pseudomonas sp. B2M1-30. The sequence continues at coordinate 22,494 of NZ_JAOEJT010000015.1, read as the reverse complement.
TGCCGGTGATCCTGCTGGCGTACATGGCGCTGACCCAGGCGGTGAAGGGGTTCTACATCCGCCGGTTCGGCTGGCAATAAAACCGCAGCACATTGCTGTTTCCCTGTGGGGGCGGGCAGGCCCGCTCCCACAACCGGAGGGGTATTTTCAAGGAGTTGATCATGCAAGCCATCAACAACCTCAACCTGGCCTCGCTGCTCGACACTCTGGTCAGCCTCAGCGCGGCGTTCATTCTCGGCGGTCTGATCGGCTTCGAGCGCCAGTACCGACAACGCACGGCGGGGCTTCGCACCAATGTGCTGGTGGCGGTCGGCGCGGCGATTTTCGTCGACATGGCCAACCGGCTCGGCGGCGCCGAAGGCGCGGTGCGAGTGGTCGCCTACGTGGTGTCCGGCATCGGCTTTCTCGGCGCCGGGGTCATCATGCGCGAAGAAGGCAACGTGCGCGGCCTCAACACCGCCGCGACGCTCTGGACGTCGGCGGCGGTCGGTGCCTGCGCCGGTGCCGACCTGCTGGCCGAAGCCGTGCTCGGCACGCTGTTCGTGCTCGCCGCGAATACCTTGCTGCGACCGATCGTCAACAACATCAACCGCCAGCCGCTGGATGTGGTTTCGGCGGAGGTCACCAATATCGTCTACGTGATCGCCCGGCGTTCGCAGCAGAAAGCCGTGCTGGCCTTGCTTGAGGCCGAACTGGAACGCAGCAACTACCCGGCCAGCGATGTCGATGTGCATGCCTTCGGCGCCGAAGAAGTGGAGATCGAAGCGACGCTGGCGACCACGTCGGTGGACGGTGATGAGCTGGATGCACTGGTGGCGCGAATCTCCACGTCGGCGCTGGTGATGCAGGCGTTCTGGAGTCCGAGTACGACGGAGTAAGACGTAGTGGGGTGACGTACTTGATCCTGATAGGCGGCCCAATTTTTCGGAATTGTCCTACAGAGCCTGCGGCATCGCTTGGGTAGTCTTGCTGCACTCGGCAAGCACCCAACGGACAGCGACGATGATCAACAAAACTCTGCGGATTCTTATCGCCGATCCGCAGCATTTTCACCGAATGAAGATCGAACGGATGTTCAATCGCCTCGACTACTACCGCATCGCGCCGGTGCAGAGTCTTGATGAGTTTCTGATGCTGATCGATTACAGCTGCGAGCCGTTCGACGGGGTGGTGGTCAACGCCGATCTGGCGGCGAACAGGCTGAATCTGCATGAATTTCTGCTCGATAGCCTGCACGTCCGTCACGCCCTGATCTACAACGATCCTGTTTGCGGGCCTCTCCAGGACAACGTGCACGCCAGCCGCGCGACGTTGCCATCGGTGTGTGCGATCGAGCGGTTGATGGCGGCGGTCGAGCATTCGGCCAGCTCCGACGCCTGTGCGCCGTTATCGCAATGGCGGACCCAAGCACAATTCGGTTGATTGCGCACCTGTCAGATCTGACAGGTGTTTTGCCTCGTTTTCCGTGTAACAGTCGTGGCGCAGCCACTGTCGCGCCCCGTTCGAACCCGAGCGGCGGCGTCCTCGTCATGTATTCGCCTCGGGAGTGGTCATGGAAATTGCAATGATCGTCGAAGATCATCCGGTGGTCGCCATCACCCTCCAGGGGGTTCTGAAAACACACGGTTACAAGCAAGTCCATATGGTGTCGAGCAGTGTCGACGTGGTGCCGATGATCCGCCAGCATGCGCCGGCGCTGGTTGTGCTCGACCTGGAGCTGGGCGCAAACAGCGGGCTGGATTCGCTGGAGCGTATCCGGGCCATCGGGTTGAGTTGCAAGGTGGTGGTGTTCACTTCCAAGGACTCCGCGCATTACCTCGCGCGGTGCCGACGGGCCGGGGCGATGGCCTACGTCACCAAGTCCGCCGATCTGCAACAACTGCAGAACGCGATCAAGGCCGTTCGCGCCGGTTACACCTATTTCCCCGAATCGAGTGAGCCCCACGCGGGAAAATACGCCGTGCAAAGTAACGAGCAGCAGTTGATCGATCAGCTCTCCGATCGGGAATTGCACATCCTGGTGCAGTTGGCTCAAGGCAAGGCCAATAAAGACATCGCCGAAGAAATGCACCTGAGTCACAAAACCATCAGCACCTACAAAACCCGCTTGATGATCAAGCTGGGTATCGGTTCGTTGGTGCTGTTGCGAGAACTGGCCAAGCGCAACCAGCTGATCTGAGGGCCGTGCATGAGTCTGCCAGGGCTGCTTTTCTCGTTGCTGCTGATGCTCGCCAGTGTTGGGGTGCCGGCGGCCGGGTCGGTGCAGAGGCTGGAGGTGATGACCCGCGCTCCGCTGGAGAATGTGCAGATCCGTCTCGACGAGCAGGATCGCCAGTGGTTGAGCGCCCATCCCCGACTGCGCGTCGGCGTCTCGGGGCCTGACTATCCACCGTTCGAATTGACCCGCAACCAGCATGAGCTGGAAGGCCTCACCGCCGAATACGCCGAAGCGCTGGCGCAGGTATTGAAGGTTGGGATCGAGGTCTGGCACTACCCGGATCGCGAGAGCGCCATGGCCGCGCTCAAGACCGGCAATCTGGATCTGCTCGGCACCTCGAACAACTTCGAGATTGCCGATCCCGAGCTGATGCTGTCCCGGGCCTACGCCGAGGATCAGCCGATGTGGGTGACCCGGCTCAACGAAGCGTTGCCCCCGGACCTGACAGGCAAACACATCGCCATGGTCGAGGATTACCTGCCGGCGGCAACCGTGCAGAAGGCGTATCCCGGCGCGATCTGGGTCCGTTACCCGTCAATCCTCGATGCCCTCGGCGCCGTGGCGTTCGGCGCGAATGACCTGTACCTCGGCGACTTCATCAGCGCCAGCTACCTGATCAACACCCATTTTCGCAACGATCTGCAACTGGCCGGACCTTCCGGGCTGGACGCCAATCCGTTTGCCTTTGCCCTGGCTCGCAGCAATGAGCGCCTGAAACGCCTGGTCGACAAGGCGCTGCTGGCGATTCCGATGCAGCAGCGGCTGTCCATGGAGCTGCGCTGGAGCGCCGGTCGCGCCGACATCCTCGGGCAATCGCAAGTCAGCCTGAGCGCCAGCGAGCAAGCGTGGCTGGAGCGGCATCCGGTGGTGCGAGTGGGGGCCATCGATGACTTTGCGCCGCTGACCTTCCATGACGCCGATGGCCAGTTCAGTGGCCTGACCGCGCAACTGCTCAACCTGATCAGCCAGCGCAGCGGGCTGCGCTTCGAGGTGGTGCGCGGGCAATCGCTGGATCGCCAGATCGAGCAGCTCAAGGCCGGGGCACTCGATGTGCTGCCGGTGCTGACGCCGAGCAGCGCGCGCGAACTCGAAATGCGGTTCACCCGGACCTACCTCAATACCCCGTTCGTGCTGGTCACCGATTCGAAAGCGCAGGCGCCGCGCAGCCTGGACGACATGGCAGGCAAGCGGCTGGCGCTCTATCGCGGCAACGGGTTGCGCGATTATCTGTTGCAGCAGGTGCCGCACCTCCAGTTGGTCGAGGTGCCGAGTCCGGCGGACGGCACGGAGCGGGTACTCAAGGGCCAGGCGGACGCAACCTTGAGTTCACTGATGGTGGCGCGTTATCTGATCGACCGGCATTACCGCGATCGCCTGCGCATCGTCAGTACCGTGGGCGATCAACCGGCGCGGGTGGCGATGGCGACGTCGCTGGATGCGCCGCAACTGCATTCGATCCTGAACAAGGCGTTGTTGAGCATCGCCCCGCAGGAAATGGACGACCTGGTCTCACGCTGGAGCCAGCAGTTGATCGTCAACGACAGCTATTGGCAGCGTCATCGCCGGCAAATCCTTCAGGGTTTTGCCAGTGCCGCGGGGTTGTTGTTGCTGGCGCTGGGCTGGATCGCTTTTCAACGCCGGCAGATCCGTCAGCGCCAGCAATGGATGCGCAAATTGCAGGAGGCCAAGGAGGCGGCCGACGAGGCCAATCGCGCCAAGTCGACATTCCTGGCGACCATGAGCCATGAAATCCGCACACCGATGAACGCCTTGCTCGGCATGCTCGAACTGGCCCTCAAACGTGCCGGGGAAGGAGTGACCGATCGCCAGGCCATTGAGGTGGCGTCCTCGGCCGGTCAGCAATTGCTGGGGTTGATCGGTGACATTCTCGACATCGCGCGGATCGAGTCGGGGCATCTGTCCCTCGCGCCCGAACGGGTCAATCTGCGGGAACTGGTGGCGTCGGTGGGGCGGGTGTTCGAGGGCCTGGCGCGGCACAAACTGCTGTTGTGGTACGTCGAGCTGGATGCCCGCAGCGACGTCGATGTGTTGCTCGATCCGACGCGGTTCAAGCAGGTTCTGTCGAATCTGCTGAGCAACGCCATCAAGTTCACCGACGAGGGCGAAGTGAGCCTGCTGTTGCGGGTGACGGCGCTGAAGGCCGGGCACATCGGTGTCACGATCACGGTTCAGGACAGCGGCATCGGCATCAGCGCCGAAGACCGTCAGCGGTTGTTCAGCCCGTTCGTCCAGGTCGGCGGCGACTCACAGACCGTGCGCAGCGGCTCCGGTCTGGGCCTGGCGATCAGCCGGACGTTGTGGGAAATGATGGGCGGGCATCTGGCGCTGGACAGCGAGCCGGGATGTGGAACTCAAGTGGTCATGGGCATCGAACTGCCAGTGCTGGCCGCACTGGAACGTGATGCCGAACCGGTTCTTGAGCCGGTTGCTTCGGCCCGGACGCTGAACGTACTGGTGGTGGACGATCACCCGGTGAACCGTTTGCTGATGTGCCGCCAGTTGCACGAACTCGGCCACCTCACCGTCGAGGCGGGCGATGGTGACGAGGCGCTGGCGCTGTGGCGCGAGGGCTCGTTCGATGTGCTGATCACGGACAGCAACATGCCGCGCCGCAACGGTTATCAACTGGCGCAAGCGGTGCGCGAGCAGGAGGCGGCGACGGGGCGGGCGCGCTGCCTGATGCTCGGTTTTACCGCCAATGCCCAGGCCGAAGAAAAGAGTCGTTGCCTGGCGGCGGGCATGGATGGCTGCCTGTTCAAACCGATCCGCCTGGAGGATCTGCGTCAGGCCTTGAACGGCATCGCGCACCACGGCGCAAACGAGCCAAAGCCGCCGTTTGCCGATCTCGATCTTCGGGGACTGGAGCAACTGGCAACCGCTGACCCGGAACTGATTCCGCGTTTGCTGGAGGAGGTGCTGAGCAACTTGCACCGCGACCTGCAACGACTGGATGCATTTAATCAGCAAGAGGATCGGGCAGGGTTGGGCGAACTGGCCCATCACGTCATGGGCGGTGCGCAGATGATCGGCGCGGCGCGGGTGGTGGCTGCCTGCCGGGAGCTTGAAGTGGCGTGCCGTGACGCCGAGGGCGGAGCGCTGGCGACAGCGGCAGCGAGGCTGCGCGTGGCCATGTCCGACCTCGCGCAGCGGTTGCAGGGCTAGACGATCAGTCCCACGCCGGCGCAATGCCTTTCGGGCTGGTCAGGCGATGGCCGCGCTCGAGGGTGGCGATCAGCGCCATGTCGGCATCGCTCAGGGTCAGGGCGGTGGCGCCGAGGTTGCTGTGCAGGTTGACGCGCCGGGTCGACGACGGGATCACCGCGTAGCCCGATTGCATGGCCCACGCCAGCGTGACTTGCGCCGGGGTTGCTTGCAGACGCTGGGCGATTTGCTCGATCAGCGGATCCTTCAGTACTTCGCCGTAAGCCAGGGTCATGTACGAGGTGATCTGGATGCCATGACGCTGGGCAAACTCGACGACCTTGCGGTTTTGCAGGTACGGGTGCAGCTCGATCTGATTGGTGGCGATGTTCTCGGCGCCAACGGCGGCAATCGCCTGCTTCATCAGATCAATGGTGAAGTTGGAAATGCCGATCTGCCGGGTCAGGCCCAGGCGTTTGGCTTCCAGCAGGGCGCCCATGAATTCTGCCACCGGCACTTGATCTTCCGGCGACGGCCAGTGGATCAGGGTCAGGTCGAGATAGTCGGTGCGCAGTTTTTGCAGGCTTTCCTTGAGGCTCTCAATCAACTGGTCCCCGGCGAAGTTGGCGATCCAGATCTTGCTGGTGATGAACAACTCTTCGCGGGCAATGCCGCTGGCCGCAATGGCCTGGCCGACTTCGGCTTCGTTTTCGTAGATCTGTGCGGTGTCGATGACCCGGTAGCCGAGTTCGAGGGCGGTGCTCACCGAATCGATGACCACCTGGCCTTGCAGTCGAAACGTACCAAGACCGAAAGCGGGAACAGACATGCGTGACTCCAGGATTGCAGTGGGAATGGGCAGCAGTATCCGCATCTGTTTCCGTGAGAAAAACCGCTGGTTGGGCAAAGCACTGTTGAGTGCAAGTCACGAATCGGGTGGGCGCGAGCGCCAGGTGATCGTTCTACTGGTGAGACGATTAAGCCGGTTTCAGTGGTCTAGTGTCGAATAGATTACGGATTTAATATCAATGCATGTCCAAACTCATTCCAGGAGCCCGCATGAAAAACATCCTTGGCATTTACACCAGCCCTCGCGGCCATTGGGTCGGCGATGGTTTTCCGGTGCGCACACTGTTTTCCTACGATTCGATGGGCAAGCACATCAGCCCGTTCCTGCTGCTCGATCATGCCGGGCCTGCGCAGTTCACGCCGACCACCGAGCGACGGGGCGTGGGCCAGCATCCGCATCGCGGCTTCGAAACCGTGACGATTGTCTACGAAGGCGAAGTGCAGCACCGCGACTCCACCGGCAGTGGCGGCACCATCGGTCCGGGTGACGTGCAGTGGATGACGGCGGCGTCCGGGATCCTGCATGAGGAATTCCACTCCGATGATTTCGCCCGGACTGGCGGCAATCTGGAAATGGTCCAGTTGTGGGTCAACCTGCCGGCCAGGGACAAAATGGCCGCGCCCGGTTACCAGACCCTTCTCGATCGCGACATCCCGAGCATCGCGCTCAAGGGTGGCGCCGGTCGCCTGCGTTTGATCGCGGGTGAGTTCGACGGCCGCAAAGGCCCGTCCAGGACGTTCACACCGATCGATGTGTGGGATCTGCGCCTCAACGCCGGCAAGTTGCTGACCCTGGATCTGCACGAAGGCCGCAACACCGCGCTGGTGGTGTTGAAAGGGACGGTGCAGGTCAATGGTTCAGAGTCGGTGCAGGTGGGCCAACTGGTGCTGTTCGAACGCGATGGCCGTCAATTGACCCTTGAAGCCAGTGAGGACGCGATGGTCTTGTTGCTCAGCGGCGAGCCGATTGACGAGCCGATCGTCGGGCATGGCCCGTTCGTGATGAACACCGAGCAGGAAATCCACCAGGCTTTCGCGGACTTTCAGTCCGGTCGCTTCGGTCGCATGCCCGTCTGATAGCGTCACGCCCACTCCCTTGTGAGAGTGGGCTTTTCGGGTCTTTTCGAGAGCCCCTTCATCTCCTGAAATCAATTGCTCCTACACTGAGCCAATCTGTGCGATCTTCTCGCGATTGGCCTCTGTCGGAGTCGTTTGATGTTGTCCTTTCTCACCGAACATCCGCTGATTTGCGCGATGATCCTGATCCTCGTCGATCTCGTTCTGTGGCGTCTGATCAGCGCCCAGGGCAGCAAATGGAAGCACCTGGTGCGGGTGGTGATCTTCATCCTGTTCAGCGTTTTGCTGTTCAACGAGGGTCTCAACCCGATGGAGGCGCCACCGTGGGCTGACAACGTGCCGCTGCACCTGGCGGCGACCGGGCTGCAGATCGGCTGGTGGCTGTTCGGCGCGCGCACCCTGACGGTGCTGATCGGCGCGGTGATGATGCAGCGGGTCGGGCATACCGGGCGGCTGTTGCAGGACCTGCTCGGTGCGGTGATCTTCCTGATCGCGATCATCGCGGCGCTGGCCTATGTGCTGGAACTGCCGGTCAAAGGCGTGCTGGCGACGTCCGGGGCGTTGGCGATTATCGTGGGTCTGGCGCTGCAGAGCACGCTGAGCGACGTGTTTTCCGGGATCGTGCTGAACACCACCAAGCCCTATCAGCTGGATGACTGGATCTCCATCGATGGCACCGAAGGCCGGGTGACCGATATCGACTGGCGCGCCACGCGCCTGCAAACCAGTCAGGGCAGCATGGCGGTCATTCCCAACTCGCTGGCGGCCAAGGCCAAGATCATCAACTTCAGCCGGCCGAGCAATATGTTTGGCGTCGCCATCAGCGTGCAGGTCAGTCCGCATACGCGGCCAAATTCGGTAATCGATGCGCTGGAGCGAGCGATGCAAGGCTGCCGCCAGTTGCTCGACCACCCGGCGCCCAGTGTCGCACTGAAAAACTCCAGCAGTGCCGGCGCGGAATATGAAATCAGCGGATTCGTCGCCTCGATGGGCGAAAAGCGTGTGGTGCGCAATCAACTGTTCGATCTGGCTTACCGGCATTTGCAGGCGTCCGGGGTCAACCTGCTGTCGAGCGATGAACCCGGCGCCTCGAGCAACCTTTCGCGGCCACGAGCGCTGCTGGACAGCTCGCCGATTTTCTCCACCCTGCGTCAGGAAGAAAAGGAAACCTTCAGCCAGAACATGACCCTGCAAACCTTCCGCGCTGGCCAGCTCATCCTGGCGGGCGGGGAGGTCAGCGATCATTTGTTCATCATTGAGTCCGGGGTGATCTCGGTGACATTGAAGGTCCACGGCAAACCGCTGGAGTCCGGGCGCATGGGGCCGGGTGAAGTGATCGGCGAGGCCGGGATTCTTTCGGATTCCTCGGTGCCCGCCGATTTCACGGCCAAGACCTTCTGTGCCCTGTACCGCATCGAGAAGTCCTACCTCAAGCCGTGTCTGGATGCTCGTCACGACATCAATGATGCGATGAAGGCGTTGCTCGACTTCCGCTTGCAAAAGGCCCAGTCCCTGACCCAGGAAGCGCCGGTGGTCGTGGCGAAAAAAGGCTTTTTGCACTGGCTGCGTCATCGCGCCTAGGGCGTTCAGCGTCGCGGGTAGCCCGCGAGTTTGCGCTCCAGCTCAAGCCGCACCTGCGGCCATTCGTCATCGATGATGCTGAAGCGCACGGAATTGCGCTTGCGGCCGTCCGGCATGATCCGCTCATGCCGGACGATGCCTTCCTGCTGTGCGCCGAGACGCAGGATGGCGTTGCGCGATTTCTGGTTGTTTTCGTCGGTGGTGAATTGCACGCGCACGCAGTCGAGCACGTCGAACGCATGGCGCAGCATCAGGTACTTGGCTTCGGTGTTGACGAAGGTTTTCTGCCAGCGCGCGGAGATCCAGCTGCTACCGATTTCCAGCTTGCGGTTGAGTGGGTCGATCTTCCAGAAGCGGGTCGAACCGATCACTTCGCCAGTGTCTTTCAACACGATGACAAACGGCATCACCGTACCCGCCTCGCGGCCGTCCAGGGCCTTTTTCAAATAGCTGTCGAGGGTGGTCGCGGAGGGCACCACGGTGACCGTGAGCTTCCACAGCTCACCATCGGAGGCCGCGTCGAGCAGGGCGCTGGCGTCAGCATATTGCAGGGGACGCAGGAGGATGCCCTGGCTTTCCAGTGTGGTTTGCATGGGATGTGGCTCTCGGCAATTCAGGCGAGGACTCATTACGCCGTAACGGGCGGATCCAATGCAACCCGCGCCGCCACCGCAAGGTCAGATTTTTTACATCCCACGGGCAGGAGCCTTCGACGATGAAAAACCTGCGGATCGCCACCTTCAACGTCAACGGCTTGCGCGCCCGTCTGCCGAACCTGCTGGAATGGCTCGGGCGCGAGCAACCGGACATTGCCTGTCTGCAAGAACTCAAGTCGGTGGATAGCGCCTTTCCTGTCGCCGAGCTGGAAGCGGCCGGCTACGGTGCCCTCTGGCACGGCCAGGCGTCGTGGAACGGCGTGGCGATTCTGGCGCGTGATGCGCAACCGCTGGAAAGTCGCCGGGGGCTGCCGGGCGATCCCGACGACACCCACAGCCGCTATCTGGAAGCAGCGGTGCATGGGGTTCTGGTCGGCTGTCTGTATCTGCCCAACGGCAACCCGCAACCGGGGCCGAAGTTCGATTACAAACTGGCCTGGTTCGAGCGTCTGATCACCTACGCCAGGGATCTGCAAGGCAGTGACCATCCGGTGGTGCTGGCCGGCGATTACAACGTGGTGCCGACCGATCTGGACATCTACAACACCCGCTCCTGGCTCAAGGACGCGCTGCTGCAACCGCAAAGTCGCGCATGTTATCAGCGCTTGCTGGATCAGGGCTGGACGGATGCGTTGCGGCATCTGTACCCGCAAGACCGGCTCTACACGTTCTGGGACTATTTCCGTCAGCATTGGCAGAAGAATTCCGGGCTGCGGATCGACCATCTGTTGCTCAATCCGGCGCTGAGTCCGTATCTGCATGAGGCGGGCGTGGATGCCTGGGTACGCAATGAACCGCACGCCAGCGACCATGCGCCGACGTGGATTCGCATCGGCTCGCGCAAGAAACGTTAGGACGATTGGCGAAATCAATTGTCGATCCGGGCGGCGGATCCCGTATACATGGCGATCATCGGCGGAGTGATCCGCGGCCCCATGGATAAGGACCGAGCAATGAGCGAGCCACGCCTGACGAATCTGCACCTGTACCTGCAACGCCTGGGATTCGACGCACCACCCGCGCCGACCCTCGACACCCTGCGCCGGTTGCAGTTGCGCCACACCGGCGTCTTTCCCTTCGAGAACCTGTCGACCATCAGCGGTGAAGCGGTGCTGATCGACTTGCCGTCCGTGGAGCAGAAAGTCCTGCACGGTGGGCGAGGGGGCTACTGCTATGAACTCAACAACCTGTTTCTGGCGTTGCTGCTGGAACTGGGTTTCGAGGCACGGGGAATCAGCGGTCGGGTGGTCATGAACCAGCCCGAGGGCAGCTGGACGGCCCGCACCCATCGGTTGACCCTGGTGAACATCGACGGCGTGCGCTACATCACCGACGTCGGCTTCGGCGGCATGGTGCCGACCGCGCCGCTGCTGCTCGATACCGACGCCGAGCAGTCAACCCCGCATGAACCCTATCGCATCGAGGTGCAACCGGACGGCTACATGCTGCGGGCCAGGGTCGCGGGGGAATGGCGGCCGATGTACCTGTTCGATCTGCAGCGCCAGGAAGACATCGACTACACCCTTGGCAACTGGTACGTCTCGACCCACGCGGACTCAACGTTTACCCAGCGTTTGATGGTCGCGCGCACCGGCGACGGCTGGCGGCGCACGTTGAACAATGGCAGTTTCGCGATCCACCGCATGGGCGCCGAGAGCGAGCGGCGTGAGGTGACGGATGTCGACGAGTTGATCCAGTTGCTCGAGCGTGAGTTCGATTTGCGTGTGCCAAACCGGCCACAAGCCCGACCGGCGCTTGCCCGGCTGATCCAGCCTGCCTGAAGCCTAGGGCTTCACATCCGGCTCCAGCACCCGCCGGATTTCATTGATCGCCGCCGACAGTTTTTTCTCAAGGCTCTTGAGGTCGGTGGCGGTGATGCCTTTCTTGAATTGCCCCAAATGAGTGCCCTGATCAGCCTGCTCGGCCAGGTCGCCGGTGTCGAGCAGGGCATGGCGCAGGGTGTTGTTGATGACCGTCTGGTAACCATATCCCTCGCTTTCGGCCACGGTACGGGCCGCCTCGATGACGGCGTCGTCGAGCATGATGGTGATGCGGGTCTTGCCTTTGGCGGGGGCAACGGCTCCGCGTTTGGCGTCGGTGAAATCAAACTCGTCCTTCATGAATCAAGCCTCCAGATAGTACTGGCGCCGCTCGCTGGGGGTAGCGGCGCGCGCGGAAATGATGCGTACGACATTGGGATCCCGATAACTGTAGGCAACCACCAGCAAGCGACCCTTGGCATCAAGGCCGAGGGTGATCCAGCGTTGTTCGTCGTGATCGTTGTCCTCGAGGGTGAGGGCACGTTCGTCATGAAACACCGGTTCTGTCTCGGCGAGGCTGATGCCTTTGTGCTTGAGCTTGTTGGCCGCGTTTTTGCTTCTGTCGTATTGAATGTTGAATGACTTCATTATGCATATTTTATATGTATGTAAAAGAAGGACGACTTGACCGCTGGTCGCTATGAGCACTTCAGCCTAGTGGGATATGCGGCAGTGGCCGGCAGGGATGTGTTGCCGGATTTGTGGGGCTGGAAGGGCCGGGATAGAAAGCTTGAGTGGCTACCTATCCATTATGTGACTGACAAGTTGTATACAACTCTATAGACATTTGTCACGACTGTTGAATACAGTGTGCGCATAACAAAAACCAGGGAATCCCCCAACCATGAAAACGCCCCATGTTTCACACCAACGGCCCGAGGACGAAAACCTCGGGGTCGGCGCGAATATGGCTTACGGCCTGCAACATGTTTTGACCATGTATGGCGGTATCGTCGCGGTGCCGCTGATCATCGGCCAGGCTGCCGGCTTGTCGCCGGCGGACATCGGTCTGTTGATTGCTGCTTCATTGTTTGCGGGGGGACTGGCCACGTTGCTGCAAACCCTGGGTCTACCGTTTTTCGGCTGTCAGTTGCCGCTGGTACAGGGCGTTTCGTTTTCCGGCGTCGCGACCATGGTGGCGATTGTCAGCAGTGGCGGGGAGGGCGGCTTCCAGTCGGTGCTGGGCGCGGTGATTGCCGCGTCGCTGATCGGCTTGCTGATCACCCCGGTGTTCTCGCGGATCACCAAGTTCTTCCCGCCGCTGGTGACCGGCATTGTGATCACCACCATCGGCCTGACGCTGATGCCGGTGGCCGCGCGCTGGGCGATGGGCGGCAACAGCCACGCTCCCGACTTTGGCAGCATGCAGAACATCGGTCTGGCAGCGGTCACGCTGGTGCTGGTGCTGCTGTTGAGCAAGGTCGGCAGTGCGACCATCTCGCGCCTGTCGATTCTGCTGGCGATGGTGATCGGCACCGTGCTGGCGGTGTTCCTTGGCATGGCGGACTTCTCCAGCGTCACCCAAGGCCCGATGTTCGGCTTCCCGACACCGTTCCATTTCGGTACGCCGACCTTCCACTTCGCCGCGATCCTGTCGATGTGCATCGTGGTCATGGTGACCCTGGTGGAAACCTCGGCGGACATTCTGGCGGTCGGTGAAATCATCGACACCAAGGTCGACTCCAAGCGCCTGGGCAACGGCCTGCGGGCGGACATGCTGTCGAGCATGATCGCGCCGATCTTCGGTTCCTTCACCCAGAGTGCCTTTGCCCAGAACGTCGGGCTGGTGGCGGTGACCGGGATCAAGAGCCGCTATGTGGTGGCGACCGGCGGCCTGTTCCTGGTGATCCTCGGCCTGCTGCCCTTCATGGGCCGGGTGATCGCGGCAGTGCCGACTTCGGTACTCGGCGGCGCCGGTATCGTGCTGTTCGGCACCGTGGCGGCGAGCGGAATTCGCACCTTGTCCAAGGTCGACTACCGCAACAACGTCAACCTGATCATCGTTGCCACCTCCATCGGTTTCGGCATGATTCCGATTGCGGCGCCGAATTTCTACGATCACTTCCCGAGCTGGTTCGCGACCATTTTCCATTCGGGCATCAGTTCCTCGGCGATCATGGCGATCTTGCTGAACCTGGCGTTCAACCATTTCACTGCCGGCAACTCGGACCAGCAATCGGTCTTCGCGGCGGCGGAGGAGCGGACCCTGCGTTATCGGGATCTGGCGGCGCTGCGTGAGGGCGATTACTTCAGCGACGGTAAACTGCATGACTGCGACGGTAATGAAGTGCCGGTGATCGAAGTGGATTCCGAGCATGAACATGGCGCGCCGAGGGCGCATGCGAAAAGCAGCGAGCATGTCTGATCGCGGCATGGAATGAAAAAGGGCCGGTCTGCAAACAGACCGGCCTTTTTGTTGGGCGCCCGGTTTTCGATCGCCCACAAAAAAGCCCCTGAATCTTTCGATTCAGGGGCTTTGCTATTTGGCTCCACAACCTGGACTCGAACCAGGGACCCAGTGATTAACAGTCACTTGCTCTACCAACTGAGCTATTGCGGAATTGGTGCGTATCTTACTGATTTGAAACGACTAGTCAAGCATTGCCGGGAAACTTTTTGCAGGCAACGCTTCAGCCACCGAAGGTGAACGTGCCCATCAGCAGTTTGGCGTAGAGCGCGGTGGCGGCCAGTTGCACCAGCCACAGGGCGAGGCCGCCGAGAAATACCCCGGCCGCGACTTGCAGCACCAGGCTCTTTTCGCGTTTGCCCGAGGTGCGGGGTGAATAATAGTCCAGCTCATCGCGGTCGGCGCGCAGGTCATCGTTTTTCATGGGGTTCTCACCATTTCTTGGGCTGACGCATTGGTGCATGCATGCAGTCTAGAGGACAAATAAAAACGGGAAGCCCGAAGGCTTCCCGTTTTTCATCACTGCAGCGGATCAGATGACCTGAACGATCGCATCCGTGACCACTTTGATGTTGCTCTGGTTCAGTGCGGCGACGCAGATGCGGCCGGTGTCCAGGGCGTAGATGCCGAATTCGTTGCGCAGGCGGTGAACCTGTTCAACGGTCAGGCCGGAGTAGGAGAACATGCCGCGCTGACGACCGACGAAGCTGAAGTCACGCTGCGGGGCTTTTTGCGCCAGCAGATCGACCATTTGCTCGCGCATGCCGCGAATCCGCAGACGCATTTCCGCCAGTTCCGCTTCCCATTGCGCGCGCAGTTCAGGGCTGTTCAGCACAGCGGCGACGATGCTTGCACCGTGGGTCGGCGGGTTGGAGTAGTTGGTGCGGATCACGCGTTTGACTTGCGACAGAACACGGGCGCTTTCTTCTTTCGACTCGCTGATGATCGACAGCGCACCGACGCGTTCGCCGTACAGCGAGAACGATTTGGAGAACGAGCTGGAAACAAAGAAGGTCAGGCCCGACTCGGCGAACAGACGCACGGCAGCGGCGTCCTCGGCGATGCCGTCACCAAAGCCCTGGTAGGCCATGTCGAGGAACGGCACATGACCTTTGGCGCGCACGGCTTCCAGAACGTTTTTCCAGTCGCTCGGGCTCAGGTCGACACCGGTCGGGTTGTGGCAGCAGGCGTGCAGCACAACGATCGAGCCGTTCGGCAGGGCGTTGAGGTCTTCGAGCAGGCCGGCACGGTTCACATCGTGGGTGGCGGCGTCGTAGTAGCGATAGTTCTGCACCGGGAAACCGGCGGTTTCGAACAGCGCGCGGTGGTTTTCCCAGCTCGGGTCGCTGATCGCCACAACGGCGTTCGGCAGCAGTTGCTTGAGGAAGTCTGCACCGATCTTCAGTGCGCCGGTTCCGCCGACCGCCTGAGTGGTGACGACACGACCGGCAGCCAGCAGCGGCGAATCATTGCCGAACAGCAGCTTCTGCACCGCCTGGTCGTAGGCGGCGATGCCGTCGATCGGCAGGTAGCCACGGGAAGCGTGCTGAGCGGCACGAATGGTTTCGGCCTCGATCACGGCGCGCAGGAGTGGAATTCGCCCCTCTTCGTTGCAGTAGACACCTACACCCAGGTTGACCTTGTCGGTACGGGTATCGGCGTTGAATGCTTCGTTGAGGCCCAGGATTGGATCGCGGGGTGCCATTTCGACAGCGGAGAACAGGCTCATTTTTGCGGCGGCTCTGAATGGAGTATGGAGGGACGTGTCGCGCTCCAGCCGAATGCACTAGAGCGGTGCACAAACGGGGAGCTAGTATAGAGGCCATCTGCGACGCATGGCGACAGGCGAATCGGCTTTTACGGTAAGTTTTTCCGATTATTTCTCGACCGTTAGTCGATTGAATATGTCAGAGACTTTACCGGATGTAGGACGTTTGCCTTGAAAGAGCAGGCAATCGGCTCCACATTCAGCACAATCCTGATTTTTCCTCGGGCGACATCGCTCGTTATCGGTCTTTTCCGTGGCCTGCCGGTTGAACCGGAGCGTTGCGACCCCCAGAGGTATTTATGTCCGAATTTCAGCTCGTCACCCGCTTCGCTCCCGCCGGCGATCAGCCGGAAGCCATTCGCCAGATGGTCGAAGGCATTGAAGCCGGTCTGGCGCACCAGACGCTGCTCGGCGTGACCGGTTCGGGCAAGACGTTCAGCATTGCCAACGTGATCGCCCAGGTGCAGCGGCCGACGCTGGTGCTGGCGCCGAACAAGACCCTGGCGGCGCAGTTGTACGGCGAATTCAAGTCGTTCTTCCCGAACAACGCCGTCGAATACTTCGTTTCCTACTACGACTACTATCAGCCCGAAGCCTATGTGCCATCGTCCGACACCTTCATCGAGAAGGATGCGTCGATCAACGACCACATCGAGCAGATGCGCCTGTCCGCGACCAAGGCGTTGCTCGAGCGCAAGGACGCAATCATCGTCACCACGGTGTCGTGCATCTACGGCCTGGGCAGTCCGGAAACCTATCTGAAGATGGTGTTGCACGTCGATCGCGGCGACAAACTCGATCAGCGTGCGCTGGTGCGGCGCCTCGCCGACCTGCAATACACTCGCAACGACATGGATTTCGCCCGCGCCACCTTCCGGGTGCGCGGTGATGTGATCGACATCTATCCGGCCGAATCCGACCTCGAAGCCATCCGCATCGAGCTGTTCGATGACGAGGTGGAGAGCATTTCCGCGTTCGACCCGCTGACCGGCGAGGTCATCCGCAAACTGCCGCGTTTCACGTTCTATCCGAAGAGTCACTATGTGACACCCCGGGAAACCCTGCTCGATGCCATCGAAGGGATCAAGGTCGAGTTGCAGGAGCGCCTGGAATACCTGCGCAACAGCAACAAACTGGTCGAGGCCCAGCGTCTGGAGCAGCGCACCCGTTTCGACCTGGAGATGATCCTCGAGCTCGGCTACTGCAACGGCATCGAAAACTACTCGCGCTACCTTTCGGGACGCCCGGCGGGCGCGGCGCCACCGACGCTCTACGATTACCTGCCGGCCGACGCCTTGCTGGTGATCGACGAGTCCCACGTCAGCGTCCCGCAAGTCGGCGCAATGTATAAGGGCGACCGCTCGCGCAAAGAAACGCTGGTGGAGTACGGCTTCCGTCTGCCATCGGCGCTGGACAACCGGCCCATGCGTTTCGACGAGTGGGAGGGGGTCAGCCCGCAGACGATTTTCGTCTCGGCAACGCCGGGCAACTACGAAGCCGAACACGCCGGACGGGTGATCGAGCAGGTGGTGCGCCCGACCGGGCTGGTCGACCCGCAGGTCGAGGTGCGCCCGGCGCTGACCCAGGTCGACGATCTGCTTTCGGAAATCAACAAGCGGGTGGCGGTCGAGGAGCGGGTGCTGGTCACCACGCTGACCAAGCGCATGGCCGAAGACCTCACCGATTACCTGGCGGACCACGGCGTGCGCGTGCGCTATCTGCACTCGGACATCGACACCGTGGAGCGGGTCGAGATCATCCGCGACCTGCGCCTGGGCACTTTCGATGTGCTGGTCGGGATCAACCTGCTGCGTGAGGGCCTGGACATGCCCGAGGTGTCGCTGGTGGCGATTCTCGACGCGGACAAGGAAGGTTTCCTGCGTTCCGAGCGCTCGCTGATCCAGACCATCGGCCGTGCGGCGCGGAACCTCAATGGCCGGGCGATTCTGTATGCCGACAACATGACCGGCTCGATGGAGCGGGCGATCGGCGAGACCGAGCGTCGCCGCGAGAAGCAGATCGCTTTCAACGAAGCCAACGGCATCGTCCCCAAGGGTGTGGTCAAAGACGTTACCGACATCATGGAAGGCGCCACCGTGCCTGGCTCGCGCAGCAAGAAGCGCAAAGGCATGGCCAAGGCTGCCGAGGAAAACGCCAAATACGAAGCCGAATTGCGCTCGCCCAGCGAGATCACCAAACGGATTCGCGCCCTGGAAGAGAAGATGTACCAGTTGGCGCGGGATCTGGAGTTCGAAGCGGCGGCGCAGATGCGCGACGAGATTGCCAAACTTCGCGAGCGGTTGTTGAACGTTTGATCTTCAGCGCCTGAGCGGGCCTCTTCGCGGGTAAATCTGCGAAGAGGCCGCAATCTCGGTCAGTGCGCTTCCCCGGCCTTCAATCCCGCCGGCAGCTTCTTGGTCAGCAACACCGCCAGCATGCTGACCCCCAGCGCAATCCCGACAAAATGAAACGCATCGTTGTAGGCCATGATCAGCGCCTGCTGATGCACGATCTCGCTGAGTTTGCCCAGCGCCGCATTCTCGCTGCCAAAGCGGTCCGCCATCGATGCCAGCCGCTCGGCCACTTGTGGATTGGTCGGCACCACCGCCTCGCGCAGATAATCGAAGTAGGTCTTGGTTCGCGCATCCAGCAAGGTCGCGAGCAGGGCGATGCCGATGGCGCCGCCGAGGTTGCGCAAAATGTTGAACAGGCTCGACGCCGAACCCGCGTCCTGCGGCAGGATGTAAGCGGTGGCGATCAGCGAAATGGTCACCATGATCAAGGGCTGACCCAGGGCGCGGATGATCTGGATCTGGTTGAACTGCGGCCCGGCGAAATCCGGGTTGAGCACCCCCGAAGAAAAACTCGCCAGCCCGAACAAACCAAAGCCGATAGTGCATAGCCATTTCGGCGAGACGAATTTCATCAGTTTCGGCACCAGCGGAATCAGGAACAACTGCGGCACGCCCATCCACATGATCACTTCGCCGATTTGCAGGGCGTTGTAGTTCTGGATCTGCGCCAGATAAAGCGGCAGCAGGTAGATCGAGCCGTACAGCCCGACGCCCATGCCGAGGCTGGAAATGCTCGACAGGCCGAAATTGCGATTGCGCAGGATGCCCAGATTGATCAGCGGATTGGGCTTGGAAAACTGCACGATCACGAAGGTGATCAGGCTCAGCAGCGCGATGCTGCCCAGCGTCACGATCAGGTTGGATTCGAGCCAGTCCTTGCGGTGGCCCTCCTCAAGAAATACCTGCAAGCATCCGAGGCCGACGCCCAGAGTGAGAATGCCGGTGTAGTCGGTGCTTTTCAGCAGTTCCCAATGCGCTTCTTTCTTCTCCAGGCCGTACATCAGCCCGGCGATCATGATCAGGCCCGGCGGGATGTTGATATAGAAGATGTACTCCCAGCCCCAGTTTTCCGTGAGCCAGCCGCCCAGCGTGGGGCCGATGGAGGGGGCGAAGGTGGCGGTCATGGCAAACATCGCCATGCCTTTGGCGCGGTGGTGTTCGGGGAGTTTGATCAGCGTCAGGGTGAACGCCAGCGGGATCAGCGCGCCGCCGGTGAAACCCTGCATGGCGCGGAACACGATCATGCTCTCCAGGCTCCAGGCCATCGAACACAGCAGCGAGGAAATCAGGAAGCCCAGCGACACCCACACCGCCAGCCGTCGCGCCGACAGCAACTGCACCAGCCACGCGGTCAGCGGAATCATGATGATTTCCGCCACCAGGTAGGAGGTGGAAATCCACGAGCCTTCCTCCAGCGTGGCCGACAACGCGCCCTGAATATCCTTGAGCGAGGAGTTGGTGATCTGAATGTCGAGCACTGCCATGAATGCGCCGAGCATCACGCTCATCACCGCGATCCAGTCCCGCCGCGTCGGTTCGCCGACCGGGCGGATCAGCGCATCACCGGCCATTGTCTGGGGCGTCTTTGATATTCACGGTGGCGGTGACCGACATGCCCGGACGAATCTTGCCGTGCAGCGGGTTGTCAGCCTTGAACGTCAGTTTTACCGGAATCCGTTGTACGACTTTGGTGAAGTTGCCGGTGGCATTGTCTGGCGGCAGCAGGCTGAACTGCGCCCCGGAGGCGGCGAACAGACTGTCGACCCGAGCTTCGATCGGGGTGTCGCCATAGGCGTCGAACACCAGTTCGGCCTTTTGCCCTGGCTGCATGCGGCCGATCTGGGTCTCCTTGAAGTTGGCCTGCACCCAGATATCTTCGTCCGGAACGATCGACAGCAGGTATGCGCCGGCTTGCACCACCTGACCATTGCGCGCCGCGCGCTGGCCGATCAGGCCGCTGATCGGCGCGTGGATTTCGCTGCGGGTCAGGTTCAGTCGGGCTTGCGCGAGGTCGGCGCGGGCGTTGGCGATCTGTGCGTCGAGGCGTTTGATTTCGGCGGTCAGGGCGTTGACCTGTTGGCGCTGGCTCTGCGCGTCAGCCTGAGCCTTGGCGACTTGTGAGCGGGCAATATGGGCGTCGGCAGAGAGGGTGGTCACGCGCTCCTCGGACACATAGCCGGGCTTGCGCAGGGTCTGGGCGCGGGACAGGTCGATCTGCGAGCGACCGAGGGTCGCTTGCGTGGTCGCCACTTGCGCATCGCTGGCGGCGATCAGGCTGGCTTGCTGGGTCAGTTTGCTTTGCGCCTGCTGGCGCTCGGCCTCGCGGGTGGCGAGGGCGGCATTGGCGCGATCTACCGCCAGGCTGAAGTCATTGCCTTCGAGACGCACCAGCAACTGGCCCTTTTCGACGTGCTGGTTGTCCTGCACCAGCACTTCATCGATCCGCGCGCTCAACTGGCTCGACACGCGGGTGATTTCACCCTGGACATAGGCGTTGTCGGTGCTTTCATAAAAGCGCCCCTTGAAAAACCAATGCGCGAAAAAGCCCCCGGCAATCAGCAGGACGAGCAGCAGGAAAATGGACAGGCGACGCTTGAGTTGGGCAGGCATGGGCAAACTGTAGTCGAGGAATTGTAAGGAAAGTTATCAGGCGGGGAATCTGGCATACAGCCGACAAGCGGTAAATGCCATGCGCTGATATTCGGCCATTCACCACGGCCAACGGGCGTTACAGACGCAAACTTGGCTTAAATGCCCTGTCCGCTGGAGCGGGGCGGGTGTCGCCTGTTACCATTCGCCGCTTGATTGTTCTTTGCTTTTCATTCTTTTCGAGACATGCCATGACCACCGTCCGCACTCGCATCGCGCCATCGCCTACCGGGGATCCCCACGTAGGTACCGCTTACATCGCATTGTTCAACTACTGCTTTGCCAAGCAGCATGGCGGTGAGTTCATCCTGCGGATCGAAGACACCGACCAGTTGCGTTCGACCCGCGAGTCCGAACAGCAGATCTTCGACGCCCTGCGCTGGCTCGGCATCGACTGGAGCGAAGGCCCGGACGTCGGCGGCCCGCACGGTCCGTACCGGCAGAGCGAGCGCGGCGATATCTACCAGAAGTATTGCCAGCAACTGGTCGACCTGGGCCACGCCTTCCCGTGCTTCTGCACCGCTGAAGAGCTGGACCAGATGCGCGCCGAGCAAATGGCTCGCGGCGAAACCCCGCGTTACGACGGTCGTGCGCTGCTGCTGTCCAAGGAAGAAGTCGCGCGCCGCCTGGCCGCTGGCGAGCCGCATGTGATCCGCATGAAAGTGCCGAGCGAGGGCGTCTGCGTGGTGCCGGACATGCTGCGTGGCGATGTCGAGATCCCATGGGATCGCATGGACATGCAAGTGCTGATGAAGACCGACGGCCTGCCGACGTACTTCCTGGCCAACGTGGTCGACGACCACCTGATGGGCATCACCCATGTGCTGCGTGGCGAAGAATGGCTGCCGTCGGCGCCGAAACTGATCTTGCTCTACGAGTACTTCGGTTGGGAAAAACCGACCCTGTGCTACATGCCGCTGCTGCGTAACCCGGACAAGAGCAAGCTGTCCAAGCGCAAGAACCCGACCTCGGTGACGTTCTACGAGCGCATGGGTTTCATGCCGGAAGCCATGCTCAACTACCTGGGCCGCATGGGCTGGTCGATGCCGGACGAGCGCGAGAAGTTCTCGCTGCAGGAAATGGTCGACAACTTCGACCTCAGCCGCGTGTCCCTGGGCGGGCCGATTTTCGATATCGAGAAACTGTCGTGGCTCAACGGCCAGTGGCTGCGTGACCTGCCGGTGGAAGAGTTCGCCGCGCGGGTACAGAAGTGGGCGTTCAACGCCGAATACATGATGAAGATCGCGCCGCACGTTCAGGGTCGCGTCGAAACGTTCAGCCAGGTTGCACCGCTGGCCGGGTTCTTCTTCGCCGGGGGCGTGAACCCGGATGCCAAGCTGTTCGAGTCGAAGAAACTCTCCGGCGATCAGGTTCGGCAATTGATGCAGTTGATCCTGTGGAAGCTGGAAAGCCTGCGGCAGTGGGAGAAGGACACCATCACCGCGACGATTCAGGCGGTGGTCGAATCCCTGGAGCTGAAACTGCGTGATGCGATGCCGTTGATGTTCGCGGCGATCACCGGCCAGGCGAGTTCCGTTTCGGTGCTCGATGCGATGGAAATCCTGGGCCCGGACCTGACCCGTTTCCGTCTGCGCCAGGCGATTGACCTGCTGGGCGGCGTGTCGAAGAAAGAAAACAAAGAGTGGGAAAAGCTGTTGGGCAACATCGCCTGATTGCATCTGACTCTGCAGTAAGCACCGAAGGGCAGGATCTTTTGATCCTGCCCTTCGGCGTTTTCCCCCCGGATTTTCGGGGGGAGGGTGGTAAGTGATTGTTATGCCGACAAAAAATTTTAAATTTTTTGAAAAATAAGTTTGACAGGCTTTCGATACGCCCTTAAGATTCGCCCCGTCCTCAGCGATGACATCAACGATGAGGGGCTATAGCTCAGCTGGGAGAGCGCTTGCATGGCATGCAAGAGGTCGACGGTTCGATCCCGTCTAGCTCCACCAA
>NZ_JAOEJT010000014.1:0-184589 GCF_025447575.1 Pseudomonas sp. B2M1-30 | reverse complement strand
AAGCCTTTTGGGTTACCTTTTTGGCGTCTGAAAAAGGTGACTCGCCGTAAGGGCGAAACCGCCAGCCGCAACACCCAAAAAACGGATATTCACCCAAAACCCCAAAGAGCCTGGCCGGCCCAAAGGCCGCCAAGCCCGCCAAGGCTAAATACGAAACTGCCCAACCAACCGCCCCAACCCCTGCCCCAACTCAGCCAGACTCCGCGAAGTCTGCGCCCCCAGTTGGGTCTCATCGGCAACGCTATCCACCGCCACCGCAATCTGATGCACGCTGCGATTGATCTCCTCAGCCACCGCCGTCTGCTCCTCGGCAGCACTGGCAATCTGCGCATTCATCGAATTGATCGTCGCAATCAGCTCAGCCATCGCATCCAGCGACGCGCCCGCCTGATTGGCCTGCGCCGAAGTCCCGTCACCGGCCTCACTGGAACGGCGCATCGCATCCACCGCCGACTGGGTGCCGGCCTGCAACCGATCGATCATGCCCTGGATTTCCTGGGTGCTGATCTGCGTCCGACTGGCCAGCGCCCGCACCTCATCGGCCACCACGGCAAAACCACGCCCGGCCTCACCGGCCCGCGCCGCTTCGATCGCGGCGTTCAGCGCCAGCAGGTTGGTCTGCTCGGCGATCGAACGGATCACCCCGAGCACACCGACAATCGACGACACATCCTGCTGCAGGCTGTCGAGGGACACGCCGCTGTTGCGAATGTCGTCCACCAGCGCATGAATCTGCTGAATGCTGCCGGCCACCACGCGCTTGGCCGCCTGGCCCTCTTCATCGGTCTGGCGTGCGGCGACTGCCGCGTTTTGCGCACTTTTCGCCACTTCCTGGGCGGCGGCCGACATCTCGTTGATCGCCGTTGCCACCTGATCGGTCTCGTGGCGCTGGCGTTCCATGGCCTGGTCGGAGCGCTGGGCCTGATCCGAGACCTGCGTCACCAGTCCGGTCAGTTGCGTGGTCATCTCGCTGATCTGGCGCACCAGACCATGGATCTTGTCGACGAAACGGTTGAACGAACCGGCCAGGTCGCCGAGTTCGTCCTGGCTGGTGATAGCCAGGCGTCGGGTCAGATCGCCCTCGCCCGCCGCAATGTCGTCGAGATTGGCTTTCATCAGATGCAAAGGACGCAGGATGGTATTGGCCAGCAGCAGCCCCGCCGCCGCAATCACCAACAGCACCACCACGGCCACGCCAACGATGCTCAACACCACGCCTTGCATGCGTTCCTGCACCTGGGCCTCAACCAGCGCCACTTGCGCTTCGATGCCGTCGAGGTTGACCGACGTACCCACGGCCATGTCCCACTTCGCCAGGTATTCGGTGTAGCCGAGTTTCGGCACCAGCACCTGCGCATTGCCCGGCAGCGGCGAGCTGTATTGCAGGTAGTGAGTGCCGTCCTTCGCCACCTTCACCAGGTCGCGGTTGACGTAGACGCCATTCGGATCGCGATTGTCCTTGAAGCTCTTGCCCACGCCGTCGGGGTCGTTGGCCTTGAACAGGCGCACGGTCTCGGAGTCGTAGCCGAAGAAGTAGCCGTCCTTGCCGTACTTGATGCCCGACAGCAGCTTGATCACTTGCGCCCGCGCTGCGACGTCGCCGGGAGCGGCGGCATCGTACAGAGGCTTGATCGTGGTCATCGCCACGGCGACGTAACTTTGCAGGGTGGCCTTGGCGTCGCCCAGCAGACGCTCACGGGTCTGCTCGACCTCCTTGTGCGCCTGTTCCTGAAGGATGAACAGCGTGGTCAGGCTGATCACCAGCGCAAAGAGCAACACCGGAAGGACGGCAAGGGACAGGACTTTAGCCTTGAGACTCAGGCGCATGGGGGCTCACTCTTTTGGTTTTATTGGCGTGGTTAAAGGCTTTAACGGCACGCCAATCCAAAAGTTGAGCCCGGGGGTTTGTGTCTGCTCCCACAAAAGCGAGGGGCTGAGGTCTAGAGCACCATCGCCGCCACCCAGCCCGCCGCCAGCAACGGCAGGTTGTAGTGCAGGAAGGTCGGCACCACGGTGTCCCAGATATGGTGATGCTGGCCGTCGATGTTCAGACCGGAGGTCGGGCCGAGGGTCGAGTCCGAGGCTGGCGAGCCGGTGTCGCCCAACGCGCCTGCGGTGCCGACGATGCAGACAATCGCCATCGGGCTGAAGCCCAGTTGCACGCACAGCGGCACGAAGATCGCCGCGAGGATCGGCACAGTGGAGAACGACGAACCGATGCCGATCGTCACCATCAATCCCACCAACAACATCAGCAGCGCACCAATCGCCTGGCTGTGATCGATCCACGCCGCCGCGCTTTCCACCAGCGAGCGCACCTCACCGGTGGCCTTGAGCACTTCGGCGAAACCCGAGGCGGAGATCATGATGAAGCCGATCATCGCCATCATCTTCATGCCTTCGGTGAACAGGTCATCGGTTTCGCGCCACTTGACGATCCCCGAGGCCGAGAAGATCAGAAACCCGGCCAGCGCACCGATAATCATCGAGTCCAGCAGCAACTGAATAATGAACGCCGCCGCGATCGCCAGGCCGGCGATGCCGATGGTCCTCGGGTTGTAGGCGACACTGACCTGCTCCACCTGCTCGATCTTTTCCAGGTCGTAGACGCGTTTCTTGCGGTAGCTGAAGAACACTGCCAGCAACAGGCCGAACACCATGCCCATCGCCGGAATGGCCATCGCGTGCATGACGTTGATCTGACTGATATCGACCCCGGCCTTGCTGACGTTGGCCAACAGAATCTGATTGAGAAAGATGTTGCCGAACCCTACCGGGAACACCATGTACGGGGTGATCAGGCCGAAGGTCATGACGCAGGCGATCAGCCGGCGATCCAGTTGCAGCTTGGTCAGTACATAGAGAAGCGGCGGCACCAGCAGCGGAATGAACGCAATGTGAATCGGCAGGATGTTCTGCGACGCGATGGCCACCACCCACAGCAGGCCGATGAGCAGCCACTTGACGCTGCCACCACCGCTCGAATGCTGCCGGTCGACCATCGCCAGGGCCTTGTCGGCCAGGGCGTGGGCCAGGCCGGATTTGGCAATCGCCACGGCGAAAGCGCCGAGCAAGGCGTAGGACAACGCCACGGTCGCCCCGCCGCCCAGGCCACTGTTGAACGCCTTGAGCGTGGCATCGATGCCCAGGCCTCCGGTCAGGCCGCCGACCAGTGCGCCGACGATCAAGGCGATCACCACGTGCACGCGGGATAGACTGAGGATCAGCATGACGCCGACCGCAGCTATGACTGCATTCATTTCACTACCTCAAAAACACTGCGATGGAGCAATTCACCGCCAGACAGGATGAGTCCGCCCGACAGCGCCCGAGGGCCGTCAGCGGATTTGCATAGAGGGTCTTATTAGAAGGGCGCGCACTGTGCCGCAGAGTGGCGGCGGTGTCAAAGTGACCGGCCGAATCACAATGTAACAATCGGTGAAGACGTCACAAACGTGCGTCAATTCGTCATCTTGTGCTTCGAACATAAAGAAAGCGCAAACGCGGCCGTTACAGTGCAAAGTCTCAGATATTTATCGAATAAGGACGTCTCCATGTCGCTCAGACAACTTTCCATCCAATGGAAAATCACCCTGCTCGCCGGGCTCTGCCTGGCCGGCATCGTGACCCTACTGGTGGGTCTTTCGCTGTATCGCATGGAGCACAGTTCCGAGCTGGTGAAGGCATCGAGCATGGAGATGCTCACCGAGTCGGCCCAGGCGCGCATCGAGTCCCAGGGCGAAGTGCAGGCGGCCGGCATTCGCCAGCAGTTCATGGATGCCTACCAGTACGGCCACGGCTTCTCGCGTCAGGTGCTGTTCCTGCGCGAACAGGCCGAGAAACGCTTCCTCGATGCCTTCGATCTGCGTGAAGACATGACCCGTCAGGTCAAGTCGGCGCTGCAAGCCAACCCGGATCTGCTCGGTCTGTCGCTGGTGTTCGAAGCCAATGCGCTGGACGGCAAGGATGAGCTGTTCGCCGGCCAGGCCGAGCTGGGCAGCAACGACAAGGGCCGCTTCGCCCTGTACTGGTCGCAACCGACGCCGGGCAAGGTCACCTCGATGGCACTGCCGGAAAGCGACATGGCCGACACCAGCACCGGCCCCAGCGGTCAGGCCGCCAACGCCTGGTTCACCTGCCCGCGCACCACGCTCAAACCTTGCGTGATCGAACCTTACTTCTATGTGATCGACGGCCAGAACGTGCTGATGACCAGCATCGTGTTCCCGCTGACCGTCAACGGCAAAGTCATCGCCTCGCTGTCGGTGGACATCAACCTCAACAGCCTGCAGGCCATCAGTCAGGGCGCCAGCAAGAAGCTGTATGACGGCCAGACCGCCGTCAGCATCATCAGCCCGGTCGGCCTGCTCGCCGGTTACAGCCCGGACGCCAGCAAACTCAGCCAGCGTCTGGATGCCGTGGACAAGATCAGCGGCAGCGAGCTGCTGCAACGTCTGAAAGCCGGCAGCAGCGTCAGCAGCCTGCACAGCGATGGCCAGTTGAAAGTGCTGTCGCCGTTCCAGCCGATTCCCGGCGGGCCGTCCTGGGGCGTGTTGCTTGATGTCCCGGAAAAAGTCCTGGTCAGCCGCGCCGAAGCGCTCAAGCAGCAACTGGATGCCAGCAACACGTCCGGCACCCTGATCGAATTGAGCCTCGGCGTCCTCGCCGCCCTGCTCGGCCTGCTGCTGGTGTGGCTGATGGCGCGCAGCGTGACCAGACCGATCCTCGGCGTGGCGCACATGCTCGAAGACATCGCCAGCGGTGAAGGTGACCTGACCCGGCGCCTGGCCTACGACAAGCAGGACGAACTCGGTCAACTGGCCGGCTGGTTCAATCGTTTCCTCGACAAGCTGCAACCGATCATCGCCGAGGTGAAGCGCTCGGTGCAGGACGCACGCAACACCGCCGACCAGTCCTCGGCCATCGCCAGCCAGACCAGCGCCGGCATGGAGCAGCAATACCGCCAGGTCGATCAGGTCGCCACCGCGTCCCACGAAATGAGCGCCACCGCCCAGGACGTCGCCCGCAGCGCCGCGCAAGCCGCCGAAGCCGCCAAGGACGCCGACCGCGCGACCCGCCAGGGCCTGACCGTGATCGATCGCACGACCCACAGCATCGACACCCTGGCCGCCGACATGAGCGCGGCGATGGTGCAGGTCGAAGGCCTGGCCGCCAACAGCGAGAAGATCGGCACGGTGCTGGAAACCATCCGCGCCATCGCCGAGCAGACCAACCTGCTGGCCCTGAACGCCGCCATCGAAGCCGCCCGCGCCGGTGAAGCCGGACGCGGTTTTGCGGTGGTCGCCGATGAGGTGCGTAACCTCGCCCGCCGCACTCAGGAGTCGGTGGAAGAAACCCGCCAGGTGATCGAACAGTTGCAGAGCGGCACTCAGGATGTGGTCGGTTCGATGGGCAACAGCCATCGCCAGGCCCAGGGCAGCGTGGAGCAGGTCGGCCAGGCGGTGACCGCCCTGCGCCAGATCGGCGATGCGGTGACGGTGATCAGCGATATGAACCTGCAGATCGCCAGCGCCGCCGAGGAACAGAGCGCGGTGGCCGAGGAGATCAACAACAACGTGGCGACCATTCGCGACGTGACCGAATCGCTGTCGGGTCAGGCCAATGAGTCGGCGCGGGTGAGCCAGTCGCTCAACAGCCTGGCGAATCAGCAGCAGAGCCTGATGGATCAGTTCCGGGTCTGATTCACGATTGGCGGGTGTGAGGGGGCTTTCGGG
Source organism: Pseudomonas sp. B2M1-30 (assembly GCF_025447575.1). NCBI lineage: Bacteria > Pseudomonadati > Pseudomonadota > Gammaproteobacteria > Pseudomonadales > Pseudomonadaceae > Pseudomonas > Pseudomonas sp. B2M1-30. The sequence goes on along the minus strand of NZ_JAOEJT010000014.1, from coordinate 178,854 downwards.
TTCAGCGCCGGGGCAGCTGGATCTCCACCTTCAGCCCGCCCCACTCGCTTTCGCCCAACACCAGAACCCCGCCCCACGTCGCCACGATATCCCGCACAATCCCCAGCCCCAGCCCGTGCCCGTCAGTCTGCTCATCCAGGCGCGCTCCCCGGCTGAACACCTGCGCTCGCTGCTCCTCGGGAATCCCCGGCCCGTCATCTTCCACGCTCAGGGTAAAGCCTTGCGCCGTCTCGGTCACACTCAAGCGCACCTCGGCATCCGCCCATTTGCAGGCGTTGTCCAGCAGGTTGCCGAGCAGTTCCAGCAGGTCTTCGCGGTCCCACGGCAGTTGCAGCCCCGGCGGCGCCACATGGCTCAGCGCCAGGTGCTCGCCATGGATCATGTTCAACGTCGCGAGCAATCCCGGCAGCTCCGCGTCGCAATCAAACAGCGCCCCCGGCAGCGCATCGCCGGACAGCCGCGCGCGGTTGAGTTCGCGATTGAGCCGCTGTTGCACCTGCTCCAGTTGTTCCTTGAGGATCCTGCGCAGCTCGGGATGAGAATCAAGCCGCTCGCTCGACGCCAGGCTCAGCAACACCGCCAACGGCGTTTTCAGCGCATGCCCGAGGTTGCCCAGCGCATTGCGCGAACGCTTGAGGCTGTCCTCGGTGTGCGCCAGCAAATGGTTGATCTGCGCCACCAGCGGCTCCAGTTCCGCCGGCACTTGCTCGTCGAGTTGCGAACGCTGGCCCTGTTGCAATTGCGCGATCTGCTCGCGAGCCTTTTCCAGTGGACGCAACGCCCGGCGCACGGTGACGCGTTGCAGCAACAGGATCAGCAACAGGCCGGCCAGCCCCAGCCCCAAGCCGATCTGGCGCATGCGCTGGAAACTCTCGCGCACCGGCGTGTAGTCCTGCGCCACACTGATCGAGATCGACTGCCCGAGCCGCCGATAATCCGAACGCAGCACCAGCAACTGCTGGCCGTCCGGGCCTAATTGCAGGTTGCTGTGCAGGCCGGGATGGTCGAGCAGCGGCAAGTCCTGATCCCACAACGAACGGGAGCGCCAGTGGCTCTCGGCAAAATCGATACGGAAATAATGCCCGGAAAACGGCCGCTGATAGGCCGGTGACAAATGGCGCTCGTCCAGTTGCAGGCCCTGGGGGCCACGGACCAGCGCCACCAGCAGGCTTTCGCTGTCATTGCGCAGGCCTGCCTCGAGGTAGCGCTGCAAACCCATTTCGAACAGCCACAGACTGGTTTGCGCCAGCACCAGACCGACGATCACCATCACGCTGACCAGCCCCAGGCTCAAGCGGCGCTGGATCGACCTCACGAAGTCTGCCCGCCGAACCGGTAACCCTGGCCCCGACGGGTTTCGATCACACTGCGCCCGAGCTTGCGGCGCAGGTGATTGACGTGGACTTCGAGCACGTTGGAATCGCGCTCGGTCTCACCGTCGTAGAGGTGTTCGGCGAGGTGACTTTTCGACAGGATCTGTTCCGGGTGCAGCATGAAATAGCGCAACAGGCGAAATTCGGCGGCGGTCAGTTGAATGTCCGCGCCGTCGCGCACGACGCACTGGCGCCCCTCATCCAGATGCAGACCGGCAGCCTTGAGCGTCGGTTGATTGGCCTGGCCCTTGGAGCGGCGCAACAGCGACTGAATCCGCAGGTGCAGTTCTTCCGGGTGAAAAGGTTTGGTCAGGTAGTCGTCGGCACCGGCCTTCAGGCCTTCGATGCGCTCGGCCCAGGAGTCGCGCGCGGTGAGAATCAGCACCGGCGTCGCCAGCCCGGCGGCGCGCCATTGCGCCAATACCTCCAGCCCCGGCACACCGGGCAGGCCGAGGTCGAGGACGATCAGGTCATAAGGCTCGCTGCTGCCCTGATAGACCGCATCGCGCCCGTCCGCCAGCCAGTCCACCGCGTAACCCTGACGCTGCAGGCCGGCCATCAGTTCGTCGGCCAGCGGGACATGGTCTTCCACCAGAAGCAAACGCATCGGTCAATCTTCCTTGTCTTTGAGTAAACGGCCGGTGGCGGCCTCCAGATCGAGTTCGCGCACCACGCCTTCGACCGTCAGCAGCTCGACCTCATAAATGTAGACGTCGTGCTTTTCTTCCAGCTCCGCCTCCAGCAGTTTGGCGCCGGGATAGCGGTCCAGCGCCTGTTTGAGCAGTTGCTCCAGCGGCAGAATCGCACCCTGCTGACGCAGACGCAGGGCCTCGTCCTGATCCAGGTCGCGCGCCGCCACCAGCGAGCAGAAAAACAGAAGCGCCAACGCAGTCCGACTGCAGGCGCGAGCATTAACCTTCATTACGTATCCTGATGATCCTTGAGCACCTGCCCGCTGACCGCGTCCAATTCCAGATCCCACTCGACACCCTGACGATCGCGCAGATCAATCTGGTAGAGGTACTTGCCGTACTTCTCTTCCAGCTCGGTGTCGGTGATCGTCGCACCCGGATGCCGGGCCAGCGCCGTGGCATTGAGCTGCTCGAAAGACTGGATAGTACCAGCGTCGCGCAGGCGCAGGGCTTCGTCGGGGCCAAGATCACGGGCGTGAGCGAGGCTGGCGGTCAGACCGATGATCGAGGCGATGGACAGGGCAGTCAGGGATTTCATGGGGTGTCTCCGTATTTTTATGTGTCGCTACGGCCGGCACCTTAACGGGCTGAACTTAACTGAAACTGAATGGCCATCATTGGTCATGACAACACGCTCGCTCCCACAGGAGAGGGCGTGGATCTATAATCCTCCGCTTGCCAACGATCGAGACCGGTATGACCGCCATCCACATCAAGTTCCCCGCCCTCACCCTCAAGGCCGGCCCACGAGCCATGGCGCGCATCCGTGCCCAGGGCCTGAACGCCGCCGACGTCGGCACCCTGCCCGGCGCCGCCGGCGGGCCGAAGGCGCTGGGGATCCAGGGGCTGGACCTGGCGCTGTTCGGTGAATGGCTGCCAAGCGCGCCACGGGAACGCTCGCTGATCGGCGCCTCGGTGGGTTCCTGGCGCTTCGCCAGCGCCTGCCTGCCGGACGCCGCCGAAGGCATCCGCCGCCTCGGTCATCTGTACACAGAGCAGAATTTCAACAAAGGCGTGACCATCAGCGAAGTCAGCCGCAGTTCGCAGCGCATGCTCGACGACTTGCTCGACGGCCGCGACGCGGTCCTGCTGGACAACGCCCATTACCGCCTGAACATCATGGTGGTCAAAAGCCACGGCGGCCTGGCCGACGATCATCGCGGCCGGCTTGGCCTGGCGCTGGGCTCGGTGATCGCCGACAACCTGCGCGGCCGCTCGCGGCTGTCACGGCACTTCGAACGGCTGATCATCCACGACCCGCGCCTGGCGCCACCGGTCAATGCGCTGAATGACTTTCCGTCGCGCTTCATCGCCCTCGACACCGGCAACCTGCGCCAGGCGTTGCTGGCCTCGGGATCGATCCCGATGGTCATGGAAGGCGTGCGCGACCTGCCGGGCGCCGGTGCCGGCACCTTCCGCGATGGCGGTCTGCTGGACTATCACCTCGACCTGCCCTACAGCGGCGACGGCATCGTGCTCTATCCGCACTTCACCGATCGGGTGATCCCCGGCTGGTTCGACAAGACCCTGCCGTGGCGACGGGCATCGGTGGAGCGTTTGCAGGACGTGCTGCTACTCGCCCCCTCCAAGGAATACCTGGCGCGCCTGCCCTACGGCAAACTGCCCGACCGTAACGACTTCAAGCGTTTCATGGGCGATGCGCCGAGCCGCCAGAAATACTGGCGCGCGGCGATGGACGAGAGCCGACGCCTGGGCGACGAGTTTCTCGAACTGAGCGCCAACGGTCGCCTCGCCGAGCGCTTGCTGACCCTTTAGTCAGTGTTTTCCCGCATCGCCGCAGACAAGCTGGTAAACTCGCCGCCTGCCCGAATCGCTGCGGCGAACGCCATCTGAACAGAGCCGAAAATACTGTGGAAATCTTCAAGGAATTTACTTTCGAATCCGCCCATCGCCTGCCCCACGTACCGGACGGCCACAAGTGCGGACGCCTGCACGGTCACTCGTTCAAGGTGGCGATTCACCTGAGCGGCGACCTCGATCCGCACACTGGCTGGATTCGCGATTTCTCCGAGATCAAGGCGATTTTCAAACCGCTGTACGAGCGCCTGGACCACAACTACCTGAACGACATTCCGGGCCTTGAGAACCCGACCAGCGAAGTGCTGGCCAAATTCATCTGGAATGAATTGAAGCCCCTGCTGCCGGAACTGAGCGCGATCCGCATTCACGAAACCTGCACCAGCGGTTGCATCTATCGCGGCGAGTAACCCGTCCAGACGTCCCTGAACACCCTGTGGGAGCGAGCTTGCTCGCGAAAGCGCTGCGCCATGACACGGCGCCTTCGCGAGCACGCTCCTCCCACAGGGATAGAAGGCGCCTCAGTGTTTGATTGAACAGCCCCCGAGGCTGTTTTTTTACGCCTATGCTTTTTGGTTCGAACCCGCCAAGAGGACAGGCCCATGACGGACTGGCTGCTGGATCAGGTCTTTGATTTCAACGGGCGACAGATTCGCCACGGGGTGCGCGGCGACGGCCCGCCACTGGTGTTCGTGCACGGCACGCCCTTCTCTTCCTATGTGTGGCACCGCATTGCGCCGCATTTTTTCGCCACCCATCGGGTGCATTACTTCGACCTGCTGGGCTACGGACAATCCGAGCAACCGGACGCCGATGTCTCCCTCGGTGTGCAAAACGATTTGCTCGCGCAGTTGCTGGAGCACTGGGGCCTGCAACGCCCGGATATGGTTGCCCACGACTTCGGTGGCGCCACCGTCCTGCGCACCCATCTGCTCAACGGCAAGGATTACCGCAGCCTCACTCTGATCGATCCGGTTGCGCTGACGCCCTGGGGTTCGCCGTTCGTGCAGCACGTGCGCGAGCATGAGGCGGCGTTCAGCGGCCTGCCGGATTACATCCAGCGCGCCATCGTGCCGACCTACATTGGCGGGGCCATTCACCGGAATATTCCCGATGAGGAACTGACGCCCTATGTGCAGCCGTGGCTGGGCGATCCGGGGCAAGCGGCGTTCTACCGGCAGATTGCGCAGATGGATCAGCGCTACACGCTGCAAGTGCAGCCGCTGTACCCGACGATCCGCTGTCCGGTGCAGATTCTCTGGGGCGAGGACGATCAGTGGATTCCCATTGAGCGAGGACGCGAGTTGCACAAGATGATTCCCGCATCGCAATTTCACCCGATCCCGAATGCCGGGCATCTGGTGCAGGAAGATGCACCCGAGGCCATCGTCGCCGCCCTGCTGCGGTTCCTCTGACCCCAAAATGACCCGCGGGAGACAGCCTGCTGGCGACAGGGCCGGCACATCCAGCATTTGTGTTGTATGACACAACGCCATCGCCAGCTGGCTGGCTGGCTGGCTGGCTGGCTGGCTGGCTGGCTGGCTCCCACATTGTGCCTGGGTGTGTGCAGGCGCACCGCTTTCGCGCCAAATCCGCCACCTCGTCTATACATAATCCCGTCAATCCGTGACTGGCACGACCGCTGCAACCTCTTCGCGTCCTCCCCCTTCCAGCAAGGAACGCCCCCATGACGCAAAACGATCCCGGTAACGATTACCCCCTCAGTGAAGTGCCGATGCACGCGCGTAAAGGTCTGGCCTCCACGGCCATGGTGCTGCTGGGCTTCACCTTCTTCACCGCTACCATGTTTGCCGGCGGCAAGCTGGGCGTGGCATTCAACTTCGGCGAAATGCTCGCCGTCATCGTCATCGGCAACCTGCTGCTCGGCGTGTACGCCGCAGGCCTGGGTTACATCGCCTTCAAGAGCGGGCTGAATTCGGTGCTGATGGGGCGATTTTGTTTCGGTGAAGTGGGGAGCAAGCTCAGCGACCTGATCCTCGGGTTCACCCAGATCGGCTGGTACGCCTGGGGCACCGCGACGGCGGCGGTGGTGCTGGGCAAGTATTTCGATCTGAATGAAGCCACGGTACTGGGGCTGATGGTGCTGTTCGGCCTGGTGTTCTGCGCCACGGCGTATGTCGGTTATCGCGGACTGGAAATTCTGTCGTACATCGCGGTGCCAGCGATGATGTTGCTGCTGATGCTGTCGATGTGGGTGGCGACCGTGAAAGTCGGTGGCCTCGACGGTTTGCTCAGCGTCGTACCGACGGGTTCGCTGGACTGGTCGACCGCCATCACGCTGGTGTTCGGCACCTTCGTCAGCGGTGCAACCCAGGCCACCAACTGGACGCGCTTTTCCCGTTCGGCGCGGGTCGCGGTACTGGCCAGCCTGATCGGTTTTTTCATCGGCAACGGCCTGATGGTGCTGATCGGCGCCTATGGCGCAATCGTCTACCAACAACCCGATGTGGTTGAAGTGCTGCTGTTACAGGGCTTCGCCATGGCGGCGATGGCGATGCTGTTACTGAACATCTGGAGCACCCAAGACAACACCATCTACAACTTCGCCGTCGCCGGCTGCAACCTGCTGCGCACCGGTCGCCGCAAGACCGTGACCCTGGCGGGTGCCGTGATCGGCACGGCGCTCGCGCTGCTGGGCATGTACGACATGCTGGTGCCTTATCTGATCCTGCTCGGCACGGTAATCCCGCCGATTGGCGGCGTGATCATGGCGGACTTTTTCTTCCGCTGGCGCGGGCGTTATCCGCGTCTGGCCGACGCACGGTTACCCGCGTTCAACTGGCCGGGGCTGGCGGCTTACGCGGCCGGAACCTTCGCTGCGTTCGGCTCGCCGTGGGTCGCGCCGCTGGTCGGCATCGCCGTTGCCGCGTTAACGTATATCGCAGTGACCGGCCTGCTCGGCGCCCGCAACGCGGCCGCCCCTCTACAAGATCTATAAAAGGATTCGCCCGATGCACATCATCAACGCCCGATTGCGCAACCAGGACGGTTTGCACGAGTTACACCTCGAAGACGGCCTGATCCGCAGCATCGCGCGTCAGACCGAAGCCCCGACCCTCGGCCCCGACGACCTCGATGCCGGCGGCAATCTGGTGGTGCCGCCCTTCGTCGAACCGCACATCCACCTCGACGCCACCCTGACCGCCGGCGAGCCGCGGTGGAACATGAGCGGCACCCTGTTCGAGGGCATCGAATGCTGGGGCGAACGCAAGGTCACCATCACCGAAGAAGACACCAAGACCCGCGCCAAGAAGACCATTCAGGCGCTGGCCGCCCACGGCATCCAGCATGTGCGCACCCACGTCGACGTCACCGACCCACAACTCACCGCGCTCAAGGCCATGCTCGAAGTGCGCGAAGAAACCCGGCACCTGATCGACCTGCAAATCGTCGCGTTCCCTCAGGAAGGCATCGAGTCGTTCCGCAACGGCCGCGAGCTGATGGAAGAAGCCATTCGCATGGGCGCCGATGTGGTCGGCGGCATTCCGCATTTCGAGTACACCCGCGATCAGGGCGTCAGTTCAGTGAAGTTCCTGATGGACCTGGCCGAACGCACCGGTTGCCTGGTGGACGTGCATTGCGACGAAACCGACGACCCGCATTCACGCTTCCTCGAAATGCTGGCCGAAGAGGCGCGCAGCCGCGACATGGGCGCCCTCGTCACCGCCAGTCACACCACGGCGATGGGTTCCTACGACAACGCCTACTGCGCCAAGCTGTTCCGCCTGCTCGGCCATTCGGGGATCAGTTTTGTCTCCTGCCCGACCGAAAGCATTCACCTGCAGGGGCGCTTCGACAACTTCCCGAAACGCCGTGGCGTGACCCGGGTCAACGAGTTGCTCGAAGCCGGCATGAACGTGTGTTTCGGCCAGGACTCGATCGTCGATCCGTGGTATCCGCTGGGCAATGGCAACATCCTGCGGGTGCTTGAGGCCGGGTTGCACATCTGCCACATGCTCGGTTATCGCAACCTGCAAAGTGCGCTGGATCTGGTGACCGACAACAGCGCCAAGGCCCTGCACCTGGGTGAGCGTTACGGGCTGGAACAGGGGCGCCCGGCGAACCTGCTGATCCTGTCGGCGGACAGCGATTACGAAGTGATCCGCAGCCAGGGCCTGCCGCTGTATTCGATCCGCGCGGGCAAGGTGCTGATGAAACGGCAGATGCCGGTGGTGGAGTTCAGTGGTGCGCAGATCTGATTGATGTGTCGCGATTGTAGGCCTCAGCCAATCAACCGCGCCGTACCGAACAGTCTGACGCGCACCAGTTGCCCCTCCGACTCTTCCAGCAGAATCGGCGCCGTCCCGCCGGGCATCACCACGTGCACCTCTCCGGCGGCCACCCAACCGACCCGCCAGGCCGCGCACGCCACCGCGCTGGCGCTGGTGCCGGATGACGCCGTCGGCCCTTCGCCGCGCTCGAACACCCGCGCGACGATGCGTTGAAGGGCTTCGCGCATGGCCCATTGCAGGTTGACCCCGGCCGGACACGGCTGGCCGCTGCCCGTCGGCATGGCGTAGGCGATCCGGGTCAGGCCCTCGCTCAGCGCCGCTGTGCGCATTTGCTCATTGCTCGGCAGCGCGGCGACGTCACTCACCAGCGTGACGCAATGGGGATTGCCGATGCGCACGAATTGGCTGTGGCCCCAGGCCGCGTCGAGTTGCGCCAATGGCTGGACGCGGCTCACCTGGCAATTCTCCAGCGTCACCGTTGCAACATTGTGCGCGCCGACAGCCTCCGGGCCGAAACCGGGTTGGCCGAGGTCGAGCCAGAAACCCTGCACATCCGCGACCTGCGCCGGTTTGACCGAAGTCGCCACCGGCGACAGTGCGTCAGCCTTGTCGTGATGCACCTGCAACGACGCGCCCTCTTGCGGCATCAACCCTTGCTCAAGCAGCGCCTGGGAAAAGATCGTCAGACCGTTGCCGCTGCGCTCGGCGAGCGTGCCATCGGTGTTGACGATCAACACATCGAACGGCAGCGATGACTGAAACGGGCCGACCAGCAAACCATCGCTGCGATGGGCCTTGGCCCCCACGGGCCGCTGCCCCTCGGGCCAGTCGCAGCAATGAGCCACGGCGGCCAGGCTCCAGGCCTGCCGCAATGCTGCACACTCGGCGGCGCTGACGGGCAAATCAATCCCTGCTTCGCGTAACGCCTGCGGCGAAACCACCCCGTAGAGATTGCCCCGTGCATCGTAGAACTGCGTCATGAACCGGCCTTCAGTGAATATCGATAGCGCACCACTCTACGGCAACACACTCCAGCGTGGGAGCGGGCTTGTTCGCGAAGACGGTCGGTCGGGCCATCCGTTACACACGGTGACTGACTGAACGAGTCGGCTGTGCAAGGATGTCCGTCCGCCCCCGATGACCTGCCCGCCCGATCGAACCTCGACGCGCGATCACTGTCCTTCGGGGACGCGATGTTTTTTGCCAAGGATCGATATGACCAGCCTCAACACCCAAGACACGTTCATTCCCGGACGCCTGCAACAGATGTCCACGCGCATCGCCTTCTTCATCGCCGGGCTCGGCATCGCCGCGTGGGCGCCCTTGGTGCCGTATGCCAAGGCGCGGGCCGGGCTCGATGAAGGGACGTTGGGGCTGCTGCTGTTGTGCCTGGGTGTCGGCTCGATTCTGGCGATGCCGCTGGCGGGGATTCTCGCCACGCGCTTCGGCTGTCGGCGGGTAGCGACCGGTGGCACCTTGCTGATCTGCGCGGCGCTGCCGCTGCTGGCGACGGTGTCGTCGATCCCGGCGTTGATCGCCACGCTGTTCATGTTCGGCGCCGGGCTGGGCACGGTGGATTCGACGGTCAACCTGCAAGCGGTGATCGTCGAGCGCGCCAGCGGCAAGAACATGATGTCGGGCTTCCACGGCTTGTTCAGCCTCGGCGGGATTGTCGGCGCGGCGGGCGTCAGTGCCCTACTCGGCCTCGGCCTGTCGCCCCTGGCGGCGATGCTGGTGGTGATCGCGCTGCTGATCGCGGCGCTGTTCAAAGCGGTGCCACACATGTTGCCTTACGGCAGTGAAAGCTCGGGTCCGGCGTTCGCGGTGCCCCACGGGATCGTCCTGTTCATCGGCGGCATGTGCTTCATCGTGTTCCTCACCGAAGGCGCGGCGCTGGACTGGAGCGCGGTGTTCCTCACCGAGGAGCGCGGCATCGACACCGCGTATGCCGGGCTGGGTTACGCAGCGTTTGCCCTGACCATGACTGCAGGACGTTTGATGGGTGACCGCATCGTCCGGCGTCTGGGCGCCACGCGGATCATTCTGTTTGGCGGACTGACGGCGGCGGCCGGTTTGTTTCTGGCCACCTTCGCCCCGAGCTGGCAAGCCGCGCTGTTCGGTTATGCCTTGGTCGGCGCCGGGTGTTCGAACATCGTGCCGGTGCTGTACACGGCGGTAGGCAAGCAGACGGTGATGCCGGAAAGCATCGCGGTGCCGGCGATCACGACGTTGGGTTATGCGGGGATTCTGGCGGGGCCGGCGGTGATCGGCTTTGTCGCCCACGCCAGCAGCCTGAGCTTTGCCTTCGGGTTGATGGCCGTGCTGCTGGTGGCAGTGGCGATTGGCGGGAAAGTGCTGAAGGTTTGAGGATCGCTCCCACGCACGGCGCGGGAACGATCCTCCAGCGTGATCAGAAACCGACGCTGGCCTGTACGAAGAACGTACGCGGCGTGCCGACGTAGATCCCCGAGTTGTTGTCGCTGGAGCGGGTGAAGTACTGCTTGTCGAAGATGTTCTTCACCCCGGCGCCGAGTTTCAGGTTCGACAGCTGCGAACCGAAGTCATAGCCGCCGCGCACGTTCCAGGTCACGTAGCCCGGAATGTCGCCATACTGCCCGTCCGCCGTGCCTTCGGTGATGTAGTTGCCGTTGAAACTGCCGTCGGCGTTGACCCCGGTGCCTGGCGAGCGCTGCTTGGACTGGGCGAACCCGTCGATGTTGTAGGTCCAGCGGTTGATGTCGTAACGCAGGCCGACCGTCGCCACCTGACGCGAATAGAACGGCAGGTCACGGCCCTTGAAGCCCGGAATCTCGCCTTCATAGGTGGCGCGGGTGTAGGTGAAACCGGCGTTGGCGGTCAGGCCATCAAGGCGTGGGTCCAGCGCCGCCATGTCGTAATGCACCGACGCTTCGATGCCCTGGTGCTTGGTCGCGCCGAGGTTGGTCCAGCCCACATCGTTGCTGATGTATTGCAGTTCGTCATCGAAGTCGATGTAGAACAGCGTCACTTCCCCGCCCCACACGTCATCGTTGTAGCGCGTACCGATCTCGTAGGTCTTGGCCTTCTCCGGCTCCAGGCCGTTGGCGGTCTGATCACCCGAGCCGCCCTGGCCGAGCTGGAAGTATTGCAGGCTGCCGAACGAGGTTTCGTAGTTGGCGAACAGCTTCCACGCGTCCGACAAGTGATACATCACGCTCAGGGCCGGCAGCGGTTCGTTGCTCTCGATGCTGCGGTTTTTCTCCGGCACGCGCTTGCCGGCAGTGTCGAGCACGGCGCGGTCGTGCCAGTCGGTGCTAATGTGTTCGAAACGGATGCCCGGCGTGATGGTCCAGTTGCCGACATCGATCTTGTTGTCGATGTAGACCGAATTGGCCTCGGTGCCGCCGGTGCGATCCTGGAACACATGGCCGTCGGACGTCTTGGTGACCACCGGCTCGTTATTGACCAGCGCCAGACGGCTCGACTGTTCGTGCATCGCCTCTTTCAGGTAGCGATAACCGACGCTGACCTCCTGAGTGGTCGGACCGACGTCGAATACACGCGACACACGCGGCTCGATACCGAGGGTGTAATACGAGCGTGGGAACGAGCTGAGGGTTTTCTGATCGCGGGCGGCAATGGTGCTGCCGCGAAAGCTGTCGGTGTAATAGGTCAGCACTTCAGCCTGGGTGCGTTCGTCGATCTGGCGGATCCACTTGAACGAGACATCCTTGCGGCGGCCGCTGAAGTTGTCGTAGTCGCGGTCGGACTGGAACGGCTTATCGTCGTACTGCTTCTGCGTCAGGCCGCCGGGCATGTCGGCGCTGGCGTCGTAGTAGTGGAAATTGAGGCTGAAATCGTCCTGATCGGTCGGTGCCCAGTGGGTCTTGAGCAACACGTCGTCGATGTCGTTGCCGTTGTTGCGCTCGCGGTAACCGTTGCCGTTGACGCCGGAGTACAACAGCGCCATGCCGATGCCGTTGTCGGCGGTGCCGCCGAGAAACGCGGTGTCGATGTGCTTCCAGCCACCGTGCTGGGAGGTTTCCAGGGTGGTGCCGATTTCACCGGTGGTTTTTTCCGGGATCGCGCGGGTGACGAAGTTGATTACCCCGCCGACGTTCTGCGGCCCATAACGCACGGAACCGGCGCCACGTACCACGTCGATGCTGTCGAGGTTGCCGGACGAAATCGGCGCCATCGACAGTTGCGGCTGGCCGTATGGCGCAAACGCGGCCGGCACGCCGTCGATCAGCACGGTGGAGCGTGGTGACAGGCGCGACGTCAGGCCGCGCACGCCGACGTTCAGCGAAATGTCGCTGCCGCCGGTGCCGTTGGCTTCCTGCACCTGCACGCCCGGCACGCGACGCAGCACGTCACCGACGTTCATCGCGCCCTGCTCGACCATCGCTTCACGGCGGATCACGGTACGGGCGCCCGGGTGGTTCTGCACCACGGCGGCGTCGGCGTCACCCAGCCAGTCGCCGACCACCTTGATGTCGGTCACGCCCAGCTCCAGAGGCCCATTGGCGGCGGAAGTCGCGGCGGGCGACAGGGTCACCGAACCTTCGTTGATCTGGTAATCCAGACCGCTGCCTTGCAGCAACTCGCGCAGGGCCTGCTCCGCAGAGAGATTGCCGTCCACCGCCGGCGCCTGTTTGCCGGCGACCAGGTCCGGGCTGAAAAACACCTGCAACGAGGTTTGCTGACCCAGCTCGCTCAGGGCCTGACCCAGCGGCTGCGCGCGGATATGGATGGCGTCGGCAGCAAATGCCAGCGGCACGGCAGCATTGACCGCCAGCGCGAGCGCCAGCGGCAACCAAGGGGATTTTTTGTTTTTGGCGGTGGAGTTTTTCACGTCGAACGTAGTCCTGTGGATCGCAAGAGTGTGCGGCTGTTAATGCAAACCAGTTGCAGTTGAACAGGAAGACGACGAACTCGAAAAAAACCTGAATTTTATTTTGAAATTATTTCCTGACTGCCGTCGGCGAGGGTGCGCACGGCCACCGGCAGGATGCTCGGCAAGGCCTTGAGCAAGGCGTCGGTGTTGTCGGATTTGAACACGCTGGTCAGGCGCAGACTGGCCACGGTCGGGTTGGCGACCTTCAACGGCTTGTCGCGATAACGGGAAACTTCCGCCGCGACTTCGCTGAGGCTGGCGTTGTTGAACACCAGTTTGCCGCTGCGCCAGGCGGTCAGTTCCGCCGGGTTGACCGCATAGGCCGACGCCACCACACCATTGGCGTCGATATGCGTGCCCAGGCCAGCGGTCAGGCTGATGAACTGGCTGTCGGGTGCATTGCGCCCCTGCACCTTGACCGTGCCCTGCTCCACCGCGACCCGCGTTTGCGTGACGTCGCGACGCACGTCGAAACGCGTACCGGTGACCGTGACCTTGCCATTGCCGGCCTCGACCACAAACGGCCGCGAGGTGTCGTGCTCGACGCTGAACATGGCTTCGCCTTCAGCCAGTTCGATGAGCCGGCGATCCTTCTCGAAACGCACCTGCAAACGGCTGCGGCTGTTGAGATCGATCACCGAACCGTCCGGCAGCGCTACGTGCCTGCGCTCACCCAGGGCCGTGGCGAATTCGGCGCTGTAGCCCTGCGGGTGGTTCAGACCGCTGAACAACCCCAGCCCGAGCGCCACCGCCAGCACGCTGGCGGCCACCGCGTAACGCAGCAGCGGACGACGCTCGCGACGACCGGGCGGGGTGTCGACAAGGGCTTGCAGGCGTGGCGCCGGCAGCAGGTCAGCAGCGCTCCACAGGCCTTGCAGCAACTGGAACTCGTCGCGGTGCTGCGGGTGTTCGTTCAGCCAGACGTCGAAACGCTGTTGCTCGTCGGCACTGACGGCCGGCTCCTGCAAACGCACAAACCAGCGAGCCGCGTCATCGCGCACCGTTGTTTGCCCGCACGCACAATCACGAGTATCCATCATGGAATGTCCTGTTTGGCTGGGGATGAAAAGGCGCGGCCGCTCATGATTGCAACCCGTCCAGACGATCGCGCAAATGCCGCAGGGTGCGGATCATATACTTTTCGACCATGTTCTTGGACAGTCCCAGGCGTTCGGCGATTTCCGCCTGGGTCAGGCCTTCGATCTTCTGCCAGACGAAAATCCGCCGGCAGTTGACCGGAAGCTCGGTGAGCGCCCGTTCGATGGAGTCGGCCAACTGGATCGCATGCATGTAATGCTCCGGGTCACCGGTTGGCGACTCACTGAGATCGATCGCCTCCGACTCCATGGCGCCTCGCCGATCCTCACGCCGGTAACCATCCACCGCGATATTGCGCGCGGTCTGGTGCAGATACGCCCGTGGCTGCTGCACCGCCGAAGCATCCGACTCGAGCACCCGCACAAAGGTGTCGTGCGCCAGATCCTCGGCCTGCTGACGATTGCGCAGGCGTCGGGTCCAGGTGCCGATCAACTCTTCGTAATGCTCGAGAAAGCCGGGTCTGCGAGGCAGCATGGGGATCATTGCGGCGTGCTGTGGAAAGGGGCGTGAATAGTAATGCTTCCTATTAAGCCGAAGCAATGCATTCCTCGGAGAGGCCGACGAAGCTCTTGATCTATGGTTTGCGCGTGCAGAACCAGCCATGCATCAAACCAGCCTGGAAAAACTGCACCGGCGCCGTAAACCCCGCCGCCTCTATCAGACCGGCAACCTGCGCTGACGGAACAATCGCCACATCCTTGGCATAGGCGGCACGCGCGCGTTCCAGCATTGCCGGCGGCACCTGAGCCGATGACATCAGCGTCATCCAGTTGCGCAGCAGCGCTTCATAGGCGGGTGATTCGGTGTCAGAGGCGAGGTCGGCGTTCGCCAGGATCGCACCGGGGACGAGCCGATCGGCAATCTCCCGGAAGAACGCGGTGCGCGCCTGCGGCTCGAGCAAAAACTGCGACACCAGAAAACAGGTCGCGCCGTCATGGCCGGGGCCGGTGGGCAGCGTATCAAGATAGCCCTCATGAAAATCGCAACGGGAAAGGAAGCCGCCCTGCGCCGCTCGCTCGCGGCAGACATTGAGCATCGCGCCCGAGGGGTCGACGGCGGTGAATCGCCAGCCGGGGAATTGCCCCGCCAAGTGGGCCAGCTCGACACCGGTGCCCACGCCGACACAGAGGATCCGCGCGTTTTCCGGCAGACCGGCGAATACCGAATCCAGCAACATGTACAGCGCATCGCGGATCGGGGCCATGCCGGCCCATTGCTTGTCGTAGACGGCGGACTGCTGGTCGAACAAGGCCTTGAGTTCGTCATTGCGCATGGAGCACTTTCCTTTGCGTGGTGATGGGATCGCTTCCAGTATCGCAGAGCTGTCAAGCCCCCCCGCCGCACATCACCCCCATTGGATCGGTGTCAACCGCTCCCCCTCACCCCAGCCATCTCCCAAGGGAGAGGGCGCCGACCGAGGTGTCTGGCGTTACACGTCGACCTGAACGCCTGCGCCGATTATGGATTCAGCCATGCACTTCAAGGCTGGCGATCTTCCCGAACATCCCCCGATCGGTCCCCTCTCCCCCGGGAGAGGGCTAGGGTGAGGGGCTGCGATCTGGAGCGAGATACCTGTGTGGGCTTGCTCGCGAAAGCGGTGGCTCAGGCAACTTTGCAGTGACTGAGCCACCGCCTTCGCGGGCAAGCCCGGCTCCCACATTGGAGTAGAGGTGGATGTGGATTGGGGCACATCCACCGTTAGGCTTTCAGCCTCTTTCGTCGATGCCGGCCTGGAGCGTCTGGCTGTCGAAGTGACCGCTGACGGTGACCGGGCCGACTTTCAGGTTGCCGTTTTCGAAGGACACCTTGGGGGCGTTTTCTTCGGTTTTCTGCGGCAGATCCAGCCCGGCCTTGAACCCGGCATCGCGGTTGCTCAGGTCGCTGCTGCTGACGCTGGAGTCGCCAAGATCAACCTGCCCCGCCGTCGACGAAATCCGCGCCCCCACCAGTCGCGTGGCGCCGTCGACCGTGAGCTTCACACCCTGACTGCCGCTGATGCCCGAGGCCTGCCCCACGCTGTCCTTGCGGGTGTATTCGCCCTGGGCCTTGAGCGTCGGTTTGTAGTCGGTGCCGGCGAGTTGCCCCTTGTCGTCCGCCGGCTTTTTCTTGCCGGTGATGCCCAGGTCCACGTCGACTTTGGCTTCGGTTTTCGAGTCCTGGCGGCTTTCCACCGTCAGATCACCGGACACCTGACCGGTGACGGTTTTACCGTCGATCCGCGCCCCGGCCAGTTGCGCATCGCCGGCGCTGTTGAGCGCCACGCTGTCAGCCTTGATCTGGCTGTTCTGCTGCGTGGTGGCTTGCAGATAGTCCACGCCAACCTTGGCACCGGCATTGAAGCCGTGGTCGCTGCTCGGCTTTTCGTCTTCAGCGGTCGGTGTGCTGCTGCTCAGATTGCCACCGGCATTCAGGGCGACGTTCCAGTTGTTGCGACTTTCCGTGGACTGCGCCGACTCCATCACAAGGCCGCCCTTCTGCGCATCGACACTCACCTTCGGCCCGCTGACCTGAGTGCCTTGCAGATGAACCGAATCACCACTCAGCGCTATCCCGCTCTGGCTGTTCAACTGTCCGCCGGTCAGGGTCTGGGTGTTTTCGTCGACCCGACCGATGTTGAAACTGGCGTTCAGATTGCCGCCCTTGTCGAGGCTCTTCTCGCTGCTGGTCTTGCTGCCGCCGGCCTTCAGACCGCCGCCCAGATTGCTGCCGGTGGCGACATGGCTGTCGGTCGCCGCTTGCAGATCGAGCTTGCCGCCGGCCTGCACATCGATGGCGCCAGCGCTGTCGACTTTCGTGCCCTGCTGAACCTGATTGCCGCCGCTGCTCAGTTGCACCGGGCCGTTGGCGGAAATGCTCGCGGCCTGCGCCTGGCTGTCTTCAGTCCGCTTGCCGGTGTGGTCGAGCTGGAACCCGGCGCCGAGATCGACGTTGGTGCCGTCAGTGCCGGGCAAGGTGCCGACCGTCAGCGAGCCATCGCCGCGCAGGCTGGAGCTGTCGCTGGTCTGGCGGTCATTGGCCTGATTCAGCGCCAGATCGCCGCCGGTCTTGATGCTCACGCCGCCCTGCCCACCGTCGAAACGGCTGCCTTCGAACTGCGCGTCGCCGCCGACCTTGATGTTCACCCCCTGGCTACCGGCATAACCACCGACCACTGCCGTGCTCTCGTCCTTGCGGGTCTGGCTGCTGCCGCCCGCGCCACTGCCGGCGATGTTCAGGTCTTCACCGGTCTTGGTGTAGACCCGCACGTCGACCTTGGCGTCCACCGATTTATCACGGCTGCTGTGGGTGTTGCTCGCGGCGTCGGCGACCAGTTTGTCCGCGCCGATATTCACCTGGCCGGCGCTGGCGTTGTACCGGGTGCCTTGATCGTGCAAGGTTCCGGCGACATTCACATCCACGCTGCCGCCATCGAAACGGCTGACCACCGCGTTGCTGGCCTGCTCTGTCTTGCCGCTGCCGGCGTGACCGATCGCCACGTCGACACCCAGGTTCGGCTGGCCCAGTTTGCCCAGCGCATCCTTGTCCGGCAGCTTGCCGTCGAGTACTTCTTTGACCACGCCAGCCACCGGTCGGGCGATGTCCTTGTACTCGGCGTTGACGCCAATGTCCGCCGACCAGTTGCTGCTGTCGTGGGAGTTGCTTTCGGTGTTGCTGGCCGCGCGGTTGTCCACTTCGTTGGCGGCGACGTGCAGACCGCTGTCGGCCTTGAGTTGCGCGCCTTCGGTGGTGAGTTTGTCGGCATTGATGGTCAGGCCGCCGCTGCTCTGCACGCTGGTGGTCTGCGCCGTGGTTTTGCTGGAGGTGTCTTTCGAAGTGACATGAGCGAAATCGACGCCGACGCCAGCCCGGTCGAGACCGCCGCTGACATACAAACCGCCGCCAGTGCTGCGCTGTTCGTCAGACGTCTGGTGGCTGTCCTGCTCGGCCAGCAACGCAACATTCTTGCCGCCGAGGGTGGTGTCGCCAGCGGTGGACTTCACCTCGCCGCCCTTGATCGTCAGATCGCCACCGGCCTGTACCTGCACGCTGCCACCGCTGAGGCTGGAGCCTTGGTGAGTGACGTCATTGGCGGTAACCGTCTGCTTTTTGTCCTCGTAGTGCACACCCGCGCGGTACTGCTCGGCGGTGTTCTCCTTGGCGTAGAGATCAAAGCCACGGGACTCGCTGGTGGTGCTGCTGTCGTGGGTGTTCTGCGTCGAATGCACGTTCACATCCCCCGCCGCCTCCGCCGTCAGCGAACCACCGGCCTTGACCGTGGAACCTGCCACTTCGATGTCCCTGGCGCTCTTGAGCTTGAGATTGCTGTCGGAGGCCAGTTCGCTGCGCACGGTGGTGCTGTCCTGGGTGTTCTGCCGTGATTCGTCCTTGGCGACACCGAAGAACTTGCTGTCCTTGTCGTGCTGATTGCTGTGTGAGGTGTCCTGTACGCCATCAATCACCAGCGAGCCGTTGTCGCTGATCACGCTGGCGTCCCTGGCACCGCGTACCTGACTGCCGCTGATACGCACATCGTCGGCCTTGACCACCAGTTTGCCGGCGGCGTTGATCTTGCTGCCGGTGTGCTGGGTCTGGCCCTTGTCGGCGTCGCCGGTCTTGCCGAAGAAACCACCGCCCACCAGATCGCCGGAATAGCGGTTGTCGCTGCTGCGGTTGGTGCGGGTGGCGGTGGTGATTTCCACCTGTTTGCCAGCCAGATTCAGGTCACCGGCGCTGCTCAGCTCGGCGCCTTCAGCGCGCAACAGCGCGGCGGTCTGCAGGGCGATGTTGCCGCCCTTCAACTGGCTGGTGACGCTGCGCTGCTCTTCGCTGCTGTTGTTCCAGTTGGCTTTCCAGAGATGCTTGCGATGGTCGCCCTTGTCGGTTTTGGTGTGGGTTTCGGTGGCAGCGGTCAGACGCAGATCGCCGCCACTTTGCACGCTCAGCTTGTTCGCCGCCTCAACCTTGGCGGCTTGCAGTTCGGTGTCCTTGCCGGACGACAACTGCGCATCGCGGCTGGCGACGATCTGGCTGCCATGCTGGCGGGAATCGCTGTCGGTCTCGACGCGATCATAGGTTTCCCAGGTGATGCCTATCGTGCTGTTGCTCCAGTTCTCGCGCTGTTCCTGGAGTTTGCGGCTTTCGACGGTGGTCAGGGTCAGGTTGCGTTTGGCGTCGACCGTGACGTCGCGACCGCTGACATCGGCAGCGGCGAGCGTCAGATCCTTGCCGCTGTGCAGGCCGACGTCACCGTGACTGCTGCGGATCCCCGCGCGAGTCACGTCGAGGCTGTCGGGCACAGCCTTGCCGCTGACACTCAGGTCGCCGGCCGAACGAATCTGCACCCCGTCGTGCCCCGCCACTTGTACCGCGCCGACTTTCACGCCCGCGCCTTCAGCGGTGCTGACGATGTTGATGCGTCCGGCCTGCATCGCACCGAACAGGCTGGCGTCGATCCGTTGATCGGCGGTGTGGCCCGCCGGGTCCACGGTTTTGACCTGACCGCTAGGGTAATCCACCTGGTTGCGGCCGACGGTGAGGTTCAGTTGATCCCGTGCCGCGAGGCTGCCCTGGCTGTCGATGCGCGGCGCGATCAGGTTGATCGAGCCTTCGCGGTTGGTCAGCCCGCCGCCCTGAATCTGCAGCTGGCCGCTGGCATCACGGGTGTTCAGGCCTTGCAGTTTGCCGTCGTTCAACTCGGGACGGCCGACCACCAGATTGGCATTCGGCGTGTTGATGAAACTGCCGCCGTTGACCGAGATGCCGTTCGGGTTGGCGAGCACGTAATCGGCGGCGCGACCGAAGATTTCCTGGGCGCCGTTGATGGCCGAGGGGTTGCGGCTGATCACTTCGTTGAGGATCACGCTCGCGGCCTGGCCCTGCAGTTGCGGGTTGGCCGCCAGTTGTCCGGCCAGTTGCGATTGCCCGGCCTGCAAGGCGTTGTTCAACACCAGGCCCTGACGGTCGACGTTGTAGTCGAGGAACTGGTTGTGCGACAGCCCGGCGCCGTTCGGCGCGACGATGTTGACGATCGGCACGCCGCCCTGGGTCTGCAATTGTGCCGTGCCGCCAGGCCCCGGTGCGACGACGACACCGCCGGCCAGCGCCGCTGGAATGGCGGCGATGAACAGGCTGCTGATCGCCCAGCGCAGTTTGCCCCGAGGGGAAAGATGAAACGCAAAGGTGTTCACTGACATAAGTCACTCTCCATGTAAGTACGGCGTCACGCTGCGCGTTGGGATGAAGGCCGGGGCTGTCGCGCTCAGATCCGCCGGCTGGTGGGTTGCCTTTGTATTCATATCTGCAGGCCGATCCGCATCAGCCAGGCCTCGGGCTCGTGGTGCAGGCCGCTGGGGGTGTTGAGGCTGCGTTGGTAATCGACGTCCACTTGCAGGTTCTGCCAGGCCAGGTTGAGTCCGACGCTGGCACCGCTCAGGCGCTTGCCCTCGGTGCCGTGATCGGCCTTGATCCAGCCGTGGTCGAGGCCCAGCCGTGGCGTGACCTGTACCGGCCATTCGCGGTGCAGCGGCAGACGCAAAGTGTTGCTCCAGATCGCGCCGCTGGCGCCGGACAGACTGCTGACCCGGTAACCGCGCACGGCGGAATCGTCGGTGCCGAGCAGTTGTTCGATGGCCGGCAACGGGTCGGGGCTGTATTGCAGGTTGAGCTGGCTCTGCCATTGCCAGGCCTGGGTGCCGAACTGGCCGTTGCGCCATTGGCTGAGGCCGGCGCGGTACTTGCGAAACTGTGCCTTGGGCAAGTTGCTGACCTGGCGCTGGCCGTCGTCATCGGCGCCCAGCCAACGCAGGCCCTGGGCGTAGTTGACGTCGAGGTTCCATACCGCGCGGTCGAGCCAGAACAGGTTGAGTCCGGCTTCGGCCACGGTCAGGGTCGGGCTCTGGATGCCGAGCCGGACATTCTCCAGATAGCTGTCGACATCCTTGTGCGCCAGTTGCAGGTTGGCGCTGAGCTGATGGCTCTGGTCGCGCCACAACACGCGGTCGGCGCGCAGGCTCAGTTGATCGGTGAGGCCGGTGCTGTACAGCGTGGTGCTGGGCAGCTTGAACGGCGCGCGGTATTCGGCGTGGCTGGCAAACGTGCTGAACGTCCAGTAACCGTAGGGAATGGCGTAGTAGAGGCTGGCGTTGCGACTGTAGCGATCACCCTGATTGAGGGTGTCGCTGGCGCTGAGACTCAACAAATCGTTGAGTTCCAGTGGGCTGTCGAGGGTCAGGCTCAAGGTGTCGCGGTCGCGCCCGGTGCTGGCGCTGCCGAGGTTATCGGCGCCCAGGCCCAACGCCCAACGTGACTGCCCGGATGTCCGCGAGCGCAGGATGATTCTTGAAGCGCCGGGCTGGCTGCCGGGGGCGATGTCGGCGGTGAGATCGAGGGAGCGCAGACGGTTCAACTGGTCCAGGCCCTGCTCCAGGTCGCGCAGGTTCAACGGCTGGCCGAGCATGCCCGGAAACGCTCCGCCGAGGGATACCGGCAGGCTCTGGTCGGCCAACTCGATCGACTCGATGTAGCCCTCGTCGACCACGATGTCCAGCGACTGCCCCGCCGCCGGCGCACTGCTCAGGTATGGGCGACTGGCGATGTAGCCCTTTTCCACATACATCGCAGTGATCGTGGCCAGCAGATGATTGATCTGGCCGACACCCATGCACGGCGCCAGCAACGGCTTGATGCGGACGTTGAGTTTGTCACTATTGATCAGCGTCACACCGCCGATGCGCGTCCCGCTCAGGGGCCAGCAGCGTTCATCCGGAATGACATGGGCGGGAATCGCCGGTGTGGCGGGCGTGGGGCCGAATGCGCCGCGCTCCAGTTGCCGGCGACGCTGTTCCATTTGCAGTTGTTGCAGATCCCGTTGCTGCTGTTGCTGCTGGCGCAGCACTTCCTGGCCTGGAGATGCAGGTTCGGCCGCGTGAAGAGGCCATTGCAGCGCACTCAACACAAACGCCGAAAACAACCGGCAGGACATGGAAGGACGACGTAAAACAGCGTGAAACGAATAGAGCACGCGGAATCCTTGCTATCAACAGACGAAATACAACTCCATCACTGTCAGTGATAGTCAGAGTGCTTCGTGCAAATTGCAAGGTTCTTTAAACAGCCATTACATTTATTAAACAAATGCCGTTTTTGCTCGAATCGCCAGTCGTTGTGCCAGCAATTTGCAGGTCATCAGGGTTTCCCCGAGGGCTTTTGCGGCAGGCTGTGAAGGTCAATTTCGCCCCTGTCAGCCAGGGACAAACCAGGGTCTGCGGCGCCGTGGCCCTGCCCCATCAATCCCCATAATTGATCGGTGTCCGGGTCAGGGGCTTGCAAATCGCCATGCCGAGTACCAGAGAAACCCCGAGCCTCGGCAACACAAATGCAACATTTTCCTACACCCATCGCGTCCCTGTGGATCAACCACAGGGACCGGGACTGCTGTCAGGCCTGCGGGGTTTTGCGGAAGCCCACCGCCAGACGGTTCCAGCTGTTGATGGTGCTGATCGCCACGGTCAGGTCGACCATTTCCTTGGGCGAGAACTGGGCGGCGACGGTTTCGTAGTCTTCATCCGGCGCGTGGGTCAGGCTCAGTTGGGTCAGCGACTCGGTCCACAGCAACGCGGCGCGCTCACGGTCGCTGAAGAACGGCGCTTCACGCCAGGCCGTCACGGCGAACAGGCGACGCGGCGTCTCGCCACCCTTGATGGCGTCAGCGGTGTGCATGTCGATGCAGAAGGCGCAGCCGTTGATCTGCGAAGCACGCAGCTTGACCAGTTCGATCAGGGTCTTTTCCAGCGGCAGCTTCGAAACGGCGCCTTCCAGGGCCATCATCGCCTTCAGGGCATCAGGGGAAGCGGTGTAGAAATCGACACGAGGTTTCATGGTGACTCTCCGGCAGGGGATGTGAAGTGAATGTGTGGCTACGTTAGTCCCGCAGTCCGGTCAGGCAAATAGCCAATCTCCCGGAAGACGAGGAGTCCACTCGATCACTGCCGGCGCATGAGGCGATGACCGCCTGTCATCCGGACGGCACCCCGGGTTCTGCGCGCCAGACCAATATCAGGTACATACCCTTTTGCGGAGACGCACCATGATCACGCGCAAACTCACTGCCTTATTGCTGGCCGGCCTGCTTGCCAGCGCATCCGCCGCCAGTTTCGCCGCCAATGACGGCGCCGATGCCACAGGCACAAAATCCGGCGCCACCAGCGGCTCGACAATGCCTCCCGACAACACCCCCGGCTCCCCTTCCGGCGGCAACAGCTCCGACGGCCCAGGTTCGGGCACCGGCACCAATGGCGGCGCCAGCGGTTCGGGTTCGGGAGCGGGTGGTGGCACCGGTGCGGCCGGTGGCGGCACGGGCGGCGCCGGCGGGGGGACGGGTGGCTGAACGAACAAGAGCAGGCCGTGGTGAGTACCCGGCCTGCGGCTGCCTGAAATCCCCTTGGCGGAAATGCTGTGGAGGTTATTGGTGGGACAGCTTAGTTGTGGGACAGCTTAGCGATCCGAACGCAGCAACTCGCCGATACCGCCATCCAGCGTCACCACCGCCGCCCGGTTGCGGCCGGCATTTTTCGCCTGATACAGCGCCGCATCGGCCCGTTGGATAAACAGTTCCGGGCTGTCGTTGCCGGCCGGGATAAACGCATAGCAGCCCAGGCTTACCGTCAGATAACCCGTGGGTGAGCCGCTGTGGGTGATGTGCTTGTCCATTACGCTGCGACGGATCTGCCCGGCAATCGCCAGGGCGCCGTTGATGTCGGTGTCCGGCAGCAGCACAGCAAATTCCTCGCCGCCGTAGCGCACCGCCAGATCGGATTTGCGCTGGCAGCAGCTTTTCAACACCTGGGCAACCTGGGTCAGGCAGTGATCACCGGCCACATGCCCGTAGGCATCGTTGTAGCGTTTGAAGAAATCGATATCGAGCATGATCAGGCTCACCGGGCTCGACTGCCGGGCGCCACGGGCGAATTCGATTTCCAGGGAGCGCTCGAACAAGCGCCGGTTGGCCAGCCCGGTCAGGCTGTCGTGGGTGGCGATCTGTTCCAGCGAGCGTTGGGCCTTGCGCAGGTTCTTCTCGATCCGCTCGCCATCGCGCACCTGATGAATGAACACCCAGCCGAACAGCCCGACCCCGAGAATCACCAGGGCAACGATGACGCTGGACTGGAACGCCCTCGCCTGCCAGCCCTCGAGAATGGTCTCGCGGGACGTCGACGCGGAAACCACCAACGGGTAACTGCCCAATTGCCGATACCCGTACAGACGCGGCACGCCATCGACCACCGATTCGATCATCGCGGTGCCGGCCGAGGCGTTGGGCAGCAGCTTGCGGTAGATTTCGCCCTGCGCCAGGGACGTGCCGATCAGCCCCTCGTCGAACGGCCGACGCGCCAGCAAGGTGCCGTCGGTCAAGCCGAGGAACATGGTGCCGTTGTCGTCGAGGCTGAAGCTTTTGAAGAACCGGTCGAAGTACGACATCTTGATCCCGGCCAGCAGCACGCCCTGAAAGTTGCCGGCATGGTCGTTGACGCGTTTCGAGATCGGGATGATCCACTCGCCGTTTTCACGGCTGCGAATCGCCGGGCCGATGTGCGCCACCGACGACACATTCTGCTGATGGAACTTGAAATATTCGCGATCGGCCACGCCATTGCCCCGTGGCAGATTGGGGAATGAGGTGATGAGCCACTGGCCTTCCCGGTCGAACAGGAACAACCCGTGCAATTGCTCCAGTTGCTGCACGCGCCGCGCCAGGGTTTTCTGCAACCGCGGTTTCTGCGCCGCGCCGTAGCCGTCGTCCTCAATCCAGTCGACCAGGCTGGTCAGCACCAGGTCGGCGGCGAGAAACGTGTCTTCGGCCTGCTGCGCCATCGCCCGCGTCAGGTTGGCCGAGGACGTTTGCGCAACCGCCAGATCCTGCTGTCGCGACTGTTCCAGTTGCAGGTAGAGCAAACCGAACAGGCACAGACACACGGCAACGATGAACAGCGCCGCCGCTTTGCGCAGCGGCAAGCGTTTGAGCGCGCCGGGGGCCTGATGAGGATCGTGGGTGGGGAATGGCAAAAGTGTGTCCTGGGCAGGTACGACAGGGGCAAAAGCCCGAAACCCTTGGGTTTTGTGAGCGTAGCCCACGCAATTGTGCGGGGCAACCAAGCGCTACCGACACAACCCCGATCCCATGGATATCGGCGCGCCGGGCAATTGGATGACCGTCGCGCCGATTTATTTTTGCCTGGCTGGTTTTCCCCTTCTCAACCCTGCGCCGACAAGCGTCGCATCGCACTGCGCAGATGCGCCCGCGCACTCTCTGGATCGCCCTCGCGCATCTGCTCATAGGCCCGCTGTGCAATCGCCGCAGGCACCGGTTTCAACTCTCGTTGCGTGGCCATCGCCAGCAGTTGCACCTGCGCGGCGCGCTCCAGGTAATACAGATCGTCCCAGGCTTCGGCGATGGTCGGCGCCGCGATGATCACGCCGTGGTTCTTCAAAAACAGAATATCGGCATCGCCCAGCACGCTGGCGATGCGGTCGCCCTCGCTGTCGTCCAGCGCCAGACCGTTGTAGTGTTCGTCGACCGCCGTGCGACCGTAGAACTTCAGCGCCGTCTGCCCCAGCCACAACAGCGGCGGCCCTTGCAGCAGGCACAGCGCCGTGGCGTGCGGCATGTGGGTGTGGAACGCGACCCGCACCCGTGGCTGCTGTTTATGCAGGCGCGCATGAATGTAGAACGCGGTGGCTTCGGGCTGGCCGTCACCGTCCAGCACATTGCCGTGAAAGTCACAGACCAGCAGGTTCTGCGCCGTGACTTCGGCAAACGCATACCCGTAGGGATTGACCAGAAACAGGTCATCACGCCCCGGCAACATCGCCGAAAAATGGTTGCAGATGCCCTCCTCCAGGCCATGCAACGCCGCCAGTTGAAAGCATGCCGCCAGTTCGTGTCGGGCGGTGATGATCGCTTCGCTGTCCAGATCCAGCGAGGTCGAGCGCACGGGCCGGGCGTTGCCGGTCAAGGTATGAGCCATGGGAAACCTCCGTGATTACCAGCCGAGGGACTCGAACAGCTCCGGCACCTGATCCAGGGTGTTGAGGATCGCATCGGGGCGATAGTCCGGCAGCAATTGGCGACCGGTGCCTCGGTCAATCCACACGCAACGGAACTGCAT
This sequence comes from Pseudomonas sp. B2M1-30, assembly GCF_025447575.1. NCBI lineage: Bacteria > Pseudomonadati > Pseudomonadota > Gammaproteobacteria > Pseudomonadales > Pseudomonadaceae > Pseudomonas > Pseudomonas sp. B2M1-30. Next base: position 152,601 of record NZ_JAOEJT010000014.1, on the reverse strand, counting down.
ATCCCGCGCGGCGGTGTGATCGAGCATCGGGCTGGCGCAGATATGCACCACCTGATCGCGGCTGACGCCCAGTTGCTCATGAGCGTAGTCGAACAGTCGCGGTGCCGGTTTGTAAGCCCCGGCCTGCTGCGCGGTGATCACTCGGTCGATGTGCCCGCCGAGCTGGGCGACGTTGCCGGCGATGATGTCGTCATCGGTGTTGGAGACGATGCACAGTTTGAACCCCATGGCTTTCAATCGAGCCAGAGTCTCGACCACTTCGGCAAACGGTGTCATGCGCGGAATCGCGGCAGCCAGCCGCTGGCTGTCTTCGGGCAGGCTCGGCAATCCCAGTTCCTGCAAGGCGAGTTGCAAGCCGAGGGTGCTCAACTCGCGAAATGAGCGGTGCGGCGGCGTTTGTTCGAGGCGATGTTCGTGACGATCGTAGACCTCGATCAGGCGCCCGACCTCGATCCGGTGTTCGCCCTTCTCGCTGAGGATCTGGCCGGCCACCGCTTGCAGACCTTCGTCCCACTGAATCAGCGTGCCGTAGCAGTCGAAGGTCAACCATTGCGGGCGCGGGGTGTTTACCAATGTCATGGAAGCATTCCTCTGGGGTGAGGACTTCAGCTTATGAGCGACCGGTGATAGTGTGAAATTAAATAAATAGCCATATGTCAGTTGCTATTCAAATATCGAGGCCGCCGTCATGCTGGATCTGGAACTGCTGAAAACTTTTGTCTGCGTGGTCGACGAAGGCAGCTTCACCCGCGCCGCCGACCGGGTGCATCGCACCCAGTCCACCGTCAGCCAACAGGTGCGCAAACTCGAAGAGCTGGTCGGCCATGCCCTGCTGCTGCGCGATCGCACCGGACTCAATGTCAGCGTCACCGAGCACGGCGAGTTGCTGATCCATTACGCCCGGCGCCTGCTGGCCTTGTCCGCCGAGGCCAGCGAAGCGCTGTCCAGCGAACTCGATCTGGAAATCCTGCGCATCGGCATGCCGGAAGACTTCGACGCCCGGCGCATGGCGCTGATCCTCGCCGGTTTCACCCGCAGCCATCCACAGGCACGCCTGGAAACCCTCAGCGGCATGAGCCTCGACCTGCGCCAGCGACTGGCTCGCGGCGAAATCGACATCGCCCTGATCAAACGCGAGCCTGACAGCGGCCCGGCCTGGGCGACATGGCCAGAGCGTCTGGTGTGGGTCAAGGGCGCGGATTTCGACGCATCCACCGGCGTGCTGCCACTGGCGCTGTTCCCTCAGGGCTGCCTCTACCGGCAACGGGCGATTCGCCTGCTCGACGTCGCACAACGCCCGTGGCGCGTAGCCTTCGGCAGCCACAGTCTGACCGGGATCCAGGCGGCCGTGGCCTCGGGCCTCGGGGTTTCGGTACTGCCGGCGTCGGCGGTGTTGCCCGAACATCGGGTGTGTACGGATCTGCCGGAACTGGCACCCACCGAACTGGCGCTGGTCAGCCGTGAAGGGATGCTGAGCGGGTTGCAGCGCGGGTTGGTGGAGTTTTTGCGCGGGGAATTGGGGGTGGATGCCGGGGGATTTGCTTGAGACCAAACCAAAACGGGCACCCGACACGGTGCCCGTTTCTTTACCTTGGCTCGATTCCTGGTCGTTTCAACGCGACGGCGGAACCCGGATATCCCCTGCCCGGCACTGGGTCTTCACTCCCTTGCCGCACGCACCGAATTGCAGATCCTTGCCCATGCACACCCGCACTTCCGAGAGCTCCGGGCCGTTGCAGATCACCGCGATACCGTCTGACGGGATGCCCGGATTGTTCTTGCGGAACAGGTCGGCAATTTCCTGCGCCTCGAAGTAATACGACGTACTGAACGGTTGCAGTTCCTCGGGGATTTTCACGGCGGCGACAGCCTTGTCCGCCTCATCCAGATAACCCATGGCGCCGAGGCCGCTGCAAGTGCCGTGCTTGGACCATTCGTGGTTGAGCAGTTTCTGTGTCGGAAACAGCGTCAGGCCCTTGCTGGTTTCGGCGGCCGTCAGGTTGGTCAACGGCGGGCAGGATTCCGGCCAGCCACCCTTGGCGTATTGCGGCCACAGGCCGTGCAGGACGAAGCCATAACCCTTGCCGGAGCATTGCGCATCGTCCTTGTGGGTCAGACAGAAGGTCGGCGACCAGGAAAGGGTCAGCAGGTAATAGTCGAACACCCCCGCCACCGATTCCGCCTGTGCCTTGTTGGCGTGCGACTGACGCGCCGAACTCAGGCCGATGCTGCCGGCCGTCAGCGCAATCAGCGCGATAATTGTAAAAAGCTTTTTCATGTTCCCGCTCCTTGGGACGCCTGCGTCCATGGTTTCCGTGATCTGACCGCGAGGGTCAGGGGCTTGATTGAGTCATGCGCGTGTTGCAAGCGCATGACGCAGGGCAAAACCTGCATTACTTTGAAAGGACTACGATGATGTTGACCTCACCACAGGGAACCGAAATGAGTAAAGCAGACGAACTCGCCGCGAAACTCAAACAGACCCGGCACACCCACGCGGATGAAATCAGCCGCGCCGCACTGGAAATCGATTGCTGGCCGGCCGTGGTCTACGACTTGTACCACCGTATCGAGGGCTGGCTGCAACCGGTCACCGAGGTCGGGTTGAAGATAAGGCGCAATCCTACGCATGTTTGCGAAAGTTCGCCGGATGGTGAAACCCACGACTACGCCATCGACCAGTTGCTGATTGAAGCCAACCATCACAGTCTGACGCTCGACCCCATTGCGCGCTTCACCGAGGACGGCGCCGGGCGTGTGCAGATTCTTCTGCCGGGCAAGGAAACCTCGCTGCTGCGCACCGTCGATGAACATGGCGAAAGCCATTGGTGGTTGCAGACGATCGAAACCGGGCAGCAACTGGATGCCATTGCACTGACGGAAAACAACCTGCTGCTGGTCGTCCAGGAAGGACTCGGGCTGTAGGACGCCTGACCGCCACGATGCCAGGCAATGCGCCGGGCGGGGTCGCCCGCGCATTGCCTGAACCTGTCACAACTGTAATCCGCGCCTCAGCCAACTGAAAGCTGCCGGCCGCTAGCCTCCCCCGTCATGTGACACACCAGACGGCTCGGGAGGACTCAGCGCGCATGCATTCCAACACTTCAAGACGCACCTTCGTCAAAGGTCTGACCGCCGGCGGTCTGCTCGGCGGCCTCGGCCTGTGGCACACGCCGGTCTGGGCGCTGAACCGTCCGGGCCAGGTGAACGAGTTGAGCGGCACGCAGTTCGAGCTGTTCATCGGCGAAACAGCGGTCAATTTCACCGGCCAGCCGCGTACTGCACTGACCATCAACGGCAGCCTGCCCGGCCCGCTGCTGCGCTGGCGCGAAGGCGACACCGTGACATTGCGAGTGCGCAACCGGCTCAAGGACAGCACGTCGATCCACTGGCACGGCATTCTGCTGCCAGCCAACATGGACGGCGTGCCCGGCCTGAGCTTCTACGGCATCGAACCGGGCGGCGTGTACGTCTACCAATTCAAGGTCCGGCAGAACGGCACCTACTGGTATCACAGCCATTCCGGATTGCAGGAGCAGGCCGGCGTCTACGGGCCACTGGTGATCGATGCGAAGGAGCCGGAACCGTTCCAGTACGACCGCGACTACGTAGTGATGCTCAGCGACTGGACCGACGAAGACCCGGTCAGCCTGATGAAGACCCTGAAGCAGCAGTCCGATTACTACAACTTCCACAAACGCACCGTCGGCGATTTCATCCATGACGTCAGTGAGAAAGGCTGGGGCGCCACCGTCGCCGACCGCAGGATGTGGGCGCAAATGAACATGAACCCCACCGACATCGCCGACGTCAGTGGCGCCACTTACACCTTCCTGATCAACGGCCACACGCCCGACAGCAACTGGACCGGCCTGTTCCGCCCCGGCGAAAAACTGCGCCTGCGCCTGATCAATGGCTCGGCCATGAGCTACTTCGACGTGCGCATCCCGGGGCTGAAAATGACCGTGGTCGCCGCTGATGGCCTGCACGTCAAACCGGTCAGCGTCGATGAGCTGCGCATCGCCGTGGCGGAAACCTATGACGTGATCGTCGAGCCGGACGCCGAGGTCTACACCCTGTTCGCCCAGTCCATGGACCGAACCGGCTACGCCCGAGCCACCCTCGCCACCCGGGCCGGACTGTCGGCGGCCATTCCGCCGCTGGACCCGCGTCCGTTGGTCACCATGGACGACATGGGCATGGGGGGGATGGATCACGGTTCCATGGACATGAGCGCGATGGATCACTCCGCCATGGGATCGATGCAGGCGCACCCCGACAGCGAAAAGAACAACCCGCTGGTGGACATGCAAGCCATGAGCCCCGCGCCGAAGCTCAACGACCCGGGCCTCGGTCTGCGCGACAACGGCCGTCGGGTGCTGACCTACGCCGACTTGCGCAGCACCTTCGAAGACCCTGATGGCCGCGAGCCGAGCCGCACCCTCGAACTGCATCTGACCGGCCACATGGAGAAATTCGCCTGGTCGTTCAACGGCGTGAAGTTTTCCGACGCCGAGCCGCTGCGCCTCAAGTACGGCGAGCGAATCCGCCTGGTGCTGGTCAACGACACGATGATGACCCACCCCATTCACCTGCACGGTTTGTGGAGCGATCTGGAAGACGAAAACGGCGATTTCCAGGTGCGCAAACACACCATCGACATGCCGCCCGGCACCCGTCGCAGCTACCGCGTCACCGCCGACGCACTCGGGCGCTGGGCCTATCACTGCCATCTCCTGTACCACATGGAAACGGGCATGTTCCGTGAAGTCCGGGTGGAAGAATGAAGGGGCCGATCATGACTCGATTCACCGCGCTTACCCTGCTGTTCGTCGGCAGTACGACCATGGCCGCCAGCGACATGCCGGACATGGATCACAGCCAGATGTCCGGCATGGATCATTCCGCCCTGCAAGGCATGGACGACGGCGGGATGCAGCCCGCCGCCCCCAGCGAAAGCCGCACGCCGATTCCGGCGCTGACCCATGCCGACCGCGCCGCTGTGTTCACCAGCCCCGGCGGGCATCAGGTGCATGACAGCGCAATTAACAGTTACTTCCTCGCCGACAAGCTCGAATGGCAAGACGCCGACGCCGCCGGCACCCTGGCCTGGGATCTGTCCGGCTGGATCGGCGGCGACATCGATCGTCTGTGGCTGCGCTCCGAAGGCGAACGCAGCAACGGCAAGACCGAAGACGCAGAAATCCAGGCCTTGTGGGGGCACGCAATCTCGCCATGGTGGGACGTGGTCAGCGGCGTGCGGCAGGACTTCAAACCCGGCGCTCCGCAAACCTGGGCCGCCTTCGGCTTGCAGGGCATGGCGCTGTACAACTTCGAGGCCGAGGCCACCGCGTTCATCGGCGAAGGAGGTCAGTCCGCCGTACGCCTGGAGGGCGACTACGACATTCTGCTGACCAACCGCTTGATCCTGCAGCCGACCGCCGAACTCAACGTCTACGGGAAAAACGACCCGCAACGGGGCATTGGCGCCGGCCTGTCCAACACCGAGGCCGGCCTGCGCCTGCGTTATGAAATCCGCCGCGAATTCGCGCCCTACATCGGCGTGACGTGGAACCGCACCTACGGCAACACTGCCGATTTCGCACGGGAGGACGGCGAAGATCGCAGCGAAACGCGCCTCGTGCTCGGCGTGCGGCTGTGGTTCTGACCCCGATCAATCCATCCCTGAAAACCGCCGCCGAAGAGCGGCAAAGAGGTCTTGCATGCGCACCTTGAAAACCGCCGTAGTACTCGCCGCCAGCCTGCTCCTGAGCACCCTGGCCCAGGCCCATCCGAAACTGCTCACGTCGACCCCGACCGAAGGCGCGGATGGCGCAGCCCCCGACAAAATCGAACTGCACTTCTCGGAGAACCTGATGACCCAGTTCTCCGGCGCCAAACTGCTGATGACCGAAATGCCCGGCATGGCCCACTCCCCCATGCCGATGAAAGCCCGGGTCAGCGCCGGCAGCGACCCGAAAACCATGCTCGTCACTCCACTCACGCCGCTGTCCGCCGGCACTTACAAGGTCGAATGGCGCGCGGTGTCGTCCGACACCCACCCGATCACCGGCAACATCACCTTCAAAGTGAAGTGAGTGATGGCCGATCTGATCAACATCCTCCTGCGTCTGGCGTTGTACGTGGATTTACTGCTGCTGTTCGGGGTCGCGCTGTTTGGGTTGTACAGCGCGAAAGGGACGGACGCCGTGCTGCCGTTTCGCCCGATGCTGGGCGGAATGGCGTTGCTCGGTGCGCTGCTGTCAGTGGCTGGATTGGTGCTGATGACCAGCGCCATGAGTGGCGAAACGCAGATCGCAGCGCTATGGCCGCACCTGCAAATGATGTTGCTGGAAACGGACGCCGGGCTGGCGTGGACGGTGCGGATGATTGCGCTGATCGTCGTGATGATCAGGCCGGGGTTGTGGCTTGCCTCGATAGCCGGCGCACTCGCCCTCGCCTCTCTGGCCTGGAGCGGACACGGGGCGATGGATAACGCGTGGCACCTGCTCAGCGACATCCTGCACCTGCTCGCGGCGGGTGCGTGGCTGGGTGCCATGTTGGCGCTGGTATGGATGTCGCGGCTCGACGCACTGTTCAGCGCTGCGTACATTGGTTTGCTGGTCAATTCCGTCAAGCGCTTCGAGGGTGTCGGCGCGGCGATTGTGCTCGTTCTCACAGCAACCGGCGTGGTGAATTACCTGTTCATCATCGGCCCGAAACTGGGCGAAGTCCTGCTCGGCACTTACGGGATTCTGCTGGCGCTCAAGGTTCTGCTGTTTGCGGGCATGCTGGTTCTAGCGGCGTTGAACCGCTTCCACCTTGGGCCGTTGCTGGAGCGGTCGTTGCGCGAGGGGCAGCATCAAGTGGCGGCCAATGCCTTGCGTCGTAGTGTGTCGGTGGAACTGGGCATTGCGTTGCTGATCGTGGGACTGGTGGCCTGGCTGGGAACGTTGAGCCCGGATCCGGGATGACACCCGGCGAACGCTTTCACTACACTGGCCCGCACTCCCACTGCACAAGCCCGATCCCCATGACAATTCCAAAAAGCACGATGATCTTCTGCGCTCTGCTGACCCTGGCTGGCGCCGCTCAGGCACAGGAACCGGTCTCGCACCTGGACAGCGTCCAGCAACAGGGCGAACTGCGCGTCTGCACCACCGGCGACTACAAGCCCTACACCTTCAAGCGCGAGGACGGCGACTACGAGGGCATCGACATCGCCATGGCCCGCTCTCTGGCCGACAGCCTCGGGGTCAAGGTCGAGTGGGTGCAGACCACCTGGAAAACCCTGATGCCGGACATGCAGGCCGGCAAGTGCGACATCGCCATGGGCGGGATTTCGGTGACTCTGGAGCGGCAGAAAAAAGCCTTCTTCAGCAACACGCTGGATGTCGACGGCAAGATCCCGCTGGTGCGCTGCGCCGATCAGTCGAAATACCAGACCCTCGAACAGATCAACCAGCCCGGCGTACGCCTGGTCGAGCCGGCCGGCGGCACCAACGAAGCCTTCGTCCACGCCTTCCTGCCCAAGGCGCAACTGGCCCTGCACGACAACGTGACGATCTTCCAGCAACTGCTCGACAACAAGGCCGACGTGATGATCACCGACGCTTCGGAAGCGCGTTATCAACAAAAACTCAAACCCGGCCTGTGCGCGGTCAATCCGGAGCAGTACATGCAGTACGGTGAAAAGGCCTACCTGCTGCCGCGCGACGACATCAGCTGGAAACTGTACGTCGACCAGTGGCTGCACCTGAGCAAGGTCACCGGCAAATATCAGAAAGTGCTGGGCGAATGGATTGCCGTGCCAGCGGCGCAGTGACCGTCAGTCGTCATTCATCAGGCTGGAGCTGTATTGGTTGAAACTGCTGCCGATATTGCTCCCGCCAAACTTCAGGGTGTTCACATGACGGCTGTCCGGCGATTGGCAGTCCGTGGAGAAGCAACTGGTGGTGGTCAGACCACCGGCGCCGGAACAAGCGCTGAGCACTGAGACGGTAGCGGCGATCAACAGCGCTTTGGCGAGACGGGTATTCATGGTGCCGAACCCTCGGGGATGAATGGCGAGATCTTGTATGAGCATCCTAGGCCCGTCTCGGCGACGGCAACATGAAACTTTCAGGATCGACAGCGCGGGTTCAGGTTGGTGAACACTCCACAAATGCGCAAAGACTCGCCAGCACCGCATCCGGAAACTCACGGTGCGGAACATGCCCGCAATTCGCGAGAATCTGCACGCTCGCCGGGCCGTTGACCCGTGCCGCAATGCGTTCGGGTTGCCGGGTGGAGCCGTACTCATCCCGATCACCGTGCAATGCCAGCACAGGGCAGTGAACCTGTTGTAACAGCTCGTCCAGACTCCAGTCGCTGAACGTATCCGAAAGCCAGGTATCGACCCATGCCCGCAGCACCCAATGGGCCTTGTCGCCGTGGTATTTGTGCAAGCGCTCCATTTGGCCGGGCAAGGCAAACTGGCGTTCGGCTTCACGAATCCCGTCACAAGTTGCCTGCTCGACAAATGCTTGTGCGGACTCGGTGATCACGCCTTGGCATCTTCCCGGAAACGCCGCTGCACAACTCACCGCCATCCCCCCGCCAACGCTGTGACCCAATACGACAAACCGATTGACATCGAAATGTTCGCAAACTGCACGAAAGCCGCTCCTGGCCTCGTCCGCGATGAAACTCCCTGGCAACTTGCCGGGATAAGGTGCCGAACGTCCGAAACCCAGCCGATCGTAGGCAATGACTTTGCGTCCGGTCGCCCGTGCAAGCCGTTCGGGAAAATCGCGCCACAAGGCGACGCAACCGAGAGAATCGTGGAGCAGGATGATCGGCGGGTTATGCGCCTCATCGCTGTTCCAGCTTTGCGCAAACAGCGCGCCTTCTGGTGTATCGATCCAATGCTGCCGGGTGGAAACGTGTTGCATGGATGTTGTCCTTATAGGGCTGCGCGACGTGTTGCTGATCGTATCCTTGCAGTTGCTCAGGTTCGATGTTCTAAAGGGTTATTCAATAGCCCGATCAGGCCACGGAGAATTCATGATCAACGTTGCGATTCTGGCCTACGACGGCTGCTGGGGCATGGGCATGTTCTCGGCGACGGACTTCTTTCGCATCGTGACCTTGCTGGAACGACACCTCGACGTCGCTCAAAGCTACGCCGTCCGCGTACTGTCCGTGGACGGTGCCGACATCAGCCTGGCGAGCGGTCATTTGATCCGACCGGATGCGGCGTTGAACGATGCAGACGACTGCAACCTGATCGTGATTCCTCCACTTGAAGGCATTCGACTCGCGCAGGGGTTTGAACCCGATCCACGAACACTGCAATGGTTGGCGGCACGCAAGGCGCATGGCGCGCGCGTGCTGGCGATGACCACCGGCGCTTGCTATGTCGCCGCTGCCGGCTTGGCCAAAGGCAGCCTTTTGGCGACCCACTGGGCGTTCACCCGGCAACTGAAAAAACGCTACCCGCAACACGATTTCGTCGCCCATCAATCCTTCATGCACTCTGAAGGCATCTGGAGCAGCGGTTCACTCGGCGGCGGCTTCGACGCGCTCCTGGAAATGCTCGCTCAGAACCTCGGCGACCACTTCGCCCAACTGTGCGCGACGCACCTGCTGGTGTCCGCGCCGGAGCGTTTGAGCCCGATCCTGCCGGGGCACCGCAATCATCAGGATCAAGCGATCTTCAAGGTTCAGGACTGGATCGAAGCGCACCACGCCGAGGCCGTCAGCCTCGCGCAAATGGCCCGCGAGGCCGGGCTGACCGAGCGCACCCTCAAGCGTCGATTCCAACTGGCGACCAGGCTGTCGCCCAACGTTTATCTGCAAAAAGTGCGGATCGACAAGGCGAAAAAACTGCTGCTTTCCAGTGGCATGTCGGTCAAGTCGATCGCTTACGAAGTGGGGTACGAGAACGTGAGCTTCTTTGTTCGGTTGTTCAAGACACAGGTGGGGCAGACGCCCGGAGAGTGGCGCGATTATGGTTTGTGAAGCCTTGAATAGCGGTTGGCGGGGCCCTCAGTGGCAGCCATTTGCTCCGACTGCCACCGAGGGCTGGGACGGGCTACGCCGACTCGAAACCGATGCTCCATTTCCGCTTAAGAACGACTGCAAAGTGGTCGCTTTCAATCACATACGAAATGCCCTACAAGCGAAAGATAAAATATCCTACTTATGACAGCATTAATGAAACAAAAAAGCCCGCCTCAGCCAAAACTGAAACGGGCTTTTCTCCGCGATGACGGCCGTTACTTCAGGTCGTCAAAGTGGTCTCGCAGGAACTCGTAAAAGCGAAATGCTTTAAACAATCTCCATACAAGGCTCAGCGTACGCAGCAAAAGCTTCATACGTTTTGGCCTCCAGGCTGGGGGCCAAACCTCCAGCGCACTTACCGGATCACGCGTGCCTTTGGACTACACGTCAGCGTAGTCAATGAGGCGGCCGGTTGAGGATCCCTCCGAGCCTTCATTCCGGCACGGGTGCAAAACCGTGTCAGAGGGCGCAAAACTGTTAGGTCTCCAGCCAAGCCTCACCACTACAACTGGGTGCGAGCGCCGACATGTTAGCCTGAAATCCTCTCGAAAAAACTCATACTTTGGCTCGTCACGCCAAACATCGACTGGTTTTGTAATTTGTTATTTCTGATAACTTCTTCGATCATGATCAAATCTCGAAGATCGCTTACCCGGCCGCCCGCCTGCTTCGCGCCGATCGGAAAATACCGTTGCAAGGACGAGCAGAAATTTTTAACATGCACGCACGTCAGCGTAGTCAATGATGCGCAAGGCTTCGGTCGCAACCCGATGCCTAACCAAAGAACCGCCCCGCAAAGGCGGTTTTTTTTCGCCTGGCATTTAACTCATCACCTGCCGACAAATCGTCCAGGGACCCTCACGGCACCATCTCCCATCCAACCTCGAGCGGGTCTCGTTTTCACGCGAAGGCCTGGCTCTCTTGGTAAACTTGCGCCCATCGCCCGAAAACGCCGCTTTCTCCCTGAAATCGGCCTCAAACACGTAGAGCAAAATGATCCAGACGCCCGCTGTACCCCACGTAAATGAAGCCTCTACGGTGTCCAGACGCTTCAGCGTGGCCCCGATGATGGATTGGGTGTAGGCAACCGCCAAATCCCGAGCCTTAAGGGCTTATCAGCTGAAGTTTCTTCGCCTTGTAGCAATTTCTAAGCAATTCGCAATCACTGCCTGACAGCGGCATGACCGGTACTATGCTTGTACTTTTTCGAAAGGAGGCCATGCCATGTCAGACGAATATTCGTTATCGGACGTGTTGGAAAGGATGTATCAGAATCAACTTGGACTGGAGGCCGCCTTGATGGAGCTGACGCTTCATGCTGAAAAGCAAGGTCTGACCGAGGTTGGAGACAACGTTCGAAGCGCCTTATGGACTATTGGTGAGAACGCCGGTCATATCAGACAGGGGCTGGCGAGGCTGAAAATCAATAGCAAGGGCTAGGTCGACTTTATGACCAACTTTCCCTCATATCCGGTGGGTCGATTGGTAATCGAGCCCGCCCCTTTTAAATCGAGTGCCACCGCTGACGATCCAGATGGGGTTTCGAAGCCCTTCATAACTCCTTCGGGACCGCTTTAGGCCGAACAGGGCACTCACGCCTACGATATACCCTCAATTTGCCCTCACCGGTCTTCTGCGACCATCCTAGGGAAACTCCTCTCAGGCGCCCCTTTCAGCCGAACGTTCACAAGCGACCGCTACCGGCCAGAAGCGGACGTTCAGGAAAGGCTGAAATTGGCCGTTAGCGGAATCTCCCCACGTCTTGCGGTCGACTCAGTATTCAGGTCATCTGTCGTACTCCCAGGCCCAGAATCAGACCACCGCACAGGCGATCAATCACTTTCCGAGCATTCTGATACGCCGTGGAAATCCTTGGTTGCGACAAAGCCACCGCAACCAGTCCGTACCAGGTCAGCGAAACGACCACCACAACCGCCAGCATTGAGACGAAGGTGCTGACCGAGGGGTGGGTGGGGGCTGCTGCTGAAAACACGGCGGCGTAGAAGGCCATGGATTTAGGGTTACCGATGTTGGTAACGACACCCTGAAAGAAAGATTTCCGGACGCTGGCAGCCGAGCCCTCGCAAGGCCGTAAGGCGGGATGCTTGCCTGCTTTAACGATCAGGCGTACGCCAAACCACATCAGGTACGCCGCACCCATTATCTTCACAACCAGTACCGCCCATGGGAAAGCTGCAAACACAAGGCCCAGGCCTGTGATCGCACAGCCAGACCAGAGCAGGTTCACGGTCACTATACCGGCGACTAAGGCCAGCGCCTCGGCACGTGTCGCGGTTACTGCCTTGTGAACAACGGCGACGAAGTTCGGCCCCGGAATCACTACGCCTGCCAGATAAACCCAGAAAACAGTGAGCACCGCGGTACTGTCGAACATTTCGATCCCTCTTAGCGTTGATCGGTATCAGCGTCTGGTTGAAGATTTCATCACGTTTTTCGCCGCGAGAGCATCAATGCTAGCGAGCGAAGGGGCTGACAGTCAGACACAGATTCCACAATAAACTCCGATACAGTGACCTTTTATGCTAAGTACGCCCTGCCCGGCGATTAGGCGGTCAGGGATCGCTATGGCCATGCGAGGAATACTTCGTTGATGAGGGCAGATGTGGGCTGCCTCCAGTGTCCGCAATTGGTCGGAAGCGGTCGTTTGTGAGCAGCTGCTTTCGGCCATGAGCGGTCATCGCGCTCTCACGTAAATAATGGCTACTCAGTAACAACCGCTTGTCGACACGCCATCGGTTCAAGCGGCCCTTCAGGAATCTATGCTTTCGTCGGATGCTGTAATCAAATTTGCAATCTAAAAATTGTGACGATTTCATGACAGTACAGTCCTATAGCTAAGAAACTCTTTTGCACCCGCCAAGATTTAGCTGCGCTGCAGTGGAGGCCGACATGAAGGCTAGGGCCACAGTGATATGCCGAAAGGATGACCGTGTCCTTTACGTTCGAAAAAGAAAATCCAAATGGGCGCTTCCAGGCGGTAAGATCGAGTCAGGAGAATCTCCTGCTGAAGCTGCCGCACGAGAGCTTGAAGAGGAAACGGGACTAGTTGCTGAGGAACTAGTCTATCTCGCACGATTCGAGAAAGACGGTACTGTCCACTTTGTCTTCATCTTCATGCTTGAATCTGGTGAAAAGCCATTTCCGAAAAATGAGATTGCCGCGTGTAGATGGAACTCTCGGAGGCGACTCCACACTATCGAGTCAAGCCCCGTGACCAAGGCCATTGTGAAAAATTTCGCTGACTTTGAACCAAGGCTCTAAGTCACGCCTTATCTTCTATGCATCCTGACAGGCCCGCTTTTTGCCGAATGCGGGCGGCCAGGAGCGTCAGCTATCGGCCATTAGCAGTCATTCGCTAGGAAGACTCGGCCTAAATCCGGCTTTCCTCATCGATGCCCATTGCTATATTTTTAATCTTTTCTAGATGAATTATTTCGACTTTCGCTCCATCCACATTTATCAGCGAGAGCTCATGCAGTTTTGTAAAACATCTGCAAACGGTCTCCATGCGTAGACCTAGATATGATGCAATTTCATTCCTGCTCATCTTTAAATAAAGTGACTGGGCAGAAAACCCCCTAGATGCATATCTTTCTGATAAATCACAGAGAAGCCAACATAACCTTTGCTCGGCGGTCATTTTGGCGAGCAGCAATGCTTTTTTTTGCAGGCGATCAACATCTAGATTAGTGGCACTGTGAATTTGACCGTGTAAGTATAGTTGACTGGCTGGCTCGTTTTTTAGTCGACTGATGTTGATTTTGCATATTTCTGTGTCCTCCACTGCTATAGCACTAGTCCGATGAGGATCACCAACAACTGTATCAAGCCCAATATTATCTCCAGCCATCTTAAAGTCCAGCAAGTGCTCAAAATTGCTATACGATTCAATGACAACTTTAACTGAGCCAGCTTTTATTTTAAATAAATATGCTGCTATTGAGCCTTGCCTGACTACAAAGCGTCCCTTTTTTACATTCATTCTTTGGATTTTACTATCGCTTTGATAGTGGCCTAATATTTCTCTATCGATTGTTCTAAGCATGCAGGATGCTTGCGCTCTACACCGAAAGCACGTTTTTTTGCTTGGGGAAATACTCTCAACCTCATCTGCGATGCTCGCCATAGACATATCTCATGCTTACTGTTATTTTTAGAGTGCCGCCTTACAAAGTTTCTTACGTGTAAATCGCCTCCTTGCTGATAAGTTTTTGAACATATTTTTCCGCGTGAATAAAAATTAGCGAGACTTATTACCAAGCACCTAACTTATCGTAAATTATAGCTTTGCTTTTCCATTTCACAAGTAAATATATAATGTGAGAAACTTTGTCAGTAAGAAAAAAGCACCTTCAGCAGGTTAATATTCAATCACAATGTGCGGACGGCAGAAAGTTTAGACTTGCTAAGTAGTCTGGAGGGAATTAAGTACTGACATCCGTGCAATGTCAGCGAGGAACACTAATCTCAACGCTAGTTATTCAGAAACTTTAACTTATGCGACTGTTATTCACGACATTGCTACGAATATTCGTTTAACAATAATGAATTAGTGTCATGCCGAGCGTAACTGTTCCATGAACCATGACCTGATGGGCGACCGATCTTGTTCGATACCAAGCGCTCACGGGGAGATGCTTTCGTCCAAAAGCATCCATTCCCCCCATTCAATCTGGGATTGGTCGTTTAAGAAGCATCGGTCATTGGATCACCCACTCTCAAGTCCTGCGAAAAAATAGGCGCTACTGCATCCATTCCGAACGCCGCCACGTATATCAAACACGGACAGACTCTCCTGGCCGATTTTCCTCACAAAGGATCATCACGATGAAACGCATTTCGATCAAAACGCCATTGATTGCGGGTCTTCTGACCTTGGCGGCCGGTACCGGCTTAATGCTCAATGGTGCCCAGGCTGCATCGATGAGCCACGACAGCATAATGGTAGGCGGTCAAAGCATGTCGCCCAGCAAGGACATCATCGATAACGCAGTAAATTCCGCGGATCACACCACCCTGGTCGCCGCTGTCAAAGCTGCCGGTCTGGTCGACACCCTCAAGGGCAAGGGGCCTTTCACCGTATTCGCACCGGTCAACTCAGCCTTTACAGCTCTGCCCGCCGGAACCGTCGATACCTTGCTCAAGCCGGAAAACAAGGCAACCCTCACCAAGATCCTTACTTACCACGTTGTGAGCGGCAAACTGGACATGGCCACCCTTGCCGAGAAGATCAAGGCCGGCGGTGGAAAGACCGAATTGACCACCGTCTCGGGCGGCAAGCTGTGGGCAATGATGAATGGACCACACAACATCACCATCAAAGACGAAAAGGGTGACGTCGCCGACATCAGCACCTATGACGTATACCAGTCGAACGGTGTGATACAGGTCATCGACAAGGTGTTGATGCCGAAAAGTTGACCGGCGTCGCCGGTCGATCTCAGCAGACCGGCGAGTCTTCCGAGGAGCCCACCCGTGAATGGAACAACCGCGCGCCGTGGGCTACCCTCTGGCTGCAATCGACTCGAATCACCTCACGACCCAATCGTTTGGAGAAAGGCTATTCCCATCGCCGACACTGACCAACTCAAACACCTTCTAGCCCAGTGTTCCCTCGGCGATCGAGGTGCTTTTGAAGCGCTGTATCGTAACGTGAGTCCGCGTCTGCATGGCGTGGCTCTGCGGTTCATGGGACGCGCGGATCTGGCTGAAGAGGTGCTGCAGGAAAGTTTTGTGCGTATTTGGAACAATGCTTCACGCTACCAATCGCACCTGTCGGCGCCGATGACCTGGATGATCAACATCACGCGAAACCAGTCCATCGACCAATTGCGAAAGCATCGCGAACGTCCGCTGAGTGATCTCGACGCGCAGATGCTGGTCGACGACAGCCCCTCGGCACATGATCAGTTGAACAGCTTCCGTGAGGTCGCTTCATTGAATCGGTGCCTAGATAGGCTCGAAGGGATGCAACGCCAATCGATCACCATTGCTTATTTTGAGGGACTTTCCTGTTCAGAGTTGGCCGAGCAGCTGTCGGCACCGCTTGGGTCGGTAAAGTCTTGGATCCGCCGAGGCATGGAGCGTTTGCGCAGGTGCCTTGAGTCATGAACTACCAAACTCCAAGTCTGCGTCGTGCACTTGCTGCCGACTATGCGATCGGTTTAATGCCACCAACCGCGTGCCGGCGCTTTGAGCAGCTGTTACTCGAAGACTCGGAACTTCGCGCGGAACTTGCACAATGGCAGGACAGCCTCATGAGCCTTACTGAGACTCTGGCTGAACAACCTGTACCGGATCGTGTATGGCGCAGAGTTACGGCGCGTATAGATCCGCAAACACCGCAGCTCACTTTGAGGCAGCCATTTTGGAACTGGCTCCGGGTGACGATTGCAGCATGTTCGTTGGTAGCAGCAGTAACACTGGGCGTTATCTACAACCGCGACGATGTGCGCTACGGCGCCACGTTGCGCAGTGCCGACGCACAGTCGTGGATGAGCATCGAAGCTCACGAGAATTACCTGAAAATTAAACTGTTGGCTTTGGCGAAGGTTGAAAAGGAACGCAGCCTGGAAATGTGGGTTATTCCGCAAGATGGCAAGCCCGTTTCGCTTGGGGTGATACCCCCAGGCGGAGACGGGGAAATCAAATTGGGCAGCGCGCAGAAAGCTCTCATTGGTGAATCCATCACTCTGGCCGTCAGTCTTGAGCCCGAGGGCGGATCGCCGACAGGACAGCCGACTGGTCCGGTGCTGTATCAGGGCGTGCTTACGGCGTTATAACTCAGGGGCGGCAAGTTACAATCTTTTTCGTGAGTAAAACGGCTAACTGATCGGTCGTCCAGAATCCGAAGTGAGCACAACTTAATCATGAACATAAACGACAGATTCTGGCCGAAAGCAGTCAGTCTGGCAGACTTTCCCAAGCTGATAACGAGGGCTAGATTTCATTCACCCGTCCCACTATTTTCAAGGTCTCTAGCCTACCCCGCCACTTCAAGGTATCCGTTAAGATGTCTGATTGTGCTTTCGGCAGACTCGAGACGCATATGTGCTCCTAATCACCGAACGCTCATAACCCTTCGAGATCGATCACGCTCGACAGCTCTGACTCCGGATCAGCAAGCCGCTGCTACCTTATGCTCATCAAGTCATCGGGCGTACGTCATCCACCCATTTAGAAAAGCAAAAGAGCAGGGATGTCTAAAATCTAAATGGCCTACCTCACCACTGCTACAGGGACGAGCTGAGGGCGCACTGGTAAGGTAGACACGATTCGAAATATAGTCTGTTCAGCGCGATTGTCCATCCTTGCCCGAGTGCCTTACTAGGGGTATCAAGATGAATTGGGAACTCAAATTTTTTGCCATTTATTTGAGCATGCTTTGCGGGGCTGGATGGGCGCTACGAGAGGTAACGCCCTGGCTCGCTCAGCATCTACACATGGGATGGATGCTTTAATCAGCGGCCATTCGGATTAGCCAGAGCGCTTGGCTGTAGGCGGGCCGCATGGATATTTAATCGGCTGCATTGCTCATAGGCCTGCGACTCATTAAGAAAGCTGGACATGAGTTGCTCCCCGGTACGCGTGTCGACAATTCTGAAATAGAAACCTGCCTCTATCCCTCCGCACGGCCGTTTTTGAACGATAAAAACTTCTTCCATGACGTCATACTCTGGCAAATTCCACTAACACTAGCAGGATTTTTCCGCCATAGAGCGTCGGGAAAGAACTCACAAGCCTGCATATCCAGTCACCCCGCTCCAGAGCCATTGTCAAGCAAACGCTCATCTCTCGACCGAGCGACATCAACTGGCCATAATTGCTCGAACCTCCATTATTAGCTTCTATCTTTCAAGAAAAAGGAACCACAGATCGTGGATACAATGAGCAAAGGTGAAATCGGAGAACTGCTGTCCCGCCGCCTTCCCCAATGCACCATCACCTGCACTATAAATTCTGATCGTACGCTTTCTGTGGAGGTTATAGGTCCTGACCTACGTCAGTTCACCATCGCAAATATTGATCGGACCCAATATCATGGCGAATCAGGTGCTAACAGACTGGTACGGGAAATCCTGGAAGAGATGGTTGTTTCTCGTCGGTCAACAAATCTGGGTTAACTACGTGCCTTGACCTACCTCTCTAAAGCTCGCCTATAGTTCGCCATAGCGTTCAACAGCCACAACCTGCTATGAAATAGCGGTCATTGATCAGGCATCGTCTCCGGGACCTGCCGACTTGCGGACTGACGAAAGAATCTGCGGCGAGTCCAAGACTCTTTGGAATTAATGGCTCGCAAAATGCTCTTTTGAAAATCCAGAAACGGAGTTCAAAATGAGCAATTACGCGACATACCATATCCGGTATCTGCTGCACGGAAGCCCCAAAGAATTCGTGATCCGAGCCCAATCAATGAAGGATGCAGACGCTTGGCATTGGGCAAGCTGCGACGCAGGGATCGCGCCTATTCCAAAACCAGGGCGTCCCCCTCTGAAGGTTATCAGCAAGCCTCAAGCTGAAAAATTTGGCATCACCGAGGTGAAATGGCGAGCGTCAGCTACCATTGATTGGGATGAGCCACAGCGTTGAGAAGTCTGTCACTTTTCGGGCAGTTC
Organism: Pseudomonas sp. B2M1-30; assembly: GCF_025447575.1. Classification (NCBI taxonomy): domain Bacteria; kingdom Pseudomonadati; phylum Pseudomonadota; class Gammaproteobacteria; order Pseudomonadales; family Pseudomonadaceae; genus Pseudomonas; species Pseudomonas sp. B2M1-30. The sequence goes on along the minus strand of NZ_JAOEJT010000014.1, from coordinate 133,918 downwards.
GCGATGGGAGCATTTCAGGCCACTTGATAGGCTGCCCACCAACTCGATGAAGGAGGACGACAAGTGAACGTTAGCTGGGAGGGGATGCTGCCGATCCCAGGGGAGATCATTGTCGTTGAGGACGACCCCGTGCTGAGCGATCTTATGGGGGACATCATTATTGAAATCGGTGGACGTCCAAAAGTATTCCAGACAGCAGACGACGCCTTGACTTACATGCTTGAATCCCAGCTCCCCTGCCCATTGATAGTCGTCGACCAAGGTTTGCCGGGACAGCTCAAGGGAATCGAATTTATAACAATGGTTGAAAGCAAATGGCCATCTGTAAAATCGATTCTCAGTTCTGGGTACGCCTTGGATCCCACTTCCATTCCACACTCAACGATCTATCTGCATAAACCTTGGTCGCTAGAAGACCTTGTTATTTCCGTCGCTACACTTTTGCAGCCTGGGCACCCTATAAAACGCACAGGTCCTTCTAACGCCCCAGCTCTCTGATTGATTTACTGTAGAGCGAACACGAAAACCGGTTCGCTCGAGTGAATGCGGCTCTTCGCGACTGACTACTCGCAGTGCCACTTCCACCGGCGCGATTAAAAAAGGCCTCCCAAAGCCTCGGGCTTCCAGTTCATGATCACCAACTCGCCACTGACGTCGGCTTTTCCCTGCCGCTGGTTGGTCGTGGTGTAACGGATGTCCAGAGTTTCGAAATGGAAACCTTCGAACACGCGGCGGATGTCCGGGTGGTCATTGATACTGACCATCACTTTGCCTTTGCAGCGGCGCATGAAGTCGGCCATCCGTTCGTAGTTCTCGAAAGGAAAGTCCACACCGTAGCCGGCGGTCTGCCAGTAAGGAGGATCCATGTAGTGAAAGGTGTGAGCACGGTCGTAGCGTTCAGCGCATTCAAGCCAGGGGAGGTTTTCGACATAGGTGCCGGACAGGCGCTGCCACGCGGCCGAGAGATTTTCCTCGATGCGCAGCAGGTTGATGGCCGGAGCGGTGGTCGCCGTGCCGAATGTCTGCCCTGAGACCTTGCCAGCAAAGGCATGGTGCTGCAGGTAGAAAAATCGGGCGGCGCGCTGGATGTCGGTGAGGGTTTCGGGGCGGGTCATCTTCTGCCATTCGAACACCTGCCGCGAGCTGAGCGCCCATTTGAACTGGCGCACGAACTCTTCGAGGTGATTCTGCACGACGCGGTAAAGCGTGACCAAGTCGCCGTTGATGTCGTTGAGGACTTCCACGGGCGATGGCTGGGGCTTCATGAAGTAGAGCGCGGCACCGCCGGCAAAGACTTCAACATAGCATTCGTGTGGCGGAAAAAGCGGAATGAGGCGGTCGGCCAGGCGGCGTTTGCCGCCCATCCAAGGGATGATGGGTGTAGACATTGAAAGCAAGACCTTTACTGTATGGATAAACAGGTGCTAGGCTCGCCGCGCTTTGTGCACGGAGCAAGAGCCTTGGCTGGACTTGCAGGGACAATCTGCAGGGACGGCGGTCGATCCGGATGTTGACGCATCCGGACCGACCGCTCTTTTCACTTCGGTGTTGAGACTTCTTTGGCGTATGCCTGACAGGCCGCGAGGGCAATCAGCCCCCGGTCGCCGTCGTCGGTGACGCCGATAATTCGTTGAGCATGCGCCGGGTCAAGTTCGGCTCTTGTGGGACCATGAACCACGCCGCCGGGGGCGGCGGTGGCTGACACCGATCCGTTGCCGGCGCCGGTGGAGGCGCTGAGTAGGACTGACAGGCGCAAATCAGCAGTGGCAAGACGGTCGCGCAGACGACCCTGATCACGTTGGACATCGTTCAAGGCTCGGTAATGGGTTTGTTCGCTGGTCGCCAGACGCTGCTCAAGCGCGAGACGCTTACTTTGCTCGGCTTGCTGTTGTGCGGCCGAGGCCTGGGCCAGTTGATTGAGCGTGTCGGCATGGAGTTGCTCCTGTGCGGCAAGCGCTTTGCCAAAGCGCCAATCCTGCACTTGCCAGGCGATGGTGGCCGATCCGCCGGCTAAGACGGTCAGCAATGCGCCCTTCGCAAGCAATTGGTACGGAGCCGGGATCAAGTCGCCGAGACGCATAACACCGCCCTCGCCCGCCCCCACAACTGCAGACGCTCTTGCAGACCATTCAGACCACCATTGATCTTGCGAGTGATGTCTTCGAACTCACCCTGATCCGCGAGCGCGTTCAGCCCACGCACCCACCAAAACCACGCGGCCGATTCTGCAGCCCATTGCGGCTGCTCCAGTAGCTCGGGCGTGCGCAGCAGACGCTCATCCCCGAACAGCGCGAGGCTGCAACGCAGGTAGTTGTTATGGCCGGTGATCTGAATCAGCCCCCGACCTCGGTAACGCTGGCCATCACCGTCGGCCTCAGGCGTGTTGCCCAACCTCGCGGCCAGAGTGCCGGTGTCGTACTTGCTCAGGTACTGGTCGCCACCCAGCTCGCGAACGAAATTCAGCTCGCCGGACTCGTGGCCGACCTGAGCCAGGAAGATCGCCTGGCGTTGCGGTGTGTTGATCTGGCGACGAGCCATCGCTGCGTTGAGTGCAGAAACAAAAACGCCCGCTTGGCGGCGGGCGTTGGGCATGATGCGTAGCAACTGTTGTTCGGTCAGTGACATGGAGGTTCTCCGTGAGGTTGGGGAATGCGACGCTACTGCTTGAGCTGAACGACTTTCAGATCCTTCGCCGCTTTTTTCTTCTTGCCTTTGGCTTTCGCCTTGCCCTTCTTGCCGCCGTTGCACTCCACCGTCGTGCTCCAGCCGGCCTGGGTGAATACCTGCTCTACCGAGTCGACCAGGTACTCGCCATCGAGACCGACCTTGAAGCCCTGAGCGTTAATCGATCGCTCGGCAAACAGATCAGTACGGCCGCGCATCTCCAAGCGAACACCGGCAGTGGACCGGTTGAACGCGGTGAGGCGGGCCTGGGCCGCCGCTTCGGCGGCCGACTTGTTTGGATAGATGTGGCGGTCGGTGTGAATCGGCGGCAGGCCATCCGGAGACTCGTCGTTGTCCAGGGTGACCACGGCGAGCTTTCCGCTTTTCTTGTCCTGATGCTTGGTCGACACCGCTTTGTGGGTATTGCGGTCACCAAGCCGGAACTGGAAGCGGCTGACATCCGCGCGCGAGATCAGAACCACGCCGAGCGATTTGCCCGAAGCGCTCTGCCCACCTTGACGCGGCATCACCAGGAGCTTGCCGTCAGCCACCTTGGCCGTGCAGTCATACTGCTTGGCCAGACGGGTGATGAAGTTGAAGTCCGACTCGTTGAGCTGATCGGCACGCGGCACCTTGGTTTGCACCGAGCACACGGGTTGCCAGCCATTGCGCGCGGCGACATCGGCGACGATCCGTGACAACGGCACGTTTTCCCAACTGCCGCTGCGGGTGGTTTTGCCGCTGCCGCGCATGTCGCTGGCCTTGCCAGTAATCACCAATGTATCGGGTGGGCCGGACAGCTCGATCTCGTCGACGACATAACGTCCGATGCGGGTCAGCGACGTCTGCGCATAACCCAGGAAGATCTCGATGGTGGCCCCGCGCGGGGGCAGGACCACCGCACCGTCACGGTCATCGATGCGCAGTTCGAACTCATCCGACTCCATGCCAGGCTTGTCGGTGGTTTTCAGCTGCAGCAATCGGTCGTTGATCAGCGCAGTAATGTCGGCACCATCGGCAATTATTCGAAACGCTGGAGTCATTATTTTTTCCAAAAAAAAACCCGCACTGGGCGGGTTTTAAAGGGGTGGAGCTGCAGAAATGAAGTGTTACCAAATAACTATAGTCCATCAATTCCACAACGCTATGGTTTCCTCGGTAGCAACAGGTAGATCCGGTAGCTCGATCACGATGCCGGCACGGTAGGGTTGCGGCTCATCGGCCAGCCCCTGATTGGCATCGAGCACCGCCTCGACGGTGCCTTCCAGATGTCCATAAGCGTGGTAACACAAGGTATCCAGCAGATCCCCGTCAGACGTTCTGCAAGTCGTCGCCATAACGCACAAACTCCAAAGTGAACGCCTGCTTGCGCGGGATCCCGCCCTGCAGCAGCGCGCTCTGTTCTTCTTCAACGCTCTTCAGGCACCAGGTGCCAAGCACGTCGCCATAACCGGTGGTGAGGGTCAGCGGCTTGAGCTGGGCACCGAGACTGCGCAGAGTGTCCAATTGTTTGATCCCACCCTTGAAGCCGGGAAAGATCGCGCCCTTGAGGGTGATTTTTTCCTCACCGATGCCCACCGCCTGCTGCGCCGGTCGCCGGGTCAGGCGCTCTTGCGAGGCCCACCGAAATTCGGTCGACCGTCGCAGTTCATCAAAAGCTGCGGTGTCCAGGTTGAAGTAGTACGGCTGCGCCTGCGGGTCCCGTGGTTGGACGATCAGCAGATGAGGGAACGGCTTCACCGCTTCCGGCACCGGCGTGGCATCGCCGCCCAGGGAACTGGTCGGCACGATATTGGCCAGTGACGGGCTGACCTTGCCGGCGACCTTGTTGATCGCGGTGGACGCCCGCGCGGCCTGTTCCTTCAGTTCGCCCATGCGCTCATCGATCTGCGACACGGCGCGGGTCGCCTTGTTGTAGGTGGCGACCACTTGGCCGACCTTGGCCTGGGCGGCATTGACGCCGCGCATCACGCGCTGCAGCTTTGCTCCGATGGCCGGCCCAACAAATGGGACGCCCTCCAGCTCCAGCGCCGCACCGCTGATTTCACTGATCGCCCCGTTGACCGGTCCCATCATGCCGTCAAGGCTTCGGCGACCGCTCTCCCCGGCCGCCGCCAGTTGCTTCAGGCCCGACTGTAATTGTTCTATGTAGGCCATTGCCCCTCCTTACACATGCGGCTCGTCATACAGCGAACGGTTCTGCAGTTGCTGCGTGGACTGACGCCATTGTTGATCGATATAGGGCTGAAGCTCCCTCGCCAATTGCGCCGGATCCTTCACATCGCCTTGCACGGTGATGTGCAGCGGTGCCTGGATCTCGAACCGCTGCTCAGTCTTGGATGGCTGGGTCTTCGCCTCGACCGGCGGTGCCAGTGTTGCGGGAACGCTCGGTGGTGCCGGCTGGCTCAGTGAGCGGGTCACATCGCCCAAGGCGGCGCTGGCCGGCTCCCGCTCGGGTAACAGTTGCCCGGTTGCAGGCATGGCGGCATTAGGTGCGGGAGGCACCGGTGCAGGCGCTGGCAACGTTGCAGGTATCACCCCGAAGGGTTTGGCGGCCTCGATATCCGCTTGAGTGCTGGGCACCGCTCCCGTCATCAAGGGCAACATTTTCGGCTGCGGCTGAGCCAGGTCTTTGACAATCGGCACCGGCGCGAATGAACGGGCGATATCGCCCATCACCGGCGGGATGTTCTGCCCGGCATTGACCATCATCAGCGGCCCGGCATCCGGCACTTTCTTAAGCGAGTCTGGGGTTCCGAACAACTCCTTGCCCGCAAAGCCGCCGAGTGCATCGCCTCCCATGTAACCGAGATAACCGCCAATCAATCCGCCGACCATGGTGCCAATGATGGGAATGGCCGATCCAATAGCGGCCCCAGCTGCAGCACCGGCGAGTGTGCCGGCCAACCCACCCGCTGCTTGCCCATAACCCTCAGCTTTTTCATCCTGAGTCTCGGCGTTCTGATAGGTGTCCCAAGCCTTGTAACCCGCCTCAGCAATGGCGACCACGGCAGCTCCTTTTACAACTGAACCGACGCTAGCCCCCCCTCCGCCTCCACGGGTAATACCCTCTTTGCCGCCGCCCCTACCGCCCTTGCCGCCCTTACCTTTTTTCCCCTCACGACCGGTATCGAAGTCGCCGGCATCAAGACCACCACCCACGGATGGCAGGTTGGTGACGATGACCTTTTGCGGGATGTTCGGATTGCCCATCAAGGTGCCGCGCCCGATGTTCATCAGGCCCTTGCCCATCTTGAACGCACTGACGGCGCCCTTGAGCGCAACCAGGCCCGCCACGGCCGTACCGATGGCGGTCACCAAACGCGGCGATTCGTCGGCCAGCCCGGCGAGCTGACGGCTGACGTTGGTGATGCCGTCCGCGACCGCATCAGTGACCGGCCGAATCGCATCACCGATGCTGCGCATGGCATCGTCCATGCTCTGGGCCATCTCGGACCATTTTTGCGCGGACGTCTGCCGACGTTCAGCCAGGTTCTTGTCGAGGATCCCGGTGGCATTGGCCGAGTCTTTCTTCAGTTGCTCATACAGATCCTTGTTCTGCATGTACGCGGTCAAAGCGGCCTTGACCTGCATGTCGGCGAACAAATCACCGGTACGCAAAGCCTCCTCCAAGGACTTCATCATAGCCTTGGCTTTCTCGGGATCGGCCTCTTTACTGATCGCAGCTGTGGCCTTGGCCATTTCGGCCGCCCGTTTAGGATCGGTCGCCTCGATGTATTTCTGGGCCAGGGCAAAACTCGACTCCAGCGTGGACTTGCCGTTCTGCAGTCCGGTTTGCAGCGACTTCTTGTAGTCGATACCCGCTTTCTCGTAGGCCTTGACCGTTTCACCAGAGCCGATCTTCTCCATCCAGTTCTTCAGGTTATTGGCCGCTTCATCCGAACCACCGGCCGTTTTCATCTGCACCTGAAGCATTGCACCCAGTTGCGTCACCGAGTCCATACCGGTGATTCCGAGCTTGCCCATGCCGGCCAACAGTTCAGGAAACCACTTAGCCATGTCGACGGCTTCAAAGCTACCTGCCTGCCCCTGATAGGCGATGGCCTCCAGCGCCTTTTGCATGATTGCCGGATCGGTGATCTTGGCGTTCTGCTCCAAGGCGTTGATCATCTTCGCCGTTTCGGAGCCTTCTGCCCCCTGGCCCACGGCGAACTTAGCCGCCGCCGGCGTATAGGCCTGCGCCCTGTCCAGATCCATACCGGCACCGACCAAGGCGTTGACTACCTCCGCCACCTGATTGCGAGCCATCCCTGCATCGCGTGACGTGCCGATAACGGTTCTGGAAAGCTTCGTCTCTTCTGGCGAGTTGGCAATGTTGGCCTTGATCGCGATGTCACGAATAATCGCGCCGTAGTCCGCGCTGACCTTCGTCGGGATGGCCACGGCAGCCGTCAGGGCACCGGCTTGGCCGAGGGTGCTTTTCATTCCCTGCCGGCCTTCCTCCATTTGCCGATGCCCGAGCGCCTTGAGTTCAGCCCCGGCGGCAACACGGCCCATCGTGGCGTAGGCCTTGCTCAGACGCCCAACCTCGACGCCCTGTTTCTTCAGCAGGTCGAGGTTCTTTTCGTACTTGGCCAGCAACTTGTCCGCCCCGGCGGCGCCGGTTGCGTGCGCCTTGCGCCATTCTTCGCGCAGTCGCATGGTGTCGCCGATGGTGTTCTGCAGTACTCGTGCTTTGCTGCCCACCGTGTCCAGATGCTTGATCTTGCTTTCGACGTCCTTGAAGGCTTTGCCGACCGTCGGATCGACGGCCCCGCCGATGACAAAGCCCAACGCGATGTTCTTCGCCATGTGCGTGCCTATGGGTCAGGGATGGATGGGGCGGCTCAGTCCGTGAGCCACCACACGATTTCGTTGAAGGGCATGGCCGTGATCTCGGCTGCAGAGAAACCGGTCTCTCGGGCCAAACGCCTGGCCAGCCCCTTCAACGTCGGTCCGTCAAACCTCGTCGTCCTGGACCAGACGAAAATAGCCCTTCTGCAGGCGCATGTAGTCGACCAGCTTGAGGGCCATCAGATCCGCCTCCGGGGTCTGGGTCAGCGAGGAAAACAGCGACATTTCGCGCTTTTCTTCGTCGCCGTTGCAGGCGGCTTGCGCGGCCCGGATATCACGCACACATGGCGCGCGAAGGGTCAGTGTGTCGACCAGCACACCCGACAGTTCGGTGGGGTGTCGCAGCGAGACACGAAACCCTTCCTCGGTCAGGTGAAGCCAGGATGGGAGATTTTTTTCTGGTGTTGCTTGATTCGGTTGAGTCATTTCTTCGTGTCCTTAAAGGCCCAGGGCCGTACGTTCTTCTGCAAGTTGGTCGACGCCGTCAACGACCAGCACCATGCCCAGCATGTCGATCTCGTAGATCACTCGACCACCGACCTCGAGCTTGTAGTAAGTCAACGCCATGTTGTGTTTGGTCTCGGCCTTATCACCGGCCTTCCAGTCGCCCATGTCGACTTCCTTGATGCCACCACGCATCGTGACGATCACCGGGGTGACCTTGCCCTTCAGCCCTTTGAACGAGCCTCGGAACACCGCGCTGCAGGCGGTGCGGTCAGACAGGCCGAAGAACTTAAGTGCTTCACGGCGCACACCGTTGGTGGTGAAACCGGCTTCGAGCTTTTCCACGCCGGTCGGGATCTCGACTTCGCCGGCCATGCCGCCGCCTCGATAGGGATCGGTTTTCAGGACCACCTTGGGCAAGGTGAGGCTCGGCATTTCGCCGGCAAAACTGACGCCGTCGATAAACCCGACGCAGTTGGAGAGAACTTCAGGAATCATCAGGGTGCCTCCTTAGGCAGGTTCAAGCACTTCGGTCATCCACTCGTTGGTGACCTCGAAAAGGAAGTTCGGGTTTTCAGCCGGCGGCACGTCGGTGAAGCGGATCCGCCAGTACACCTTGCCCTGCTCGATCTGGCTGGCCGTGTTCAATTCGTGATCCGGAAACACCTCGAAGTTGATCACCGCGCCTTGGTTTTTCAGGTCGCGCATGAACGCTTCCAGGCCATCGGTGACGTCCTTGACGTAGGTCTTGGTGATCGAGCGGTCGACCGCCCATTTGTGCCCGGCCTGTACCGCGTCCATGAGGATGAACAGCGTCCGTACGCGGGTAACAAACGCCCATTTCGGATCGCTCGACAGCGTGCGGTTGCCCCACAGACGGAAACCGTCGTCACGAATGATCGTGGTGATATTCGCGTTGTTGAGCAGATTGGCCCGGCAGGTTTCGTCGCCGTCCAGATACTCAACGGCGCGCGTGGTGCCGGTGATGCCGGTGAACTCCTTGTTCGACGGCGAGGCCCAGAAACCGTAAGTCGCATCGGTCCAGGCAAACAGACCGGCCGTCCACGCAGAGCCCGGTGCATCCACCGTTTTGCTGTCCCCGGTATCCCAGAACTGCACGCCCGGATCGACCATGAACAGGTTGCGGCTACCGAAGTTATCGGCGTAGGCCATTGCAGCTTCGTCGGTGGTGCATGGCCCATCGATGATGCCGATGGCGCGCAGCTTCTGTGCCAGGCTATCAATCGCCGTGGCCACCGCCTGCGTGGCCGAATGACCCGGTGCGATCAGCAAGCGGGGCTGCGCGTTGAACAGGCTTTTGCCATCGAGCAGTGCCTGCAGACCGGTACGCTGACCGGACGCCAGAACACCGCCGATAATGGCCGAGGTCTGCAACGCCGGGTCGTCCATCTTCGGCACGCCGATGGCGACGATTACTGCCTTGGCCTTGGCGTAAATCGCCTTGCAGGCCTTGGTGATCGCTGAATCGGCGCCGAACGCTGCAATGGCTTCACGCTCGGTGGTGATCAGCTTCAGCTCTCCGGCCTTGGCCGTACCGCCGCCCACCAAGCCAGGGCTGAAGGTGTCGCACAGGCCGATGATCGATGAGGACGGCAGCGAGATAGTGCGCGCGCCGGTATCGACTGCCGTGGTTGTGACGCCGTGAAAGAAACTCATAAGACTCGTTCTCCCGAAACGAAAAAGCCCCGCATGAGCGAGGCCGTGAGGGTTGTCGTGTTGTGGAATGAAAAACGCCCCGTCAGCGCGGGGCGTTACCGGTTTGCTCGGCCAGCCAGGCCGGTGCCGACGGTCGATGTTCGGCGAGCGGGAATTGCTCGCCCTGAGGCCAGTCGCGCAACTGCCGACGGTAGGCTTGCAACCCGGCATACTGTTCGGCGGTGAGCGAGGTCTCGCGCCTCTCTTCCAGCTCGTCGCGATGCCGGGAAACCAGCGGGTCAGTCAGTGTCAATTGCGCGTCACGCCACACCCGCTCATTCGCGGCCACTTCGGCCGGCTCCAGCGGGGGCGGATCGACCAGAATGGGATGACCGTCAGGCCGTGACGACACCATTTTGGGGCTGGTTTCCAGCTCCTTTAACAGCGCCCGCCAGGCACTCGCGGCGATCTCCACCACGTCCGCTGGCATGTCAGAACCGTGCATCTCCACCGTGTAGGCCCCGCGAGTGGACGGACTGAAATAAATGACTTCATTCATGATTAGAACCCTATCGCCAGCCAGTACACCGACCAGCTAGGTTGAACACTCGCCGGCTGCGCAATTTTCAAGGTGCAGCCCGCTTTTGTGATGGACTCTGCAACAACGCAACCCATGACCGGCTGGCCCCCGCTATGCAGCAACATGATGCTACGCACCCCATTGGGAAACGCCGTCTGGAACGACACATAGACGTTGCCGTTTGCGTCGGTCGTCCCTTGCCCCCACTGGTCAATGCGACCGTTTGGACTTTTGGAAAATCCAGCCACACCGCCACTGCTGGCCACGAACAGCGGCGAGTATTTCAGTGCGGAATCCCCACCTTCCAGCACCCAGCCCGTGCCATCGTTCAAGCGGCGAAACACCGCCATTGACGATGGCTGTAGCGCAATAGGGCCAGTCAGACCCGACAGCGTAAGCAGCGTTTGAGAACCCTTGGCCTGAACCGTCAAGCCGACTGTTGTACTGGCCAGCACCGGGAGAAGACTTCCCACTGGACACGTCCCTGCATCAGGCAAAACCAACGTCGCGGTAGTGCCATTGACCACAGTCAATTTCCCAACATCCGCCGAGGTCATGGTCGACGTACTGCCGGTGTAAATGGTTGAACCGGCATAACTGCCTAGCGACCGCTGCACAAATTCGGTTGTTGCCAGCGCCTTGCTGATGTCGAACTGCGGCCGTGTCTGAAAGTTCTCGCCCGTCATGACCCCGGCGTAACGCAACACCAGCGTGCCACCGATCAGCCGCCACTGATCCGAGGTGCGAATAAACTCAGCGGTATCGCCAATCGCCAACGGGATAATGCCAAACCCCCCGTTAACCGACGTCACCGCATCACCAGCACTCGGCACCACCGAAAGCCCACCAGAACCCGCACAGACCAGCGTAACCGACGCCCCTACAGGAATTCCCGCCAATGGCGGCAACGTCGCAGTGAGAGCTGCGGCGCTGTAGAAACTATGCACGCCGCCGACATGCGCCGCGGCCATCACCAGGCTGGCCGTGGGAGTGGTAAAGCCTGAGAACTCAACGCCGCGACGCCTCAGAAACTCAGTGGTGGCGAGCGACTTGCTGTTGTCGAACTGGCTCGCCATCGGCGCGGTAGGGTTGCCGGCGAAACTCGGCGACAACAACCGGGCAAAGCCGTCGGTGATGTCCTTGAACGTCAGCGCCGTAGTGCCCACAACAATCGGGCCATCCGTCACCAACTGCCAGATGGTATCGGCCTGCGTCGTACCCGACTCGACCGCCATTGTCAGGTTGGGCGTCACCTTCACGTTGCTGTCGGCATCTTTAGCCCGCGTCCAGGCACCGAGCGCCACCACATACGGGCCATTCTCCTTGGCGGCGGCCTGATTCTTCACCAACACCCGTTCGCCCGCGACCAGGGCAACGCCATCAATGGTTTGCAGCCCGACCAGCGCGACGTTGGCCGTGGTCGCCGCGCGAACCGATTGCTTCACATCGAGCTTGGCCAGCTCTTCCAGGATGCGCGAATCGACATATTCACGGGTGGCCAGCACCACCGCCGGATCGATCTTGAGCGCGATCTGTGCGGTGCTGGAGACGATCAGGTTCATCCGCACCACCTGCGTGCGGCCAGAACCTTGCGAAAGTACAGGCTTATAAGTCGGGGCGCAGTTGGCCACCGCCACCAGATCCCCGTCCGCGTCGTACAGACCGACCTCGCGGATCCAGCGGCCGCCCTCGTCGGCCGGAATGACTTGCTCGGCCACAATGACAGCCGCGTTGACCGGATCGAGTCGGAGCTGATTCAGCGGCCGGCGACGCCATTCGTTGATCAGTTTGGTTTGCTTGGCACTAGGCTGAGGGTCTGTATCGTTCGCATCCCCCACGCCCATTTCGGTGATATTCCAGGGCACGCCCAGGACGTTGGCGTTCGCCAGTTTGGCCGCCCCCACGTCCGTAAGGATCGCGAAAAACTTAGAATTCGCATCAATCATGAATAAATGTCCAGAGTGTCAATGGAGTGTTCACAGCCAACGACGCCGAAGCTGCCGCTGACTTCGATGTCGCTCATTTCGGGCGGGTAGATGTCGAGTTCGTCGCCGTCGTACAGGGACACACCCACATGCAAACGACCTTGGGTTTCGAGGCTGATGGCCAGCCCCGTAAGCTGTCGGCTGACGGGTTTGGCGTCATCGATCAGGCGCTCCAGCTCCTGATACATTTCCTCGGTGATACCGGTATCCAGCACACCAACCTTCAGTGCGAAGGTTCCGGGCACGCCTTGCGGCACCGTGTTGAACCATTCGACGATCTCGATCAGGTAACCCAGCGGTTCGACCACTCGACGCAATGCACCGATGGTGCCCTTGTGCTTGTGGATGAAGAACGAGGATCTGATTGCCCCGCGCTTGACTGACTCCGACCAGGCCGGATCCCAACGGTCAACCGACCAGGCCCAGGCCAGATGCGGCAACAGATGCGGCGGGCAGGTATCGGGGTTGTATAGGGTGCGCAGCGGAATCAGTGTGGTTTCGGCGAAGGTCGCCTCGATCCCCTGTTCCAGGGGAGTGCTGTTGAGGGGCAAAAGACTGCGCATTTCAGCCTCCCAACACGACGGTGTAATCGGTGCAGTACGCGGCCTGCGCTTTAGTCGGCTTCAGATCCTGCCAGCCCATCAGCTCCACGCGCGCCACGCCGGCTACATGCAATTGCGCATCGACGCCGGACCGGGCCACCTCGACACCGAGGCGTCGGCGTGGGTTGATCCAGGCCGCAAGGCGTTTTTTCGCCTCGACGAGTGCCGCATCGTTCTCTGGGCCGGCACCTTTCATGTGCAGCACGGCGTCGATGCGATACCGCAGGATCTGCGCACCGCGCACCGTGACGCGGTCACCTACCGGGCGCACGTCGTCGTCATTTACAGCGGTGGCGACCAGGCTAAGCAAATCGGGACTGGCAGTGCCGTCGCCTTCCAGCCCCAGCACCGTGACGTCAACGCAGGCCGGCGACGGGCTTTCAGCCGTGGCATCGGCCACCAGCGCCGAAGCGTTACGCGCGTGCAGGATGTAGCTGTTACGCGGCCCCGCCGTGGTCAGCCCCTCATAGGCCAGTTGTACACGCTCACGCAGAGCGTCATGCGACTCCATCACCACGTCGACCGGCGGCACCGCCAGCGGGTCAGCCGGCTGTATCACCAGGCGCTTGAGGTTGACGTTTGCCGCCAGGTGATCCAGATCGGCGCCGACGGCATACGCCAGCAATTGCGCCTTGGCGGCGTCGTTGACACGCGCCCGGTTGCCGAGCTTGATGTAACTGCCGACCTCCAGCAGCTTGGTGACCGGATCGCTTTCCAGTGAAGCCGTCCAGTTATCACCCATATGGCCGCGAAACACGTCCAGCGCTTCGCTGTACACCTCTTCAAAATCCAGCGGCTCCAGCACGTCCGGGGCCGGCAGTTCCGACAGATCCACCAGGGTACTCATACCCACACCTCCATCGTGCCGCGCACACCGAGGTATTCGCCGCTGATCTGTATGTTGATTTGGCCGCCCAAGACGGACAGCACGCGTACCCGCTCCAGCCTCAACCGAGGCTCCCACCGGCCAAGTGCGCGAGCCGCTTCTGCCTGCACGGCGCTTTTCCAACCCTCGTTAACAGGCAAGTCGACCATGCGCCGCAGCTTGCTGCCGTACTCCGGACGCTCACGCCGGCTCATCAATGGCGTGCCGAGGATGTCCCCGATGCACTGGCGTAAATGTTCGATGCCGGATATGGGTTGCCCGGTGTGGCGATCCATTCCGATCATCGGGACTACTCCTTGAGTTGCTCGAACTCGGCTTGGGCCTTGAGCGTTTTGAGCGCCACATCGTCGGCGCTATCGACCGTGACCTTGTTTTTCGCCACCGCGAGCGTGCGCCCGTCCGGCAGGACGACAGTGCGCGAGGTGTAGAGCATGTCGCGAAAAGTCACCGTAGAGGGCGTCAGCACCTGGCTGACTGGGGAGGACTCAGATGCAGTTGAATCATCTTGATGTTTGGCCATGGGAACTCCAGGCATGAAAAAGCCCGCACGCAGCGGGCTGAATAAAGGTTGAGTTAGTGCTTGTGATGGTTGTCACTTTGGCCGGCGGCCAGAATGTCAGCATCGCTGGTGATGCTTTGGGTTGCGTGCAGCGGGCCGTTGATGTTGACCGGCCCTTTGATGTTCACAACGCCCTCCAGATCGATCGTTCCGGACTTCACGGTGACGGCGTTGTCGGTCACTTCAGCCAGGGTCGCCCCGACCTTGATGGTAACCGTGCCGGTGGGCAGGGTGATGCTGTAGATGCTGTCCTGCCAGTCGTAGACCAAACGCCCGCCATCGTCGAAATGCCAGACTTCGACGTGATTGCGATTATCCGGCGGCGCGCCGCCATTGCCATAAAGACCAGGAATGAATGTGCCCTGCGCCACCTCGCCGCTGGCACTGATCAAGGTGCCCTGCTCGTTCAGGCTCGGCGCTCGCCAGTGCCGGGCCTTGCCGGCGGCAACACTGTGCCAGCGCACCCAGCCGCTGACCCATTCCCCGTCCGATACCCGACACACCGGTGGTGAAGCGGTCAGATCTACCGCCACCACGTAACAGTCCTTGACCAGGCCGGCGAGCATACGATCATGCTGAGCGCTCACGTAGCCGCCACTCATGGCAGATTCTCCGGTGCAAAATACTTGTCCTTGTTGGCCAGCCCAGCATCCGGCTCGACACCTAACAGCAAGGTGCCCGGTGGCTGATCTGGCCACGGCCACTGCGCTTCGCCGAGGTAGATCTGCTGGGTCCACTCCACGACCCAGACGGTGTAGCCGTCCAGCTCCGGCTTGGTCCAGTCCGGCATGGCCTGCACGAACTCGGCCGGCTCGACCTTCACACCCCAGCACTGCGTGCGCAACAACACGGCCAACTGCCCAGCAATGAACACCGCTTGCCGATGATGATCCGCAGCGATGGGGTCGGTAATGACCCGCGCCTCGAACTTGCAGTTCAGTCCAGTCTCGCCGGTGCCTGGATCAAGACCCGGCTCCATCTCAGCCAGCTCGACCAGCACCGCCGGCAACGCAATGCTGCCTTCGAGGTCCGGCCATGTAGCGACAGTCCGGACACCTGGCAGGTGATCTTGAATGTGCTGCTCGATGACCTGATACAGCTGGTCGAGACTGAACGGGACTTCTGTTTCTTCCATCACGTCATTTCCCTTTCAGGCACTTCTGCAGTTCAAAGTTCAGCTCCTGCTGCAGGACATGCAGTAGCTGCTCGTCGGCCTTGCGCACCCAGCTCTCGAAGTGCGGGCGGGCCTGTTCCAGCGAAACTTTGGCCTTGGCCAGGGGGAAGCGGTTGTCGTGTTCAGCGATCCAGCCCGAACTGACAACACCGACCGCGCTGACGTCGCTGTCGGGGTAATCGGCGGGATTGAAGTGCTTGCTGGCCGTGCGGATCCATATGTCGGCGCTGTTGCCGTAAACCTTCTTGAAGAACGCCCCCTGAAAGCGGTGCCCCGCCACGGACACACCGGATCGACTCTGCCGTGCGCGGCCGATTCGGCTGGCCTCAATAGAGTTGAGGCCAAACCACAATTTGCCGCTGTTGGCCCCGCCGCTGACCGGGTAAGCCCGCAGTCGCTGCCGAACGGCAGCGACTGCAATCCGTTCTTGCCGGCCCACAGCGCGGGCGATGTGCGTAGCGAGCCAGCGCAGGGTTTTATTGATTGCCCGGCGCTGGGCGTTCGCCGCCGCTTTTGGCACCAGGGCGGCGAAATCCTGAAAGGCTTTCAGGTCTGCCGCCGAGGTTTGCAGCGAGATCATCCCGCCGCCAGCTGAGGGTTTGAAGTGACTTCCGACGCTCATGCTTTGGCCCTCAACAATAACGCCACCCAACCGGTGCCATCCGGCTCCAGTTTCACCAAGTCATATTGGCCGCCACCGTCCTGCACCGGCAGGTCGATAATCACCAACTGACCCGGTGCGACCCCGCCTGCGTCGATAACGCGGATCTCAAACTGAGGCTCCCGCAATGCGGTGTTGATCCGCCCCATACGCGGTTGCAACCAAGGCGCGGAAAAGAAGCCGGCGATCTCCCGACCACCGACCATTCCCACATCGCCCAAGCCATCCAGCACCAGGGAATCCATGTCGTCGCTCAACTCACGAAAACCCACGGTCACTCACCGTTAGCGGCGTCGGCGGCCGCGTCAGGATTCTCTTGCAGCAGTTGTTGCGCGCGCGAATCCTTGATGTCAGCGATACGCCCCTCGGACAACAGGGCGTCCGCTACTTCCTTGCTGGGTGGGTTGTATGGTTGCCCCTTGAGCACTACGTTACGACCGTCCTGCACGCAACCGTCGATCACCAGGTATTCGGCTCTCTTGGCCATATCACACCACCTTGGCGTAGATGAAGGCGTCCGGTTCCAGCAGGCCGGCCAAGGCAGCACTCTGCAGCTTCAGCCAACGTGCGCTCGGCTCTTGGGTAACCCAGCTTTTCGGAAAGCGCGCCGCTTCGACCAAGCCGCTTTCCACGGCTTCCAGGTCCTGAATCGCGCCGTAGAGCATGGCGTTGCGCGTCGAGGTTGAGCCAAGAATGAGGCCGCCGGCCGGGATCATGGGCAATTCTTCGTCGTCGTCATCGGCGAGATACCACTCGTCATAACCGTACAGATCGACGCCTGGATCGTTAAGGTAGCCCAGGTAGGTCACGCCATCGGGCAACTCCTCGGGCTTGATCATTCCCATGTCGACGCGGCGCGTGTTGAGTTGCTTCATGACCGTCGCATTGGACTGGAAGGCGTCCAGCGCTTCGCCGCTCATGGCCACCGTGTTGGCCGTACGTCCAGAGTCCTTGGCGATCTTACGTTTCCAAGTGCGCAGGTTGCCGATGGGGTCGCTCTCAGCCGTGTTCCATTGCCCACTGCCGAGACTGATTCTGTGGTCGTTGGCCATCAGGAAGTCGATGGTGTCGTCCACGCCTTCGCCGATCACGCGAACCTTGCCGGTGGTCAGCGCCTGGGCGCACATCCACTCTTCGCGGCGGATGATCTCGTCGTCGAGGTCACGCAGATCCTTGCCCAACAACTGGCCGGCACGTTCCAGCGGAGTGCGCGTGGAGAAAGGGTTGTCGCCAGCCGAACGCTTGAGTACCAGCTCGGCCGTGGTTTCGCGCTTGGGCTGAATGTACGGCGGCGAGTAGGTGCTGGTTGTATAGCCTTCACGCAGTGACAAGCTGCCCGGCAGACGTGGATTCACAAACGGCGCCATCTTGCGCTTGCCCTTGATGATGTCGATGTCCACAGTCTTGGTCGGGAACGTCACTGGACTGCCGCCGTTGAAGAAGGTGTTCAGCAGAAAGCGGCGGGCGGTCGGCATTTGCTCGACCGCTTCCAGCATGGTGCGGGTGTCAAAGATATCCATCGGAAACTCCGGTTAGCGAATGAACAGGCACAGGGCACGCAACGAGGCTTTAGCCTTCGCCACAGTGAGTCCTTCGCCGAGGGTGAGTTGGGTGGCCAGCACTTCGCCGGTCAGTCGGATCGGCGCCATCTGTGCGCCAGAGGTGGCGTCTGTCGCCTGATCGAGGATCGCCGAAGGCACCTCGGAGCCATCGCTGGCTGCGGGCTTGCACAGCGCGTACTCGCCGCTCGCCTTGACCTGGCCCAGGACGGCACCTCGCGGAAGGTTCTGGCCAGCGGCGATCACAGCGATGTCGATCATCACGGGGAATGCGCCCGCCGAAAGCTGCTCGGGCACGTAGGTTTGGCGTTCTGGGTTGCTCATGTTCTTCTCCTGTCAGCGGCGCGAGGCGCCCACGACAATGGCGTTCACCACGGCTTTGCGTTCGCCCTGGTCATCGTTACCCGTTGGGGTCGAGGTGGAGGCCCCGGTGGCGTCGGACTTGATCGCGTTGAGCGAAATGCCGCGATCCTGCGCTACCTTGAACAGTTGCAGCGCGGTGGCCTCGACCGAGGTGCCGGCATCGATGGCGGCAGCGATCTCGTTCTCGAACCCCTTATTCGCCAACGCGTTGATGCCGGTGATGCGCTGTCGCTCGGCAGTAGCGCCCTCTTCGCGACTCTGGGTGCGGATGCTGTCCAGATCCGGCTGGCTGGCCTGGGCAATCTGGATGGTTTGCGGATCCGTGCCGGCGGCCAGCGCCTCACGCAACTCCGCCGTGCTGCTGACGGTGGTCATGTTGAATTTCCTCGGTTGGGTTGCGGCCGGTTTGGCCAGTTCGGTAATCAGTGTTTCGAGCGAACCTAGCCGGTGGGCCAGGCCTGACTCGACGGCGGCGGCGCCGACGCGTAGTCCGCCGAAGTCGCCCATCTCGGGAACGCGCTCCGGATCCACGCCCAGGTTTCGGGCGACCTTGGCCACGAACACGTCGCCCATTGCGTCGACGGTTTCGCCGACCTTGGCCCGGCCTTCTTCGGTGCCTAGATCCACCCGTTTATTCGGTGCGTTGCGGCTGACGATCTGGTAACGCTTGCGCCCGCTCGTAGCCTCGCCCTCCACCACAGCCTCGACCACGACACCGATGCTGCCGGCGAGCGCGGTCTCGTCGATGACAATCTCGCCGGCCGCCGAAGCGATCCAGTAGGCCGCGCTGGCCCCCGTGCCACCGATGTAGGCGACGATGCGTTTACGGTCGCGGGCAGCGTGGATCTGGTCAGCCAGCTCATTGATGCCGGCGGCTACGCCGCCTGGGCTATCGATGTTCAGGATGATTGCGTTGACCTTGGAATCGTCCAACGCTGTTTGCAGATCGGTGGCCAGCACCTGGGTGCTGGTCGCGCCACTGATCTCGGTGAAGAGATTGGCGTAACGGAATACGGGACCGACCACCGGGATGATCGCTACCCCGTTTCGCACGCTGACGTTACGGCTGTTCTCCAACCGCATGCCTGTACGGGTCTCCAGCGCCGCCGGGTCACC
This sequence comes from Pseudomonas sp. B2M1-30, assembly GCF_025447575.1. Taxonomy (NCBI): domain Bacteria; kingdom Pseudomonadati; phylum Pseudomonadota; class Gammaproteobacteria; order Pseudomonadales; family Pseudomonadaceae; genus Pseudomonas; species Pseudomonas sp. B2M1-30. The sequence continues at coordinate 114,815 of NZ_JAOEJT010000014.1, read as the reverse complement.
CATTCGGTCTGCGATGGTCAGCAGGTTGTCCAGGGCGCCGGGCAGCATCAGCCAAGGCTGCGAGGCAGCCAGCTCAAATGCGCGGGGCATGGTTATTCCTCGATGGGGTTATTGGGGGGTGTTTCCTGCTCGCGTCCTTTGGGCAGGACATGCAAGCCATCCTTGCGCCGCTGTTCGACTTCGCGCACGCGTTGTCGGTAGACCTGCTGCCACGGCTCGCCAGTCATGGCGGCGGTCTCAAGCGTCTCGTTGCTGACGCCGATCTCGATGCGCTTTCCGGCGGCGTTAGCCTCCTTCAATTCATCGATAGCGCCACGGGCCGGACCGATCCAGATCGCTTGGCAGTAGGCCTTGCGTTTGGCGGGATCGGCATAGCCAGGCAACCTGATCAGCCCACGTGCCACGGCCTCATCGATCAGCAGCTCTCGGCTGGGCTGGCAGAAGTCGCAGATCAGCCACCAACGACGGAGGCTGTAGAAGCGCCACGCCTGCAGCATCGCTGCACGGGCCGCGCTGTAGCTGCTGCTGTAGTGCAGCAGCAGCTCTTCCATCGGCTGCTCCAAGGCCGCGCCGATCTCCTTGACCACGGCGGTAAAGAACGGATCGAATTGCGCATTGGGCCGTGCCGGGTTGGCAATGACCGGTTCCTCTCCTTGTCCCAGGTCGACAATCGCACCCTCGCCCAGCGCCAGTTCGCCATCCCCGGTGCTATCACCGCCAGGACCATCGCCTTCGTTGGCCAGCGCTGTCAGCGGTAGATTCCCAACCTGAAAATCGTTGGTCTTCTTGATGAACACGGTGAACATGGCCGAGATGACCGCCGCCATCAGTTCGGCGCTGCTGTAGCGTTCCAGCTTCTGCAGTGGCTCCAGCACCGGGGCCAGGTACGGCGCGCCTCGCTTCTGCCCTGGGCGCTCCTTGTCGGCCATGACATGCATGACTCGGCGCCTGCCCGTAGCATCACCGAACGCTGGCAAACGCTCCCATTTGAGCGCTTGGCCGGCGGTGTGCTCGTTCGGGTAACCGGTACAGACGTGATAAGCCAACGGAGCGCCGAGTCTGTCGAATTCGACGCCGTCCACCAGGTTCGCGCTATCCAGCTGTCCAGCCGGATTGCATACCCGATCCGACTCGATCAGTTGAAGCCGTGTACTGAACACGCAGCCGGGACGTTCGTCGTCGGGGCTGGCAATCAATACATCGCCACCGACCATCGACGAGACCATGACCAGGGCCTGCAGTTGGTAGTGATTGAGAGTCGCTTCCGCGTCGCACTCACGTGGATCATCGGCATATAACGACCAGAGCCGGTCGAGCTGGGTATTGAGGTCCTCGGCCTGCTCCTCACTCAAACCGAGCGCCGCGTGATCAATCTGCGAACGGCAGACCAGGCCGGTGCCGACTACGTTGGTACGCAGGCGAGTGATCGCCGCTCTTGCGATCAGGTGATTACGCATTGCATCCCGCGAACGAGCCACCAACATGCGCCGCTCGTTTTGGTCGAGGTCGCGTCGCGGGCTGCCGAGGCCGGGTATCCAGCTGGCCATACTGCGCAGCACGCGGGAGGCACCGCGCCAGCGCGTCTCGACACCACCCCCACCACCTTGAGCGACAATAGGTCGGGCCTCGTTTGCCGACTTGGCGAGCTTGATCGCCTCACGCATCAGCAACTCGGCCGGGTCTTTTCGAAAAAATCCCATAGTCAGATCTTCATGTAGGAGATGCGGCTACGGCCGCGTCCCTGTTGTTGGGCCTGTTCCAGCGCAACCTCCTTCGCGTATTGCTGCTCGAGAAGGCGAAGGCTGTTCAGCTCGGCGCGATACAGTTCGCGATCCGCACGACGCAAGCGCTGGCCTTTCTTCAGGACGTCAGAGATCGCCGCCCGGACTTCCGCGAGGCGCTGTTGTGCGTCTGTCATATTTGTTTTCCTAGTAGCCCGCGCGACTGCGGGTGCCCCGCCCACGAGCGATGGCTCGGCGCGGTATCGGTGCGACCGGTTGTTCGGTGGTGAACAGGGTTGGCTGTAGCAGTTGCTGCTCCAGTTGGTCCCATTCGTGATCCCGCAGCAGGTGGGTTTTCAGGCTGCGAGCGGCGTGTAGTGAATACACTTCGCAGTCGAGCGCTTCGTTGCGACGGCCCGCTTTCTTCTGCCACACCATCTTGCTGGGGGTGCGCGGGTGCGGCGCCAGCACTTCGTTGGTGAGCTGCTCGTAGTAGTCCGAGCGGATCTCACTGTACCAGTGCATTCGGCCAGGCCCTGCGCCTTTCAGCCGTAGTCGGCCGTCGATCAGGGTCTTAGCCTTGTGGGTGCCGACGATGAAGACTCGCAGACCGTACTTAGAGGCCTTGGTGTTGTCCTGCGAGGTGTCTACCGATTGCGAGGGCTTGGTGAAAATCTCCTTGTCAGCGCTGTCCTTGGAAGCACCCTTGATCGCCATGACGTTGTAGCGCTGGCGATCCCGAACGTAGGCATAAACCGCATCGCTGGTGTTGCCGTCGGAGCTGTCGATGCTTACCGCCGACACCGCCAGTTGGGCGCCGCCCTCGGTGGGAATCGGCTGGGAGATCACCCGGTCCAGTTCCTGCCAAACAGCATCATGCGGATCGATGGGGTTGCCATGAAGCTCACCCCAATACAGCCGCCATGACTCTTCGCCACGCCCCCACCCGGTGATGACCAGTGCCAGGCGGTCACCCTGCACGTCGACACCCACGGTGACCAACAACACACCTTTGGGTGCTGTCAGTTCAGCGTAGGGCTCGGCGCGTTTTTCCAGTTCATCGGTCTTCGGCGCGTCACTCTGGTACTCGTAACTTTCACCTTTGTTGCTGTTGACGAAGGCGATCATCGGGCCAATGTTGCCTTTTGATGCTTCGTGCTCCGCGCCGAGTTGTTTCTTCATCAACTCTTCAAACCGCGATCCCCAAAACGTTGCATACAGCTCGTTGAGGATGTAGCCAGCAATCCCACGAAACTCAGCCGTGGCCGACCAACGCCCGTACTTGAGGTTGGCGTTCTTCTGGTTATCGTCCCAGATCGCACCACAGTGTGGGCAGGAGTAAAACGCTTTCTCCGGCCGCTTCTTGCCGTATACCTCGTGCAGGTACTCCGGATCCTCGTCGCAGTGCAAGTTGTCGAAGCTGAGCGCATGTTCTTGGCCGCACTCGTGACACGGCACCAATCCGACACGCTTGTCAGATAGCTCTAACTCCGCGTCGATGGCTGACAGGCCCTTGATGGTGGGCGTACCGCCGATGATGATCTTCGAGCGCCGGAAAGTTTTCAGACGCTCCTTGGCCAGCTTGATGCTGTCACCTTGGCCACGCAGGTTGAGGTTGCAGTCGTCAGGCTCCTCAATGGCTACCCGCGGCACTGGCGTGGATTTCACGCTGGCCGGACTGTTGGAGCCGACCATCTTCAGAAAGCCGCCGGGAAAGCGTTTGAAGTCCTGACGCTGCTGCAGCTTGCGACTACGCAAGTCGACTTTCTTGCGCAGTCGCGGAGTGGCCTCAATCATCGGTTCGAGTTTTTCACCGACGTACTGCTTGGCGGCTTCAGCCTTGGGGAATAGCACTAGGATCGGCGACGGATCGATGTCGATCCATTTGCCCAGTGCGTTGCCCAATACGCCGGATGTCCAGGCCACCTGAGCGGATTTGCGGCCAACGATCTCGCTGACCGCCGGATCGTCCAGTGCCTCCAGCGGCCCACCCGGCCAGGTTAGGTGCGGTGTCACGTCAAACCGATACTTACCAGGACGGGCAGCCTCTTCCGGCGCAAGCCAGCGGTACCTTTCCGCCCACTCGATAATGCTCATTCGCGGCGGTGGCGCCCACTTGCGGCAAGCGCTGCGCAGCGCCTTAGTCGCCGTCTTCTTTAAAGACCTCCGGATCGTCCGGTTCGTCAAAATCTCCATCTGACGAGGCATCATCCACGTCATAGTCAGACAGCCTCCTCAATATGGCTTCGATGGGATCCCGAATCAGTTGCTCGTCAACCTCCACGCCATAGCGTGCCGAGAGATCAGCGGCCAAATCGTCTGGGAGTGAATTGAGTAGTTCTACTTTGGCGGCGATGATCATGGCCTCGAACCGCTCTATCAGCTCTTTAGCGATGACGACTTCGCCCAGGTCTTTAGCCAGTGCCAGCTCTTCGCGATCGGCACGATTACGGTCAAGCCGGTCGCGGGAGGATTCTTTCTTTCCGTTGAGCGAGGCCTGCTGCATCAGCCACTGGATCACGGCTTCGGTGTCGTACTGGTTTTCCTTGCCCCGCCCGATGCCGAACTCCATTACGGGCATGCCGTCGTTCTGCCAACGGGTCAGGGTACGTTCATCACGGCCGACGATCTCGCTTAAGTCGGCCTTGCTAACAGTCCTGCCCATATCTAACCCTTTGAAAAGACGGACATCACTGCAAAATTCTCAGCTGCAGAGATCCCGCGAGTTCGCTAACCCGTGTAGGGGGCGGCCCTCGGGGAGGACCCGGAAAAATGGCACCCCCACCCGGCCGCTCCCCTAGCTGCGGTCGGTCGATGCCGACTCCGAAACGCCCAGCCGCTTGGCGGCCCAGCGTTCGTACAACCCGATGGCCACATCGGCACCGGCCATTGCCGTCAGGCAACCCAAGGCGCCCGCCGTCCAGATCGTCATGCCGGCTGCGATCATCAGCATCATCGCCGACACCCCGCAGACAATGCAGGCACCTGACCGAAGCGCAAGGCGGCGCAACAACGCCCAGCCCCGCGCCCCATCCTTGTCGGCTCGCCACATCTCCCCCGATACGCCGCCGACCAGGGCCAGGACGATCACTAACCAGATCGGCATCTCTGCCAGCGCTTGTTGCTCGTTTGTCATCGCCAACCCCTAAACGCAAAAACCCGGCGCAATGGCCGGGTTTGGTGGTGTGGTGCCTGCCGCTCTCTGCGGTCGCACCTATCGAAGATGACTACTTTTTACAGGTCGATTCCGGTGGCAGCAACCCCGGTTTAATGCCACCCGGCGAATATGTGGGTAACACCGGGTGAACGCCTAGCGAATGTCGGCGAATATCCCACCCCGGCATTCTGCCTTTTCGGCGGCGTCCCATCTGTCCCACCATTCGGAATCGAAGTGGGACGCCTGAGAGCGCCTAAATTCGGGGCTTCACCCCACAGTCCTACTTCTCTCTCTCCCTTCTCATGTAAAGGAAGAATCTTAAGGAACACGCGTGCGCGTGAAACGCGCGTACTGCTGCCCGCTACGCTCACACGGGCGGGAGGCACTTTGTAGCGGGACGGTGGGACAGCCCAATAACGACAAGGCCCGCACCTGTCCCACTGCATCAAAATGCAGCGGGACAAGACGGGCCAGTGGGACAGCAACAGCCGGACGAATGCCAGGGGTCACGCAGCCAACCCCATCATCACTCCGAAGATCTGCAGGTGTGCCTCATGCAAACGCTGGTAGTACGTGTCACGACCGCAGCCGCAGTGCGCGTAACGCAAGCGCATATCAACGTCGAGCGTGCAGTAATGCTCCCGTACAACCGTCACCAGCTCGGGCGCCAGATGCTTGGTCACGATCAGCTCGATGTCGAGAGAACTCTCCAGCGGCGCACGGAAGGCCCGCCGCCCACGGATCAGTTGCCCATTGCTCTCCATCATCATGGCAACCATATTCCCCCCAGCAAGCCCCCCTTTCGAATGTTCGGAATGCAGCTCCTGAGCCCACAAACGAAGCAGCGAATCGATCTCCTTAATCAAAGCAAGGCTCCTCAATCGGTTCCCGCTTCAACGCCGAAGCACCGCCCCACCCTGCAGGCTTCTTGTAAGCCCACGGCCGCTGACCACTCTTCACCAACGGAGGTAACCGTACTCGCCGCCACCCCAACCGATGCAAGATCACCCCAACCCGCATCTGCTCCGGCTTGCCCCAATGCCCGAAGTCCAACTTCAATGCACTGGTCAGCACATCACTGCCGGTGGTGGTCTCGCCGATCTGCGACTCTTCCAGCCAAGTCAGAATTGGACCTTCCCATTCGTCCACCACAAAGCGCTCGTCCTGCTCCTCGCCGAACATTGCCGCCTCATCCAGCGTCACCCACCAGAGATCGCCCGCGTCGTAACAGAACACCGCTTCGGCCCACAGCTGATCGCGCATCGAGCGCAACAACTCCAGATCCACCTTGGTACACGCCACCGGCCAGTATCGCCGGTTACCGGTCGCGTCCTTGAGGTACTCGTCTTGGTTAGTCGTCCCCACGAACACGCACTGACGCGGTACGTCCATCGTGCGACGACCGTAGCTCTCGCGGTAGGTGTCCGTGGACGCCGAGAAAAACTGCTTGGCCTTGGTGCTCTCGGCCTTGTTGAAACTGTCCAGTTCGCCCAGCTCGACGATCCACTTGCCCCGGATCGCCTGAAAGCCATCCTTATCGCCCAGGGCGAACGGCGTATCCATGAACCACTCGCCGCCGAGAATGCTCATCGCCGTCGACTTACCGGCGCCCTGCGCCCCCTCAAGGATCATCACCGAGTCAGCCTTGCAGCCCGGCTTCATCACCCGCGCCACGGCCGACAACATCCAGCGCTTACCGACCTTGCTCGAGTAATCGGAGGCCTTCACACCCATGACATCCGTGAGCCAGCTTTCCAAGCGCGGCACGCGATCCCATTCAAGCTTGCGCAGATACTGCCGCACCGGATGAAACGCATGGTCATGCGCAACAACGCTCACCGCCTCGATTACATGCGACGCCTTGACCCGCAAGTTGTACTGCTGCGCGAGCCACTTCATCACCCGCACATCATCGATGTCCGCCCAATCGCCAGTGCCACCGCCATACGGTGCCGCACGCAGCTTCACGATCTTCGAACTGAAAGCGCTGTAACTGATCACCCCGGCCCAGCGTTCATCGTTGGCTAGGATCAACTCGACGTTCTGCATGTGCGCGATCAACGCCCCGCTCTCGCTGCGAGCCAGCAAGTCTTTCCAGCCACCAGCAGCCGGCGGCTTGACCACCGCCAGCACCTGACGGCGCACGGCCTCCAAACCTTCGGCGACATGCAGGTCGTTGAAGTCGGTCCACTTGATCTCACGCTCACCGGAAAAGATCGGCGCAACCACCTGGCCACCGACGATCAGCGCCGCATTGTTGGCCTTCTCTTCACCAGGGTTCCAGGCATCACCGTTGGGCTTCGTGGTCTTCCAGTCATCGTCCCGGCAGATAATCAGCGGGCAGCCGGCGAAGCGCTCACGCATCGCCTTACACACCACCAGCAAGTTGCCGGCGTCAAACGCAATGGCCACGGTCAGCGACGTCGCCATATGCAGGCTTGCGCCCGTGGCGTAGCCCTCACACACCAACACCGGCTCACCCGGATCCGGATGCGGACCGATCAAGTGAAAAGCGCCCTCCTTCGACATCCCATAGGGCCAATACGTCTTGTCCCGACCGGTGTCTTCCTGCTTGGTTGGAAACACCACCTGCAGGCCGACAATCTCGTCGCGCACGTTACACATCGGCACCAGGAACGCGCCAGTTCGCGGTGCATACCGAACACCGATACCAACGATCTGCTTACGATCCAGATAGTCGCTTCGGCCTTTCTCCGGCATGCGCTTGAACATCCCTGCCGCACGCTTGGCCGCACGACGCGCCGCACTGGCTGCGATCTCCGCAGCCCGGCGCTTCGCCTCCTCCTGTCGAGCGCGCATGACCTCACGCTCTTCCGGCGACATCCGTCCGGCCTTGACCTTGATCTTTTGCGACTCACCCGAACGCCAATCACCAAATGCGCCGAAAATCAGCGTCTCACCCTTCTCGGTGCGATGCTCATGGGCGATGTACCAGCCGTTCTTTTCCTTGCCCTTGTCCTGCGCTGTTTTGCACCGGGTCAGCTTGCCAAACACCAGCGGCTGCGCAGGCTCAAGACCGTAATCCGCGAATTGCCCCAAGACATCATCGAGCATAAATGGCCCCCAAGATCTCATCGACCTCTTGGCAGCTCACGCATTGTGTACACCCAGGAACAGCGATGCGGCGTCCCTCAGGAATCGGGTTTTCACAGTTCTCACAGAACAGAAACGAATGCGCCGCCAAAGCGGGCTTGGCGGCGTTGCGTGCAGCGAGCGCTTGATCAATACGCTCTTGCACCAGGTCATTAGCGAAGTCAGCGATATCAGCCACGATCAACACCCCGCGTCGTCTGGTTGACGTACGTGGCGCGGTTGAACAGCCCCAACAGCCCCTGAATCCCACGAAACACCTGCAGACGAATCGCGGCGAGTTCCTCATCAGTGACGACACCGTCACCAATGCTCTTAGCCCAGGTGTCCGCCAGATCCGCCACCTTGCGGAAGTATTCCGCGATACCGGTGGTCAGCGTCTCAGGCATGTCATTGGTGTACGCCTCGGCCAGCTCCTGCCAAGTTGTGTCACCGACCAACGCATGCACTGCATCCAGGATGCGGCGATCCTTGGTCAGCTCCAGAATCTCGCCGAACTCTTGGATGTTCACCGTGTGGCTTGGGTGGGTTGGGGAAAGCTTGTGCTGCAGCGTGGTCGCATTTCGGCCAGTGGTGGCGGCGATAGCAGCGGCGCCGCCGGGGTAGTCCCGTGCGGCATGGTAAAGCGCGAGATCGAGCGGCAAAACTTCCCGCTGCGCCCGGTCTAGAGAGCTCAGAATGATACGGCTCATGGCATTAATCCTTGTAAGTTGCCAGTGCCGCGCGACATGCAGTAGTGATACATTTGCCGCGTGGCTTGAAAGGGCCCAAACGCCGGCTAGATCTTCGGGATCGATACCGGCACCGTGCCGGGGCGAACAATCCGTTGTTCACCCCTGGCGCAACAGCTGCCCAATCTGTGGTGGAAAAGGCAGCAACACCAAGGCTTCCGAGCCTTGGAAAAGCGCGATAAAGGGCGGTGGTTGCATGTGGTGTGCCCACCTACCTTTATCGCGTCCCGGCAGCGCTGTGGTGGTGCGTGTCGGGAGGAACTGGGCGACCTTTTGGTCGCCTTTTTTCTTGCTACGCTGCAGCTTTGTGAGGGGCCGAAGCGTTTAACAGCCAAGCAGCTTGAAATGCGTTGCCCTTCTGTTTAGCAGCAGTCGCTAACAGCTCGGCATACTTGGTTTCACCTGTGTAATCCGTTCTCGGCAGGCATGCAGCCTGACGCCATTTGTTCAGAGCCTGATAGCTGCGATCGCATACCTTGGCGGCGGCCCCAATGCCGCCCACTGCTTCAAAAGCAAACGCAATCGCGCTCGGAAAATCTGCGGGGTCCAACATGACAACCTCTAATTATCAACTTTCGGTTGATGTTATAGATCAACTGACTATTGCGCAACCTCTATGAGACCCTCAACCTATGGTTGATAAAAACTCTCTCCGCGCAGCTTTCAGCGAGCGCCTACACGAAGCTCTCGACGCCGCAGGTGTGCGAGCCCGTGGTCGAGGTGTTGACATCCATCGCCAATTGAAGAGACAAGGCGTCAATAAGACCACGCAGGCGATTAGTAAATGGTTAAACGGAGAAGCAATAGCAGAGGCCGATAGCATGTCCGCACTTTGCTCATGGTTGAAGGTTCGTAGAGAATGGTTGGAATATGGTGTACTCCCAAAAGAACAAGTTGGAGATACTAATGTTCACCAAATCAATATCGGCGATGCCAGCAATGTGACCGAGATTAACCATCGCTTCGGCAAAGTACCGCTCATTTCTTGGGTCCAGGCCGGTGCGTGGTGTGAGGCCATCTCAAACTTTGAGAGCTATGATACGGAGTCATGGCTGTCCTGCCCTGTCCCTATAAGCGCACATGGTTATGCGCTGAAAGTTCTAGGTGACTCTATGACCAACCCTGGTCCAGGCCGGAGTTACCCAACCGGCTGTATAATATTTGTGGATCCTGAGGCCGAGACAAAAACCGGGGATCGAGTAATTGCTAGAGTACCACGCACAAATGAAGCGACATTTAAAATCCTCGTAGAGGACGCAGGACGGCAATTTTTACGCCCAATCAATCCGCAATATCCAATCATTGATATTACGGAGGAAACACACATTTGCGGAAAGGTTGTAGGTTCCTTCATCCCGGAATAAAAAGTCAACGGCCAATATCAATCCGGTGTTATTATTTCTTGGTTCTCAGGAACCATAATATACTCACCGGATCTATGATACTCACAGACCGTGACTTTAAAATGCATTCTTGCAATTATCTTACCCACTGCCCTGATGTAGTCAACATCGTCAGGAAGCCGTCCGAGCGCAATGATTTGTTGCCCCATTGGAGTAATACGGTACGCCTTTAATTCTAAACGGTTCGCTGAAAGGAGACTCTTAACGGTCAAACACAGTTTATCCGCGCGTAACTGCCACTCAAGCTCTGCATCAGTAAGCTGCATTGACAACGGAACATTATTTGTCAATCCCCCTGATGCAACTCCAGATAAAACTCCTAAATCTTCAAGCTGTAGCAAATCTTCGAACTGACATCGTTCGTCAACTGCCTGTTTAACTAGCATACCTTGAATTTCAAAACAGGATATCTCTTCAATCAGCTTCGCCTCTGCTTGGGACAAGTTCCTGAGAAAGTCTAAGCACCGAAGAGAATACATACCAGGAGACTTTACTTCACCCGCGAGTAATCGCCCCCAAAGTCTCTGCATATCACTAGAAGAAACCTCACTCGAACAATCCCTCCAACGATACAACCAATCATCGTCAACATCATCTGCAGGTGGTTCTTGAGGATCATTAACCAACACTTCTTCAGCATACAAAATTGACTTAGCAACGTTAACTTCTTTCCTTGTAGCGTCTATCGCTGCTCTACGATAACTGCCCTCTATTAAATGAACTGCGTCAATCGTTGGCTCTAAGCGCTCCGCGATATAATTCGATTTTGCAATCTTTTTAAACTCAATTTTCCGAGAAAAATCTGATATATCTTTATTACCCTTTCTGATCTCATCAGCTTCGCGCTCTGCCTGTGCTGATATCAACTTCCCAATCCGCATCAAATCTAACTCTGCCTCTCCCACTCGGCGCAATTGATAAGGTTTCAGGTAAGATCCAATCATTTTTTCCGAAAGAGTTTCCCACATTCGACTCAACAATTGCTCTCCGTACATGGCTTTTTTCTACCCTCTACTAGATCGAATGCTAATGACGCCGGTATCCCGCTGGTGGCATTTACAAAGTGAATTTAGATCGTTTGACGGCTAGGCACAAAATATCAACTTTTGGTTGACATACAGGGTTTGCAGGTTGATATTTGCCCCACTCTCCCACCACAGAGCGATGCAAAACCATGCACACCACAGCAACCCTGCACGTCCACCCGGCCGCAGCTGATCCCTTCCGAATCTTCGAGATACGCCGCTTGGCCCGCGAGAGCGGCTGCTCATTTGTCACCAGCAAACCGAAGCAGCCACCTCGCACTGCCCCCACCCCATTTGATCCGAATGGCGGAGGGCATGCAGCATGATCAAGTACAAAATCGACAACCGCACCCTGCAGTTGCTCAACGCCCAGGTCAACCTGACCGAGACCTTCAACCATGTCCTCCGTACAGCGCCCAAGCGTGAATGCCTGGCGTTCCGCCTCAAGGTCGAACGCGGCACAGCGGAGAGCACCTTCGTCGTCGAGCTGGGCAGCGAACGCCACACGCTGACCCTGCAGAACGATAAGAAAACACACCTCAAGCTGGCCGACTTCATCGAAGAGATCGCCAACGGACCATTTGACGCAAGCAACGCCAGCGACCTAGTGCACCGCCCGCACGCCAGTCGCGAATATGGCCGCTTCGAGATCTCCGACAAGCAACGCGTGTTTGAGCTGATACGCATCGGCGGCATGCTGAGCCTCGACATGGGCTTTGACTATCCCCTGCAGGTCGCGCTGCACCGCACACAATCACGTTCGGGCGTCACCACCATCCTGAGCATCGGCAACACAAGCCCGCACACCCGGTGTTTCACCGTGTACGGGACCGATGTCGAGATCTACGGCAAGGTCACCGAGTCCATCAAGCATCTCGCTGCAGCGGCCACCCCAGCCGCGCACGCGGCATGAGGGGGGGGGAACGCCATGGAACGCACCCTCGCCCACGCCGCAACCCAACTTGGCCTCACCCGTCCAAAGCTCATCGCTCGCATGCGGGAAAAAGGCCTGCTCAACGAGAAGAACCTGCCGGCCTACCCCAACCGCGACCGCGATTACCTGCGCATCAAGGACGGCCAGTGGTACCACGACCAGCTCGGCATGCAGTACAGCCAGTCGACCCGGGTGAGACAACCCGGCATCCGCTGGCTGGCCGAACAGTTGGGCATCGACCTGCCTGCCATTCCGGCAGACAACCGTGACGTGGCCTAGGGAATACGCCCGCCAGATCATCGCCATGCGGACACGAGAGGAGCGCAACGCCGCGCTCCTCGAAGTGCCCGAACATCTGCGCGAGCTGACCAGAACCCACTGTCTGAACGCCTGGAACCACCCGGCCCGAAAACAACGCAAGGAGGCCCAACAGAGCCATGAGTAACACAGCACAAAACCCGCTGCGCCTGCATCCGGCACCGGAGTCAGCCACCGTCGAGCTGCTTTTTCGCACCTTCGGCGACGTTCTGATCCCGCTAGACAGAATTCGCGAACGCTACTTTCGCAACCTCAACGAGCAATCGTTCGCGGCCGAAATCAGCAGCGGCCGCATCCAGCTCCCCATCACCACACTGGACACCAGCCGCAAGGCACCGAAGTACGCCCACATTAGGCACGTCGCCTCACTGATCGACATCCGCGCCTACAAGGCCGACGAAGACATGCAGCGACAGCAGGACGACACCAACGAGTAACACCCACAAACCAAGCGGCTGCCACCACCGGTCGATGACATCACCAGGAGCACACCACATGACTGCAATTCAAATCTGCGCGCTGATAGCAATCGTCCTCATGACCGCCGGCATTTACTGGCTCGCCTACCGGAACGGATTCAGCAACGGCCTCACCGAGGGTTATGCAGAAGGCTACAGCGAAGGCATAGCAGTTCAGAGCGCTGACAAATCTGAAGAGATCCGCAACCTCACGCTATCGCTCAAGCAGGTTCAAAACAAACACGAGCAACTCTACGACTTTTACAAACGCGCCGTAGAGGCCTCACAGCTTGGAGAACCTGCACGGATCACCCTGCTGGAGATTGCCGAGAAACTGCGGATCGCAGCCGAGACATTCGCCGCCTTCCGCACGGGCAAAAAGCTCGAACGCGAAACCCGCGTCCTGCGCGACCAGGCGCTCGCCATCGCTGCACTGCTGGAGCCAGCAGATCAGGAGAGCGCCGCATGAGCCAGGCTTACTCCCAATCCCACACACACCGCAACCCGGCTCACGCCTCACCAGCGGCTGATGAGCCAACGCGCAATCGAACCTCGGAGGAAAGCGGCATGCAAAAGGACCAGCACAACACCCAATCCCCGACCGCTTTGCTCCGCGAGAAAGCCAGCGTCGACACACTAGAAACAAACAGCCTCTGCTGCGTAGCAGCAGGCATTATTGCTTCTTCCAGCAGCACCACCGAGGCGCTCATACCCCACGAAAAGCTGCGCGAGGCAGCCACACCCAATGCAACGCTAATCGCTCAGAATCGCCCGCCCGCGCAGCCTGCTGAGGGGTATACGACCACTGAAAAGGAGAACGCCAATGCTTAAGCGCGCTCTCAACCACTTCCACATGTGCTGTGGCCTGGGCGGTGGTGCCAAAGGCTTCAACCGAGCCAAGCCTATCGTTGGACACATCCAAGCCGAGTGGCGATGCATTGGTGGCGTGGACGTAGATCCGGCCGGCCTACGCGACTTCGAGCGACTGTCCGGCGTTCCTGGCACGCTGATGGATCTGTTCACGCGCGATCAGTACACCCGATTCCACAGCAAAGAGCCGCCCATGGGATGGGTCGAAGCCAGTGCCGACGATCTGCGCCGCGCCGCGAACAACGAGCGCCCTGATGCCGTGTTCATCTCCAGTCCATGCAAAGGCGCTTCAGGGCTGCTGTCGGAGACCATGAGCTTGACGCCGAAGTACCAAGCCCTGAACGAGTTGACGTTGCGATGCATCTGGCTGATGTGTGAAGCATGGAAGGACGATCCAGTATCACTGATCGTCTTCGAGAACGTGCCGCGTCTGGCCACTCGCGGCCGGCACCTGCTCGACCAAATCAACAAGCTGCTCAACCATTACGGTTATGCCGTGGCCGAGACGACACATGACTGCGGTGTCATTGGCGGTTTGGCGCAGAGCCGCAAGCGCTTCTTACTGGTTGCTCGTCACGTCGAGAAAGTGCCACCGTTTCTTTACGAACCGGAGAAAAAGACATTGCAGTCTGTCGGCTCAATTCTGGGCCGTATGCCTCTCGCTGGCGATATCAACGCCGCCGGACCAATGCACCGAGTTCCAGCTCTCCAGTGGAAAACGTGGGTTCGTCTTGCTTTGGTAGAAGCCGGCAAGGACTGGCGTAGCCTGAACGACTTAGTCATCGAGGACGGCTATCTGCGTGACCTGGTGATCGTGCCTGGATACCGCGCCGGCTATATGGGCGTACATGACTGGTGCGACACGCCTGGCACTATCGCTGGCCGCTCAAGCCCAACAAATGGTGCGTTCTCGGTCGCAGATCCCCGCGCAAAAACCGGAGCCCTCCAGTACCAGCAATATGGCGTTCGCCGCTGGGACGAAACCACGGGGGCGATCATCGGTGTGAAATCGCCCGGGCAAGGGACTTTTAGCGTCGCAGATCCACGGCCGAACTGGAAACGGCACAGCAACAACTTGACTGTCATGAGGTTTGATCGCCACAGCTCCACCATCATTGCCGGAGGAAAGGGCGTCCAGGTTGGACAACTATCGATCGCTGATCCTCGTCCAGGAATGAAACGACAGAAAGGCGATGCCTACCTGACCGGGGGGCACTACGGCGTTGTTGGTTGGGGGAATCAAGCGGGCGCAGTGTCAGCAAGCGCTCGCCAAGACAACGGCAGGTGGTCAGTTGCGGATCCCCGCATGCCGGCGGCGGATGATCGACTGACCTGCGTGATCGAAAGCCTTGACGGCACTTGGCACCGGCCATTTACCACACTGGAACTGGCTGCACTGCAGAGTCTGGTCGAGCCGGAAGAACAGTTCGAGCTGGATGGCCTCAGTGATCAAGCATGGCGCGAGCGGATCGGCAATGCAGTACCGCCGGCCGCAGCGGAGGCCATCGCACACGTTATGGGAACCACTCTTTTACTGGCCGAGGCCGGTGAGACTTTTATGCTCCATAACATGCCGGTCTGGGTGCGCCCAGTTGCCGTCGGACTGAGTGTGAGCGAGATGGAGGCAGCAGCATGAACACACTTTTTTTGCTGATGGCTCAGTACAACGGACAAGCTGTAATTCCACTCGACCGAGTGTGCGTTGACTACATGCATTTAACCGTGGAAAAGTTCAAACGCAAAAGACTTGATGGTGAAATTGACATCCCAGTTGTTCGTTTAGGGGCAGACACTCAGAAGGCAGCGCTTGGAGTCCACCTAAAAGACCTCGCTGACTACATTGACCGCCAACGAGAAAAGGCAACTAAGGAGCAGAACCAGCTAATGGGAAGAGCGGCATAACAAAAGGGGCGTCCGCCCCTTTTTTCCTTATCGACAATCAATAAAATCTCGACCTCGATGCTTATTTATAAAATCGCTATACCTACCAGTCATGAAGTTTTGCCTAGCCAGCGAATTTATCATTGAGAATATTGCTTTCGCGGTATTATATTTCCTGACAGCTTCTGTATTAGAGCACATGGGGTTATCGTATAAATTGACTCCCAAATCAGTAAACTGGGCTATCAAACGTTCAATTTTATCTTCCGCGTCCTTAGCACGCTGCTCCTTACTAAGCATCACAGCCTGTTGCTGAAGACCATCGACCGCAATGGCTAAAGCGCTTTCTTTTGATTCGAGAAGAGCATTACGCTTGTCTACCTCTTGCTCACGACGCGCCACAACAGCAATGCGTTCTTTTAGATCATATTCTGTCTTAATCTGCTGCACTTTGAACTCTGACTTCTCAGCTTCAAAGGCTTGGACCTGCTGAGACAACTCCTGCCTCTTTTCTGCCAGATCGCGAAAGCCATCTACCAAATAATAAACCCCACTCGCAAAGGTAATAACCAAAACGACCAAAGCTATTAAATTTTTCGTCAATAATTCGACCAGCTCCTTCACACCCACATTAAACGCCTCTTAACAATGAAAACTACAACACTGCCAAATTCTTATTAAACAGTTTTTTTAGCCACGGCCATTGAGCATATTGATCCCCTCTTCCACGCAGATGCGTATATCTTCGTAAAGAATTCCAATCTCGATGACCAGATACACTCGAAACCCTCGGAATATCCCAATCCATCTCGAACAAACGGCTCACCCCTTCATGCCTTAAATCATGGAAGTGCAAGTCCTCAATCCCCAGCAACGGGCATGCCCGCGTGAACGATGCGGATACCGACCTGGAGTTGTACGGAAAGATCTCCCGCTCAGTCCTGGGCATGCTCTGCAGGATCGCCCAGGCCTCATCCGGCAAATGGCACCACACATTGTTGCCGATCTTCTGCCCGGGGTTCTTCATGTCACGCACCAGGACGGCCTGACGAGACTCGTCAAGGTCATCCCAGCGAATCCGCGTGATCTCCTCCTGCCGGCGCGTCGAGAAAAGCGCGAAGGCAATCATCTTCGGCATATTGATCGACTCAGGGCGACGAAGCTGCATTTCGAAAAAATGCTCCATCAACTTGTCCAACTCGTCGAGCGTCGGTCGACGGTTGCGCTCCTTGCTCTTGCTGACCATGCCCAGCTTGCGCAACACCTTGCGCGCATCCGGCATGGCCAACGGATCCACCTCGTAGCCCCAAGCCGGCCGCGCTACAGACAAGACTGCCCCCAGGTGCGAGAGATCATTACCGACCGTCTGCGCCTGAACACTGCCGCCCTCTTTACTTATCCGCCACTGTGCGAATTCCACCAGTTTCTGACTGGTCAAAGCCGAGTCGTCAAGGTCGCCCAACCAGGTATCCTTGATCGCCTTCAACGTCGCGTTCTTGGTCTTGCCCAGCGGCCGGATCTTTTCGTACTCGTCCAGGTACTGCTCGATCATCTTCCTGATCGTCACACCCTTACGGTTTGCGCGCTCAATCGCACCCGGTTCAGCCAGCTCCGTCTCACGCCGTTTGATCCAAGCCTGGGCGACCTGCTTTCGGTCGAAGGTTTGGCTTTCCTGATAAACTGTGCGCCCGTCCCGATTGATCCGTATCTGCGCCGTATAGGCCGTCGAGTTGTCCTTGCGCTTGCGTGATGTGATCGTGCCCATTTCCAGTTGCTACATTGCCGAGTTCGCTTGCTACATTGTAGCAAGCGACTTCAGAAAACAAGGAAAAATGGGTAAAAACCGCTGTATAAAAGATCAGTATCAATGAATTTCGAAAAACCTGAAGCGCCCGTAAATACTAGCCATACCCGTTCCGAGCCGTCTCGCCGCTTCAGTGTGGCGCCGATGATGGATTGGACAGACCGCCACTGCCGCTACTTCCTGCGCCTGCTGTCGAAAAACGCCCTGCTCTACACCGAAATGGTCACCACCGGCGCTCTGCTCAATGGCGATCACGAACGCTTCCTGCGTCATAACGAGGCCGAGCACCCGCTGGCATTGCAATTGGGCGGCAGCGTTCCGCTGGATCTGGCGGCCTGTGCGCGGATGGCCCAGGAGCATGGTTACGACGAGGTGAATCTGAACGTCGGCTGCCCGAGCGATCGGGTGCAGAACAATATGATCGGTGCGTGCCTGATGGGGCATCCGCAGTTGGTGGCCGATTGTGTGAAGGCGATGCGGGATGCGGTGTCGATTCCGGTGACGGTGAAGCATCGCATCGGGATCAACGGGCGCGACAGTTATGCCGAGCTGTGCGATTTCGTCGGCACGGTGCGGGATGCCGGGTGTACCAGTTTTACCGTGCATGCGCGGATTGCGATTCTGGAGGGTTTGTCGCCGAAGGAGAACCGTGACATTCCGCCGCTGCGTTATGACGTGGCGGCGCAGTTAAAGGCGGACTTTCCAGAGCTGGAGATCATTCTCAACGGCGGGATCAAGACCATGGAGGCCTGCCACGAGCATTTGCAGACCTTCGATGGCGTGATGCTGGGGCGCGAGGCGTATCACAATCCGTATCTGCTGGCCGAGGTGGATCAGCAGTTGTTCGGCAGCACCGCGCCGGTGATCAGCCGGGCCGAGGCGTTGGCGCAGTTGCGACCTTACATTGCCGAGCATTTGCTGGCCGGGGGCGCGATGCATCACATCACCCGACATGTACTGGGGCTGGGCACCGGGTTTCCGGGGGCGCGCAAGTTTCGCCAGTTGTTGTCGGTGGATATCCACAAGGCCAAGGATCCGTTGGCGCTGCTGGATCAGGCCGCTCAATTGCTTGAGGGCCGTTGAAGATAAGGCAGCCAGGCGGCCTGCGCCGCCTGGCATAAAAAGGTCAGGCGGCCGCAGCCGTCCAGTTGACCCAGCCGAAGATCCAGGTCGCCAGGATCAACAAGCCGAACGCAATCCGATACCAGGCAAAAGCGGCGTAGCTGTGGTTCGCAATGAACTTCAGCAAACCGCGCACGGCGATCATCGCGAAGATAAACGCAATCACGAAGCCCAGGGCGAACACCGGCAAGTCGCTGGACTCGAACAGTTCGCGGTATTTGTAGCCTGAATACACGGCGGCGCCGACCATGGTGGGCATCGCCAGGAAGAACGAAAACTCCGTGGCGGCCTTGCGCGACAATCCAAACAGCAAACCGCCGATGATGGTCGAGCCGGAGCGCGATGTGCCCGGAATCATCGCCAGACACTGTACGAAACCGATCTTCAGCGCGTCGGACCAATGCATGTCGTCGACATGGTCGACACTCACCACATGATCCCGCCGCTCCGCCCACAACATCACGATGCCGCCCACGACCAATGCGACGGCGACGGTGATGGGGTTGAACAGATAATGATGAATCGCATCGGCAAACAGCACGCCCAACACGACGGCCGGAAGAAAGGCAATCAACAGGTTCGCCGTGAAACGTTGCGCGTTGCGTTGAGTCGGCAAGCCTTTGACGATTTCGAAGATCTTCGGCCGAAACTCCCACACGACGGCCAGAATCGCGCCCAGTTGAATAATGATGTTGAACGCCATGGCGCGTTCACCGCCGAACGCCAGCAAGTCTGCAACGATGATCTGGTGACCCGTACTGGAGATGGGCAAAAACTCGGTAAGGCCTTCAACCGCACCCAATATCAACACCTGGAAAAAGGTCCAGAAATCCATTAATCCTCCGTCAGACCGCTCCTGGAGAGCGCCCGGTTAACTGCACTCGGAATTGAGCATCTGAAGTAGAACAATCGGCATATCCACACCCATTGCCTGACTCGGGGACGGAGAATATGTCTTATTAAAAGACACACTCAAGCCATGTTAATAATCGTCCGGCTACGAACTTCCTGAAAAATATTTAGGGCCTCGGTAGAAAATAATTTCATCACTCCATAAAATGTGATCCGTCTCACACTATCGGGCATCTGCAGAAAAAAACGGAAGCCATGAGATGAACTCATGACCCGGAAAACAGTGGCAAAGGGACATTAATTATTCAGTCGCCATAGATTCAAAATAGTGGCACAATTTCATATTGCCACCATCTAAACCGCTCTATTCCGCTAGTTCAGAGCACCGAGAAAAGCAACTAAAAGCTTGAAAAGCTTAATTATTGTTAGAAAACTCGGGAGCCAAGTCTAAAAACCGCGTAAATGTTACCAATTGTCAGTCACAGATGAGAACCGGTGCTTTAACATCCCGATGTCAGCACTTTTTCGAGTCAATGCATAATGCTCACAGGGAACTTAGCGACTAGCCGCCAGCAGCGGATAAGCGACGAGCCGGGTGTTCTCACTCTGGGTCGTACCCGTGGCGTGGCCGAACACTTTAGTGCGCTGGTCGCCAGACATTTGCGGACCGATATTGCCCTTGAGGCAGATACCTACACTAGTTCATACAAGAATGAATTCCCTGGTTCGTATCGGGCCATATTCATTGTCATCGACAGCCCTCAGGCACTCGAAGACAACCTGGCGCTGGTGGAAAACCTGCGCGCCGACAACTTGAAACCGATCATTTGTGCCGTGATCACGGGACGTGGCGCCTTCAACAAGATCAAGTACTTTCTTGCCGGCGCCGATTTCTGTATCAAGTTCAATACAGTTTCCGACGAAGGCTCTGAGTTGCTCGCCGAATTCTTCAACAGCGAAGAATGGCAACGAGATATCAATCTGATGCTGGATCCCACCCGCATCTGCCTGTCGGACACCAGCAGGAAACTGGACATATCTTTTGCCGAGATGAAGATTCTGGAAGCGTTCGCGCAGACCGGCAATCACATCCTCAGTCACGACGAAATCGCCAGCATCATGGGCCTCAACAGCAATTTCTATGATCCCCGGGCGCTGGAAAAATCGATAAGCCGCTTGCGTGGAAAAATCAAGGACGTGTACGGTACGAACGCCATCCAGAGCATTCGCGGGTATGGCTATCGTCTGATGAGGGGGTTGATTTCAACCGCCTGAATCAGGAAGGCAATCTTTTGCAGCATACGAGGGAACGTCTGATGCAACGCTATAAAGATCCGATATCTCACAGTGTTACTTACATCACATATTTAATAATAAGCAGTCAATTGCATGAGCGCTGCAACACTTAAACATAACAATAAATCATTACTCTAACAGCAGACCGAGTGGAACTTATCGAGGGCCATCTTTGGGTCCAGACCCTGCCTATCGATTGATTCCGAGGAAATCATTGCTCGACTGCCGATTATCTTTTAGCCAAATTTGGTGTGTTTTAGGAGAGAGACATGGAAACTAGTACAACCCTCCCAAGGAAATACTTTGTTGTCGTGACCAACAACTCAGCGTCGCAACGTGAACTCGAGAGTATTCTTTCCAGCGAGCGTTTCAATTCGTTCGGCACGTCCCAGGCACAAATGTTCATTGAAGGTGTTGCTTCGCCCTCTTCCACTCCGATGCTGATGGAATTCACTTACCCACGCGGCACAAGGAAGCCTGTCGCACACAGCATCGAACATGATACCCAGAGAATATTGGCCACCCTCGAGTCCGAATGGCTGGCAGCGCAATCGGCAAATCCATTCCACAGTTCCACAGCCATCACCGGAGAACCCGGCGCCACTTCCCGAACCCTCGAATGCGACACGCCCTGCACAGATGCCTGGCATCTGGACAATGATCAGGGCGCACTGACCAAAGAAGGCGTCGAGATCAGTCTCACTGGGCTCGAAACTGCGCTGGTCAGGAAAATGCTGCACCATGAAGAGCGGGTTGTCAGCCGGGATGAACTGATCCTCAGCATCGGCAGAGAACCGGAACAATATCGCGGACTGGAAATGTGCCTGAGTCGCCTGCAAGACAAATTCAAAAGCGCCAGCAATGGTGAGCGACTGTTTCGTGCCGTGCGCAATCGCGGTTATTGCCTGATCCAGGAAGTCGTCGCGTAATACGCACGCCTGCCAGACAAACAGAAAAAAGTGCGATTACAAAAACAACAAGAGCACTCTGTTTGGTTTCATCCCTCCCTGATTAAAGTCTGTCGCCCCGACCCCTCCTACAGTATCAAACACAACATAAATAATTCACCCCCTTCTATTTGACCTTTTCTAACGCCCACTCTATTTACAATTTAGATAGTTGGCACTGTGCCATCTTTGTTAGAACTCGTCAGCACAGCAATTCCATCGATAACTTAGTCTATTGACTGACGACAGTTCGGCATATCGACGTTGTTACCTCAGAACACTCGCACCAACAAAAACAATAAGTCTGTTTAACAACTCGGATTTCAACTGTTGAAACCTGAATGGACGTCTTTTGGGGATATCGTATGGATCTTACTCTTCGTATCAATCGAAACACCGGCCTCAAGGGACTGACCTTTTGGGGCCAATGGGCGCTGGCGCAAGGCTTTATTGTTTCGCTGTTGTTCATACTTGCCGAGCAACACACCGGGACCGTCGCGTTCTATTACCGGATGTGCGCGACGCTGGCGGTACTGGCTTCGGTTCCGGCTTACACCTTCAGCGGCGTGTATCGAAAAAGAGACAACTACGTGACAGGACTGGGACGTCTGTTCATGGGCTGGTCCATGACCATGGCGGCGCTGGCGTGCATCGCGTTCGTGTGCAAGGCCGATGAGCTGTTTTCACGGCAGGTGATCCTGAGCTGGGCGGTGTATGGTTTCCTCGGTCAGGCCTTCCTGTACGCGCCGCTGCATGCATTCTCGAAGTACTACCAGCGCTCGCGTAAAAGCGAGCACAAGACCCTGATCGTCGGCACTGGCGAACTGGCACTGGGGCTGGCGAAGAAGTTGAGTCAGCTGGAAAACCTGCCGCTGGTGGGTCTGGTCAGCAACGGTACGAAACCGTCCCTGGAGGCTGACGCACCGCGCGTCGTCGGCGACCAGGAAGATCTGCTGGCGCTGATCCAGACCTACGACATCCGTCGCCTGTACATCACCCTGCCCCTGTCGGAAGCGGCAAAGATCGAAGCGATGTACGTCGATCTGCTGGGCGCCAACGTTGACGTGGTGTGGGTGCCGGACCTGAACAGCCTGACGCTGCTCAATCATTCGGTGAAAGTCGTGGACGGCCTGCCGGCGATCTACCTCAACGAAAGCCCGCTGACCAGCCGCCCTACCGCTGCACTGAGCAAAAGCCTGGTGGAGAAGATCGTCGCGCTGCTGGCGATCATACTGTTGAGCCCGGTGCTGCTGGCTGTCGCGCTGGCGGTGAAACTCAGCTCGGCCGGCCCGGTGTTCTTCAAGCAGGATCGCCACGGCTGGAACGGCAAGGTCATCAAGGTCTGGAAGTTCCGCTCGATGCGTGTTCACGATGACCGCGAGGTCAAGCAGGCCAGCCGCAACGACTCGCGCATTACCGCCGTCGGACGCTTTATCCGCCGGACCTCGCTGGACGAACTGCCGCAGCTGTTCAACGTGTTGCAAGGGCATATGGCGCTGGTCGGCCCGCGTCCTCACGCCGTTGCGCACAACAACTACTACTCGGGGAAAATTCTCGCCTACATGGCGCGTCACCGAATCAAACCGGGCATCACCGGCCTGGCACAGATCAGCGGCTGCCGTGGCGAGACCGACACCCTCGACAAGATGCAGAAGCGCGTGGAAATCGACCTGAAGTACATCAACAACTGGTCGTTGTGGCTGGATCTGAAGATCCTGGTGAAGACGCCGTTTACCCTGCTGTCGAAAGACATCTACTGATGGGCTAGCACTGCAAAAGGCAATACCGCAAAGGGGACGCAAGTCCCCTTTTTTGTGGGCGGGATTCGGCGAGGCGACTGACCGGACAACACCTGTGGGAGCGAGCGTGCCCGCGAAGGCGTCAGGTCAGTCAACATTGAAGTGGCTGACCCACCGCGTTCTCGAGCAAGCCCGCACCCATCGGGATGTTTTGCGGTTACAGGCTTACTCGGTGATCTTCCCGAAGTTGCGGTAGAACATGTCGTCATCACGACTGTCGGTCATCGAGTGCAGTTGATAGGCGCGATTGAGTCGAGCGCCACCGTCGCGGGTCAGCGGTGCCCAGACGAGGTTGGCGCGGCGCATGGTCGACATGCTCATCAGTTCGTCGAACGGGATGGACAGGTAGAGCCCTTTGTCGAAACTACCTTCGCCGTATTCGGCGCTGGAGGCGGTGGTCATCGTCGCCCAGGCGCCAAAACGCACGCCGTTGGAAAACTCCCGGGAAATGTCGACCGTCGCGCCCCAGTCACCGGCCAGATAGCGCCCGACGCTGACCGCCGCGAGGGTGTCATAGGGTAAATCGGTGTAGCCGGTGATATGCCCGGTCACTACCGAGTAGTCCTGCAGACCGAAGCCCTGGTCGAAATCGCGCTTGCGCGCGTAGTTCAGATCCGCCCCCACCGCCCAGCGCTGGCCGGTCGGACGAAACAGCACCTCGCCCCCTACTCCGGCAAACATCGACTCCAGATAACCGCCGTAGACCATGCCATACAGGTCCTTGTCCAACTGTTCGGCGTGGCTGACCTGGAACAACGGCATGGTGACTTCGGAGGTGGTCAGGTACTGGCGCAGATCCGTACGCACGCGGGGCAAGCCGCTGGGTGCGTCGTAGCCGAATTTGTCGAAGTTGTTGATCAGGTTGGCGCTGAGCAAGCCGCTCCACCAGGTGTTGCGGTTGAACCGGTATTCGGCGTCCGCATCGGCGCTGAGTTGATAGAGAAAACCATCCGGACCGCCGACGTTCTGTTTGAAGCCCAGGCCGATGCCGTGGCTGAAGTGCTGCGGCGCCTCGGTGTAGAGCGTGGTTTCGTTGTGCGGCATCGCCGGGTTGACTTCGGTGGTACGGTGCAGCGATTGCAGCGGTTCTTCATTGTTGATGACTTCGCGGAACGTCTGGCGCGGCACGCTGGTTTCTTCCAGCGGCAGGTCGTAGCGCTTGTTGACCACGGTGAACCAGTCGATGTCGTCGTTGACGCTGTTGTCGAGAATCCGGCTGGCACGCCCCACGGCCTTGGCCGAATGGAAATAACGCTGCTGCTCGCCGTACACGATCAACTCGGAACCGCGCTGGCTGATGCGCTCGACCTTGTAGCCGGCATTCTGCTGCAAGCGTTGCGAAACCTCGGGCCAGTTCACCTGATCCATCGCGGTAACGGGCGCCTTCGCCGGCAGCGATTCGGCCGGTGGATCGAAGGTCTTGGCCGGGGCCTTGCGACTGACGAAATTGGTGTGGAAGGTGACGCCGAACATCGCCGTGTTGCCGCGCTCCCACGCGGCGCTGACGTCGATCGAATCGGTCACCTTGAACACCGCGCCAAGGTTGATCGGCGAATCCTGCTCGATTACGTTGTCCTTCGGCTCGTGTTTGTAATCGTTGCCTTCGTATTCGAGTTTCAGGCTGAGTCGGTCCCAGGGTGTCTGGTAGCTCACGCCGCCGAAAAATGACGGACTGCCACGGAAGTACGAGCCGGCGTTGACGTCACCGGTGCCTTCGAGATTCGGTCGCGTGTTGAAGCGATCCGAAGCCCACCCCAGCGGGTTGTCGACGTCGCCACGATTGCCGATGTAGCCCCAGGCAATGCCGGCGCTGAAATCGAAATTGTCATAGCGCTTGTTGGCCACCAGGAATTCACTGGAGAACAAACCCGTACCGCCGACGTCCCGGAAGCCCAGGGCCACTTCCGGCGCCCAGTGACTCTCCTCCCACAGGCGAGCCTTGACGTCGACCGCCTTGTCCTTATAGCTCTGGCTGCCGCTGAGGGCCTCGGAGCCGTAGGGCCGGTTGGTGATCGCGGTGTAGCGAAACGAGCCTTCGAGCCAGTCCAGCGGCTGCAACGACACGCTGTAACGGCTGTAGGGTTCGGTGCGGTTGGCGTTGACGCTCAACTCGCCGGCCGGGGCCATGCGCGCCGTCGGCGTCTGCAACAGCCCGGTGCCACCGAAGTCATTTTGAGTAATGCGCGGCTCCGCATGAACCAGACCGCACGGCAACAGAAATACAGCTGCAAAACGTAAATTCAACGAACCACCTCAGCCAGCTGCGTGGCAATGAATTCGGCCAACTGCTGATTCAGTTCAGGGATCGGCGGGTCCAGATCATCGTTTTTCAACGGCACCAGAATCTTGCTGCCGGCGACCGGCAGATGCCCGCTCTCGCGGTTCCAGTGAGCGATGCCGATCCGCCGGGAGACACCATTGGGCTGGATCAGCCACAGGTAATCGGCGTCGGCATCACTCTCCAGCAACGTGCAGCCTTGCAGGTATTCACGGGCCTCCTGCAACGGCTGGTAAGGCAAGCGGCACGGCTCGGCGACTGCGCCCAGCACCTCGACCTCGTCGACTCGCTTCGGGTAGATCAGGCGATCGCCATCGTCCAGACGAATATTGCGGGCGAAGCCGACTTCCAGTGCGACCGGGTCCAGATCGGCGATCTGCCGCCCGGTGACCGGCATCTGCCGCACGTCCTCGGACATGCGCACGGCCAGGGCGGCCCGGCTCGGTCGGTCGAACAACGAGGACAGGCGATGCAACACATCGAGGTCGAACAGCACGCCAGCCTTGAGCCGGGTCTGTTCCTCCAGCAGCGACTGGCGCAGCAATACCCCCGCCAGCCAATAACCTTCGGCATTCGGCACCGCCTCGCCGATCACGTCCAGCAGGCGCCCGCCGGCCGGCAATTCGACCGGGCCGGGATTGGCAACATCACCGGTGACGGTAACCGCCGCCTGACTCGCCGCGCTGAGCAACAGCAGGCACGCGGATAACGTGCGCAGGCGCTTCATGGCACATGCCTGCGATCGGGGGTCAGTTGCACGATCTTCACCCGCAGTTGCGAGGTCAGTTGCTGTTCGCTCTGCACAAT
Organism: Pseudomonas sp. B2M1-30; assembly: GCF_025447575.1. Classification (NCBI taxonomy): domain Bacteria; kingdom Pseudomonadati; phylum Pseudomonadota; class Gammaproteobacteria; order Pseudomonadales; family Pseudomonadaceae; genus Pseudomonas; species Pseudomonas sp. B2M1-30. Next base: position 88,301 of record NZ_JAOEJT010000014.1, on the reverse strand, counting down.
GAAACCGTCAACCGGATCGACCCAGTAACGATTGGTCGCCCGCAGGCCAATGGCCGGGACGTCGATGCGCTCATCGACACGCAACACGGCGTATTCCTTGTTGAGGATTTCGAGGGTTTCCATGGATTTGCGCGAGAAGCGGCTGTGTACGATCAGCCCGACTTCCTGGCCCTTGTAGAGATCGATCCAGCGTTGGCTGGTGTAGCCATCGGTGACCTGGTGCAAGCCGCGCTTGAACGGCGCGGCGTCGGACAGCCGCGTGCCGTCCAGATCACCCTCGGTGCCCAGGCCGATGCTGCGCACCGCCAAGCCGTCGCGCAGCAGCAGCACTTGCTTGCCGGCGGCGACCCAGAACTGCAGGTCTTCGCGCTCGCGCACCAGCGCCAGCACCCCGGAGCCGGACGGCGTGGTCAGTTTGATTTGCGGATAACGCACCTCGGCGACCTGGGCCGCCGTCACTTCCAGGTCATCCGGCCCGGTCACCGCCGATTTGAGGTTGGTCACAGAGGCGACCATCAGCGGGTTGCAGCCGCACAGCAACGAGGCCGCCATCAGGCAGACGCCAACTTTCAACGTTTTCACAGTCGGGCCTGGCCTTATTTGCTGTTGTTACTGAATTCGCTCCAGTTCTTCGCAGCGGAAGCACCGGTCCCGACAATCGATGCCGACGGCACCAGTTGACTGATGAGGCGGTTCCAGCGAGTCACGTTGGCAGGCCCGACATACACCACGTCCTGGGGCCGCACTTCGAAGTGGGTGGCCAGGACCATGGCGGTCGGCGATTCGGCTTCCAGTTGATAGACCTTCGCCGGTTCGACATCGAGGTTTTCAACGCCCCGGATCACGTACACGGCGTTGCCGTTGGCGGTGGTCTGGCTCAATCCGCCGACCGACCCGAGGACATCGGAGAGGTTCATGGTCGCGGTCTTGAAGCTCAGCGCGCGGGGCTGATTGACCTCGCCCATGACGTAAATGCGCTTGTTGTCGTTGTACGGCAGATACAACTGATCGCCCCCCTTGAGGTAGACGTTCTGCAACTCGGAATCCTGCTGATTGAGGGTATCGAGATTGAGCGGGTACACCCGTCCGTTGCGCGTCAGCAGCAGGCCGGACAAGTCGGCATTGTTGGTATCGATGCCGGCCGAACCAAGGGCCTCGACCACGCTCAGCGGGTTGGTGGAAATGGCTTGCGGGCCGGCCTTCGCCACAGCGCCGGTGACCACGACTTTCTGGCTGGCGAAACGCAACACGGCGACATCCACCTGCGGCTCGGCGATGAACGCCGACAGACGCTGTTCGATGTCCGAGCGCAGTTGCTGGATGGTCCGGCCGGCGGCCTGGACTTCCTTGATGAACGGGTAGTAAAGCGTGCCATCGGAACGCACCAGACGGCCGTTGGCATCGATCTGCTGTTGCGCGCCCGACGGCGCCGTCAGTTCGGGGTGATCCCAGACGGTGATGTACAACACGTCGTTCCTGCCGATGCGGTACTCGGCGGGCGTCTCCAGCAACTCGGCGGGCACCGACTCACGCTTGGCGGTGGCGCGGTTCATGGAGATCAGCTTGGGGGTGATCGGGATCAGCTCGACCCGGCTGCTTTCACTGGCGCCCTGGCGGGTGATGCTACTGGTGCTCAGGTACTGGCCGGGGGAAAACATGCAACCTTGCAAAGCGATACTTGCCAACATTAAAAGATAAAAACTACGAGTCATAATGGCACTACGCTATTCAAGGGCGAATCCAAAAACAAAGTCACCCGACTTTCGTCGGGCGACCTTGTACTGCACCAACAGTTGTTTCAGTTAGTTGTGTGTGCCGGTTGTGCCAGTAGTACCTGTCGTACCGGTGGTACCGCCGTTGGCACTTCCACCACTGTTGGACGCCGCTACGGCACTGGCGACCATTGCAGTACTGGCTGCGGGCGCCGACGAGGCCGCCACACTTCCCACTACATTGGTCACCGCTGTAAGCGGCGCTTCAGCTGCGGATGCCCAGTTGCTCAACATCGTCAACAGAGCAATCGCCATCACTTTTTTCATATCAACTCCTTTCTAACATCCGACTTATAACATCGGGTCTTCCGTTAGAGGTGGTAGAGTTCAAGTCGCAAAAAACGCGACAAGATCCGCTATTCATTAACAGCACTACCTGCCTGTTAATGTCCAACGGCGGGTTTATATCTACGGACTTGTAAAAGTCATTACCAGCGTATTTTCCCGACGATATCTAACAACCTGACTGAAACTAACATCGGGCCAAAATGACATCACTCGAGATAGCCCCGGGGATGGTTCGATTGCCAGCGCCAGGTGTCGGTCATCATTTGCTGCAGATTGCGCGTGGCCTTCCAGCCCAGCTCCTTTTCAGCCTTGGAAGCGTCGGCCCAGCTCTCGGCGATATCCCCCGAACGGCGCGGCATTACCCGATACGGCACCGGTTGCCCGCACGCCTGCTCGAACGCCCGCAGCACTTGCATCACGCTGTAGCCATCGCCGGTGCCGAGGTTCCAGGTATGAATGCCGGTGCGGCCAACAATGGACTGCAACGCCTTCAGATGCCCGTCAGCGAGGTCGACAACGTGAATGTAATCGCGCACGCCGGTGCCGTCGACGGTGGGGTAATCGTTGCCAAAGATCGACAGTTCCTGAAGGCTGCCGACCGCTACCTGACTGATGTAGGGCACCAGGTTATTCGGGATACCGCTGGGGTCCTCGCCCATGTGGCCGCTGTCGTGGGCACCGATCGGGTTGAAGTAACGCAACAGCGCGATGCTCCAGCGCGGCTCGGCCTTGCCCAGGTCGCGCAGGACGTTTTCGACGATCAGCTTGGATTGCCCATAGGGATTGGTCGGAATGCCCGTCGGAAAATCCTCGCTGATCGGCATCTGCGCCGGCTCGCCGTAGACCGTGGCCGACGAACTGAAGACCAGACGAAAAACACCCGCCGCCGCCATCGCCTGGCACAGCGCGATGCTGCCGCCGACGTTGGTTTCGTAATACTCAAGCGGCTTGCGCACGCTCTCGCCGACGGCCTTGAGCCCGGCGAAATGCAGCACCGCGTCAATCGCGTGCTCCTCGAAGATCCGATCCAGCAGCGCCCGGTCACACACGTCGCCGCGAATCATCAGCGCACTTTTGCCGCAAATGGCTTCCACGGCGTGCAGGGCCGCATCGCTGCTGTTGCAAAGATTATCCAGAACAACGACTTCATAGCCTGCTTCAAGCAGCGCAAGTGTGGTGTGCGAGCCGATATATCCGGCTCCACCCGTTACCAGAATCTTCATAGCGCGGTCCATGGTGGGTAAAAGTGCCAACTAACGTGTCAAGCCCCACTTATTGAATATGTGTCATGACGCACACAAACAGGCTCGACAACAACTCAAAACAAAAACAGTTCAACCACTGGCAATAAATATTTTTGCAGGCCAAACTGTATTGCCTGGTACTTATTAGCACTCGAAACGCACTCACCACTATCGACAGATACCGACTAAAAATAACTAACAAGTATCCAGCCGACATCTAATAACATTGACCCGCCCCGCACTAATTACTAATTGCCACTGGCTATCCGACTCGGGTATTAAAGTAAACCTTCAATAATCATTGAAACTTGCAACCATTCGCTATTTGCGCGCGGCCACTGGCTGCGTTCCATGAATGTCCCAGGATACTTTTATGATTCGTAAATGTTTGTTCCCCGCTGCCGGCTACGGCACGCGTTTCTTGCCGGCCACCAAAGCCATGCCCAAAGAAATGCTGCCGATCGTCAACAAGCCGCTGATCGAATACGCCGTTGAAGAAGCACGGGACGCCGGCCTGCAACACATGGCGATCGTGACCGGGCGGGGCAAACGCGCGCTGGAAGACCACTTCGACATCAGCTACGAACTCGAACACCAGATCCGTGGCACCGCGAAGGAAGAATTCCTCGCCGGCACCCGCGAGCTGATCGATACCTGCACCTTTTCCTACACCCGCCAGGTGGAAATGAAAGGCCTGGGCCACGCGATCCTCAGTGGCCGCCCGCTGATCGGCGAAGAACCGTTCGCCGTGGTGCTGGCCGATGACCTGTGCCTGAACCTTGCCGGTGACGGCGTGCTCACGCAGATGATCCAGCTCTACAAGAAGCACCGCTGCTCGATCGTCGCCATCCAGGAAGTGCCGCACGACCAGACCCACAAGTACGGCGTGATCGCTGGCGAGCAGATTGCCGACGGCCTCTACCGGGTCAACAACATGGTGGAGAAACCTGCCCCGCAGGACGCTCCGTCGAACCTGGCGATCATCGGCCGCTACATCCTGACCCCGGATATTTTCGACCTGATCGCCGACACCGAGCCTGGCAAGGGCGGCGAGATCCAGATCACCGACGCCCTGATGAAACAGGCGCGCAACGGTGGCGTGCTGGCCTACAAATTCGAAGGCCTGCGCTTCGATTGCGGCGGCGCCGAGGGTTACATCGAAGCCACCAATTTCTGCTACGAGAACCTGTACAAGGGGCGCTGAGTCGGCCCCGTCAGCCACCACCCCAGGCCCACTTTCCATTCAGGCAGGCAACCATGAACAGTGCACAACACGCGGCAAACCTTGAACCGGAGGTGGGCAACCTCGGGGTGATGAGCTGGCTGTCCCGGCATCAGCCACTGCCCAGCGCCAATGAATCCTGGCTGGGGCCGCTGCTGATGGTCGAACGCATCGGCATGTTCCCCTCGTCAGGGGACATTCGCCGCCCGCTGCCCGATCCCTATCCCCTGCTCGCCCACCTGAAACAGCTCTATGCCGAACAGGCGCTGGAGATCGATGACCGCGACGGCCTGAAAGTGATTTTCAGCGACTGGCGCTTCCGGGTGCGCATCTGCTGCAACGACCCGGCGATCATCATCAATGTGGAAACCCGCTGCGATCTGCAACTGATGCCGCTACGCACGGCGCAGTTGCTGAGTCAACTGGATCGCTTCGAACAGATGGCGAGCTGAAGGCTTAGCGCGAGGTTTCGCCACAGGTGTCCTGCGGCGAAACCGCTTTGTGACCGCCCACGATCAGCCGATGGAAGTAGTCGGCAATCACCTTTCCCCCCGTGTCCGGAAGCGGGTGAATCCGGTCCGGACCGATCATCGGCATTGGCCCGCCCAGGGCATAGCGTTTGACGTCGCTGCCGAAGGCGCATTGCAGATTGGCGTAGCCCAGATGTTCCTTGCGCGCCCAGGGTTGCAGCACTTGTGCATAAGCCGACATCGGATAGGCGCTGGCGCGTGACGTGTCCTGACGCAGGATCAGGTTGATGCTCGCCTGTGGCTGAATCTCGCGCACCATCCCCACCAGGCCTCGAATGTTCTTCAGGTATTGCTCGGGCTTGACGCCAAAACCCTGATCGTTGCCGCCGAGCATGATCAGGTAGATGTCAGCGGGAATCTTCGACACTGCCGCTTTCCACTGCGCCTGCCAGCGATCATCCGCGTGATAGAAGTCAGCGGACGCCGCACCGGAGGCCGCCAGTTTGGACACCCGCACGCCGCCCTGCTCGTTGCTCATCCACAGGCCGAACAATGTCGGCGAACCTTTCACCACTTCGAGCCTGAACGCCCAGTCCGCGACTGCCGATGCGCCCGACAGCGGCACTTCCTGAACGCCCTCGCCTGCCAGTTTCAGCGGTTGCCAGGCTTGCGCGGGCGCCCAGCGATAACGCAACTCGCTGCTTTCGCCGTTGCCCAGATAGAGCAATTTGGCCTGGCTGACGGCGGTGTTGATCGCCGGGGTTGGATGGGCATCGACTTCCAGCCAGGCACCGGGGCGGCCCGTCACGGTACGACTGTCGGGGCTGGCCTGGCCGAGGCCGGACACCTGCCAGTCGCCGCCAAAGTATTTCTCGCTGGTTCGGGTGTACTTGAAATGAGTGCCGCCGAGCGCCGCGCCGTGATTGAAACCGATGTAGCCGGGGCCGGCGAAACCCGCCTCCCCGACCAGCCGCTGCACGAACCGGTTCAGATAGAAATCCTGGCCGGCGCTGTAGCTGTCGCCAATCACCGAGATCGACAGAACCTTCCCGGCCTTGCCCTCGCGCCACTGGGCAAAGCGCTCGCGTGCGTCGCCGACCTCGACCACCGACGCGGCAACCGGTTGAGCGTTATCGACAGCCACCATGGGGCATTTCCTTTATCCAGACAATCATCAGGCCTGCGCCACCGGAGCGACTTTCGCCGCAGGTTTTTTGACAGCGGCACGCTCCCCCAGAAACAGCACGGAGGTGAAGTTGAACCGACTGAAAAGCATCGACAGCAGCACCGGCCCCAACAAGCCCATAGCCACGCCGCCGAGCACCAGAACCGCGTCTTCATGCACACCCAGACGCCCCAGGACAAACCGCGAAGTGGCGGCAAACAACACATGGAACAGGAAAATCGCATAGGAATAACCGCCGAGCCAGGTCAGCCACTTCGAGCGCATATCACTCGACAGCAGTGCGAAGCACGACACGCAGCCCACCGTCAGCCCGACCAGGCTACGGCGATCGACGATCAGCTCGCGATCCTTCGCCGCCACATACAGCAGCGCCAGCGAAATCATCACGAACACCCACGGCCCGATCACCTTGAGGAAATGCCTCAGGGTGTCGACTTTCTCCTGGCCGATCATCCCCGCCACAAAGAACGGCAACAGATAGGTCGCGCCATTGATGCCAAACGCATCGACCTTGAACGGCGGCAGCAGGAACACCAGCGCTGCAAACGCAAACAGCAGGTACAAGCGCGTAGCCGAGCGCAGCAGGCCACGCCACTCCAGCAGGCCGACGAACATGAAAATGATGAACACTGCCTGCAGGAACCAGAAGTGGTTGACCGGCACGTAGAACGACAACAACGCGTCGACCACACCGACATCCTTGTTCACGCCCGGCCCCACCGCCTGCAACACGGAAAACGGCACACCAACGCAAAACAGCGGCACGATCAGCCGCCGCACCTTGCCGGTGAAGAACGCCGAAAAGTCGTTGCCACGGATTTTGTAGATGGAATAGATGTAGCCCGAAATGAAGGTGAACAGCGGCATGCGCACGTAGACCATGGAGTCGGCGATCACCCGGAACGGCGAGCCCAGGTCTATTTTCAAGCCGCCGCCCAACGGGCCGATCACGTGATAAAGCACCAGCAACAGGCACGCCAGGCCGCGCAGGGTTTCGATCTCCAGCGACTTATTTTTGCTCGACATAAAGCACAAGCCTCAACTCAGGATTCTTGATTCAACCAACACCGGTTTGTTTGCCCGCAACATCAATCCCAACCCGACGAACAACACCGGCACCACCATGGAAAAGTGTCGGGCGAAGGAGCCGAAGTCCGGCTCGAACAGGCCCTGGACCAGCAGGAAGGACAAAGGAATCGCGATCAGTTCCTTGGCCTTGGTCTGGATCGGCACGCCTTTGTAGTTGGTCGAGGTAATGACTTTGAACAGCAGCAGCGAGGTCATGATCATCAACGCAACGAAGATCGCCTGACCCGGCCCGGACAGCAGGATCAGCTCCACGGGAAACGACAGCCGGAAGAAAATGATCATCGAGTCCAGCGCCTGCGAGACGAAGTCGCCGCCGCTGAGCCAGGACACGATCAGCGACTTCGAGCCCTCCTCGCCCGCCGTGCGCAGCTCGTTGTTGCTCGCGCGGATCGATGACACCGAATAGCCCAGGGCCAACTGGATCGCCGTGGCGATCGCCAGGTAGAACAGGAACAGCATCAGGAAGAAGGTGAAGCGCGAGACGTATTTCTTCATCACGCAGACGCCGAACCAGGCCAGGGAAAACAGAATCCAGTACGGCCGGATCAAGATGCCGTAGATCGCAGCGGACAAAAAAAAGCCGCCACGATACTTGCGCGTATACGAGGCAAACAGAATCGACAGCACGGCCACCGAAACGATGATTTCCTTGGTCAGGTTTTCCAGGAAAAACGAGCGGACCACGCCCCACAGACACAGGGTAAAAAATATCGTCAGCGGCATGCGCCGGAAGATGAACACCGGGATCGTCGTCAGGAGGAAATTGCAGAACATCCCATAGGCCCAGGCATTGGTCAGATTGATACCGGTGGGCCGCAGCAGAAACGCCGAACACTCGTACGACGAGCGATCCGGCGAGAACGGATTCCAGAAGTTGCAATTGTCGGCGCGGGCGTAGGACATCCACAGGGTCATGGCATCCGGGCCTGGGGCCCGGGGCACCAGCAACGGCATCGCCACCGACAGAAACAGGCCGCTGAAGAGGATCAGGAACGAAATCGACGAATCGAGTTTGCGGCCGCGAAACTCGATACGCGGCAGCTTCAACCCCATGCCAGCGCCCTTTTCGCCTGGGTGGTACGGGTCAGCACGGCAATCACCCCGAGCTGCACGATGATCGCGAACACGTTGCCCCACGCCGCGCCGTAGATCGAGTAGTGCTTGATCAGCACATAGCTGACCGGCACGGAAACCAGCAGGCAGATCGCGGCGCTGGCCAGCGACACCCGACTGTTTTTCGAGGCAATCAGGCCACCCCAGACGATGTCGCCCATCGCGCGTAACGCGAAGGAGAAAATCAGCACGCCGAGAATCCCGTTATCCGGACGCGGAACGCTGGTGGCGACGTAATCGAGCACCACGTTGAAGAACAGATAAATCAGCACCGCCACCGCCGCCGATACCAGCAGCGAGCGCATGACCCATTTGTTCACGAACAGTTGCCTGACCGTGAACGGTTGCTGCTCGGCCTGATAGCGCTTGGCGAGCAGCGGAATGCCCACCACCGCCACCACCGCATAGGACAACGCCTGCAAGGTATTGGCCGCCGACCAGGCGTACACGTATTTGCCCAGGCTGGCGTAGGGTTCCAGGTCGATGATCAGAAAGCGTTCGGCGTACTGACTCAAGGCGATCAGGCCGGTGCCCAGGTAAAACGGCAACCCGGCTTTCCAGACCGTGCCCGTGGTCAGTTCAGTCGCTGCCCGACCCTGATGGACGTTCGCCACAATCGCGTAACCGGCCACCATCACTATCACGTTGGCGGCGACCCACAACCACAGCACGCTGGCGATTCCAGACACCCAGTCGAGCATCATCCCGCCCACCGCCAGCAGCGCCCACAAACCGGTCTTGATGAAAAACAGCACCGCGCCCCACGTGGCTTTCTGCGCGGAAAACACGAACGAGTTGATCTCGAAGGACAGGTGCTCGGTCAGCAGCACCAGCGTCACGCAGGCAATCAGTGCGGTCGGCGCCTGGACGTCCTGGAACAGTGAATAAATCAGCACCGTCAGCACCGACAGCAACAGCCCCACGGCCAGGTACAGCAGCAGCACCTTGTCGACCACCCGCCGCGAGCTGCCGCCAACGCTGATCAGCCGATTGATCTCGGAACTGAAGCCGACGCTGTAGAACTTCGACGCGATCAACGAAGCGGCGACCACCACGCCGTAAAACCCCAGCGCTTCATAGCCCAGGTAATGGGTGATGGCCAGCACCAGCAGAAACTTCGCGCCGAGTGCCCCGCCCCGCAGCAACAGCCGAAATATCATCGAACGATCCCTTTGATGATCTCGTCCATCATCACGGTCTTGGCTTCGATCTCGCGGCAGGTGTCGGTCAGGCGCTTGCCGAAACTGGCCAGAGCGTTCGGCGCATAAACCGTTTCAAGGATGGTGTCGACGTTGATGTCGCCGCCATTGATGACCCAGTCTTCCACGCCCATGTCCTGATAGGCGCCGAAGCCTTTGCGCTCATAGCTGATGTGGTACGCCGGAACACCGGACAGCAGCGATTCGATGGCACCGTGCAGGCGCACGGAAATCACCAGATCCGGCTGATACTTCGCCAGTGTCGCCTTCAACGGCAGCAGGTCTTCGGTGATCCCCAGTTCGCGATAGAACGCGCCGTCATCGTTGCCACGCACCGAACTCTGCACCGCACAGACCACCTTGCTTTTGTTCTTCAAGCGCTGCAAAAGCACCTTCAGGTTGGCGACGTAGGCGAGCTTCTTTTCCTTGCTCCACGCCGGCGGCTTGCGCAGCACCACACACACGGTGGCCGGCGCCGATGCGCAGTGGGCGAACTTCGATTGCAGGAGGATTTTGCCGGCCAGGGCCTGCACCGCCAGATCGGGTGCGCGGTAGACATTTTCACAGGCATCGAACAGCGCCGACGAACGATTGTCGCGGACGAACACCGCATCGGCGCTGGCGTAGTGGCCGACAATCTTGCTGCTCTCGCCGTGGAACGGCCCGATGCTCTGCGGCAGGTACACCGACGGGACTTTGCTGAGAATCGCGGTTTCCAGTTGCTTGGCGTGGCCGAGTTTCAGCTTGATGTGTTCGAAGGCACTTTTGGAGCGCATGTAGCCGCCGCCGACGCCGACGATCAGGTCAGTGGTCTTCAACAGATCCGCGAGCCCCGCATAGGACTGATTGAGAAACACCGCTTCCTTGACCCGCCCCAGCCCCTTGGCCGCCATCACCGGTGCGTCGTAGCGCTTGTGCGGCAAATAGCTGAAGGATTGCGGATCGGATGCCACGACGTTGATCGACGTGTCGGCGCCGAAGTTGCGCTGCACCAGGGCAATCGCCAGATCCACGAGCAGACCGTCACCGGAGTTGGAGGCGCTGTAGCCATGCAAGATCGTTACGTTCATAAACTGAGTTCTTCTTAATAAGTGGGAGCGCAATACACGTCGTAGGTCTGGCGGATCATCAACGCGGCGCTGAAGCGCTCGCGGACGATGCGCCGGCTCTCGATTCCCAGGGCCTGCAATGCCGGTTTCTGGATTTTCATCAAACGGTCGGCCAGCGCCTGGTGGTCACCGGTCGGGAAGACGTAGCCGGACACACCGTGGCTGACCAGTTCGGGCAGCGACGTGCAATCACTGGCGATCACCGGCAGCCCCAACGCCATGCCCTCCAGAGGCACCATGGCAAAGCCTTCCCAACGGCTGGGAACGATCAGTGCGTCGGCCTTTTGGTACAGCGCCTGTACTTCACTCGGCGTGACCCACGGCAGGTACTCCACCGACTCCATCGGCGGGCACTCGACGCTGTCCTCGTTGACCGCACTGCCGACCACCGTCAGCTTCAGGTCGCGGCGCTGCACCTTGGCGTAAGCCTTGAGCAACACATCGAAACCTTTCTGGTAATCGAGCCGGCCGACAAACAGCAGATGAATCGGCTCCGGATCGCTGGCCTTGGGCGTTTCATCCTTGGGGTGAATGCCGTTGTAGATCAAAGTCATGCGCTTGCGCTCGATGCCAAACGCCGCCGCTTTGTCCAGCTCGTACTGGCTGACGCAGATGATCGTGTCGGTGACCTTCTGCAGCACCCGCTCGATCAGCGAATAGACTTTCTGCTTGGCCGGCGAACTCTCCATCAGGAACGAAAAGGCATGCGGGCAATAGACGATTTTCGGTTTGCGCCACGGTCGCAGCAGCACGCAGACGCACCGCCCGATCACCCCGGAAAAAGTGCTGTGCAAATGCACCACGTCGGGTTTTTCCTTGAGCATGACCCTGGTCAGTTGCCAGGCGAAGCGCAGCAGCGAAGGCACATTGCGCCCGTTGCGGGCGAAGGTGCGGATCTGCCGCTCATCAATGCCGTGCAGCTCTTGCTTCTGGTCGAGCGGCACCAGATAAACCAGCTCGTAGTTCGCCGTCTCGTTTTCGGGTGACGCCGAAATCGTGCGGATCACCGTCGCGACGCCACCTTTGATCGTTTCCGCCACGTGCAGTATTTTTTTCACAATCCACCCACTTCCCTGCCTGTAAGAACAATCGCTGACACTCAGGATTTGTCCGACGCGTATTCGTAGTTGTAATAACCGTAGCCGCCGTTGCCGTAGTAGCTGGCCGCACGTTTCTCGACGCCGTTGAACACCGCGCCCTTCAACTCGATGCCGTTCTGGGCGAAGCGGCGGATGGTCAGTTCGATCTCCTTGGCCGGGTTCACCCCGAAGCGCGTGACGATCAGGCTGATCCCCGCCTCACGGCCGACGATCGCCGCATCGGTGACCGCCAGCAGTGGCGGCGTGTCGATGATCACCACGTCGTACACCTCACTGAGTTGTGCCAGCAGGTCGCGGAAGTTGGCGTGCATCAGCAGTTCCGAAGGGTTCGGCGGAACCTGACCTCGGCTGATGAAATGCAGGTTGTCGACCTCGATCTTGTTGATCGCCTGTTCGAGACTGCAGCGCTTGACCAGCAGATCCGACAGGCCATTGGCAATCGGCGTGTTCAAGGTTTTGTGCAAATGCCCCTTGCGCATGTCGGCATCGATCAGCACCACTCGCTGGCCGCTTTGCGCCATGACCGCTGCGAGGTTGGAGGAGACGAACGTCTTGCCGACCTGCGGGCTCGGACCGGAAATCATGATGCGGTTGTTGGTCGAATCCAGCCCGGCAAAGTGCAGGCAGGTGCGCAGGCTGCGGATCGACTCGATCGACAGGTCCGTCGGGTTGCGCAGGGCCAGCAGGTACGCCGGTGTGTCCGGGTTTTTCGCGCGGACTTTTTTCGTGTCCTCTTCCTGCTGCAGCGCGCTGTAGGGAATCGATGCGTACACCGGCAGACCCAGTTGCTCGATGGCTTCCGGGCCTTCCAGTCCGCGACTCAGCGATTTGCGCAGCAGCACCAGCGCCACGCCGAGGAACGCCCCCAGGAACGTGGCGATCAGCACGATGATCGCCTTGCGCGGCTTGACCGGGCTGGTCAGGTCGACATCCGCCGTGTCGATCAGGCGCACATTGCCGACCGCCCCGGCACGGACGATGTCCAGCTCCTGGGACTTGTTCAGCAGTTGCGTGTAGATCTGCGACGCGACTTCCACATCGCGGGTCAGGTTGAGCAATTCCTGCTGCGTGGCGGGCAGATCGCCGACCTTGCCTTCCAGCGACTTCTGCTGCTGGGTCAATTCACCGATCTGGGTCATCAGCGCGCGATACGCCGGATGCTGCCTGGTGAATTTGCGATCCATCTCCGCCTGCTGCATTTTCAGCTCGGACAGACGGGTATCCAGACTGACGATCTGGCCCAGCACCGATTGGGTTTCCAGGGAGATGTTCACGGTCTTGCCGCGCGTCTGATAACCGTTGAGCGCCTCGCTGGCCTTGGCCAGATCACGCTTGACCTGGGGTAACTGGCCTTGCAGGAAATCCAGGCTCTTGGCCGCTTCGGCCGAGGTGCGCTGCACGTTCTGCTGCACATACAACGACGAAACCTTGTTGAGGATCTTCACCGCCAACGGCGCGTCGGCGCTGGCCAGAGCGAGGCGGATGATGCCCGACTCCTTGCCCTGCTCGGTGATTTCCAGCGCATCCTGATAATCCTGGATCGCCACGATCCGTGGATTGCGCACCACTTCAAAACGGGTGCCGGGATTGGCCTCCAACTGGGCGACCAGCCCCTCGACGCCGTCTTGCGCAAAAGCACTGCCGGCAACGCCTTCCACCAACAGATTGTCGTTGTCGTCGAACAACTGGAATCGATGTTGCTCGCCAGCGATCAGCGTGAGCTTCTTGCCCAGCAGTTCCTTGGGCAGATTGAGCCGGGGAATGTCCAGCCGCTCACCACCCCAGGCATAGCGGCTCAGGCCGAAACGCGCTGGCGCCACGCTGAACTCGCCGGTGCCGCGATAACGCCGGGCGAGAAACCCGCCAATCATCGGAAACGTGTTGGGCGTGACCTCGATATCCAGGTGCAGGTCATCGACGGTTTTGCCGATCACCGCGCGAGACTTGATGATGCCGATTTCAGTCACCGACGGCGATTGTCCGCCGAGCATGCTGCTGAGATCGGAAAACCCGAGCATGTCGTTCTTTTTCGGTTCGACCTGGACCAAGGCGTTGGCCAGGTACACCGGCGTCGACAACACCGCAACGGCAACGCCGGTCATCATGAATGCGCCGGTAAGCGCGCCTATCAACCATTTCTGATCGATCAAAGAGCCGAATATACCGAGAAGATCAATATCGTCTCGTTCGTTGTCCCGGGTGCCGATTACTGACGGTAACTGCATAAGTCTGTTCTTACCATTCACTGATCTGAAGAATATTCATCAATGTCCGAGGCGCTGCGCCCATGAGCTGACAGCATCTTCAATCAATGCATGTGCATGAATAAAAGCGGCTTGGCCTTGACGATACGGATCCTGTATTTCTCGCTCGCTCTGCCACTTTCCGAGCAGAAACACTTTGCCCCGCGCATGCGAGGCAATCTTCAGTACTTGTTTTACATGCTCTTTTTCCATGACCAGAATCAGATCCGACTCATTGACGATATCGGAGGTGATCTGCCGTGCCGTGAAGTCAGCAGCGCTGTGCCCGTGGTCTTCGAGCACCTGGCGCGCCGACGACTCCATGCCCTCGCCGACCCGTGCGGCAAGGCCTGCGGAGGACACTGTGATCGAGGAGGTGGTCAGCGCATTACGCAGCAACAACTCTGCTGTCGGACTTCGGCAGATATTGCCAACGCAGACGACAAGGATCTTTTTGAACAAGGTTTACTTTCCCGTGTAATGTCAATCGGCCAATACCGCTCGTGGATTTAATGAACCCACAAGACCTTCCTGAACTCGGAAATAGATTCGCCCGGCCAATACAAGTGCATTAAGTACCATGCGCCTAAAAGTCACCCAACCAGAATTACCGGACTAAAAATAACTGTGATTTTCGACTCGTGGTTTTCCGACAAAAAATAACATTCGTGCACTTAGCACCCTTGTCGTTATCGAAACTCCTGTAACGAGATAACTATTGGCTAGATGTCATTCTCATCAGGAGAGCAGACATGAAATCAGCACATCTCAAACGGCTCGGCGCCCTGACACTGTTATTACTGGGCGCGGCCAGTCAGGCCCAGGCCAGCGAACTGTTTCCGGCGCTGCCCAGCAAAACCATCGGTGTTCAGGTCAAGATCCAGAGTTTTTCTGCGGCCGACGCCGAGCAGATCAAGGCGGCCGGGTTCAGTTTCGTGCGCTTCGGCGTCTGGAGCGACAGCCTCGGCGGCAAGGCCTATCAGAAGCAGGTCAGCGATGCGTTTGTCGCGGCCAAATCCGCCGGGTTGCCGGTTCTGTTGACGGTTCGCGCCACCAAGCCGCTGAGCGGTGAACTGACCACGGCCGGCGAAACCTTTGCCAACAAGGTATCGGGACTGGAGCAAACCTACGGTTCGCAATTGGTAGCGATCGAAATCTGGAATGAGCCGGATCTGGACACCTACTGGCCCACCGGCAACTTCAAAACCACGTTCGTGCCGTTCATGACGGCCATGTGCAAGACGCTGCAAGGCAAACCACCTTCCACGCCCCTGATCGGCTTTGGTTTCGCCCGCCCGCCCAGTGCAGGCTCGGCCTCGACCGTGGCGCTGAACAGTATCCTCGGCGCTTATCCGAAGTGCCTTAACGCCATTTCCTACCACCCCTATGGCATGACGGCCACGCAGATCAGCAACGCCCAGACCTTCATCCAGCAGAACTTCCAACTGCCGGGGGTCATCAGCGAGTGGGGGATCTCGGCACTCACCTCCAATGGCGGGCCTGACGGGCAAGCCAGCAAGATCGCTGCGTTCATCGCCGACGTGAAAAGACTGAAGATCCCGCTCACATCCATTTACGAATGGAAGAACAGCGATTCGGGCAAGGACGACCGGGAGAAGAACTTCGGCCTGCTGACCTCTGACGGTCAGCCGAAACCGGCACAAACCGCCGCCAGAACGCAGTTGAATAGCGAGTAAGCATCACGGTCACAGGTCAGTTGTCTGGAACCTGTGGTCTGTTTTGACATCGTATGAATCGATACCACGCCCCGGCCATTCAAACAGCCGTTTTCAGGTTGTTGCCACCGGGGCGGTCGATACACCTCGATGCCCTTGAGTGGCTGTCAGCGCTCGGGTAATGTCACCAGACCCATAGGACAGAGCACGCTCATGACTTCCAAGCTGGAACAACTCAAACAGTTCACCACCGTCGTTGCCGACACCGGCGATGTCGATGCGATCACCCGGGTCAAACCGGTCGACGCCACCACCAACCCTTCCCTGCTGCTCAAGGCCGCCGCCATTCCCGCGTACGCCGACAAACTGAACGCCGCCGTCAGCGACTGCAAGGGCGATATCGGCCTGGCCAGCGACCGCTTCGGCGTCGCGGTGGGGCAGGAAATTCTCAAGGTCATCCCCGGCCGCATCTCCACCGAAGTGGATGCACGCTTGTCGTTCGACAAGGATGCGATGCTCAAGCGCGCGCATCGCCTGATCGAGCTGTACGACAAGGCCGGCATCGGCCGCGAGCGCGTACTGATCAAGATCGCCTCGACCTGGGAAGGCATCCGCGCCGCCGAGATCCTGGAAAAGGAAGGCATCCAGACCAACCTGACCCTGCTGTTCTCCTTCGCCCAGGCCGCTGCCTGCGCCGACGCCGGGGTGTTCCTGATCTCGCCGTTCGTGGGCCGTATCTACGACTGGTACAAGAAGGTCAACGGCAACGACTACACCGGTGCCGACGATCCAGGCGTGCAGTCTGTGACGCGCATCTACAACTACTACAAGGCCAATGACTACAAGACCGTGGTCATGGGTGCGAGCTTCCGTAACCTGAACCAGATCGAGCACCTGGCCGGCTGCGACCGTCTGACCATCAGCCCGGATCTGATCGACAAGCTGGCGGCGGACACTGGCAAGCTCGAACGCAAACTGGCGCCAGGGCACGCCGGCGAGGCACGCCTGAGCCTCAACGAATCGCAGTTCCGCTGGCTGTCCAACGAAGACGCGATGGCCACCGAGAAACTGGCCGAAGGCATTCGTCAGTTTGCCCGCGACCAGGAAAAACTCGAGGCGTTGCTGCAAGCCAAGCTGTAATTCAGGCCGCAGCCACGCAAAAAGGGCGAACCCTCTCGGGTTCGCCCTTTTTTATTGGCTTGTCGCTGAAAACCGGATCGACTGAATCAATGCCGCTCGAGGGCATTCACCAGGTCATGGAAGGCTTCACGGTTGGAGTCGTTCAAGCCCATGAGGATCTTGTGCGCTTCCAGCACCTTGATCCGCACGGTCTCTTCAGACTGATCCTGATCCGGCAGGTCATCAAGGCACTCCGGGCATGGCACCGGATAGTTGACGATGTTGAACACGTTCTCGAAACCCATCGAATACAGCAGACGGGTAATGTCTTCATTGGTGGTGACGACAGTCGGCAGCAAGCCGACTTTCTGCCGCGACAGGATCGACAGCTTGGCCAACAGGCCCAGGGTGGTGCTGTCGATGCTGCGGGTTTCGGTCAAATCGATCACGATCGAGCTGAAATTCAGCGCGGTGAAGATTTTCTCAATAGTCGCATCCAACGCCGAACACAGGGTCAGGCGAACTTCACCGACGAACTTCAGGACGAAGGTGCCGTCCTGCTCGGCGAACTGGATTCTACCGGTACTCATTAAAGATTCCTGCTCAACACCAACAGGGCGATATCATCCGGCATCTCCCCTAGCGTGGCCAATCCAAAAACCTGCCGCAGACCATCCAGGCTGCCGCCCGCCGACTTCACCCGCTGGGGCAAAGCAGCTTCTTTCTCTTTGAGTGTGGGCTCTGGCAAAAGATCCAGAATGCCATCAGACATCAGCGTCAGGCTGAACGTCGGAGGCAGCTCGAGTACGTGATCTTCGTAGGTGGCTTCGTTGAAAAGCCCCACCGGCAGACCGCGCCCTTCGAGGTAGCGAACACTGTCAGGCGTGTACAACACAGGCAACGGCAGATGGCCGCCGATGCTATAGGTCAACAAACCGGTCTCCTCGTCGATGACTCCACCGACCATTGTGACGTGTTTACCCAGCTTACAACTGATCAGCCCCCGGTTGATATGACCGAGGACTTCCGAAGGCTTGAATTCCGGCAGCGTGCCGTTGCGCTTGGACTCGAACAGCAAGCGCGTGGTCATGAACTTCAGCAGTACGGTGACGAACGCCGAAGAGGCGCCATGACCGGAAACGTCCGCCAGGTAAAACGCCACCCGGCGCTCGTCGACCCGGAAATAGTCGACAAAATCACCCGACAGGTACAGCGACGGGATGATCTGGTGGGCAAACTTGAATTCGTCGATGCTCCACGGGCTTTCCGGCAGCATGTTCATCTGCACCTGACGACCGGCGTTCTGGTCTTCCTGGAGCAGGTTCAGGCTGGCGGCGAGTTCGCGGTTGGCCTTTTCCAGCTTCTCGCGGTAGCGCTGGTTTTCCAGCAGCAGGCGCGCACGATCCAGGGCCCGGCGCACGGAGTGCTCGAGCACGGCCAGATCTTCGAGAGGCTTGATCAGGTAATCCGCCGCGCCCAGGCGCAGGGCCTCGACCGCGTCGTTCATCACGCCGGCACCCGAGACCACGATCACCGGGGTCTGTGGCGACCGCTCGGTGACCTGACGGATAAGTTCGAGACCGCCCATCTGCGGCATGCGCAGATCGCAGATGACCAAGTCGGGCGTGTCTTGCTCGAATACCTGAAGACCCTGCTGACCGTTGCTGGCCTGCAGGACGCTGAAACCACTGTCTTCCAGATAGGCCGCGAGACTCGCGCGCACTACCTCGTCATCATCGATTATCAGCAGCGTGGCACTGGTTTTTGGCATGTGGGCAAACGGCGCCAGAATTAGGTTGGCGTAGCAGGCGGGGCAACGGCCCGGCGCAGACTACTGGATTCGCTTTCTAGCCTCTCTGTTGCACCGTTTCAGAGCCTTTGCCCTGCACACGATTGCACCAGAGGTGCCCTTCTAAGGCGCAGACGGTACTCCCATCCGCAGAGCGTTTCAAGCATGCGCCGATGGTCGCTTGACGACTTTGTTTGTCAAATCACAGAGAGTTATAAGAACGCCCTCAACCGTAACCCAATGAAAGGTTGGCGCACAAAAAAGGCGACCTTGCGGTCGCCTTCGGCCTTTCAACGATGAGGATCAGAAATCGTCTTCGACCTGACCGTCCTTGACCTTGAACTCGCGGTTCTGCAGGTAGGCGTTGCGGATGAACGTGTACTTGTCGCCGCTGATCAGCTTCTCGCTGGACAGCAGGCTGGCGCGGGTGTCGACGATGTTCAGGCCGAAAATCGAGTTACGCACCGGCACATCGTTGATATAGCGGTACGGACCGGTGTAGCTGTCGACGTACTTGGACGGCGCATCACGCAGGGTGCTTGGGCCGAGCAGTGGCAGCATCACGTACGGACCGCTGCCGACGCCCCAGTAGCCGAGGGTCTGGCCGAAATCTTCGTCGCTGCGGTGCAGGCCCATCTTGGTGCCGACATCGAAGAAGCCGAGCAGGCCGAAAGTGGTGTTGAAGATCAGGCGCGCGGTGTCGACGCCGGCAGCGGCCGGTTTGGCCTGGAGAATATTGTTCGCCAGGTTGGTGACATCACCGACGTTGCGGAACATGTTGTGGATGCCGTCCTCGAGGAACTGCGGCGTCACGTATTCATAGCCCTGAGCCAGCGGCTTCAGTGCATAGGTGTCGACGAAATCGTTGAACTCGAAGATCGGACGGTTGACGCTTTCCCAAGGGTCTTCTTCCGTTGCAGCCTGAGCGGCGAACGGCACCAGCATCACGCTGGCACATACACAAAGCTGAGCGAGAGGATGGCTCCAGCGCATAGAAAACTCCTTGGATTGTACGGACGCGGCAACCTGGCCACGGTGAGATGGCGCTAAGTATAAGACGGAAAGGCGCTTTAGGCACTTCCCCCGGCGAATCGTTCCGTAGGACGCTTCGTCATGCGCTTGTCATTCAACTGTCACCGACCGTGCATAGCCTGATCCCTATTTCAGGGACGTTTTTCATGCCGCACGCCGAAGCCTTGTCTGTCGCCGCGCCCAACCTGACTGCCGTGCTGTTCGGGCTCAGCGGTTGCCTGGTGGACTTCGGCGCCCGTGCCCGACATCACGCCAACCCGACCACCGAACACGCCGACGCCACGCCCGGCGCCCTCGACAGTCTGCACAGCCTGCAACGTCAACTGATCCCCTGCGCCTGGCTCGACGAGCTGCCCCCTACCCTCACGCAGCAACTTTCGTCGGCGCTGCCGGACTGGATCAAACCATCGCAACATCCGGCAACACACTCCCCATGGCCGGCACCCAACGCCTGCTGGCAGGCCTTGATGACACTGAACGTCGACCGTCTCGACGGTTGCGTGCTGGTCAGCGGCGAGCCGCGCCTGCTGCAATCGGGTCTGAATGCCGGACTGTGGACGATTGGCCTGGCATCCTGCGGATCGCTCTGCGGCCTGCCACCCGGCGAGTGGCAGGCCCTGAGCCAGAAAGAGCGCGAACAACTGCGCGGCAAGGCCACGGTGCAGCTGTTCGGCCTCGGCGTGCATTCGGTGATCGATCATCTGGGCGAACTCGACACCTGCCTGGCGGACATCAGCCTGCGCCGGCTCAAAGGCGAAAAGCCCTGACCGGGATCATGCAGGTTGGCCGAGAGTGGATTAGTCTTAAGAGAGCCATAGACCTTTGGCCCGAGGCTGCGGTCTATGCCAGTGCCTCTCGATAAAAGGAAACCGCCATGCCCGCCCGCGAACTGCAAGAACAGCTCAATACCCTGCGCGAGCAACTGGATCAGAACCCGCCGCTGACCGATGCCGAGCGCGAACATCTGCATGAACTGATGGCGCAGATCGAATCCGAGATCAAACTGGAACAATCCACCCAGGACAACAGCATCGCCGACGGCGTGAATCTGGCGGTCGAACGCTTCGAACTCGAACACCCGACCATCGCCGGCACCCTGCGCAATATCGCCAACTCCCTGGTCAGCATGGGTATCTGAACCCTGCGGATGCAAAAAAGCCCTGCCATCGCTGGCAGGGCTTTTTCATGTCTGCGGGGCCGGGTTTGCCCGCTCCCGCAAAAGAGGTTACTGGCGAACCAGACGATGGTTCGGCAGTTGCGCGCTTTCAGTGCTGCGGTACGGGTTGATATCCAGACCGCCGCGACGCACATAACGCGCAAACACCGTCAGTTTTTCCGGTTTCAGCAGACGCTGCAGATCGAGGAAAATCCGCTCCACGCATTGCTCATGGAAGTCCGAGTGCTGGCGGAAGCTGACGATGTACTCCAGCAGGCTGGCGTGATCCAGCGCCGCGCCACGGTACTCGACCACCACGCTGCCCCAGTCCGGCTGGCTGGTCACCGGGCAGTTGGACTTGAGCAGGTGGCTGTGCACGCTCTCCTCCACAATCCGCGATTCGTCGCAACGCAGCAGCTCCGGCCGTGGATGCTCGTAATTGCTGACGCTGATATCCAGATCATCGATACAAACGCCCGGCAGTGCGACCACGCCTTCGGCCTCGACGTCTTTCAGACTGCGAACCCGCACCCCCACCGGTTTACCGGCGGCGGCGGACAAATCCTTGACCAGCGTCGCTTCCAGCATGGAGATGTCGGCGAACGGGGTCTGGTTCAGGGAGTTCAGGTACAGCTTGAACGACTTGGATTCAATGATGTTCGGCGAATCCGCCGGAATGCTGAACTCGCCGATCGCCACCACCGGTTTGCCCGACGGCAGCAGCCACGACAGCTCGAAGCAGTTCCAGAAATCCACGCCGGTATACGGCAGGGTCTCGGCGGTCAGGCCCAGTTCGGCCCATTTCGCGGTGCGCGGGATCGGGAACAGCAAGGACGGTGTGTACGTGGCGATGTATTCGCTGGACTTGCCCAGCGGCGAATGTTCGGCTGCGGGATGCATGGCGGAAACCTGACTGAAGAATCAGCGGATTCTACCAGCCTTTGCTCCCGCCTTTGAGTGCTTACTGACTGACAGTCAGTTTGCCGACCATCCCGGCCTGATAATGCCCGGGAATGTTGCAGGCGAATTCCAGGCTCACGGCTTTGCTGAAGGTCCAGGTCAGTTCTGCGGTCTTGCCCGGCTCGACCAGCACGCTGTTGGGGTCATCATGTTTCATGCCCTGCGCCATCGCGCTGTGATCCATCGAGCCATGATCCATGCCCGCCATATCGTGGGACATTTCCTTGATGCCAGTAGGCGTGAGCATGCCGCTTTGCTGCATCTGCAACATTTCCTGCTGGTGTTTGGCATGCATCGCAGCGTCGCCAAGGTTGAATTCGTGCAACAACTGACCCTTGTTCACCAGAACGAAACGAACCGTCTCACCGGCCTTGATCTGAATCGCCTTCGGATCGAAGGACATGTCGCCCATCACCACTTCAATGCTGCGGATGGCCTGCGCGGCCTTGGCCGGCTGGCCGAAATCATAGGTATGGGCCGGCGCTGCCCACAGCGGCGAACTCAGCGCCAGCAGACACGCGGCAAGGGCCAGACGATTGCGCAAAAACATAGTCGTACTCCAACAAAGAAAGGTTCAGCCTGTGGGAAACTCTAGCCGGCCTGGGCTGGCATCAACCTGACAGGCAGATTACAACTTTGTCAGGTTGGGCCGCGCTGGCGGCTCGCACGGTATAAAGCCCCTGTTCCCAACGCCAGATATGTCCACCAGAGCCACGCCATGAAACTGCTGATCGTCGAAGACCAACCGAAAACCGGTCATTACCTGCGCCAGGGCCTGACCGAGGCCGGGTTCAACACCGAACTGGTGGCCGACGGCACCACAGGCCAGCAACTGGCACTCACGGGGGACTATGCCTTGCTGATCCTCGACGTGATGCTGCCCGGCCGCAATGGCTGGCAGATTCTGCAAGCGGTGCGCAGCGCCGGGCTGGAAACGCCGATCCTGTTTCTGACGGCCAAGGACACCGTGGAAGACCGGGTTCATGGCCTCGAACTCGGCGCCGATGATTATCTGGTCAAACCCTTCGCCTTTTCCGAACTGCTGGCCCGGGTGCGCAGCCTGTTGCGACGCGGCAGCACCACCCCGCAGGAAACCAGCCTGCAACTGGCGAACCTGCGTCTGGACCTGATCCGTCGCCGCGTCGAACGCGGCGGCCAGCGCATCGATCTCACCGCCAAGGAGTTCGCCCTGCTGGAAATGCTCCTGCGTCGCCAGGGCGAAGTGCTGCCCAAATCGCTGATTGCCTCGCAGGTCTGGGACATGAACTTCGACAGCGACACCAACGTCATCGAAGTGGCGATCCGCCGACTGCGCCTGAAGATCGACGATGAGTTTCCCGACAAGCTGATTCACACCGTCCGTGGCATGGGTTATGTCCTCGAAGAGCGTCCCGCCTGATGCGCCGACTGTCATTGAGCGGCCGTCTGGCGCTGCTGTTCGCCGCCTGCACCGCGACGGTTTCGCTGGTCGCCGGGGTGGTGTTCAACCGGGCCAGCGAAGCGCACTTCATCGAACTCGACCAACAACTGCTGGAAAGCAAACTGATCGGCTTGCGGCAGGTCGCGCAAAACAGGCAGTCCGCCGACCGCCAGACGCGGATAGCCGAAGAACTGAGCCATCAGGGCGATCTGACGTTACGTATCCGCGACAGCGACGGCGAGCGCTGGTTTGGCCGCACGCTGCAAATGCCGACGAACCTGTCGTCACAGCCCGGACTGTCGACCATCAATGACAACGGCACCGACTATCGTCTGCTCAATGCCGCGCTGGAGCCGGGCAATCCCGATTCGGCGCAATTGACCCTGTTGCTGGACATCACCCACCACCAGCATTTCCTCCAGCGCATGCAGCATCTGATCTGGCTCACCGTCGGCCTCTCGGCCCTGGCGACCGCGCTGCTCGGGGCCTGGGCCGCCCGCAGCGGCTTGCGTCCGTTGCGCCGCATGAGTGCGGTGGCCCGGGGCATTTCGGCGCAATCGCTCAACGCACGCCTGCCGGAAGCGCAGATGCCTACGGAGCTTGGCGAATTGGCCCACAGCTTCAACGCCATGCTCGGACGCCTCGATGACGCCTTTCAGCGGCTTTCGGCGTTTTCCGCCGACATCGCCCATGAACTGCGCACCCCGCTGTCGAACCTGCTGACCCACACTCAGGTCACCCTCACCCGGCCACGGCCGATCGAGGATTACCGCGAGGCGCTGCACAGCAACCTCGAAGAACTGCAATGGATGGCGCAACTGGTCAACGACATGCTCTACCTGGCCAAGGCCGACCATGGATTGCTGGTGCCCAAGCGTGAACCGCTGGAACTGGGGCAGGAATCGGACATCCTGCTGGAGTTTTTCGCGCCGCTGGCCGAAGACGCCCGGGTGCGCCTGAGTCGCGAAGGCCAAGGGCCGTTCGACGGCGACCGCGCCATGTTGCGCCGGGCCTTGTCGAACCTGCTGGACAACGCCTTGCGCTTTACCCCGGCCGAAGGCGAAGTGCGGGTGCGGATCGCCGAGCACTCGAAAGGACTGCGGGTGAGCGTAGAGAACAGTGGCGAGGGGATTTCGGCGGAGCTGCTGCCGCGTTTGTTCGACCGCTTCTACCGGGCCGATCCGGCACGGCAGGAAGGTAGCAGCGAACATGCGGGATTGGGGTTGGCGATCACTCAGTCAATCATCAAGGCCCACGGTGGGCAGATTCATTGCGAATCGGATCAGGGCTGGACGCGGTTTGTGATTGAGTTGCCCAAAGGCCTTTAGGCCCTTTTGCGAGCAAGCCCGCTCCCACGATAGGCCTGTGTCATGCACAAATCCCTGTAGGAACAGGCTTGCCCGCGAAAGCGGTCCTGACGCTTACGAATATCTCAGCGCATGCGCCGGCTCGATCTTCGCCGCACGCCAGGCCGGATACACCGTTGCCAGGAAGCTGAGGATAAAGCCCGCCGAGCAGATCAGCAGCACGTCGCCGCCCTGCAATTCGGACGGCAGGTTGCTGACGAAATACACGTCGGAACTGAAGATGTGCTGCCCGGTCACCCGCTCCATCCAGCCCACCAGTTCGCTGACGTTCAGCGCGGCGATCACCCCAAGCACGCCGCCGATCAGTGTGCCGACAATCCCGATCACCGTGCCCTGCACCATGAAGATCGCCATGATCTGCCGTGGCGTGGCGCCGATGGTGCGCAGGATTGCGATGTCCGCACCCTTGTCGTTCACCACCATGATCAGGGTCGCGATGATGTTGAACGCCGCCACCGCGACGATCATCAGCAACAACAGACCGATCATGGTCTTTTCCATCTTCATCGCGCTGAACAGGCTGCCCTGGGTGTGCGTCCAGTCGTCAGCCTTGAACTCGGCGCCAAGGCCGGCGGCGATGTCCGAGGAGACTTTCGGCGCGGCGTACAGGTCTTTCACCGCCAGGCGCACGCTCTGCACCTGATTCGGCTCCCAGTGTTGCATCTGCGCGGCATCGGCCACATGGATCAGGCCCATGGAGCCATCCAGCTCGGCGCCGACCTTGAACACACCGACCACATTCAGGCGCTGCATGCGCGGGGTGATGCCCCCCGGTGCGGTGCTGACTTCCGGCACGATCAGGGTGATCTTGTCGCCGACGTTGAGGCGAAAGCGCCGTGCAGTGATTTCACCGAGCACCACGCCGAATTCGCCCGGTTTCAGGGCATCGAGACGCCCCTGAACAATGTGCTGCGCGACGATCGACACCTTGCCTTCCTGGGCCGGATCGACGCCGCTGATCTGGATCGGCTGCATCAAGCCCTTGTAGGACAGCATGCCTTCCATCTCGGTGAACGGTACGGCGGCGGTGACTTCGGGATTTTTCATCGCGGCGGCGGCCACCGGCTGCCAGTCATCGATCGGCTTGACGCCGACGATGGTCGCGTGGGGCACCATGCCGAGGATGCGCGAACTCATTTCGCGCTGGAAGCCGTTCATCACCGACAACACCACGATCATCGCCAGCACGCCGAGGGCGAGGCCGATCATCGAGGTCATCGAAATGAACGAAACAAAGCGATTGCGGCGCTTGGCGCGGGTATAGCGCGTGCCGATAAAGATCGATAACGGTCTGAACATTCGCTGGGGCACCGTATAAAAATAAAAGACCCGAAGCCTTCTCAGGCTTCGGGTTTCAACCCATCAGATAGGTGTCAGGCAACCTTCGTTGAGGTGCAGGACGCGATCCATCTGGCGGGCCAGGTTCATGTCGTGGGTCACCACCAGGAACGCGGTACGCATCGAAGTGCTGAGTTCCAGCATCAAATCCTGGATGCCCTGGGCGGTGTGGGAGTCGAGGTTGCCGGTCGGCTCGTCGAGCATCACCAGGCCTGGCTTGTTCACCAGCGCGCGGGCGATGGCCACGCGCTGACGCTCGCCACCGGACAGCTCGGCCGGTTTGTGCTCCAGGCGATGGGCCAGCCCTACTCGCTCCAGCAGCGCGGTCGCGCGTTGACGCGCTTCCGGGATCGGCGTCTTGCCGATCAGCAGCGGCATGCAGACATTTTCCAGCGCGGTGAATTCCGGCAGCAAGTGGTGGAACTGGTAGACGAAGCCCAGCGCACGGTTACGCAGCAGGCCGCGCTTTTTCTCGTTGAGCGCCGAGAGTTCTTCGCCGTCGAGCCAGACGCTGCCCTTGGTCGGGGTATCGAGACCGCCCAACAGGTTGAGCAAGGTACTTTTGCCCGAACCCGACGTGCCGACGATTGCCACCCGCTCGCCTGGGTGCAACTCCAGTTGCAGACCGGCCAACACCTGCACCGACTCCGGGCCTTCCTCGTAGGATTTGCCCAGGTTGCGGCAGCTCAAGATTGCTTTTTCACTCATGCCCGACTCACTCATAACGTAGCGCCTCCGCCGGCTGGGTGCGCGCGGCACGCCAGGCTGGATACAGGGTGGCGAGGAAACTCAGGACCAACGCAGCGGCGCAGACCATGACCACATCCTGGGTCTGTACCTGCGACGGAAGATAATCAATGAAATACACGTCAGCATTAAGGAACTTGTGCCCGATCAAGCCTTCGAGGGCCGAAATCGCCGCGCTGACGTTGAGTGCGGCAAAGATCCCGACCACCGCACCGATGGCTGTACCGACCACGCCGATGACCGTGCCCTGCACCATGAATGTGCGCATGATCGTGCCCGGCGTGGCGCCGAGGGTACGCAGAATGGCGATGTCGCCCTTCTTGTCGTTCACCACCATCACCAGGGTGGAAATGATGTTGAAAGCGGCGACGGCAACGATCAGCAGCAACAGCAGGCCGATCATGGCTTTTTCCATGCGGATCGCCTGATACAGGTTGCCGTGGGTACGGGTCCAGTCGCGGGCGTAGTAATGGTCTTCGCCGAGCTGCTGGGCGATGTTCCAGGCCACGCGCGGCGCCTGGAACAAGTCGTCGAACTTCAGCCGCAGGCCCTGCACCTGATCCGGCTTCCAGCGATGCATCTTCGCCAGATCCTGCAGGTTGGTGACGCCCAGATAGCCGTCGAGCTCGCCGGCGCCGACATGGAAGATGCCGACCACGGTGAAGCGCTTCATGCGCGGGAACATCCCGGCCGGGGTCACGCTGACCTCCGGGGCGACGAAGGTGATCTTGTCACCGATGCCCACGCCAAGCTTGGTCGCGGCCTTGTCACCGATGACGATGCCGAAGCTGCCCGGTGTCAGGTCGTCGAGTTTGCCCTGCTTCATGAAGTTATCGATGATCGACACGTTGCGCTCGAGCGCCGGGTCGATGGCATTGAGCAACACCTTGGACACCTGGCCGTTGTTGGTCAGCAGTCCCTGCATCTGGGTGAACGGCGCGACGGCCGTCACCTGCCGGTTCTGCTTCACTTTGGCAGCCAGGCTCTGCCAGTCGCTGATGGCTTCACCGGATTCGATGGTCGCGTGGGGCACCATGCCCAGCACGCGGGTGCGCATCTCATGATCGAAGCCGTTCATCACCGACAGCACCACGATCATCACAACCACGCCAAGCGCGAGCCCGATCATCGAAGTCAGGGAAATGAATGACACAAAATGATTGCGACGCTTTGCACGGGTATAACGCGTGCCGATAAATACGAAGAGAGGTCTGAACATGTCGGGGCTTGTTCGGAGGGAAAAGGAACGTCCTTGTGGCGGGGGTCGATAACCAGCTTTACACTCAGACCACCGCCGCTACCATGGGTTCGCCATGTCGACATTAGATGAAGAAGATCGCCGCGAATACTACCGTATCGAGGACTCGATCGCACTGGAAATTCGGCCCCTGTCCGCTCTCGAAGCCGCAGGCCAGGAAGTGTTGCAGGATGCTTCTCCACTTTTCAACGTGCTCAGCGAACTGCACCTGAGCGAATTCGAGTCGCAGCACCTGTTGCGCCAGATCAACGAGCGCGACCGGGCGATCGCGGCGTTCCTCAAATCCCAGAACAAACGCATCGACCTGCTCAGCCAGGTGATCGCCCTGACCGCGCTCGGCCAGATCGGCGAGCCCCAACCGGTGATCATTTCCGAGGGCGGCATCGACTTCCAGAATCCGGCCCCGATCGCCACCGGCGCGCACCTGTCGGTCAAAATGGTGCTGATGCCCCAGGCACACGGCCTGCTGCTGCGCGCCCGCGTGACCCATTGCGACCGCAAGGGCGACGGCTACGACATCGGCACCGAGTTCGAACACCTGACCGATGCCCAGCGCCAGTTGCTCGCCCGCTACATCTTGCAAAAGCAGGCCCAGGAACGACGTCTGGCCCGCGAACAAAACGATTCAGGCATTTAAATTAAGGAAGAACCGTGACCCTTATCTACGGCCACCGCGGCGCCAAGGGCGAAGCACCGGAAAACACCCTGACCAGCTTTCAGGAATGCCTCAAGCACGGCGTGCGCCGTTGCGAACTGGACTTGCACCTGTCCAGTGACGGCGAGCTGATGGTCATCCACGACCCGACCCTCAAACGCACCACCGACCGGCGTGGCAAGGTCGTCGAGCACACGGCCGCAGAGCTGGTGACCTACGATGCGCGCAAGGGAGGCCCGGGCTGGATCAAGCCCTGCCCGATCCCGACGCTGGAAGAGCTGTTCGAGAAATGTGATTTCGATCACTGGCAACTGGAAGTCAAAAGCGCCTCACGCACCCGCGCTGCAACCACCGTGCTGGCCATCCGCGAAATGGTGCAACGGCATGGCCTGCTCGACAAGGTGACAATCACTTCGAGCTCGCGGGAAGTATTGAAGGCTGCGCAGGAACTGGTGCCCGACGTCTCGCGCGGACTGGTCGCCGAGTACGCCTGGCTCGACCCGCTGAAGGTGGCACAAAACTATGGCTGCGAGATTCTGGCGTTGAACTGGACACTCTGCACGCCGGAACGCTTGCAGAAGGCGCAGCGTCAGGGGCTGCATGTGTCGGTGTGGACCGTCAACGAGCCTGCGCTGATGCGCAGACTCGCCGACTTCGGCGTTGACAGCCTGATTACAGACTTTCCCGGTTTGGCCACTGCCACCCTCGAGAATTGCTGAAATCGGTCTCCCCGGCCGGCTCAGGCCACCGGCCGGAGCCGCTCAAAAAAGCCGGTTGAGGCCGTCGTACGCCGCTACCCGATAGGCTTCGGCCATGGTCGGGTAGTTGAACGTGGTGTTGACGAAATACTTCAGGGTATTCAGCTCACCCGGCTGGTTCATGATCGCCTGACCGATGTGGACGATCTCCGACGCCTGATAGCCGAAGCAATGCACGCCCAGCACTTGCAGGGTCTCGCGGTGGAACAGGATCTTCAGCATGCCTTGCGGCTCGCCTGCGATCTGCGCCCGCGCCATGCTCTTGAAGAACGCCTTGCCCACTTCGTACGGGACCTTGGCCTGGGTCAGCTCCTGCTCGTTCTTGCCGATCGAGCTGATCTCAGGAATGGTGTAGATGCCGGTCGGCACGTCATTGACGAAGCGCCAGCTGCCATTGTCGACGATGCTGCCGGCGGCCGAACGACCCTGGTCGTGGGCGGCACTGGCCAGGCTCGGCCAGCCGATCACGTCACCGGCACCGTAGATGTTCTGCACGCAGGTACGGTAGTTCTCGTCGACTTCGATCTGGCCACGGCTGTTGACCTTGACGCCGATGTTTTCCAGACCCAACTGGTCGGTGTTGCCGGTCCGGCCGTTGCACCAGAGCAAGGCGTCGGCCTTGATTTTCTTGCCGGACTTGAGGTGCAGGATCACGCCGTTGTCCACGCCTTCGACGCGGTCATATTCTTCGTTGTGGCGCACGGTGATGTTGTTGTTGCTGAAGTGGTAGCTCAACGCCTGGGAGATTTCCGAGTCGAGGAAGCTCAGCAACTGACCACGGTTATCCACCAGCTCAACCAGCACACCCAGGCCGCTGAAGATCGAGGCGTATTCGCAACCGATCACGCCGGCGCCGTAAACGATCAGTTTGCGCGGGGTGTGACCGAGGCTGAGGATGGTGTCGCTATCGTAGATGCGCGGGTGGTGGAAATCGATGTCCGCCGGACGATACGGGCGCGAGCCGGTGGCGATGATGATGTGCTTGGCCACCAGTTTCTCGACCACACCGTTGGCGCAGACCACTTCGATGGTTTGCTCGTCGGCGAAGCTGCCGGTGCCGAAGAACACGTCGACGCGGTTACGGGCATAGTAACCGGTACGCGAGGCGACTTGCTTGGAGATGACCTTCTCGGCGCTTTTCAGCACGTCCGGGAACGAGAACCAGCGCGGCTCACCAATGGCCCGGAACATCGGGTTGGTGTTGAACTGCATGATCTGCCGCACCGAATGACGCAGTGCCTTGGACGGGATGGTGCCCAGGTGGGTGCAGTTACCGCCGACCTGGCGACGGCTGTCGACCATCGCCACCTTGCGCCCTGCTTTGGCGGCGTTCATTGCCGCGCCTTCTCCCGCCGGGCCGGAACCCAGCACCACCACGTCGTAGTTGTAGACAGCCATGCGTACTCCTCAGAACAGGCCGCGATGCCAGCAGCACCGGCGGCTAAATCACGCCGAACGACGGCGCGAAGGAACAATTGGGGGCCAGTGAAGAACCCGGACACAGTCTATAGAAGCGTCAACGCCGCGCACATTAACCCTTGGTCGCGTCGTAGGCTACTTTTGCCTGCACTGGAACGCCAGTTTTCGTATTGTCCTCAGTCAGTTTTTCCACCACTGAGGCGCTCGAAAGCCTGACTGGTGCGTGTGACGAAACCTGTATCGGCACGAATCACAAAGAATGCACCAATGTCGTGTTTTTCGGCATAGTCCCACGCCGCTTCGGGCCCGAGAATCAGCAACAGCGTCGATAGTCCATCGGCCATCAACGCTGAAGGATGAATTACCGTGACCGACGCCAGGTTATGCAGGACGGGGGCACCAGTGCGGGCATCGAAGGTGTGGGAATAACGCCGGCCATCCTGCTGAAAATAGTTGCGGTAGTCGCCGGAAGTAGAGACGCCGTAGCCGTCGACGCTGATGATGCGCTCGGCGACCTGCTGATCGTCTCGCGGCTCTTCCAGCGCGATACGCCAGGGCGAGCCATCCAGCTTCTTGCCAGAGGCCTTGAGCTCACCAGTGGCCTCGGCGAGATAGTCATGGATGCCCATCGCTTCGAGCCGGGCGGCAATGGTATCGACGGCATAACCGGCGGCGATGCTGTTGAAGTCGACCTCGACCGCCGCGTCCTTGCACAATTGATCGCCTTCGATGCGCAGGTGCCGGTAACCGACCCGTTGCCGGGTTTCGGCCAGCGCCGCAGGACTCGGGACTTTTTCTTCGCGCCCTTGCGGGCCGAAGCCCCAAAGGTTCATCAGCGGTTCGACGGTCAGGTCGTAGGCGCCTTCGCTTTGCTCTGACAGCTGCTCGCCGACACGAATCAATTCGAGCACCGGGGCCGACATGGTCTGACAACGATTGGCCGGTAAGGCGTTAAAACGCTCGATATCCGAGTCGCTGCGATAAGTCGACATTTGCCGATCCACTTCGCCGAGGATCGCTTCCACTTCACTGCGCACTTGTTCGGCGTCAGCCAGACCGGCGTGGCGCACGTACTTGATCGAGTAAGTGCTGCCCATGGTCGGCCCGCCGAAGCTTTCCATGGCATCGCTGTTACCGCAGCCAGGCAAAATCGCCATCAGCATCACAATTGCCGCTAACCGTCCAGTTAACAATTCTTCATCTCCCCGCAAAACCGCGCCCGCCATTATGAATACAGCGCCCGCTCGCTCCCATACGAATGCAACGCCTTTATACAAAACTCAAAAGTGAGTAACTAAAAATGTCCTCGACCACGGGCAAAGGCAAAGCGATTTTTCGCGTTGTCAGCGGCAACTTTCTCGAAATGTTCGACTTCATGGTCTACGGCTTCTACGCCACGGCCATCGCCAAGACGTTCTTCCCGGCCGACAGCGCCTTCGCTTCCCTGATGCTCTCACTGGCGACCTTCGGCGCCGGTTTCCTGATGCGTCCGCTGGGGGCGATCTTCCTCGGTGCCTATATCGACCGCCATGGCCGTCGACAAGGCCTGATCATCACGCTGGCGCTGATGGCGGCCGGGACGGTGCTGATTGCCTGCGTTCCGGGATACGCCACCCTCGGCGTCGCCGCTCCGCTGCTGGTGCTGCTCGGCCGGCTGCTGCAAGGCTTTTCCGCTGGCGTGGAACTGGGCGGCGTGTCGGTGTATCTGGCGGAAATCTCCACACCGGGCCGCAAGGGCTTTTTCGTCAGTTGGCAATCCGCAAGCCAGCAGGCGGCCGTGGTCTTCGCCGGCCTGCTTGGCGTGGGCCTGAACCACTGGCTGAGTCCGGAGCAAATGGGTGACTGGGGCTGGCGCGTACCGTTTCTGGTCGGCTGCATGATCGTCCCGGCGATCTTCATGATTCGTCGCTCACTGGAGGAAACCCCGGAGTTTCAGGCGCGCAAACACCGCCCTACCCTGCGGGAAATCGTCCGCTCCATCGGCCAGAATTTCGGCATCGTCATCGCTGGCATGGCACTGGTGGTGATGACCACGGTGTCGTTCTACCTGATCACTGCCTACACGCCGACCTTCGGCAAGGCGGAACTGCACCTGTCCGACTTCGATGCCTTGCTGGTAACCGTGTGCATCGGCCTGTCGAACTTCTTCTGGCTGCCGGTCATGGGGTCAGTGTCTGACAGGATCGGCCGCAAACCCCTGCTGCTGGCGGCGACGATTCTGGCGATTCTCACCGCGTATCCGGCGCTGTCGTGGCTGGTGGCGAACCCGAGTTTCAGCCATCTGCTGATCGTCGAACTGTGGCTGTCGTTCCTGTACGGTTCGTACAACGGGGCGATGGTGGTGGCGCTGACCGAGATCATGCCGGTGGAAGTTCGTACGACCGGCTTCTCTCTGGCCTACAGCCTGGCGACCGCGACGTTTGGCGGCTTCACGCCAGCGGCCTGCACCTATCTGATTCATGTGCTGGACAACAAGGCTGCGCCAGGGATCTGGCTCAGCGGCGCGGCAGTGCTGGGGCTGATCGCGACGCTGGTGCTGTTCCGTGGCAACAAACATGAATTGCGCACGGCACAGGCAGCCGTACCTGGCGGCGCCCGCTAGGACGCCTTCGCGGGCACTGACAACAAAGGCCCAACGGATACACAAACAAAAACGCCCCGACCAGAGTCGGGGCGTTTTCATTTGCGGCTAAGGCTTAGCGCGGGAACGCTGGCGGGTTTACACCGGCCATGTCTTCCATCACGCGGATCACCTGGCAGCTGTAACCGAACTCGTTGTCGTACCAGACGTACAGAACAACGCGGTTATCCTGGGTGATGGTCGCTTCAGCGTCCACAACGCCTGCGTGGCGCGAGCCAACGAAGTCGGTGGAAACCACTTCCTGCGAATTGACGAAGTCGATCTGCTTGTGCAGCTCGGAGTGCAGCGCCATGTAGCGCAGGTACTCGTTCATCTCTTCACGGGTGGCGGCTTTCTCAAGGTTCAGGTTGAGAATGGCCATCGAGACGTTCGGCGTCGGAACGCGGATCGCGTTACCGGTCAGCTTGCCGGCCAGCTCAGGCAGGGCCTTGGCGGCAGCGGTGGCAGCACCGGTCTCGGTGATGACCATGTTCAGCGCGGCGCTGCGGCCACGGCGATCACCCTTGTGGAAGTTGTCGATCAGGTTCTGGTCGTTGGTGTACGAGTGAACGGTTTCGACGTGACCGTTGACGATGCCGAACTTGTCATTCACAGCCTTCAGCACCGGCACGATGGCGTTGGTGGTGCAGGAAGCGGCGGACACGATCTTGTCGTCAGCGGTGATTTCACCGTGGTTGATACCGTGAACGATGTTCTTCAGCTTGCCCTTGCCAGGCGCAGTCAGAACAACGCGGTCGATACCCGGGCACTGCAGGTGCTGACCCAGGCCATCGGCGTCACGCCATACACCGGTGTTGTCCACCAGCAGCGCGTCTTTGATGCCGTACTGGGTGTAATCCACCTCGGTCGGGTTCTTCGCGTAGATCACCTGGATCAGGTTACCGTTGGCGGTGATGGTGTTGTTTTCTTCGTCGATGGTGATGGTGCCGTTGAACGAACCATGTACCGAATCGCGGCGCAGCAGGCTGGCGCGCTTGGTCAGGTCGTTTTCGGCGCCCTTGCGCACCACGATGGCACGCAGACGCAGACCGTCGCCACCACCGGTTTTCTCGATCAGGATGCGCGCCAGCAGACGGCCGATACGACCGAAGCCGTACAGAACAACGTCGGTGCCTTTGCGGGCCGAAGCGTTTTGCTGGCCAACCACGTCAGCCATTTCTTCACGAACGAATTGCTCGGCGGTGCGGCCGTTGCCTTCGTTGCGGAATTTGAACGCCAACTTGCCCAGATCCACCGAAGCCGCGCCGAGCTTGAGCTCGCTCATGGCCTTGAGCAGTGGGAATGTTTCGTGGA
This sequence comes from Pseudomonas sp. B2M1-30, assembly GCF_025447575.1. Lineage (NCBI taxonomy): Bacteria > Pseudomonadati > Pseudomonadota > Gammaproteobacteria > Pseudomonadales > Pseudomonadaceae > Pseudomonas > Pseudomonas sp. B2M1-30. The sequence continues at coordinate 53,638 of NZ_JAOEJT010000014.1, read as the reverse complement.
CGGAGAGTTCGCTATCGTCGGCAGAACGATGGCGAGCAAAGCGATGAGCTTTGAGAATCGCGATGACAGACTGGTTGATCAGGCTGCGGCCATAGATCGAGCTCACCACGTTGTTATTGCGGTAGAGCTGACCGATAAGCGGAATCATCGCTTCTGCGAGTGCTTCACGGTCGATCCATTCACCAAGACACTGGTCGGGCTTCTGAGTCACGGTAACCTTCCACATGTAGGGGCAGAAAAAAGGGGCTACATTATGCCGCCCAGATCCTCCTGTAGCAATGCGCGCTTGTCGCGCAATCGGTAACAAAACGCCGGTAGAAAAATTTGCACCCCGCGCCAGCCCAGTAAAACCGGGGCCTCCAGCGCAGTCAATTTTCCGACGACTGTTAGACGATGTCTGTAACCCTCCGTAACACCACCAACTTTCGGCACTACATAACCGCAAAAAAAGTGCTCGTTTTTATGGTTACCACTACATTTCGCCCAAACCACGAAGATAGACACAGTCTGCAACTGACAGGCGGCACCGGACGCCGCTACAATTACCGACTTTGTCGCAAAGCCTGGAGCTCAACCTTCCGTGCCTGTTCTGCGTCTACCGCTTCTCCCTGCCGCGGCAGGTAAACAGCACTGGGGCAATCTGCCCGGTGCCGCCCTGAGCCTGGCGATTGCCGAGGCTGCCAGCGCTGCCAAGCGCTTCACCCTGCTACTGACCGCCGACAGCCAGAGCGCCGAACGGCTGGAACAGGAGCTGAGTTTCTTCGCCCCGGATTTGCCCGTACTGCATTTCCCCGACTGGGAAACCCTGCCGTACGACCTGTTCTCGCCGCATCAGGACATCATCTCCCAGCGCATCGCCAGCCTTTATAGACTGCCGGAGCTGGAACACGGCGTGCTGGTGGTGCCGATCACGACCGCCCTGCATCGTCTGGCACCGACCAAATTCCTGCTCGGCAGCAGCCTGGTGCTGGATGTCGGCCAGAAGCTCGATGTCGAACAGATGCGCACGCGGCTCGAGGCCAGCGGCTATCGCTACGTCGACACGGTCTACGAGCATGGCGAGTTCACCGTGCGCGGCGCGTTGATCGACCTGTTCCCGATGGGCAGTAAACTGCCGTACCGGATCGACCTGTTCGACGACGAAATCGAAACCCTGCGCACCTTCGATCCGGAAAACCAGCGCTCCATCGACAAGGTCGATTCGGTCAAGTTGCTCCCGGCCAAGGAATTCCCGCTGCAAAAGGAAGCGGTCACCCGCTTCAAGGCACGCTTTCGTGAACGCTTCGATGTCGACTTCCGTCGCTGCCCGATCTTCCAGGACCTGAGCAGCGGCATCACGCCGGCCGGCATCGAGTACTACCTGCCGCTGTTCTTCGAAGAAACCTCGACCCTGTTCGATTACCTGCCCCAGGACACTCAGGTGTTCTCGCTGCCGGGTATCGAGCAGGCGGCGGAAAACTTCTGGAACGACGTGCGCAATCGTTATGAAGAACGCCGCGTCGACCCATCCCGTCCTTTATTGCCGCCGGCCGAATTGTTCCTGCCGGTGGAAGACTGCTTCGCCCGCCTCAAGAGCTGGCCGCGCGTGGTCGCCAGCCAGCAGGACGTGGAAACCGGGATCGGCCGCGAGCGCTTCCCGGCCCAGGCACTGCCGAATCTGGCGATTGAAGCCAAGGCCACACAACCCCTGGCCGCGCTCTCGGCGTTCCTCGACGAGTTCCCCGGGCGGGTGCTGTTCACCGCCGAATCCGCCGGCCGCCGCGAGGTGCTGCTGGAGCTGCTGGAACGCCTGAAGCTGCGACCGAAAACCGTCGACAGCTGGCCGGACTTCGTCGCCGGCAAGGAGCGCTTGGCAATCACCATCGCCCCGCTCGATGAAGGCCTGATGCTCGACAACCCGGCGCTGGCGCTGGTGGCGGAAAGCCCGCTGTTCGGCCAGCGCGTGATGCAGCGTCGCCGTCGCGAAAAACGCGCCGATGCCAACAACGACGCCGTCATCAAAAACCTCACCGAACTGCGCGAAGGCGCGCCGGTGGTGCATATCGACCATGGGGTCGGCCGCTACCTGGGCCTGACGATCCTCGAGATCGACAATCAGGCCGCCGAATTCCTCACCCTGGAATACGCCGAGGGCGCAAAACTCTATGTGCCGGTGGCCAACCTGCACCTGATCGCCCGCTACACCGGCAGCGACGACGCCCTCGCCCCGCTGCACCGCCTCGGCTCCGAGACCTGGCAGAAAGCCAAGCGCAAGGCTGCCGAACAGGTGCGCGACGTGGCCGCCGAACTGCTCGACATCTATGCCCGTCGCGCGGCTCGCGAGGGTTACGCCTTCGCCGACCCGAAAGCCGATTACGCGACCTTCAGCGCCGGCTTCCCGTTCGAGGAAACCCCGGACCAGCAAGCCACCATCGAAGCCGTGCGCGAAGACATGCTCGCGCCCAAGCCGATGGATCGCCTGGTCTGTGGCGACGTCGGCTTCGGCAAGACCGAAGTGGCGATGCGCGCCGCGTTCATTGCCGTACACGGCGGCAAACAAGTGGCGATCCTGGTGCCGACCACCCTGCTCGCCCAGCAGCATTACAACAGCTTCCGCGATCGTTTCGCCGACTGGCCGGTGGCCGTGGAAGTGATGAGCCGCTTCAAGTCGGCCAAGGAAGTGAACGCCGCGGTCGCCGATCTGGCAGAAGGCAAGATCGACATCGTGATCGGCACGCACAAACTGCTGTCCGACGACGTGAAGATCAAAAACCTCGGGCTGGTCATCATCGACGAGGAACACCGCTTCGGTGTCCGTCAGAAGGAACAGCTCAAGGCCCTGCGCAGTGAAGTCGACATCCTCACACTGACCGCCACGCCGATTCCGCGCACGCTGAACATGGCGGTGTCGGGCATGCGCGACCTGTCGATCATCGCCACGCCACCGGCACGACGCCTGTCGGTGCGCACCTTCGTCATGGAGCAGAACAAGAGCACGGTCAAGGAAGCGCTGCTGCGTGAGTTGCTGCGCGGCGGTCAGGTCTACTACCTGCACAACGACGTGAAGACCATCGAGAAGTGCGCCGCCGACCTGGCCGAACTGGTGCCGGAAGCGCGGATCGGCATCGGCCACGGGCAGATGCGCGAGCGCGAACTCGAACAGGTGATGAGCGACTTCTACCACAAGCGCTTCAACGTGCTGATTGCCTCGACCATCATCGAGACCGGCATCGACGTGCCGAGCGCCAACACCATCATCATCGAGCGCGCCGACAAGTTCGGCCTGGCGCAGCTGCACCAGTTGCGCGGACGCGTCGGCCGCAGTCACCACCAGGCCTACGCCTATCTGCTGACGCCGCCGCGCCAGCAAATCACCGCCGATGCGGAAAAGCGCCTGGAGGCGATTGCCAACACCCAGGACCTTGGCGCGGGCTTCGTGCTGGCGACCAACGACCTGGAAATCCGGGGCGCCGGCGAACTGCTCGGCGATGGCCAGAGCGGGCAGATCCAGGCCGTGGGCTTCACCCTTTATATGGAAATGCTCGAACGCGCGGTCAAGTCGATCCGCAAGGGCGAGCAGCCGAACCTCGACCAACCGCTCGGCGGTGGCCCGGAGGTCAATCTGCGGGTGCCGGCGCTGATTCCGGAAGACTATCTGCCGGACGTTCACGCCCGACTGATCCTCTACAAGCGCATCGCCTCGGCCACCGACGAAGAAGGCCTGAAAGACCTGCAAGTGGAGATGATCGACCGCTTCGGCCTGCTGCCGGAACCGACCAAGAACCTGGTGCGGATCACCGCGCTGAAATTGCAGGCCGAACAGCTGGGCATCAAGAAAGTCGACGGCGGCCCGCAGGGCGGACGCATCGAGTTCGCCGCGCAGACACCGGTCGACCCGCTGACCCTGATCAAACTGATCCAGGGCCAGCCCAAACGCTACAAATTCGAAGGCGCCACGATGTTCAAGTTCATGGTGCCGATGGAGCGCCCGGAAGAGCGCTTTAATACTGTGGAGGCGCTGTTCGAGCGCCTCATCCCGAAAACTGCTTGAAGGACGCCGCATGCGCCTGTTTCGTTCACCAACCCTGTTGATGACCTCGCTCTTGATGACGCTGCTGGCCCCCACGGCATTTGCCGATGACACGTATCAGGTCGAAATGATTCTGGTCCGCCAGAACGCGGTGCCGGCGATTGTCAGCCGTGCCGCACCGGAAGACTGGGCCGCTGGCGCCCAGCGCCTCGGCGATGAAACCAGACGCACCCCGGCACTGGGCGACGTCGCGGCGAAGCTGACCGCCAGCGGCGAGTACAGCGTATTGATGCACAAGGCCTGGCAACAGACCCTGGGCGAGGCGCCAGCAAAGGTCGCAGTCAGCGAGGGCCAGGAGCAGTTCGGCCAATACCCGATCGAAGGCACCCTGGAAATGCAGCTCGGGCGCTTTACCGACGTGAACGCCGACTTCTGGGTCAATCAGATAGATGGCAACGGCATGGTCACCGCCAGCGAACGGCTGAAACAGGAAAGCCACACCAAGAATGGCCAGCTCAACTATCTCGACAACGGCCACCTGGCCCTGCTGATCAAGATCACTTCCCTGACGGCGCCTGCGCCACGGGAAGCGCCTGAAGTCGTTCCGGACTGATCGAAGTCGTTATGTCCGCGTCTCTGAGCAAGCCGTTGGCACCCTCCTGGGTCAGCCGATTCAAGGAACAGAGCCTGGAGCGTGGCCGCCGCTACGCTCTGGAAAACCGGGTACGCATCGTTCAGGTCGGCGACGCCACCATCACCGCCAGTTGCGAAGGCTCTGGCGGCAACGTCTATCGCCAGACGATTCGCCTGCGCGAGTCGGCCAAAGGCACGCTGCTGATGGTCGACGCGACCTGTACCTGCCCTGTTCACAGCAACTGCAAACACTGTGCAGCCGTATTGCTGCAAGTGCAGGAAACCCTCGAATACCCCGCCGCCGCCAAGGACGCCGAACTGCTGGAGAAACTCCAGGCCGTGCTGGAAAACCGCAGCCCCAAAGCGCCGCCGCAAGTGCTGGTGGACAACGTCCAGCCAATGCCGCGCCTGTGGCTGGCGAGCGTCGAGTTCAGCGCCTTCGAGCCACGCAACGGCAAAATGCAGCGCTACATCCAGCATCGCGCGGCACTGTCTTTCAGCTATCTCGACGAATACGTCAGCGGGCAGAAAAACAGCGACATCCTGATTCGCCAGGAAACCCAGACCCTGCGCATCAAGCGTCATCCGGACATCGAGCAGACGTATCGCGAGCAACTGCGCATCCTCGGTTTCCGCATCGCCACCCGGCAGAGCAAGGCCTTGCCGGAAAGCGCCGGCGAGCTGTACGAGATGGTCAATGACAGCGCCTGGCTGACCTTTACCCTCAATGATTTGCCAAAGCTGCGCACCCAGGGCTGGGAATTGCAGATCGACGACGAGTTCGGTTTCGACCTGACCGCCGTCGACGACTGGTACGCCACCGTCGAGCAGACGCCGGAACGCGACTGGTTCGACCTGGAACTGGGGATCATCGTCAACGGCGAGCGCCTGAGCCTGCTGCCGATTCTGCTCAACCTGATGCGCTCGCACACCGAGATTCTTGTCCCCGAGCGCCTCGCCCGCCGGCGCGACGATGAGCTGATCCTGGTCAACATTCCGCAACGCAACAGCGAACACGGGCCGTTGCAGGTGGCGCTGCCTCTGGGTCGATTGAAACCGGTGCTGGCGACCCTCGGCAACTTCTACCTGCAAGAGCCGGGCGAAACCACCCTGCGTCTGAGCAAGGCCGACGCCACCCGACTCAATGCACTGGAAGGCATTCCCTTGCTGTGGGAGGGCGGCGACCAGATTCGCAGCCTCGCCCAGCGCCTGCGCGATATTCGCAGCTACAACGCCAAGGCGCCAAAAGGCCTGAACGCGACACTGCGCCCTTATCAGCTCGAAGGGCTGAGCTGGATGCAATCGCTGCGCGAACTCGAAGTCGGCGGGATTCTCGCGGACGACATGGGCCTGGGCAAAACCCTACAGACCCTGGCGCACATTCTCAGCGAGAAAAACGCCGGACGCCTGGATCGTCCGTGCATGGTGGTGATGCCCACCAGCCTGATTCCGAACTGGCTCGACGAAGCAGCGCACTTCACCCCGCAACTCAAGGTGGTTGCGCTGTACGGCCCCAGTCGCAAAAAACACTTCGAACATCTGGCCGACTACGATCTGATCCTCACTACTTATGCGTTGCTGCCCAAGGATGTCGAACGTCTGGCGCAGCAATCGTTGCATGTGCTGGTGCTGGACGAAGCGCAATACATCAAGAACCCCAACAGCAAGGCGGCGCAGGCCGCGCGCGAACTCAACGCTCGCCAGCGTCTGTGCCTGAGCGGAACGCCGCTGGAAAACCACTTGGGCGAATTGTGGTCGCTGTTTCACTTCCTGCTGCCCGGCTGGCTCGGCGACGTCAAAAGCTTCAATGCCTCTTATCGCGTGCCGATTGAAAAACACGCCAGCGAAGTCAGGCTTCAGCACCTTAACGGCCGGATCAAGCCATTCCTGTTGCGCCGCACCAAGGAACAGGTGGCGACCGAGTTGCCGCCGAAAACCGAGATCATCCACTGGGTCGAACTCAACGAAGCCCAGCGCGACGTGTACGAAACCATGCGTCTGGCGATGGACAAGAAAGTCCGCGACGAGATCACCCGCAAGGGCGTGGCACGCAGCCAGATCATCATTCTCGAGGCGCTGCTCAAGCTGCGTCAGGTCTGCTGCGATCTGCGCCTGGTCAACGACGCTCCCCTGCCCGCTAGTGGCAGCACCTCGGGCAAACTCGACAGCCTGATGGAGATGCTGGAGGAACTGTTCGAGGAAGGTCGGCGGATTCTGCTGTTTTCACAGTTCACGTCGATGCTGGCCCTGATCGAAGACGAACTGAAAAAACGCAACGTCGCCTACGCCCTGCTGACCGGGCAGACCCGTGACCGGCGCACGCCAGTGAAGGAATTCCAGAGCGGCAAGCGTCAGATCTTTCTGATCAGCCTGAAGGCCGGCGGCGTTGGCTTGAACCTCACCGAAGCGGATACGGTGATTCACTACGACCCGTGGTGGAACCCGGCCACCGAGAATCAGGCCACCGACCGCGCCTACCGAATCGGCCAGGAGAAGCCGGTATTCGTCTACAAGATGATTGCCCGAGGCACGGTGGAAGAGAAGATTCAGCACCTGCAAAAGGAAAAGTCCGACCTGGCGGCGGGCGTGCTGGATGGGCGCAAGGCCGGAGACTGGAAGCTGCAGAACGACGATATCGATGCGTTGTTTGCGCCGTTGCCGGACAAGTTCGACAAGCGCTGAATCTCGGCGCTTGTCAGATCTCATTCGCGAGCAAGCCCGCTGCCACAGGCGTCATACAAAACCTGTGGCAGCGGGCTTGCTCACGAAAGGGGCAACACAATTCAAAACCGGACTCAGCCCTTGAGCACCCGCGCCAGCGTCGATTTCACCTTGCCCATCCCGTCATGCAAGGCCTGCTCGATCTCGGCCATGGTGATCACCGCCGTGGTCTTGCCCGCCGCCGGGTTCACCACCAGCGACAGGCAGGCGTAATCCAGCTCCAGCTCACGAGCCAGCGCCGCTTCCGGCATGCCGGTCATGCCGACGATGTCGCAACCGTCACGCTCCAGGCGCACGATCTCGGCCACCGTTTCCAGACGCGGCCCCTGGGTGCAGGCGTAGACGCCTTGATCGCTGTACTCGCAGCCTTCGGCGGCCAGCGCGGCGATCAGTTGCTGACGCAGCGGCTCGCTGTAGGGAAAGCTGAAGTCGATATGCGTGACATGTTCCAGGTCATCGGCGAAATAGGTGTGTTCGCGACCGCTGGTGTAGTCCACGATCTGATGCGGCACACAGAAATGCCCGGTGCCCATTGCAGGATGAATCCCGCCCACGGCGTTGACCGCGATAATCGCCTCGGCCCCGGCCTGCTTCAACGCCCACAGGTTGGCGCGGTAGTTGACCTTGTGCGGCGGGAAGCGGTGTGGATGGCCGTGACGGGCGAGGAACAGCACTTCCTTGCCGGCGTATTCGCCAATCTGCACGTCGGCCGATGGCGCGCCGTAGGGCGTGTCCACTGCCAGTGACTGACGAATGCTCAAGCCTTCGAGCTGGGTCAGGCCGGTGCCACCGATGATTGCGTAAACCGTCATAGCGAAAAATCCTTAATCAATCAGTTGAGCGTCTTTGAGCGCGCCGACAGCGGCCAGCCAGCGTGGATCCTGACGGTATTCGGTATTGGCGAACGCCTGCCCGCGCATCCGCGCGATACGCGCCGACGGCTTGACCTTCAGGCGCTGCGCAGCGCTCAGGGCGAGCTCGGCAGCGGCGCGATCATTACACACCAGGCCCATGTCGCAACCGGCCGTCAGCGCCGCTTCGATACGACTGGCCGCATCGCCGACCACATGAGCACCGGCCATCGACAAGTCATCACTGAAGATCACGCCATCGAACTGCAACTCGCCACGCAGAATGTCCTGCAACCAGCGACGGGAGAAACCGGCAGGTTGTGCGTCGACTTGCGGATAGATCACATGGGCCGGCATGACCGCCGCCAATTGCTTGCTCAATCTGGCGAACGGCACCAGGTCATTGGCGCGGATCTGGTCGAGACTGCGCTCGTCGTTGGGGATCGCGACGTGGGAGTCAGCCTCTGCCCAGCCATGACCGGGGAAATGCTTGCCGGTGGCCGCCATGCCGGCTGCGTTCATGCCACGAATGAAGGCCCCGGCGAGCAACGCGGCGCGCTCGGGATCGCCCTCGAACGAGCGGGTGCCGACCACGGCGCTGCGCTGGTAATCCAGATCCAGCACCGGCGCGAAACTGAGGTCGAGGCCGACCGCCAACACTTCGGTGGCCATGATCCAGCCACATTGTTCGGCCAGATATTCCGCATTCGGATTGTCGGCAATCGCGCGCATGGCCGGCAGACGCACGAAACCCTGACGCAGGCGCTGCACGCGACCGCCCTCCTGATCCACCGCCAGCAGCAGATCCGGACGGATGGCGCGGATCGCTGCGCTCAGCTCGCGAACCTGGCGTGGATGCTCGATGTTGCGGGCAAAAATGATCAGGCCACCCACTTCGGGCTGGCGCAACAGTTGGCGATCTTCAGCCGTCAGCCAGGTACCGGCGACGTCCACCATCAACGAGCCTTGCAGGCCTGCAGTCATAGAGATTCCTTTAAAACGAAAAACCCGTCGCACACGAAAACGCCGCCGGGATTATCCCAGGCGGCGGTTTCAATGGAGACGGGTTCAGAACGAGAGTCGGCATGGGCGGCTAGCTTAGCGGATGTCAGCTGCCGCGCCCACCCGGATATCGCAGTCGATCAGGCCTTGGCAACCGCCGGTGCGGTCTTGCTGCGCGGACGCAACTGAGCGGTGGCCATGGCATCGTCAGTGACGCCGGTTTCGGCACGCATGCCGGCGGCCAGGAACGGCACCATCAGGCGCATGACCTGCTCAATGGATGTATTGACGCCGAAATCGGTCTCGGCAATCGCGCGCAAGGCCTTGATCCCGGACATGCTGAAGGCTGCCGCACCGAGCATGAAGTGAACACGCCAGAACAATTCGATGGGAGGAATGCGCGGAGCGGCTTCGTTGACCAGCAACATGTAGCGGCGGAAAACCTTGCCGTACATGTCTTCCAGATAACGCCGCAGGTGACCCTGACTCTGGCTGAAGGCCAGACCGAGCAAGCGCATGAAGATCGACAAGTCGTTGCCGCTGCGCGGTTGCACGACCAATGCCTGCTCGACCAGGATCTCCAGCAACTCTTCCAGGGTCGGCTTGTTTTCGGGCTTGGCCTGACGCCGCTCAAGCTCTTTATCGAGGCTGATGCAGAACGGCCCGAGAAAACGCGAGAAAACCGCCTGGATCAGCGCCTTTTTTGAGCCGAAGTGATAGTTGACCGCCGCCAGGTTGACCCCGGCCTTGCTGGTGATCAAACGCAACGAGGTTTCGGCGAAACCTTTCTCCGCGAACAACTGCTCGGCAGCATCAAGAATGCGTTCAACGGTTTCCGACTGGGCCATGGCTACTCCGCCTGACAAACACTTGTTTGAAACATACGTTTCAGCCTGTGCGTTGTCAAGCTTGCGAAGTCGTTTTGGGAATGGTCGGTCAGCTATTTAACCACACAAGGCAGACGCTTCCATCCGCGCTCGCGCCGACCGTCCGGCAGCTGGCCAAAAAACGGGCATTGCCAAGGTCGCTTCACTGTATATAATCCCAGCCACTGTATAAAAAAACAGAGCGATCAATATGCTAAAGCTGACGCCACGCCAAGCCGAGATTCTGGCCTTCATCAAACGCTGCCTCGAAGACAACGGCTACCCGCCGACACGCGCCGAAATCGCTCAGGAGCTGGGTTTCAAATCGCCCAACGCGGCGGAAGAACATCTCAAGGCGCTTGCCCGCAAAGGCGCCATCGAGATGACCCCTGGCGCCTCTCGCGGCATTCGGATTCCCGGCCTTGAGGCCAAGGACGACGAATCCACGTTGCCGATCATCGGTCGGGTGGCCGCCGGCGCCCCGATCCTCGCCCAACAGCACATTGAAGAATCCTGCAACATCAACCCGGCCTTCTTCCATCCGCGCGCCGACTACCTGTTGCGCGTACACGGCATGAGCATGAAGGACATCGGTATTTTCGACGGCGACCTGCTCGCGGTTCACACCACTCGCGAAGCGCGCAACGGCCAGATTGTCGTGGCCCGGATCGGCGATGAAGTGACCGTCAAACGCTTCAAGCGCGACGGCAGCAAAGTCTGGCTGATTGCCGAGAATCCGGAATTCGCGCCCATCGAAGTCAACCTGAACGACCAGGAACTGGTCATCGAAGGCTTGAGTGTCGGCGTCATTCGCCGCTAAAGGAGGCTCCATGCAGTTCCCACAAGCACCTCAGCAAACACAATTGCCGTTATTCGATGCGTTTCTGGCGCAGCCACTGGCTCCGATCCTCAACGACGTGGTCGAGCGCTCCTGGAATGCACAACCCGAAGTCTTCAGCGAACTGTCATTGCGTGGTGCGGCCGGGAACTGTCTGAGCCTGCTGGCGCCCATTCTTCGCGAATTGAGTGAGGATCAGGATGCGCGATGGCTGACCTTGATCGCCCCACCCGCCAGCCTCACCCAGACCTGGCTGCGGGAGGCCGGCCTGAACAGGGAGCGCATTCTGCTGTTGCAACCGCGCGGCACTCAAAGTGCTCAGCAACTGGCCTGCGAAGCATTGCGCCTGGGTCGCAGCCACACTGTCGTCACTTGGCTCAACCCTCTGAACACAAGTTCGCGGCAACAACTGGTCAGCGCCGCACGCATCGGTGATGCGCAGAGCCTGAATATTCGCTTGGGTTGATTCACTTGCTTGTAATGCGCGCTGTGTGAAGCGCAGGGCTTCTCCAGGGACAGAGAAGCCGATCTGATGCGGTAACGACTGAGCCGGGATCAATGAAGAACCCGCTGCCCCTCATCCTTGTCAAACTCGCCCTCGACCATGCGACCTGCCATCTGGACGCCGACACTGAGCATCGCCTTGGCGATTTCTACATGCTGGCCCTGCAGGAACGCCTTGGCATCCTCGGAGAAATCCAGAGTAACCAAAGAACCCTCGTCCTCGGCCCTGCGCAGCTCGATACGGCCGTCTGGTAACTCGACAATTTCTAGAAAGGACGTTGGCATAGGGGTCTGTTCTCCACGAAAGGCAGGGATTATATAGACATCGTTCAGGCTTCGCTCGGGATCTTGACCAGCAGCATGTTTCAGATTGCCATCACCCCGAACCCGTTCAGCATTCGTTCAGGCCGTCGCGAAAGCGAATCGCCAGACTCTTGAGGTTTTGCCGCCACACTTCCAACTCCTGGCGACTCAGCTCTTGCGGCGCCTCTTCCTCATCCAGATTCACTGCCTGAATCAGCGGTTGCGTCACGTCGCCTTTGGGCTTGTGAGGCACTCGCGGAGGCTGAAACATCGCCGAATGCGCCGCCAACAGTTTGGCCAGCCAGGTTTCCGGATTCCCAGCCAGCTCGATCATCTCAGCCAGTTCCGGAATCGCGATCGACTCCAGCACCTCACGGGTCAACAGCGCTTCAGCCCGCTGTGCATTGGCCTCGGGCAGTCGGTAAAACCCGGCAATTTCATGGCAAAGCCCCAACAACGCACCATACAGATGAAACAGCGCCGACTCGCGCCCGGCCTGAATCAGTGCCAGAGCATTCATCGCCCGCCCCTCTTCGGCTCTTGCCAGGGCTTCCAGCGACAAGCCAGCGAAATAGATCTTCTGATTGGTACGGGTATAGAGTTCTTGAGCCATGACGGCGCTCTCCACAACGAAATAATTGCTTCACACAGGCCGGACAGTGTCATGGATCAGCCGATCCCACCGCAAGCCCAAAACAGAAAGGCCGCATGAAACCCGAAAGTTTCATGCGGCCTTTTCAGTACGAACGCCTCGTTACGCCTTCGCCGCCGGACGCTTGTCCTCAACGGTCCACTTGCCACCGTCAAAGAACGCCTTCCAGCCAGTCGGCTTGCCGTCGACTTCGGTCTGGACGTACTGCTCCTTGGTCTTGCGGCTGTAACGGATCACCGCCGGCAAGCCATCAGGATCCTTCTGCGGTGCGTCACAGAGGAAGTGATACTTCGGATCGATTTCGTCCTTGTGCGGCAGAATCTCGATCACCAGCGGAGCACGGGTCTCGCGGTTTTTCGGGAACTGACTGGCTGCCAGGAACAGGCCGGACGCGCCGTCACGCAGGATGTACGTGTCATTGACCTTTTCGCACTTCAGCTCCGGCATCTTCACCGGATCCATCTTCGGTGGCGCCGCGTCACCACTCTTGAGCAATTTGCGGGTGTTCTTGCAGGTCGGGTTGGTGCAACCGAAGAACTTGCCGAAGCGACCAGTCTTGAGCTGCATCTCGCTGCCGCACTTGTCGCATTCCAGGCTCGGGCCTTCGTAGCCCTTGATCCGGTAGCTGCCCTCTTCGATTTCGTAGCCGGCACAATCCGGGTTGTTACCGCAGATGTGCAGCTTGCGCTTCTCGTCGAGCAGGTAAGCATCCATCGCCGTGCTGCAGATAGGGCAGCGGTGCTTGCCACGCAGCACCAGAGATTCCGACTCACCCTCGTCGTCCGCAGCGATTTCGTCGCCCGGCACCAGGTTGACGGTCGCCTTGCAACGCTCTTTCGGTGGCAGGCTGTAACCCGAGCAGCCAAGGAATACGCCGGTCGACGCGGTACGAATCTGCATGGGACGACCGCAAGTCGTGCACGGAATATCGGTCATCACCGGCTGGTTGGCACGCATGCCGTCGTCCGGGTTTTCCGCTACTTCGAGCTTCTTCTTGAAGTCGCCGTAGAACTCGTCCAGCACGTTTTTCCAGTCGCGCTCGCCCTGGGCCACGTCATCGAGGTTCTCTTCCATGCCGGCGGTGAAGCCGTAGTCCATGAGATTGGAGAAGCTCTCTGACAGACGCTCGGTGACGATATCGCCCATCTTTTCCGAATAGAAACGACGGTTGTGCAGCGTCACGTATCCGCGATCCTGAATGGTCGAGATGATCGCGGCGTAGGTCGAAGGACGACCGATACCACGCTTTTCCATCTCTTTAACCAGGCTGGCTTCCGAGTAACGGGCCGGCGGCTTGGTGAAGTGCTGGGACGGATCGAGCTTGATCAGCTTCATCACGTCGCCCTGCGCCATGTCTGGCAGAACGTCGTCATCGCCCGGCTTGGCGATTTGCGGCAGAACGCGGGTGTAACCGTCGAACTTCAGGATACGGCCCTTGGCGCGCAGCTCGAAGTCGCCAGCGGCCACACTGACGGTGGTCGACAGGTATTGCGCCGGCAGCATCTGGCAAGCCAGGAACTGGCGCCAGATCAGCTCGTAGAGGCGCTCAGCGTCGCGCTCCATGCCCGACAGCTTGCTCGGAATGGTGTTGGCGTCGGACGGACGAATCGCTTCGTGAGCCTCTTGTGCGCCTTCCTTGCTGCTGTAGACGTTTGGCGCTTCCGGCAGGTACTTCTTGCCGAACTCGCTTTCGATGTAGGTACGCGCCATCGCCACGGCATCGGCCGAGAGGTTGGTCGAGTCGGTACGCATATACGTGATGTAGCCGGCTTCATACAGACGCTGGGCCATCATCATGGTTTTCTTCACGCCAAAGCCCAGGCGGTTGCTGGCGGCCTGTTGCAGCGTGGAAGTGATGAACGGTGCCGACGGCTTGCTGCTGGTCGGTTTGTCTTCGCGCTTGGCGATGCTGTAGCTGGAAGACTTGAGCTTCTCCAGCGCGGCCATGGCCTGGGTTTCGTTGAGCGGCTTGAAGGCTTCGCCTTTTTCACGGGCCACTTCGAAACGTACGGTCGAACCTTTGGCGCTGCCGAGATCGGCATGCACTTCCCAGTACTCTTCCGGGTTGAACGCACGAATTTCACGCTCACGCTCAACCACCAGTTTCACGGCAACCGATTGCACACGACCGGCGGACAGACCACGGGCAATCTTGGCCCACAGCAGCGGCGAAACCATGTAGCCGACGACACGGTCGAGAAAACGGCGCGCCTGCTGGGCGTTGACACGGTCGATGTCCAGCTCGCCCGGCTCGGAGAAGGCTTCCTGAATCGCCTTCTTGGTGATTTCGTTGAACACCACGCGCTTGTAGCGGCTGTCGTCACCACCGATGGCTTCGCGCAGGTGCCAGGCAATGGCTTCCCCCTCGCGATCCAAGTCGGTTGCGAGATAGATGGTGTCAGCATCCTTGGCGAGCCGGCGCAGCTCTTCGATGACCTTTTCCTTGCCCGGGAGGATCTCGTACTTGGCTTTCCAGCCATGATCGGGATCGACACCCATGCGCGAAACGAGCTGCTTGCGCGCCTTTTCTTTCGGCGTGAGCGCCGGACCTTCGCCTGCGGCGGCCTTGCCGCGCTTGGCGGCAGGCTCTTTGCTGGCGCTAGCCGAACCGCTGGTGGGCAGGTCTCGGATATGGCCGATACTCGACTTCACCACGTATTGGTTGCCCAGATACTTGTTGATGGTCTTGGCCTTAGCCGGGGATTCCACAATGACCAGCGATTTGCCCATGGATCAGAAAATTCCTGAATTCTAAAAGTGAAAGGCGGTTGGCGCCTGACGCGGCACCGCTATATATAGTGGCTACAAGGTGAGGTCAAGCGCAGGGTTCTGCGCGTACTCGCCCTATGGCTTGGAAAAAAGGCTCGGTTCGGCCTGCACCAAAGCAAAGCGTGGCACCTGCTCGCCGTCAACCTCGACCGACTCCAGAAACATGCTCAGGGGGCGAACCCAGAAGCCGTATTCGCCATACAGGGCTTGGTAAAAGACCACTTCCTCTTCCGTCTCGGAGTGCCGTGCGACACTGAATACGCGGTACTGCGGACCTTTGTAATGTTGGTAGAGCCCAGGTTGTATCGGCATGCTTCGGCCCTCTCTCAATTTTTTTTCAAAATAAAAACAAAATAAACCCGCAAAAACAAAAACCGGGGCACTTGGCCCCGGCTTCCATCGACGAGACGCTTAAACGCGTTCGAAGACGGTGGAGATGCCTTGGCCGAGACCAATGCACATGGTAGCCACCCCGAAGGTGCCGCCATTCTGTTTCATCACGTTCAGCAAGGTGCCGGAAATCCGTGCACCGGAGCAACCGAACGGGTGACCCAGGGCGATCGCGCCGCCGTGCAGGTTAACCTTCTCATTCATCTTGTCGAGCACTTTCAGATCCTTCAGCACCGGCAGCGCCTGTGCAGCGAACGCTTCGTTGAGCTCGAAGAAGTCGATATCGTTGATGCCCAGGCCCGCACGTTTCAGCGCTTTCTGGGTCGCTGGTACCGGACCATAGCCCATGATCGCCGGGTCCACACCCGCCACCGCCATCGAACGGATCACCGCCATCGGCTGGATACCCAGATCCTGAGCACGCTGCGCCGACATCACGATCATGCACGAAGCACCATCGGTGATCTGCGACGAAGTACCGGCAGTCACGGTGCCGCCCTTTGGATTGAACGCCGGCTTCAAGGTCGCCAGGCTTTCCAGGGTGGTTTCCGGACGAATGGTTTCGTCGTAGTCGAACAGTTTCAGGAAACCGTTCTCGTCGTAGCCCTGCATCGGGATGATTTCGTCCTTGAACTTGCCTTCCACGGTCGCCTTGTGGGCGAGTTGGTGGGAACGCAAGCCAAAGGCGTCCTGCTGTTCGCGAGTGATGCCGTGCATTTTGCCGAGCATTTCAGCGGTCAGGCCCATCATGCCCGAAGCTTTCGCCGCGTACAGGGACATGTGCGGGTTCGGATCGACACCGTGCATCATGCTCACATGGCCCATATGCTCGACGCCGCCAACGACGAAGACGTCACCGTTGCCAGTCATGATCGCTTGCGCGGCAGTGTGCAAGGCGCTCATCGACGAACCACACAGACGGCTGACGGTCTGGCCGGCCGAAGTGTGCGGGATCTGGGTCATCAGCGACGCCATGCGAGCGATGTTCCAGCCCTGCTCCAGGGTCTGGTTCACGCAGCCCCAGATCACGTCCTCGACTTCGGCAGGATCGACCTTGGTGTTGCGTTCCAGCAATTTGCTGATCAGGTGCGCCGACATGTCTTCGGCGCGGGTGTTGCGGTGCATGCCGCCCTTGGAGCGGCCCATCGGAGTACGACCGAAGTCGACAATCACGACGTCTCTAGGATTCAAGCTCATAAGTTCACTCTCACTCTAGTTGGGGGCGCTTAACCGAAGAAGCTCTGGCCGTTCTTGGCCATTTCGCGCAGCTTCGCGGTCGGGTGGTACAGCGCGCCCAAATCAGCGTACTGGTCGGCCAGGGCAACGAACTCGGCAACACCGATCGAGTCGATGTAGCGCAGCGCACCGCCACGGAATGGAGGGAAACCAATACCGTAGACCAGACCCATGTCGGCTTCGGCGGCGGTTTCGACGATGCCGTCTTCCAGGCAACGCACGGTTTCCAGGCACAGCGGGATCATCAGCCAGTTGATGATGTCTTCGTCAGTGACTTCGCGCTGCTCGTAGACAATCGGCTTGAGCACTTCCAGCACCGACGGATCGGCGACTTTCTTCTGCTTGCCCTTCTTGTCCGCCTCGTAGGCGTAGAAACCCTTGCCGTTTTTCTGACCCAGACGCTTGGCTTCGTAAAGCACGTCCACAGCCGAACGACGATCGTCTTTCATGCGATCAGGGAAACCTTCGGCCATGACGTCACGACCGTGGTGGCCGGTGTCGATACCGACCACGTCCATCAGGTACGCAGGCCCCATCGGCCAGCCGAACTTTTCCATGACCTTGTCGATACGGACGAAGTCCACACCGGCGCTGACCAGTTTGGCGAAACCGCCGAAGTACGGGAACAGCACGCGGTTGACCAGGAAGCCCGGGCAGTCGTTGACGACGATCGGGTTCTTGCCCATTTTCTTGGCGTAGGCAACGGTGGTGGCGATGGCCAGTTCACTGGACTTCTCGCCACGGATCACTTCCACCAGCGGCATCATGTGTACCGGGTTGAAGAAGTGCATGCCGACGAAGTTTTCCGGACGCTTGAGGGCCTTGGCCAGCAGGCTGATGGAAATGGTCGAGGTGTTGGACGCGAGGATGGTGTCCTCTTTGACCTTGTCTTCGACTTCGGCCAGAACGGCTTGCTTGACCTTCGGGTTCTCGACGACCGCTTCCACGACCAGGTCAACATGACCGAAATCGCCGTAGGACAGCGTAGGACGAATGCCGTTGAGCACTTCAGCCATCTTCGCGGCGGTCATGCGGCCTTTGTCGACGCGGCCAACCAGCAGCTTGGCGGCTTCGGCCAGGCCCTGCTCGATACCGTGTTCGTTGATGTCCTTCATCAGGATCGGCGTGCCTTTGGACGCCGACTGATAGGCGATACCGCCACCCATGATACCGGCGCCCAGAACGGCGGCCTGCTTCACGTCTTGGGCGATTTCGTCGTAGGCCTTGGCCTTTTTCTTCAGTTCCTGATCGTTCAGGAACAGGCCGATCAGGCTCTGTGCGGCCGACGTCTTGGCCAGTTTCACAAAACCGGCGGCTTCGACTTCCAGAGCCTTGTCACGACCGAAGTTCGCGGCTTTCTGGATGGTCTTGATCGCTTCGACCGGTGCCGGGTAGTTCGGACCCGCCTGGCCAGCCACGAAACCTTTGGCGGTTTCGAAAGCCATCATCTGCTCGATGGCGTTGAGCTTGAGTTTTTCCAGTTTCGGCTGGCGCTTGGCCTTGTAGTCGAACTCGCCGGAAATGGCGCGCTTGATCAGTTCAAGGGCAGCGTCCTGCAGCTTCTCTGGAGCAACCACAGCGTCGACTGCGCCGACTTTCAGCGCGTCTTCAGGGCGGTTTTCCTTGCCGGCGGCAATCCACTCGATGGCGTTATCGGCACCGATCAGACGCGGCAGACGCACGGTTCCGCCGAAGCCCGGGTAGATACCCAGCTTGACTTCCGGCAGACCGATCTTGGCCTTGGTGGACATGACGCGGTAGTCCGCCGCCAGGCACATTTCCAGACCGCCACCCAGAGCGATACCGTTGATCGCGGCTACGGTCGGAACGTTGAGGTCTTCGAAATCGCTGAAGATCTTGTTGGCTTCGAGATTGCCAGCAACCAGCTCGGCATCCGGCAGCTTGAAGTTGTCGACAAATTCGGTGATGTCGGCGCCGACGATGAATACGTCCTTGCCACTGCTGACGATCACGCCCTTGATCGAAGCATCTGCCTTGATGGTGTCTACGGCCTGACGCAGTTCGTTCAGGGTAAGACGGTTGAACTTGTTGACGGACTCACCCTTGAGGTCGAACTTCAGTTCGACGATGCCACTTTCAAGAGCTTTAACCGTGATGGCTTTACCTTCGTAAATCATCAACTGATCTCCACGATATGGAAGCTGAACAGTACACGTCGGACGCAGGCGAATGACTCGGCAGGACGCTTTTTCGTCGATGCTGACGCCAATCCACCCGGCACACCCGCCAACGCGATAGTCGGGATTCTGTAGGAGCGTTCTGCAATACAAACGCTCAATTCATACGCCCGTTTGATTTGGGTATGTCACCTTCACGGAATTTCCGACAATTGTCAATCGCCCGAAATAGGGGTTGAAATGCGACCTTGCAGTCATTTCCGTAAGACAAAGGCCAGCAACCCGCCGTTGCATGGAAAGCCATTCATAGAATCAATTGTTAGAAAATTCGCCCTAATTCACGGCGCGCCCTGTTTAAAAGGCTACGCTGGCTGGACTACGGGGCAAAACAGGCGCGCTTTTGCTGCCCGACCGAAACCGATCACTGCGCAAAAATTTACCGGCCTGCCTGGCCAATCCCGCCCGATGAAGCATGTCGGGCTTTTTATTGCTCGTCTGCCGGACGTTTCGCACCGTTGCAGCGCGAAAAGTCCGCGAGTCATGCCAGCGCTTTCAGCGTGGCGTCTATGTCGTGCAAAACTGTCGCTTCGCCCTTCTCGCCCCAGTAAAGGGCAATCATCTGTTTGTCCGCTTCGATCTTGAAAACGTTGCCCGGCAATTTTTCGAAATGATTGACCAGCAGCGGATCCTCACACACTTCCTGCCACTGATTGACCCACACACCCGGCGACTTCTGCCAGTACGTCCAGCATGCCGGCTGCTTGCCGCGTCGTGGACGATGGTATTGCGCGCACGGGTTCGGCGGCTCTGGCGCCAGCCAGTGCGGCCACTCCTGGGGGGCCAGTTGCATGGCCAGGCCAAGGCGCCTGGCCTCCATGCGCAGGGCCATTCGCCCACTCTGCACACGCGACGGTCGCAACCACGCCAGCGGACTCAAGACCACCAGCAGGATTGACACCACCAACCAGACCGTCATATCTCTACTCCCGATTTTAGATGAGCCCATTGTGTCACTTTGGAACCAATGCGCTTGAAACCAGCCATACTTAACAATATTGAAACCTCAGGAGGAGCACCTCATGCCCTACCACCATATCCTGGTCGCCGTAGATCTGACCGAAGAGTGCGACCCTGTGATTCACCGCGCCCGAGAGCTGTCGGTGAGCAATGGCGCCAAGCTGTCGCTGGTGCATATTGTCGAACCGATGGCCATGGCCTTCGGGGGTGACGTACCAATGGATCTGTCACAACTGCAACAGCAGCAGTTCGATCAGGCCAAGGAGCGTCTCGAGCGCCTGAAGCACAAGTACAACGAACTCGAAGGCGCCAATTGCCACCTGACCTACGGCCAGCCGCGCCAGGAAATCCACCACTTCGCCAAGGAGCAGCAATGCGACCTGATCGTGGTCGGCAGCCATGGCCGGCATGGCCTGGCGCTACTGCTGGGCTCGACCGCCAACGATGTGCTGCACGGCGCGCCTTGTGATGTGCTGGCGGTGCATCTGGTAAAACGCTAGCCCCTCAGGCACCTACAAAAAGCCCGGCCTCACGCAAATGAGGCCGGGCTTTTTCACAACGGGAACCGATCAGGCATCCAGCTCGGCCCAACGCTCCACCATGGCGTCCAGTTCGGCCTGCAATTGCTCGAGCGCGGCAATGACCTTGGCGGTTTCGGCCGGCGGACGCTGATAGAAACCGGCTTCGGCCATTTCAGCTTCGACAGCGGCGATCTGCTGCTCCTTGGCGTCGATGTCACCCGGCAGGGCTTCCAGTTCGCGCTGCAGCTTGTAGCTCAGCTTCTTCTTGGCCGCCGGCGCCGCCGCAGCAGGCGCCGCCACCGGAGCGGGCTCGGCCGTCACCACTGCCGAGTTCAGGTCGGCCTTGCCAGACTTGCTTTCGGTCACGCCCAGCAGGCGCGGCGAACCGCCCTGACGGATCCAGTCCTGATAACCGCCAACGTACTCGCGCACCTTGCCTTCGCCTTCGAAAACCAGGGTGCTGGTGACCACGTTGTCGAGGAATGCCCGGTCGTGGCTGACCATCAGCACGGTGCCGCTGAAGGTCAGCAGCACTTCTTCGAGCAGTTCGAGGGTTTCCACATCGAGGTCGTTGGTCGGTTCGTCGAGCACCAGCAGGTTTGCCGGCTTGCTGAACAGTTTGGCCAGCAACAGACGCGCACGCTCGCCACCGGACAACGCCTTGACCGGCGTGCGGGCGCGCTGCGGGCTGAACAGGAAGTCGCCGAGGTAGCTCAGGACATGGCGGTTCTGGCCGTCGATTTCGATGAAGTCGCGACCTTCGGCCACGTTGTCGATCACGGTTTTTTCCAGTTCCAGTTGATGGCGCAACTGGTCGAAATAGGCCACGTCGATCTTGGTGCCCTCTTCCACCGTGCCGCTGGTCGGCTGCAGACCGCTGAGCATCAGTTTCAGCAGGGTGGTCTTGCCAGTACCGTTGGCGCCGAGCAGACCGATGCGGTCGCCGCGTTGCAGCACCATGGAGAAATCGCGGATCAGGAACGGGCCGCCCGGGTGAGCGAAGCTGACGTTTTCCAGCACCATCACCTGTTTGCCGGACTTCTCGGCGGTTTCCAGCTGAATGTTGGCCTTGCCGGTGCGTTCACGGCGCTCGCTGCGTTCGACGCGCAAGGCTTTCAGGGCGCGCACGCGGCCTTCGTTACGGGTGCGACGGGCCTTGATGCCCTGGCGGATCCACACTTCTTCCTGGGCCAGACGCTTGTCGAACAGCGCGTTGGCGGTTTCCTCAGCGGCCAGCGCGGCTTCTTTATGCACCAGGAAGCTGGCGTAGTCGCCGTTCCAGTCGATCAGGCCGCCGCGATCCAGTTCAAGAATGCGGGTGGCGAGGTTTTGCAGGAAAGAACGGTCGTGCGTGATGAACAGCACGGCACCCTGGAAATCCTTCAGCGCTTCTTCGAGCCAGGCGATCGCACCGATGTCCAGGTGGTTGGTTGGCTCGTCGAGCAGCAGCAGATCAGGTTCGGACACCAACGCCTGTGCCAGCAGCACGCGACGACGCCAGCCGCCGGACAACTCGGCGAGGGTCTTGTCGGCCGGCAGTTGCAGGCGGCTCAGGGTGCTGTCGACGAGGGTTTGCAGACGCCAGCCGTCACGGGCTTCAAGGTCGTGCTGAACGTGCATCAGTTTTTCCAGATCGGCGTCGGTGACGATGTTCTGGCTCAAGTGATGGTATTCGGCGAGCAATGCGCCCACGCCGTCCAGGCCTTCAGCGACCACGTCGAACACGGTCCGTTCGTCGGCCACCGGCAACTCCTGGGGCAATTCGCCGATTTTCAGACCGGGGGCACGCCACACCGCGCCGTCGTCAGGCTTCTGGTCGCCCTTGACCAGTTTCATCATGCTGGACTTGCCAGTGCCGTTGCGACCGATGATGCACACCCGCTCACCACGGGCGATCTGCCAGGACACCTTGTCCAACAACGGCATCGCGCCGAATGCAAGGGACACATCGCTGAATTTGAGCAGGGTCATGAGCTTCTCCAAAAACCGGGCGCGCATTCTACCTGACTTGAGACTTCAGCAGGCCGGCAATTTGTCTGTCGACGCACTCTGCACAACATTTGTTGCGAACTTGTGCGACAAGGCCCGCAAAGCTTTCACCGCCTGCTGGCAAAAGGCTAAGCTACGGATAATTCAGTGTCGGCAATGGTCGGCGCTTATTCATGATTTCTCTGCCCGGATGTCTCATGCGCAGTCGCCTTCTCAGTGTCTTGTCCTGTTTGCTACTTTCCGCCGCTGCCGTTCAATCCGCTCAGGCGGTGGACCTGTCCACCCAACGTCAATATTACGATGAAGCCAAACGCGCCCTGGCCAAGGGCGATACCGGCCCTTATTTCCGCTACAGCCAGGCCCTGGCCGATTATCCGCTGGAGCCGTACCTGGCCTATGACGAGCTGACCGCTCGCCTGAAAACCGCCAGCAATGCCGAAATCGAAAAATTCCTCGCCGAACACGGTGACCTGCCCCAGGCCAACTGGATGAAGTTGCGCTGGCTGCGCTGGCTGGCCGATCGCGGCGATTGGGCCACCTTCGTCAAGTATTACGATCCGAAACTCAACTTCACCGAACTGGACTGCCTGAATGCGCAGTACCAGATCAGCCACAACAAAAAGGCCGAAGGCTTCGCCAACGCCGAAAAACTCTGGCTCACCGGCAAGTCGCAACCCGCCGCTTGCGATGCGTTGTTCGGCATGTGGGCTGCCGAAGGCCAGTTGACCGAGCAGAAGCGCTGGGAGCGGGCCAAGCTCGCCGCACAGCATCGCAATTATCCCCTGGCCAACAGCCTCGTCAGCGGCCTGACCACCCTCGGCCCGCGCGGTCGCCTGCTGGTGGACGTGGCGCAGAAACCCGAACTGCTCAATCAGCCGTCACGCTTTACCCCGGCCGACGAGCCGATGTCCGATGTGGTCAGCCTCGGCCTGCGCCGTCTTGCCCGCCAGGACCCGGACAAGGCCATGGACCTGCTCGACGGCTATGCCAGCAGCATGCGTTTTTCCCGCGATGAAAAAGTTGCGATCGCCCGGGAAATCGGCCTGACCCTGGCCCGGCGTTTCGACAGCCGCGCACTGGACGTGATGACCAAATACGATCCGGAACTGCGCGACAACACCGTCTCCGAATGGCGTCTGCGCCTGTTGCTGCGACTGGCACGCTGGGACGATGCCTATCAACTGACCCGACGCCTGCCGCAAGACCTGGCCACCACCAACCGCTGGCGCTACTGGCAGGCGCGCAGCCTGGAACTGGCCCAGCCGCAGAACCCGGAAGCGCAGACGCTGTACAAGAACCTCGCGCGGGAACGTGATTTCTACGGTTTCCTCGCGGCCGACCGCTCGCAGTCGCCTTACTCGCTGGTGAACAAACCGCTGGTGCTCAGCCAGGCCACCATCAACAAGGTGCGCAACACTCCCGGTGTACGCCGCGCGCTGGAGTTCCACGCCCGTGGGCAGATCGTCGACGGTCGCCGCGAGTGGTATCACGTCAGCCGTCACTTCAACCGCGATGAAATGGTGGCCCAGGCCAAACTGGCCTATGACCTGAAATGGTATTTCCCGGCGATCCGCACCATCAGCCAGGCGCAATACTGGGATGACCTGGACATTCGCTTCCCGATGGCTCACCGCGACACCCTCGTGCGCGAAGCCAAGGTGCGTGGCCTGCATTCGAGCTGGGTATTCGCCATCACCCGTCAGGAAAGCGCCTTCATGGACGACGCCCGCTCCAGTGTCGGCGCCAGCGGCCTGATGCAACTGATGCCCGGCACCGCCAAGGAGACCGCCCGCAATTTCAGCATTCCACTGGCCTCGCCTCAGCAGGTGCTGGACCCGGACAAGAACATTCAGCTCGGCGCTGCCTACCTGAGCCAGGTACACAGCCAGTTCAACGGCAACCGCGTCCTCGCCTCCGCCGCCTACAATGCCGGCCCCGGCCGCGTGCGCCAATGGCTGCGCGGCGCCGACCACTTGAGTTTCGACGTGTGGGTGGAAAGCATCCCGTTCGACGAAACCCGCCAGTACGTGCAGAACGTGCTGTCCTATTCGGTGATCTACGGCCAGAAACTCAACTCGCCACAACCGCTGGTGGATTGGCATGAGCGGTATTTTGACGATCAGTGATGGATACCCGCACTACCGATAATTTCGTACAAACAAAACGCCCGCATCGAGAGATGCGGGCGTTTTTCATGGCGCCCCTCCGGGTCGATTACTTGGTCGATTACTTGGTCGATTACTTGGTCGGTTACTTGGTCGGTCTAGGCGCCATGACCATCATTGAACTGCAACGCCGCCAGCCGCGCATACAGCGAATTGCTCGCGATCAACGCCTGATGCGTCCCCACGGCGACCAGTCTGCCCTGATCCATCACCGCGATCCGGTCGGCGTTTTTCACTGTCGCCAGGCGGTGGGCGATGACCAGGGTGGTGCGGTTATGCATCAGCCTGGGCAAGGCTTGCTGGATCAGGTGTTCGCTCTGCGCGTCGAGGGCGCTGGTGGCTTCGTCGAGCAGCAGGATCGGCGCGTCCACCAGCAGCGCGCGGGCGATGGCCAGACGCTGACGCTGACCGCCGGAGAGGCCGAGGCCGCCGTCGCCCAGGTGCGTCTGATAGCCGTCGGGCATTTGTTCGATGAAGTCGTGGGCGTGGGCGATTTTCGCCGCCTCGCGGACTTGCTCCGACTTGGCTGTCGGGCAGCCGTAGCGGATGTTTTCTTCCACGCTGCCGAAGAACAGCGCCGGCGTTTGTGAAACCAGCGCGAAGCAGCGACGCAGATCCAGCGGATCAAGGCTGGTCAGCGGCACGCCATCGAGCAGCACTTGCCCTTCGCCGGGATCGTAAAAACGCAGCAGCAAGTCATACACCGTGGACTTGCCCGCGCCGGACGGTCCGACCAGCGCCAGGGTTTCGCCCGCCCTGACCGTCAGACTCAAGCCATCGACCGCGTAGCTTTGCGGACGCGACGGGTAGGAAAAACGCACGTCTTGCAGTTCCAGTTCGCCCTTGACCCGCTCCGGCAACGTCACCAGCCCGCTGGTGGGCGGCTGAATGATGTTTTCCGAACGCAGCAGCTCGGCGATGCGCTCGGCGGCGCCGGCCGCTCGCTGCAACTCACCGATGACTTCGCTCAAGGTGCCGAAGGCGCTGCCGACGATCAGGCTGTAGAACACGAAGGCCGCCAGCTCACCGGCGGATATGCGCCCGGCCATCACGTCCATGCCGCCGACCCACAACATCACCGCCACCGCGCCCAACACCAGGACGATGACCAGCGTGATCAGCCACGCGCGCTGGAAGATCCGTTTGCGCGCCGTTTCGAACGCCTGCTCGACGGTCGTGGCGAAGCGCTGCTCATCCTGCACTTGATGGTTGTAAGCCTGCACGGTCTTGATCTGGCCGAGGGTTTCGGAAACGTAACTGCCGATATCGGCGATCCGGTCCTGACTCAGCCGTGACAGATTGCGCACCCGCCGACCGAAGATCAGGATCGGCGCGATGACCAGCGGCAAGGCGATCACCACAATGCTGGTGAGCTTGGGGTTAGTGATGAACAGCAGCACAACCCCGCCAATCACCATCAGCAAATTACGCAGAAACAGCGACAACGACGAGCCGATCACCGATTGCAGCAACGTGGTATCGGCGGTCAGGCGCGACTGGATTTCCGAGCTGCGGTTGTCCTCGTAAAACCCCGGATGCAGGTACACCAGATGGTTGAACACCTGTCGCCGGATGTCCGCCACACAGCGCTCACCGATCCACGACACCAGATAGAACCGGGCGAAGGTGCCGAGCGCCAGCCCGAGCACCAGCAGCATGAACAGGCCGATCGACTGGTTGAGCAAGTGCGGCGACTGGGTCATGAAACCCTGGTCGACCAGCAGACGAATGCCCTGTCCCATCGACAAGGTGATGCCGGCGGTGACGATCAGCGCCAGCAATGCACCGAACGCCTGCCAGCGGTAAGGCGCAAGAAAATGACTGGTCAGGCGCAAGGCGCGGCGATGGCGCGAGGAAAGCATCGGGATCATTCAGGTTCACATTTCGTGCAGATGGATGGGGCCAGCCTGGACATTCAATGGGGTGGAACTCTGCAAATCACAATGAGTCAGGTTAATTATGACCGCCAAGACTAGCCCCTAGACGCTATCGGTCTAAAGTCCGGGTTGAGACGAGCGGTCATTTCTGCTTGAGTGGAGATGCCGTTCCAGAGCGACCGCAGGGAGTTGTCACAGCCCGGTCACCTGGCGGTTTTATTCTGGGTACACAACCTGATGAGGAGACAGGCCATGTCCTTGCAAAACAGCAGCGATGACAAGATTCAAGTGATCCGCACCAAACCCGGCCAGCCCCTGGGTTGCTCGATCATCGATAAGGATGGCCGTGAAGTACCGATCACTGAAGACATGATCCAGGACGCCTGCCGCGAACTGGACAAGCGATTGGTCAAGCAGCCTGCCGAACAAGAGTGATATAGCCACCGTCTTCCTGACCCGGCCCCTTGGGCCGGGTTTTTTCTGCCCGGTCGATCAGACCAGTACCGCGCCCAGTGCCGTCACGATCTTGCGCAATACCGGCGAATCCCCTTCGATCCGCACTTTCAGCCCTTCGATCTCACGCCGAACCGGATACTGCTTGCGCAACACGTCAAACGCCGCGCGCTGTTCGCCGACGCTGCCGATCAGGCTGTTACGGAAGTCCGCGTCGTCCCGGCGCGGGTCGTACACGCCACGGCACAGCATTGCCAGCGCCCAGGCCGGATCGCTCTCGGCATGCAGGGAAACCTGCGACAACCACGGCGTCGGCAGCAGATCGGCGAGCTGGATGCTGGCGGGCTGGCCGATGAACTCGCAGTACGCCTGATAGATCTGCGCCGTACCGCGTTGCTTGCCGTCGAGGCTGTAACCGGCAATGTGCGGCGTCGCCAGCACGCAGAGCTCAGCCAGGGCCACATCGACTTCAGGTTCCGCTTCCCAGACGTCGAGCACCGCTTGCAGGTCTTCACGTTCCAGCAACACTTTGCGCAGCGCGGCGTTGTCCACCACCGGGCCGCGAGCCGCGTTGATCAGCCAGGTGCCGGGTTTGAGTCGCTGCAAGCGCTGCTGGTCGAACAGGTGCCAGGTTGCGCCGTCGCCGTTACGGGTCAACGGTGTGTGCAGGCTGATAACGTCGCACTGCTCGATGATCTGCTCCAGGCTCACATAGTCGCCCCCCTCGGCGGCCTGACGCGGCGGGTCGCAGACTTTCACGTTCCAGCCCAGCCCTTGCAGGACCTTGATCAAACGCCCGCCGACCTCGCCGGCACCGACCACGCCGTAGGTGCGTCGGGTCAGGTCCGCGCCCTCGATTTCGGCCAGGGTCAACAGACTGCCGAGGACGTAGTCGACCACCCCCCGCGCATTGCAGCCCGGCGCGCTGGACCAGCGAATGCCGGCCTCGGCGAAGTATTCGAGATCCAGATGATCGGTGCCGATCGTGCAGGTGCCGACGAAGCGCACCTGGCTGCCCTCAAGCAGCGCACGATTGACGTTGGTCACCGAGCGCACCAGCAACACGTCGGCCTGTTCGACCGTGGCACGGTCAATGGAGCGGCCCGGCACGCGGCGAATCTCGCCGAAACCGGCAAAAAATGCATCGAGCAACGGGATGTTTTCGTCGGCAACAATCAGCATGGCAAGGCTCCTTGGGCGGATCGGCAGTTTAGGTGCAGATGCCGCGATGGGCCAGCAGGTTTGCGCTTACAAATCCGCAACAGAGGATTTTTCCTGACCAAGGCGTCAGGGGCGTAGAATGCGCCGCCTTGCGCATCAACCTCCGTGGACGCTTTGCCTGTGAATTCCGTGACCGCCCGCCCTGCCGCCGTTTCCCTCAACCGCCCCGCCCGGGTTCGCCTGGAGCTGAGGAATCTGCTCGCCCTGGCCTTGCCGATCATCATCGCGCAACTGGCGACGACGGCCATGGGCTTCGTCGATGCGGTGATGGCCGGCCGCGTGGGGCCACGAGATCTGGCGGCGGTGGCGCTGGGCAACTCGATCTGGGTGCCGGTGTTTCTGCTGATGACCGGCACCCTGCTGGCCACCACGCCGAAAGTCGCCCAGCGTTTCGGCGCCGGCACCCACAGCGAGATCGGCCCGGTGGTGCGTCAGGCGTTGTGGCTGGCGCTGGTGGTGGGCCTGATCGCGACGTCGATGCTGGTCGCCGCCGAGCCGATCCTGCACCTGATGAAAGTCGATCCGGAACTGATCGGCCCGTGCATGCAATACCTGCACGGCATCGCCAGCGGTTTGCCAGCAGTGGCGTTCTACCATGTGCTGCGCTGCTTCAGTGACGGCCTGGGCCGTACCCGGCCGGCGATGGTGCTGGGCCTGTGCGGCCTGGCACTGAACATTCCGCTGAACTACATCTTCATTTATGGCCACTTCGGCGTGCCGGCCATGGGCGGCGTCGGCTGCGGCTGGGCCACGGCGATCGTGATGTGGGTAATGGCGCTGGGCCTGGCCGGTTACGAGCGCTGGGCGCCGGCCTATCAGTCGAGCGAGCTGTTCAGCCGTTTCGACTGGCCGCAATGGGCGGTGATCAAGCGTTTGCTGGCTATCGGCCTGCCGATCGGCATTGCGGTGTTCGCCGAATCGAGCATTTTTGCGGTGATCGCGCTGCTGATCGGCAGCCTCGGCGCCACCGTGGTGGCCGGGCACCAGATTGCGTTGAACGTCAGCTCCCTGGTGTTCATGATCCCCTACTCGCTGGGCATGGCCGTGACGGTGCGGGTCGGCCAGGCATTGGGCCGTGAAGAACCCCGTGAAGCGCGGTTCGCCGCAGGCGTCGGCATGGGCACCGCGCTGGCCTATGCCTGCCTGTCGGCGAGCATGATGTTGCTGATGCGCGAGCACATTGCGGCGATCTACACCGCTGACCCGATGGTGATTCACATCGCGGCGATGCTGATTGTGTACTCGGCGCTGTTCCAGTTTTCCGACGCGATCCAGGTCACCGCCGCCGGCGCCCTGCGCGGTTACCAGGACACCCGGGTGACGATGATCCTGACCCTGTTCGCCTACTGGGGCATCGGCCTGCCGGTGGGTTACGCCCTCGGCCTGACCGACTGGCTCGGCGAGCCACGCGGCCCGAGCGGCTTGTGGCAAGGCCTGATCGTCGGCCTCAGTTGCGCGGCGCTGATGCTGTCGGTCCGCCTGACCCGCAGCGCCCGCAAGCGCATTCGTATCAGTCGCTCGGCGGGCTGATCGCCGATAAAAAAAGACCTGCATAAGCAGGTCTTTTTTTGTGTCCGATCAAGCGGACTTCTTGCGGATCCAGTACAGATAGGTGCCGGCGTCTTCGTGCTGTCCCACCAGTTCATGGTCGAGGAACACGCAGAACTTGGGGATATCGCGCTTGGTCGAGGGATCGGTGGCGATCACCTTGAGCAGGCCGCCGGGTGCCAGATCGCGGATGTGCTGATGCAGCATCATCACCGGCTCCGGGCAGTTGAGGCCGGTGGCGTCGAGGGTGCCGTCGACCGGCGTATCGATCATTTCACTCATGATTCACTCCTGAAACTGGCCGGCATTGTCGCGCATTGGCGGGTGCCGGGTCACCTGTGGCGTTGCGCCACACCTGCGGGAGCAAACACGCTCCCTCAGGTTTATTGGCGGTGTCAGCGGGACTTTGGCTTTTTCACGTCGTGGCGGCGCAGATGGCAGGTCACTTCCTCGCGGTCGTGGTACAGCTGTTTGCAGCCGATGTCGACCTTGATGCCCCGCGCCTTGAAGCCGTCGGCGATGCGCTCCAGCAAACGCTTCACTTCGGCGTAGCGCTGTTTCATCGGCAACTTGAGATTGACCACCGCTTCCCGGCAGTGCCCCTCGCCGATCCACTCTTCGAGCATCGCCGCGTTGCGCGCGGGCTTCTCGACGATGTCGCAGACCATCCAGTCCACCGGTTGTTTCGGCTTGAAGGTAAAACCGTCCGCCATCAAGTGTTGCACCAGGCCGGTGTCCATCAGGCTCTCGGCCATCGGGCCGTTGTCGATGGCGGTCACCAGCATGCCGCGATTGACCAGTTGCCAGGTCCAGCCACCCGGCGCTGCGCCGAGGTCGACCCCGGTCATGTCGCTGTGCAGGCGCTCGTCCCACTGCTCCCGTGGGATGAAGTGGTGCCAGGCCTCTTCCAGCTTCAAGGTCGAACGGCTCGGCGCTTCGCGAGGGAACTTCAGACGCGGAATGCCCATCGGCCACATCGCCGAGTTGCCGGCGTCGGCCAGACCGAGGAACACTTCCCGGCCACTTTTGAAGGTCAGCAGCAGGCGCGGTTTGCTGACGTCGTCCACCAATTTGCCGGCAACGGTCAGGGCCTTGCGCAGCGGGCCTTCGAATTTCTTGCAGAAGTTCGACAGTTCCTTGCCGTCATTGGTGTCGACGACTTCCAGCCACAGGCTGCCGCACACCGGGAATTCGGCCATCTGCGCGAGAATCACGCTGATGCGGTCGGTTTCCGGCAGATCGATGAACAAGCCCCGCGCCCACTGGCGCGGGAAGATCAGTTCGGCGAAATTCTGGCCGCGCATCAGACGCTCGGCGCCATCTTCTTCGGTGCAGACGAATTCGGCGCAAGCGGTGGCCGGCTTGGCTTTGGCGTAGCCGGCGACGTTCAACCGGGCGGCAAGGTCGGAAATCTCCGAGCAGACTTCGCCTTCGAAGCCTGGCCGGCAATGCATGAATAGGGTGTTCATTCTTACTCCTGGGCAGCGGGCGATCATTCGGCCGCTGCGCGATGTCCAGGCTTGCGCTGACGCAAAGCCTGTCACGAAAACCGGCGCATGATAGCCCATGTCGGAACCTTGGTTCTGTCCATAGAGTCCAGTTATTAGCCAGCTACCTAAAACGGGGCTAGGTTTAAAGCTCTATTCATCCCCTCAGTCCGTAGCCGTGCGGATTCAAAGGAGTGATCGTAATGCCGTCCCTCGATAGCCTGAAAACCCTCAAAACCCTGCCGATTGGCGACAAGACCTACCACTATTTCAGCCTGCCGGATGCCGCCAGGAGTTTGGGCGATCTCGACAAACTGCCGATGTCGCTGAAAGTCCTGCTGGAAAACCTGCTGCGCTGGGAGGACGACAAAACCGTCACCGGCGCCGACCTCAAGGCCATTGCCGCCTGGCTCAAGGAGCGCCGCTCCGACCGGGAAATCCAGTACCGCCCTGCCCGCGTGCTGATGCAGGACTTCACCGGCGTCCCGGCCGTGGTCGACCTCGCCGCAATGCGCGCCGCCATGGCCAAGGCCGGCGGCGATCCGCAGCGGATCAATCCGTTGTCGCCGGTGGACCTGGTGATCGACCATTCGGTGATGGTCGACAAGTTCGCCAGCGCCAGCGCCTTCGAGCAGAACGTCGACATCGAAATGCAGCGTAACGGCGAGCGCTACGCCTTCTTGCGCTGGGGCCAGAGCGCCTTCGACAACTTCAGCGTGGTGCCGCCGGGCACCGGGATCTGCCATCAGGTCAACCTCGAATACCTCGGCCGCACGGTATGGACCAAGGACGAGGACGGCCGCACCTACGCCTTCCCCGACACCCTGGTCGGGACCGACTCCCACACCACCATGATCAACGGTCTCGGCGTGCTCGGCTGGGGCGTCGGCGGGATCGAGGCAGAAGCGGCGATGCTCGGGCAACCGGTGTCGATGCTGATTCCGGAAGTGATCGGCTTCAAACTCACCGGCAAACTCAAGGAAGGCATCACCGCGACCGATCTGGTGCTGACCGTGACCCAGATGCTGCGCAAGAAAGGCGTGGTCGGCAAATTCGTCGAATTCTATGGCGACGGCCTCGCCGACCTGCCGCTGGCGGACCGTGCGACCATCGCCAACATGGCACCGGAATATGGCGCGACCTGCGGCTTCTTCCCGGTCGATGACGTGACCCTTGAATACCTGCGTCTGTCCGGCCGTCCCGTCGAAGTGGTGAAACTGGTCGAGGCCTACACCAAGGCTCAGGGCCTGTGGCGCCTGCCGGGCCAGGAACCGGTGTTCACCGACAGCCTGGCGCTGGACATGGGCAGCGTCGAAGCCAGTCTCGCCGGACCGAAACGTCCGCAGGACCGGGTTTCGCTGCCGCAGGTCGGCCAGGCGTTCAGTGACTTTCTCGACCTGCAATTCAAACCGACCAGCAAGGAAGAAGGTCGTCTGGAAAGCGAGGGCGGCGGTGGTGTTGCCGTGGGCAATGCCGATCTGGTGGGCGAAACCGACTATGAATCCGACGGCCAAACCTATCGCCTGAAAAACGGTGCCGTGGTGATCGCCGCCATCACCTCCTGCACCAACACCTCGAACCCGAGCGTGATGATGGCCGCCGGGCTGCTGGCGAAAAAAGCCGTGGAAAAAGGCCTGACCCGCAAGCCATGGGTCAAGAGTTCCCTGGCCCCCGGCTCGAAAGTGGTCACCGACTATTACAAGGCCGCCGGGCTGACCCAGTATCTGGACCAACTGGGCTTTTCCCTGGTCGGTTATGGTTGCACCACCTGCATCGGCAACTCCGGGCCGTTGCCGGAACCGATTGAAAAAGCCATCCAGAAAGCTGACCTCACGGTGGCCTCGGTGCTGTCCGGCAACCGCAACTTCGAGGGCCGGGTACATCCACTGGTGAAAACCAACTGGCTGGCCTCGCCACCGCTGGTGGTCGCGTTCGCGCTGGCCGGCAGCGTGCGCACCGATATCAGCAACGAGCCCCTGGGCAACGATCAACAGGGCAATCCGGTGTACCTGCGCGACATCTGGCCGAGCAGCAAGGAAATTGCCGACGCGGTGGAGCGGGTCAATACCGAGATGTTCCACAAGGAGTACGCCGAGGTCTTCGCCGGCGACGAACAATGGCAAGCGATCAAGGTGCCGCAGGCCGCGACGTACGTCTGGCAGGACGATTCGACCTACATCCAGCATCCACCGTTCTTCGATGACATCGCCGGCCCGTTGCCGCAGATCAAGGATGTCCAGAGTGCGCGAGTGCTGGCCTTGCTGGGCGACTCGGTGACTACCGACCACATCTCCCCGGCCGGCAACATCAAGGCCGACAGCCCCGCCGGGCGTTATCTGCGCGAACAAGGCGTGGAGCCACGGGACTTCAACTCCTACGGTTCACGCCGGGGCAACCATGAAGTGATGATGCGCGGCACCTTCGCCAACATCCGTATCCGCAACGAAATGCTCGGCGGGGAAGAAGGTGGCAACACGATCTATATCCCTACCGGCGAGAAACTGGCGATCTACGACGCGGCCATGCGTTATCAGGCCTCGGGCACCACGCTGGTGGTGATCGCAGGGCAGGAATACGGCACCGGTTCCAGCCGCGACTGGGCGGCCAAGGGCACCAATCTGCTGGGCGTGAAAGCGGTGATTGCCGAGAGTTTCGAGCGGATTCACCGTTCCAACCTGGTCGGCATGGGCGTGTTGCCTTTGCAGTTCAAGCTCGATCAGAACCGCAAGACTCTCAACCTCACCGGCAAGGAAACCCTGGACATCCAGGGCCTGACCGGCGTCGAGCTGACACCGCGCATGAACCTGACGCTGGTGATCACCCGCGAAGACGGGCGTCAGGAGAAAATCGAAGTGCTGTGCCGCATCGATACCCTGAACGAAGTTGAATACTTCAAGTCGGGCGGAATCCTGCATTACGTGTTGCGGCAGTTGATTGCCTCTTGATCCGCTTTGATCGTTCCCCCGCTCCGCGCGGGGGACGATCTGCAAACACGGCTGGAGACGGCACTTTCCTACAGGCGAAAAAAAACCCGCCGAAGCGGGTTTTTCCCAAGACCATATCGACTCCCTGTCGGCAGCGATCCTTGCATTGGTCGATCATCCGTGATCCTGAAACACTCCCTGTGCTTCAGTTGATGAGGCTAGATTACGCTTCGGATCCAATCGGCAATAGTCGACATAGCTACCATCGCGTGTAAGACATTCGCCATAGCGCCCCTTCCGAAAACCCTTAGCCCTGTCAGGCATCGAGCGCGCAAGCCGCGAGCTGTGCGACTTTCAGCTGCCCCGCAGCGGCCGTTTGCTCGTCATCCTCCAGGAACCACGCAGCAGACAGTCCCGCGAACGCCAGCACCCATTGCAGCAAACGTCGGCGCTCCAGCCCTGCCGCTTCGCAGATGACCTCGACCTGTCGTCGAAAGCGTTCGGGATCGGTGGCGGTGGGCAACTCGGGGTTGCAGATCAGGTTGGCGTAGTCATAGCCGCGCTCACCGCACACCCGTTTGGGGTCGATGGCCAGCCAGCCACGCGGGCCGAAGTCCAGCACATTGTCGTGGTGCATGTCGCCGTGCAGCACCACAACCTCCTGAGGTTCGGCGAGCAAGGTTTCGGCGGTCTGCAAGCTGCGCCTATACACCCCACCCTGTTCGGCGGCAGCCATTCGCAGCGAAGCGAACCATGGCGCCAGCTCCACCAGCGGCGGTGGCGGCGTTGGACGCGGTGCATGCAAGCGCGCCAGCGCCGTACACAGGATCCGGCTGGCCGTGTCGTCCTCGCCATTGAGCGCCATGTGCATCAACGAACGCCGGCCCATGGCCCGCTCCAGCAGCAACCCGTCCTGATGCTGGGCCAGCACCCGGGCCGCGCCGTCGCCATCCCACCAGGTCATCAGCAGATTGCCGTACTTTTCCTCGGCATCCACGGCGACCTTGAGCATCGCCGGGGTATCGCCCCGGCGCACCGGCAACAGACGGCTGCCCGGGGTGATGATCGGCGCGCCGTCCGGCACCAGCGCCCAGCGTTGCAGCCACGGCTCGAACAGGTCGCCGTCAGCCACCCTCACGCTCCCGGGCCCGATCACTTTCAATGAGGAATTGCTCGAGCCGGCTCATTTGCTCCTCCCAGCCACGACTGTCCATGTAGTACGCCTCTTTCTGGCGAAAATCGGGGATGTGCGCAAAGCCTGTCTCGGAGACTTTCAGCAAGGTGCCGCCCTCGTAATCCTCCAGCTCGAACTTGACCAGCGTGGTCGGCTCCGTGGAGTAATCGATCTTCGGGTTCACCGCGTAGGGATGCCAGCGGAAGGAAAACAAGGTCTGCGGTTCGACGCGCTCCACCAACACATTCCATAACACATGCTCATAGCCGCGATACGTGACCTGCCCCTGCGTCCACTCACCGGCGATGAACCGCCGGCCCTCCAGCGCAACGCCAAACCACTGGCCGAACGCCTCCGCATCGACCAGAGCGCGCCAGACGTGGGAACGCGGCGACTTGAGGGTGATTTTACGTTCAAAGCTGTTAGGTACTGGTTTCATACGTCACCTCCTGTTTTGAACAGTAGGCTTGTATGACCACATGTCCAATGCGAAGTTGTATCAATCCCGTGCGGACGCTCGATCGCGGCGACGGCTGACCCGTTGCTCAAGGCGTCCAGGCTGCGCGAATCTCAGTAGTGCATTGAAGTCACTACACTGCTCGGCACGTCCATTCATCACAGTGAGAACCCTTATGTCCCCACGCCTCTTTTTGCTCCTGACGCCATTGCTGTTCACCTCCCTGGCCCACGCCGCCGTCGACTGTGCCAACGCCAGCGACCAGTCGACGATGAACCAATGCGCCGGGCAGGAATTCAAGGCGGCGGACAAGGAACTGAACACGGTCTACCAGCAGATCACCGCGCGACTGAAGGACAACCCCGACGGCAAAAAGCTGCTGGTGGGCGCGCAACGGGCGTGGATCGGGTTTCGCGATGCGGAGTGCAAGTTCTCTGCGTCCGGGGTGACGGGCGGGAGTGTTTATCCGCTGATCTACAGCAACTGCATGACTGGCGTGACCAAGGCACGGGTCGAGGCGCTCAAGCAGTATTTGAAGTGTGAGGAAGGTGATTTGGGGTGCCCGGTGCCTGGGGCCTGATGACTTGAAGGTTGTGACGGCCTCATCGCGAGCAAGTCGACTCGGTACAACGACTCGACTTGCTCGCGATGGCGGCAGTTCAGGTGAGGCAAATTAACGGACGAAAACCTGCGCCGTGGTAATCGCCATATCCCCACCCGGCAACTTGATACTGCCGGTCTGTTTCATCGTCTCCGCATCGAAGATCGCCACATCGTTGAACGTCCCGGCCAGGTAGATCTTGGTGCCCTCCTTGTTGAACGAAATGCAGTAGTAGGAATGATCCAGGGTTGCCGCCTGAATCAGCTTCTTCTGCTTGATGTCGTACTTGGCCAGGCGGTTGAGCACGCCGAACATCAGGTTCGGGTCCTTCGGCGAGCGCATGCCGCTGAAGTAGATTTCCGTCAGCGGGCCGAAGTCGGTGGTTTCGGTCTTGCCGGTCTTCAGGTCGATGCTGAACAGGCCGTACAGGTATTCGGCGGTGGCCGGGTCCTGCTTCTTGTCCTTGAACTTGGCAGCGGTGTAGAGCAGCGAGAAGTCGTGGCGATAAGTCTGCTGGTTCCACACGTAGAGCACGTCCGGTGCGCTGTAGTTGGGGCGCTTCCAGTGGCGACTGGGGATCAGCACATCGAATTTGCCGGTTTTCACATCGACCTTGTACACATCGGCGCCGGCCACATACAACGTGCCATCATCGCCGCTCTGCATGATCGTCAACTGCCGTGGCGCCGCAAAGCTGCGCACCGGTTTGGCGTTCATCCCGGCGTCAGCGGCGTAGACATCCAGGCGCGGCTGCCTGACCTCGTAGCGGTCGTTGAGCATCAGCGTCGGGTTGGCGATGGTGTAGATTTCCTTGCCGTCATGGCTGACCGTAAAGGCGAACATCGACCGCGCCTTTTCCCCCGGTTGCTGGGTGATGCTGGCGTGGAACACCTGTTTGCAGTTGTCCAGTTCGACACCGTAAACGTCGGCGTAATGGTTGTTCAGCACATAGGCGGTCTTGCGATCCGGCGACAGCTGCACGGTGCCGGGACCGAAAGCGTCGGGCATCTTGCAGGTCTTGTACAGGCTGTCGGTGGCCAGGTCGATGACGTTCAGGTTGTTCGGGTAATTGGTGGTCAACATGTATTCGTGACCGTCCTGCAGCGCGGTGTTCTCATCGGCCAGAACACTGAACGAACAAACGCTCAGCGCGGCGAACGCGGCCAGGCCGCAGGCTGTGTTGATGCTAGGCATGCTGGAATCCTTCTTCTTGTACGCTGCTTGTTCAAGGGCATCATTTGTCTTTCGGGAAGACCGTGCCGAGGTTGCGCCAGTTTTCGTTGGACGCCTGGGCATCCTTGTTCCAGTCCGGGTAGGTGCTCATCATGTCCGGCACCTGGGCCGGCCACCAGCAAGGGTCGGAGCAGCCATACAGGTCCGCCTCCATCGGCTGGCACAGCGACGACACCCCGCCGAACGCATCGATTTCCCAGCCCGGATCGGTGGTCGAGGCGCAACCGGCGACGGAGCTCATCGCCACCACCTCTTCAATGCGGTTCTCGTCCGCCGCCTGATCCAGCTTCAACGCTTTGTTATTGATTGCCTTGAGATGTTTC
Organism: Pseudomonas sp. B2M1-30; assembly: GCF_025447575.1. NCBI lineage: Bacteria > Pseudomonadati > Pseudomonadota > Gammaproteobacteria > Pseudomonadales > Pseudomonadaceae > Pseudomonas > Pseudomonas sp. B2M1-30. The sequence goes on along the minus strand of NZ_JAOEJT010000014.1, from coordinate 15,736 downwards.
ATATCAGTGAGCCTTGCGCGGAGTGATGTAGCTGCTGATGAACGCAGGGTTATTGGCCATGATCCGGGTGTAGACCTCGATGCCGAAATCGACCCAGTCACGCATCAGTTCGCAATAGTGATACGTCGGGTGCGCCGCATCGCCGTAACGGGCGTAGCTCTCGTGGTAGCAGCCGCCGGAACACAGGTTGCGGATCCGGCAGTCGTGGCAACCGGTGTTGGTGCGATCCAGGCGCTGGGACAGGAAGTCGTTCAGTTCAACCTGTTTCACACCGTTGTGGACGTTGCCGAAAGTCGGTAGCGATGAGCCGGTGAAGCGGTGGCACAGGTTCAGCTCGCCCTTGTGATCGACCGCCAGCATCTTCAATCCCGCGCCGCACGGCAGCGCCTTTTTGTGGCCTTCGTGGATATCGGTGATCAACTGGTGCAGGTTGGAAAAGCCGATGTTGCGATGTTCCAGTGCCGCGTCCAGATAACGTCGCCCGAGGCGCTTCATGCTGGCGAACACCTCGACCAGTTCGGCGTTGCTCAGGTTGAAGCTGCTGATGTCGCCAGAGGTCACCGGGGCAAACCCGACTTCCGCGAACTTCAACTCGTTGAACAGGTGATCCCAGATGGTTTCGACATCGGTGACACCCGTGGTCAACGTCACCCGCGCGCCGACCGGACGGCTGTTGTAGCGCGACAGCAGCATCTCGGCCTTGCGCCGCACCACGTCATAGGTGCCCTGCCCGCCCACGGTGATGCGGTTGCGGTCGTGCACGGTTTTCGGCCCGTCGATGCTCACCGACAAACCGAAGCGGTGGGCATTGAGATAGTCCACGGTTTCTTCGGTGAGCAGCGTGGCGTTGGTGGTCATGACGAACTCGACGAACTTGCCTGCCTCGGCAAAGCGTTTTTCGCAGTAGTCGACCATGTACTCGATCAGCTTGCGGTTGCTCAGTGGTTCACCGCCGAAAAACACCACGGTGAAACGCTCTTCGTCGGGGGACTCGCGCAGCAGCATTTCCACGGAGGCGATGGCAGTCTCGACGTCCATTTTCTTGCCGGCGGACGGCTTGTCGAGGTCTTCCTTGTAGCAGTAGGTGCAGCTCAGGTTGCAGCCGGTGTTGACGTTGAGCACCACGGTGTTGATCGCCGTGCGCTCGACCCGTTTGACAGCGATGTCCGGGGTCAGTGGCGAGCCGTCGCTGACCAGCTCCAGCGAGATCAGCTCGCGCAGGGTCTCGTGGATTTCCTCGCCGTTGAAGCGCGCGCCAAGGCGCTGGATCAGGTCTTCCGAGGAGCAGCCGGGGCCGCGCAACGCGTCGATGATGGTGCCGGTCAGCTCATCGCTGGCGAACAGCGAACTGCTGGGGATATGGAACAGCATGCGGTCGGCATCAACGTGCACTTCGTGCAGGTTACGCTCGACCAGATTCAAGATAGCGCCCATTGCAAACCTCCTGTGCAAGCCCCGTCCGGCGGGACCTGCGGTCATTCCGAAAAGTGTCTGGAAGCGTTTCCGGCCAGCCTTACGGAATGGGTGGATTGTTCCAGCGTTGCACGGTGACGATCATGTGACCTTCGCCGGTGAGGGATTTCCCTGCGTCGTCGACGGCGGCGATCACCTTGAGGTTGCCGGCATTGTTGGTGGACATCTTGCGTGCCGGATTCGGCCCGGCATCACCCGGCGTGAACACGCCCGCATCGGCCTGCATGGTGCCGGCGAACTTGACGTCCTCGTCCTCCCTGGCGCGCTCGTCGAAGGCTTCGACCTTCCACTGCGCCGGGAACACACCAATGCGATACGGCTTGCCGTCGGCGCCCTTGCCCCAGGCTTCCGCGTCGAAACGGCCCTGGACTTTCGGCGTCGAGCCGCCGCCCTCGCCGATCCGCGCCACGGAGAACTCCGGCACGACCTTGACCGAGGCGATCTGGCTGTACACCGACAGACTCGGGCCTTTCAGGTTGCCGACACTGACCGCGCGCAACCCGGCCGGGGCATTGGCTGCCGTTTTAACCTTGACCTTGATTTGCCCGGCGCTCTGCTCGAGCACTTCGACCACTTCCACGCCTTTGCCAAAGCTCGGCTTGCCGCTCAAACCGCTGCCGATCAGGGTCACTTCGGTTTCACTGCCGGCCTTCACGTAACCCGGTTGTACCGCCAGCAAGCGTTGCGAACCCTGCTTGGCTGCCACAAAGTCCAGGCCGCGCTCGTCATGCTCGGCCTCGAACATCCGGCCCTGCATGGCATTGCCCTGCGCAGCGAACACCTGACGCATGGTCACGCCGTCGATGGTCACGTTGCCGCGCCATTCGTAACCGCTGTAGAGGATCGCGCTGCCGTCGCCATTGAACGGGCTACCATCGGCGTACTGGCCCTTGACGCTGACCTTGAAGGTGTCGCTGCCGTCGGCGCTGACGTTCATGCTGCCGGCCAGTTCGCCCTTGCCCGGCAGGTGGCCGCTGAAGTTCCAGTTGCCGACCAGCGCGTCGGCTTTCGGTGCGGTTTTCAGCCACTTCTGCCAGGCCGGGTTGTCCAGCGGATAACGCTTGGCCAGTAGCGGCACCATCTCCTTGCGGGCGATATCGAACCAGTCGCGGTCGCGGGCCAGGGCCTGATACTCCAGCGACGGCCATTGACCGAGATGGAAATTCACCAGCCGTTCCCATTCCTGCGCCGGACGCCGTTGCAGGGCGACCCGCGCGCCGGAGTGACAGCGGCCGCACATCTGCGCGGTTTTCTCGTCGAACTGCTCAACGGTGTTCAACCGCCGCTCCAGCGCGTAACGCACGCCATCGGTTTCGCTAGGCGCCAGGCCTTGGGTGTCGGCCAGGTATTTGACCAGGGTGCGGCGATCATCGTCGCTGATCTGCAGGCCGTGCATGGTTTGCATGCGGGCGATGCTCATCAGCCAGCCTTCCGGGGTCTTGCGCTGGTGGCTGATGCGGCTCAGGGCATTATCGGCTTCCGGGGTGTGACAGCCTTGGCAGGTTTCCTTGAGGATGGTCTGCGCATCGCGCGCCGCCAGGCTGTGGGGGGAATGCAGGGCGACACAAGCGGCCACGGCCAGCAGGCTGGCGCTCATGCCTGATCGGAGTTTTCTCTTCATCAACGTCGAACCTCGCACGGTGCTTTCTTATTGTTGTGGCTTATCGTTTTTATGGTTTCTGCCGTTGGCGGCACGCCGCGAACGGAGGCAAGCGAAACGTCTGCGATGAGCAATACACGGAGCGTGCCAGCTTGCCGATAAGCTTTTCAATCAAGCAGTTACGTGAAGATCACTACGCCGCAACGACACTGGCGATGTTCGCCAGCGTCCAATTTCGCGACAGCTGTTGCAGTGTGAGACAAGCATAGTTGCCGTGCCCGCCAGCGGACGGCCGACGAGTGACCGTCTGATATCAATGTGCCTGCTACGCTTGCTGTTCGCATGTTCAGTGCGACACACCTCACACCACCGACAACCTGAGGAATGGAATCATGGGATCACAAGGAACTGGTCACAACTGCACGCACTGCGGCTGTGAAAACCCGGTATGGAACGCACTCAAGCACACGGTCGACCTCAAAGCCTTCACAGGCACGGTCGCCGGCCTGCTGCCGGAACCCGGCAGCGAGTCGTTGATTTTCACCGACGGCATCATCTATCCCCTCAAAGACGGCAACATGAAGGAACGGGTCGACGCGCTCGGCATCCATGGCGGCGACGTGGTCGCTTCGGGCACCCTGGCTTACGTTCAGCAGTGCATGAAAGACAGGGGCATTCATTACAAGACCTATCCGTTGAACGGCAAGACGCTGATCCCGGGCCTGATCGAGCCGCACATGCATATCGTCCAGTCCTGCATCATGGAAGGCTGGGTCGATCTGGGGCCGATCGACAACGCTACGCAGCGCTTGAAACCCCGTTATGACTGGAGCTGGCTCAAAAAAAGGATCAGTGAAAACCTTCCCGACGGAAAGTCGAGCTGGTTTCTGGGACGCATGGTCGACCCCGCCCTGATGCCCTTCGTCAAGGCAAGGAAAAAGGGTGAATTGAACACCCTCACGTCCTTTTACTGCGACCGGCACTTCGACAAAAACACCGACAACACCGGCAACCTTGACAGCATCGTGTCCGACCGCCCGCTGTTGATGATCAGCGCCTCGATGCACACCGTTTACCTGAATACCGCCGCGTGCGACGCCGTGTATCACCATCAGAACAAGGCCAGCGAGAAGCTGCGCAGTCACTACACCAGCTACGAGGACTTCCTCGAGAAAACCCAGGGCAGGCTGCAGGAAGAAGCCGGCATCATGCCGGCCATCCTGTCGATCCCGCTGGCGCAGGCGCTGGATGTGGTGAATATCTTCAAGTACATGAAGCACTACTTTGAAACGGCCTCCAAACGCGGCATCACCCTGCTGTATGACGCGATGGTGGACAAGACCTCCAAACTGATTCTCGAAGCGTACGGCCTGACCCATTCACGCAACCTGCGCGTGGGTTACGCGGCGGCTTGCGACGGCGTGGATTTCAGCCACATCGCGCCCTACAAACCGGTGACCAAAGAAGCGGCCCGGCTGTTTTACCAGGGCTCGGTGAAACTGATCTCCGACGGCTCGAACCAGGGGCTGACGGGTTATCAGGAGCATCGCTACTGCTGCGAGACCACACCGGAAAAAGGCAACTTCAACTTCTGTGATCCCGGCGCGGAAAACACCACACCGACCACCCTCCCCGACGCCTATCAGACGACCCTGAACAAGGCCGTGGCCACGGGCTGGCCACTGATGATCCACGCCAACGGCGACCGTGCGATCGAATTCACCCTACAGGCGTACAAGACTGCACTGAACGGTCAGAGCGGCCTGGAGAAACGTCATCGCATCGAACACTGCTCACTGCTGAAAACCGACACCCTCGATCAACTGCAGACCCTGGGCATCTCGCCCAGCTTCCTGATCGGTCATGTGGGTTATTGGGGTTATGTGTTCGAGCAGGCGATTTTCGAATCCAAAGCCACCGACATGCTCGACTTGTGCAAGGACGCCCTGGGCCGCGGTCTGCGCATCTCACTGCACAGCGATTGCACGGTCACGCCACTGGGACCGCTGCGCTCCATGGAACAGGCGGTGACCCGAAAACTCGAAGGCAAACGCGGCGAGGACGGCACCTTCATTGATGATCCAGCGCAACAACCGGTGCTCAACAAGGCCCAGTGCCTGAGCCGAGAAGAGGCGTTGAAAGCCATCACCTATGACGCGGCCTGGCAATGTCACGCGGATAAATTCACCGGCTCGTTGCAGGACGGATACTTCGCCGACTTCGTGATCCTCGGGCAGAACCCGCTCGACGAAAACGTCCCGGCCACCAGCATCCGTGACATCAAGGTCTGCGAAACCTGGAAAGGTGGGCACAAGGTTTATACCAACCCTGAGCGCTGACCGATTCTCCTTGCCAATACAGGTCTCACCCTCGGGCGGACCTGTATTGGCAAGCGCCCATTCGGGGCTAGCGAACGGAGTTGTCCGGGTGAACCCTGTAGCGCCCACAAGACTCGCAAACCATTGAGTTCGTCTCCTGTACTTGCGCTTTTGCGGCCAACTCTCTGGTGCCACGCGATTTGGTTTCAATCCGATAATCCCGGTAAAACGCGAACGCGATAAGCAAAGCGATCGCGAGTACCCACAAGCCCAAAATCATTGGGTAAGTCATGATTTATCCTCGAGCAGGGCTACGGCGAAAGAGGCAGCGATGACGAAAAAACTGCTGACAGTCATCGCAGCACTTGTGCGGATCGTGTCGGCATCACTCACGTTGCCAATCACGAATGCAGCAGCCCCCGTCACCATGAATCCAGTCCCCATACCCATCATTAAGTTGGTCGTCCATCGAATGGTTTTGTTGTTCATCGACATCCTTGTGAAAACCCGAACCTGCCGGTTCCATGGCAGACAAAGCTGAAAAACCGGCGGCAACGAATCATCCGCCGAATCCGCGTCCACCCCCGAGACGCCGATGGAAAAGGACGTTAGCTCGAACCTCTTTTATCTACCAGCCGCTGTAAACCAACAGGCCAGCGACTCTTCCTACAGCAGATCGGCCACTGTTTTGTCCCGAGCCCGACAACACGGCCCCGATCCGTATCTTGCGTCTCAATGACTGTTGCGTTTTGCGACAAATTCCCCCTCATCACCCCCTCCTCGCTCTGCCTTTCCCCCCGCATGACAGCGCTGCACGCCCTTTCCGGAGTGTTGGCACAGCCATTGCGAAACCCTGCTCACACCATCGAAGAACAAGAGGTCTCGCCATGTCCCTGCCCTATCTGCTTCCCGCCACTTCGGCCTTCATCCAGCGCCCGCCACGCATGCTGATCGGCGGCGATTGGGTCGAAGCTGCCGACGGCCAGACCATGCCGCTGCACAACCCCGCCACCGGGGAAATACTGTGCGTGGTGCCCAGGGCCACTGCGGAGGATGTCGACCGCGCGGTACTCGCTGCACGTCAGGCCTTCGATGATTCGGCCTGGAGCCGCACCCGTCCCCGTGAGCGGCAGAACCTGCTGTGGAAACTCGCCGACCTGATGCAGCGCGACGCCGAGCTGCTGGCGCAACTGGAATGCCTGAACAACGGCAAAAGCGCGGCCGTGGCGCAAGTGATGGACGTGCAACTAGCGATCGACTTCCTGCGCTACATGGCTGGCTGGGCGACCAAGATCGAAGGCTCCAGCGTCGAGGTATCGCTGCCACTGATGCCTGGCGATCAGTTCCACAGTTTCATTCGCCGCGAAGCGGTGGGCGTGGTCGGCGCCATCGTCGCCTGGAACTTCCCGTTGCTGCTGGCCTGCTGGAAACTCGGCCCTGCGCTCGCCACCGGTTGCACCGTGGTGCTCAAGCCTGCCGACGAAACCCCACTGACTGCGCTGAAACTGGCGGAACTGGTGCTGGAGGCCGGCTACCCCGAAGGCGTGTTCAACGTGGTCACCGGCACCGGGATCACCGCCGGTTCGGCCCTGACCCACAACCCGCTGGTCGACAAACTGACCTTCACCGGTTCCACTGCCGTCGGCAAACAGATCGGCAAGATCGCCATGGATTCGATGACCCGCGTGACCCTGGAGCTGGGCGGCAAATCACCGACCATCGTCATGGCCGACGCCGACCTGAAAACCGCAGCAGCCGGTGCGGCCAGCGCGATTTTCTTCAACCAGGGCCAGGTCTGCTGCGCCGGTTCGCGCCTGTATGTGCAGCGCAAGCATTTCGACAATGTGGTGGCGGACATCAGCGACATCGCCAACGCCATGAAACTGGGCAACGGCCTCGACCCGAGCGTGGAGATGGGTCCACTGATTTCCGCGCGCCAGCAGGAGCGCGTCTACCGCTACATCGAAATGGGCCGGGAAAGCGGCGCGACCATCGCCTGCGGTGGCGAGCAGTTCGGGCCGGGGTTCTTCGTCAAGCCGACGGTGATCGTCGATGTCGATCAGCAGCATTCGCTGGTGCAGGAAGAGATCTTTGGCCCCGTGCTGGTAGCGATTCCGTTCGATGACGAGGCGGATGCGTTGCGCATGGCCAATGACAGTCCTTATGGCCTGGGCGCCAGTATCTGGTCGAATGATCTGGCGGCGGTGCATCGGATGATTCCACGGATCAAGTCGGGCTCGGTGTGGGTCAACTGTCACAGCGCGCTGGATCCGGCGCTGCCGTTTGGCGGTTACAAGATGTCGGGGGTTGGACGGGAGATGGGGTATGCGGCGATAGAGCACTACACCGAACTGAAATCGGTGTTGATCAAGTTGTAGAAGATCAAAAGCCCCTCACCCCAGCGCAGGTTCCCTCTCCCATTGGGAGAGGGTCAGGGCCGGTATCCCTGACTCAACAACCATCCCCGGATCACCCTGCCCTGCTCTTCGCTCAACCCCGCCAACACCTGCCCGACCGATTCGCCCCGCAACCGCCGCACCAGCGGTGCCAACTCCACCCCCTGCACATGCCAGATCCCCAGCGGCTGATCCGCCGTGATCACCACCTCGGCCTCATCGACCAACCCGTCGCGCAGCACCGGCATCCGCTCGATCCGCAATGCCGCAAAATCCGCTGCCGCATGCGCCACTTCCGCATCCGGCCACTGCCGCCGCGCCAGCCAGAACGGTTGCTCGGCCCAACGCTGTTCATCGGCATAAAAATCCCGGCCGATCCGCGCAAAGCGCATGAACAACTGCTCCACCCGTTGCCGATGAAAGGCTTGCGCCAACAACGCTCGCTCGGGCTTGACCAACAAAGTGTTGATCACCACCGGCGCCTGCAACGCCGAAGACAGCGACTGGAAAATCCCGTTGCCGGACAGCGGATCCACCGCCATTGCCGCATCGCCGACACGAATCCAGTTTTCGCCACAGACCTGCGGCGCCAGAATCGCCGTGCTGCTGCGGGCGTGCAGTTGCAGACCCAATTCGTCGCCGTCGGCAAAAAAAGCACGCGCAAAACCCGAACCCTGGCGCCGCTCACGACAGTAATCGAGCAACTGCGCCTTGCCCGGCAGCCCGGCGCTCGCCACATCCACGGTCCACTGCCAATAACATTGCCCATCGGCCCGACGCGCCATCCACGCCCAGCCATCCTCCAGGCTTTCCACGGCACTGGCGGTTGCGCCCGGCGTGCCTTGCCAGCGATTGAGCAGACTGACGGTTTCCGGCCCGCGCAGGCCTTTGCCCGACGCCGGTGCCTGACGCCCACGGGCCTCCACCAGAAAATCCGCCTCGAGGGTCTTGCCGCCGTCGAGTTCGATCCGATGCCCGTCCGAGCGGGATTGCACACTGAGCGCCCGCCCCTCGATCAACTCGACCCCGGCCAGCGCCAAGTCTTCGCGCAAACCACGATCGAAGGTCGGTCGGTCCAGCAGAAACTCGATGTTCTGCGCATGTTGCTGGCCGTTCCACGCCACCTGACGCTGGGACGGCAATGTCGCGTCCGTCAGCGCTCGTTGCAACCCTGCTCCGCGTAACGCCTCCAGCACCCGTTGCGAGACGCCCTCAAGCGCCGCAAAGCGTCGCCACTCGCTGACCAGCGTCACCGCGTAGCCCAACCGTCGCAGCCCCAGCGCCACCGCTGCGCCCGCCGGCCCCGCGCCGAGTATCACCAGGGTCGTCATGGCCCCGTTCGCCGTTCCGGTCCGCGATAACGGGCGTTTTGCCGGAGCCAGTCAATCACCTCGGCATTGCTCGCCTCGGGATGCTCCACAAGAAAAGCAGCGATATGCCCACTCAGCGCCGCACACCCCAGACTCGCGCCTGACTGCCCCGGATACGTGCCATGCACACACGCGGCGAAATCCGCCTGGGCGCTGTCGAGCCACGACCACTGCTCATCGGTGCAACGCGCATCCCCGGTCACCCGCAACACCTGCGGATAACTCGCCGGAAACACCGCAGCGCCCTGCGCCGGGCTCGATGCACACAACAAGACCCCGCGAGCCACCGCCGCTTCGCAGGCTGCGCGCAACAGACTGCGATCCTGACGCAGCCCCAGACTCAGGTTGATCAGCCGCACATCCTCGGCCACCAGCCAATCAATGGCCGAAGCGATTTGCAACGCGCTGGTCACCCCGCGCTGATCAAACACCTGGGCCACGCAAATCTGCGCGGCCGGTGCACGACGACTGATCGCCTCGATGACTGCGCTGCCATGACCGAGGGGATCGTCGCGCAGCTCCGACGTCACCAAGCCATCTTCCAGCAGGGTAAACCGGCGCCCGGCGACCACTTGCACCCGCTGGGCCGCCGAGTGTCCACTGTCGACCACGCCGATACGCCATTCAGGCTTCATGCAGCACCGTCTTCGACACCAGCACGCCATCGAGGAGTTCAAAGCGCAGGTCGGCATCGGCCAGAGTCGACGGCCGGTGACTGATCAGGATCCGCGTGCGCCCGGCAAACAAGCGGTCGATGGCTTCGATCACTTCACGCTCGGTGGCTTCGTCTACTGCCGACGTCGCTTCGTCGAGCACCAGAATCAACGGATCCTGCAACAGCGCCCGAGCGATGGCGATACGCTGCTTCTGCCCGCCGGACAACTGCTGCCCGCGCTCCCCGAGCGGACTGTCGAGGCCTTCGGGCAAGGACGCGATCAGGCTGTCGAGCTGCGCCAGTCGCGCCACTTCGGCAACCGCTTCGCGACTGGCATCCGGCACCGCGTAGGCCAGGTTGTCAGCGAGGCTGCCACGAAACAGCACGATGTCCTGACTGACCACGGCAATGCGGCGGCGCAGTTCGAACAGATCCAGTTCCCGCAGGTCCACCTCTCCCAGCAGCACCCGCCCGGACTGTGGATCGTGATGGCGTTGCAGCAGATCGATCAGGGTCGATTTGCCGACCCCGGAGCCGCCGCTCAACGCGACCTTCAAACCGTAGGGGATCGTCGCCGCAATCCCGCTCAGGGTGCTCGCACGTCCCGGATGACTGAAATGCACATCGTCGAAACGCAGCTCGCCAGAACTCGGCAACGGTTGCGGCGTGACCGGCGAACGCACCGTCGGCTCTTCACCGCGCAACTCCATGACCCGGCCAAGGCTGACGGTCATGCGCTGGATCGCCACATACAGCCCCAACAGGCTCTGCACCGGCCCGACCGCCATGCCCAGGTACGTGGAAAACGCAATCAGCGCGCCCAGTTGCCAGGTGCCCTGAACCACCCAGTAACCGCCGATCAGAAACGCACAGGCGCGAGACAACGAGGTCAACGTGCCCGGCACTGCCTGGGTGAAAAACTCGGTGACTTGCAGGCGCAGCAACTGATTCATGTAGCCCTGGCCGAGGCTTTCCAGGCGCCGCGCTTCACGCTGCTGCTGGCCGGCGGACTGGATGAATTTCATCACTGGCAAGGTCTCGACCATGAACGACGACATGTCCGCCGAACGCTCGCGCAATTGCCGCACATCCCGCTCGACCTTGCGTCGCATCCAGCGCAGCCACAACACATCGAGCGGGATCAGCACCAACGCCAGTAATGAAAGTTTCCATGAGAGGGTAAAGAGCATCGCGATCGCCACCACCAGGCCAATCACGCTCGACACCGCCGAGAACAATGAGTCGACCGCGAAGCGCTGGATCTCGGCAACATCGCCGTCGAGCCGTGACATCAGGTCGCCGATCCGCCGCTGACCGTAGAAGCCTGGGGACAGGGTCTGCAAATGCCGGTAGAGGTCGTCACGCAGGGCAAACAGAATTCGCCCGGACAGACGCGTGTGCAGGTAGCGATTGATCCCCGACAACGCGGTGCCGAGCAGTCCGGCAACAATCATCAGCACCGCGATCAACACCAGCATCGGGAAATTGCGCGCGAGCAGCCCGTCGTCGATCAGCAACTTCACCAGCCAGGGCTGCACCAGGACCAGCAACGAAGCGCACACCGACAACCCGAGCAACCCGGCAATCGCCAGCCGCTGCGGCCGCACGAAACCGTACAGCCAGCGCAACGCCGCTTGCAGCGCGGCTGGGTTGTGGCTGTCGATCAGCCGCACGATCAGGCGCTGCATCATGAGCGCAACTGTTTGAGTTTGCGGTACAGGGTCGCGCGGCTGATGCCCAGCGCGTCGGCGGCGGCCGAGACATTGCCCTGATGGGTGTCGAGGGATTGGCGGATCATTTCCAGTTCGTTCTCGCGAATGCTGCCGGCCTGGGGTTTCTCGCTGGCGGACAGTTCGTCGAGCATGCTGTCAGGCAGGTGATCGAGGGTCAGCACGGTTTCGCCGGGTTCGCGCATCGCCAGCGCAGTGCGCAGGACCATCTCCAGTTGGCGGATGTTGCCCGGCCAGTGATAGGCGCCGAGCAGTCGTTCGAGGTCATCGTGCAGCAGCACTTTCGGCGCATCGAGCTTGCTCAGCAGACGCTCGACCAAAGCGGCGAAATCATCGCGCTCGCGCAGGGCCGGCAGCATCACGCTGATACCGTTGACCCGGTAGAACAGGTCTTCGCGGAACTGCTTGTCCTCGACCTGGCGCTTGAGGTCGCGGTGGGTGGCGCAGATCAGCGCGACGTCAATGTCCTGCTCCTCGCCAGCGCCGAGTGGCGCCACTTTGCGATCCTGCAACACCCGCAACAGCCGCGCCTGCAAGGCCAACGGCATGTCGCCGATCTCATCGAGAAACAGCGTGCCGCCGTGGGCCTGTTGCAGGCGTCCGATCATCCCGCCCCGGCGCGAACCGGTGAACGCGCCTTCGCGGTAGCCGAACAGTTCCGATTCGATCAGGCCTTCGGGAATCGCTGCACAATTCACCGCAACGAAGGGTTTGTCGCAGCGGCTGCCGGCCATGTGCAGCGCGCGGGCGATCACTTCCTTGCCGGTGCCGGTTTCGCCGAGCAGCAACACCGGCAACTCGTTGGCCAGTCCTTGCCGGGCCATGCGCAGCGCACGGGCGTAGCGGGTATTGCTGCCGGCGAGAGCGTCGAGATTCGGTGGCGGCTTGGCGGTTTTCGCCACGCTGCGCGGCGGTCCGCCGAGATTGACCGAACGCGCCGGAGCCCGCAGGGTCTTGTAGAAAAATTCGCCCTTGGCGGTCTGCACGCTACCGACTCCGCCCTGTTGCAAGCGGGTCAGCAACTGCACGCCATCGACCCCGAGAAACTCCTCGCACCGGTGCCCGACCAACGCCGAGCGCTCGGCCCGCAGCAACTGGCAGGCCTGGGCGCTGACCGCCAGGATCTGCCCGCCGAGGCTGACCGCAAGCAGGCCCTGCCACGGCGATTCGAGATACTGCCGGCGACTGTGAAACGCCAGAACGATCTGATCCGCAAAGCTGTTATTGAACACCCGGCTCTCGATCTGACTGACCGCCATGCTCAGCAACGCGGTGCTGTCATGCACCCGGCCGAGGGGGCCTTCGCGGGTCAGGTCGAGGACACCGAGGATTTCGCCCTGCGGGCAATGAATGGGCACCGAGGTGCAAGAGAAATCGGTGAGGCGGTCGAGGTAGTGTTCACCACAGTCGATCAGGGTGGGCCGTGCCTCCACCAGCGCGGTGCCGAGGGCATTGGTGCCACGGGCGGCTTCGCTCCAGCAGGCACCCAGCGTGATGTCTTGCAGACCACTGCCCTTGAGACGATCGGCGCGCCCCTCGACTGCGAGGATGGTGGCATCGGAGTTGGCGAGGATAATCAGACCTTCCTTGCCCTGGCGTTCGGCAAGGTAATCGATGGCCGGCAGCGCGGCGTCGATCAGCAGGCGATTGCTCGCCAGCAGCACGTCGAGACTGGCGCTGGATTCCAGGCTCAGCTCATGTTTGCCATTGAAATGTACGCCGTGGCTCAGGCTGCGCCGCCACGAGGCGTCGATCTCCGCACGCAGCACGCCGTCCGGCACCTGGCCTTCGAGATGCAGTTTTTCCCGGGCGAGACGGGCTTCGTGAGGGGACTTGGGATCGGTTGTTTTTATAAGTGCCATCAAGCGCTCCGGAGCGGTCCGCTTTGCGCTTTTATTATTTCAGCGCCCTGACGCCAATGTTTACGTTAACGTCAGGGCGATGGCAATAGCCTTGCGACACTTGGGGCTGCAGCGGGAGCGGTTAGACGTGCGGATCACCCGGCGCCTTGGTCGGCGCCGCGTATTGCGGCTTGAGGTGGCCGTCCTGATCCAGTAGCCAGGCATCCATGATCTGCCGCACCACTGGGCCGGCAACCCGACCACCGGCCTCGCCGTTTTCGATCATGACCGAAATCGCGATCTTCGGATGCTCGGCCGGCGCGAAACCAACGAACAAGGCGTTGTCACGATGGCGCTCAAGGGTTTTCTCGCGGTTGTAGCGTTCGCCCTGCTTGATCGCCACCACCTGCGCCGTACCACTTTTGCCCGCGATACGATATTGCGCGCCCGCCGCTGCCGCGCGGGCAATACCCCGGGCATCGTGCATGACCATCTGCATGCCGTGGTTGACCTGATCCCAGTCGCGCGGGTCCTTGAGCAGGATGTTCGGCATCGGATGCTCGTCCACCGGAGCGACGCCATCGACGGTCTTGGCCAGGTGTGGACGATTCCAGACACCTTTATTGGCGATCAGCGCCGTAGCTTGAGCCAGTTGCAGCGGCGTGACCTGCATGTAGCCCTGGCCGATACCAAGGATAACGGTTTCGCCGGGGAACCAGGCCTGACGACGGGTTGCGCGCTTCCAGGCTTGCGATGGCATCAGGCCAGGCGACTCTTCGAACATGTCCAGCGAGACTTTCTCGCCGAGACCGAACATCGCCATGTAATCATGCAGACGATCGATACCCAGTTTGTGTGCCAGATCGTAGAAGTAGGTGTCGTTGGAACGCATGATCGCGGCGTCCATGTCCACCCAGCCGTCGCCGCTGTGGTTCCAGTTGCGGTATTTGTGATCGAAGTCCGGCAGTTGGTAATAACCCGGATCGAACACCCGGGTTTGCGGCGTGACCACCCCGGCATCGAGACCGGCGATCGCCACTTCCGGTTTGATCGTCGAACCGGGCGCATACAACCCACGCAAAACGCGGTTGAACAGCGGCCGGTCGATGGAATCACGCAGCGCCGAATACTCCTTGGAACTGATGCCGGTGACGAACAGGTTCGGGTCGAAGCTCGGATTGCTGACCATGGCCAGCACTTCACCGGTCGAAGGATCCAGCGCAACCACCGAGCCGCGCCGATCGCCCAGAGCAGCTTCCGCAGCCTCCTGGAGTTTGACGTCGAGGCTCAGGACGATGTTTTTACCGGGCACCGGATCGGTGTGTTTCAACACTCGCAAGACCCGGCCCTGGGCATTGGTTTCCACTTCTTCGTAACCGACGTGGCCATGCAGTTGCGGCTCGTAGAACCGTTCAATGCCGGTCTTGCCGATGGATTGCGTGCCACGGTACTCCACGGAGTCGAGGGTCTTGGATTCTTTCTCGTTGATCCGGCCGACATAGCCGATAGAGTGAGCGAAGTGCGCGCCCAGCGGATAGTTGCGGACGAACTGTGGTTCGACATCAAGGCCTGGGAGGCGGAACTCATTCACGGCCAGCACCGCGATCTGTTCTTCGGTCAGCTCATAGAACAACGTCACCGGTGTGAACGGATGGCGCGACTGCTTCATGGCTTTGTCGAAGACTCCGCGATCTTCAGCCGGCAGGTGCAAAAGATTGATGACCTCATCCAACTCTTGATTGACGTTGGTCGCGCGTTCGCGGGTGATGGTCAGGTTGAAGCTGGGGCGGTTGTCGGCCAACAGCACACCGTTACGATCATAGATCAGGCCGCGTGTCGGCGGGATTGGCAGGACGTGAACCCGGTTGTTCTCGGAGATCGTGGAGTGATAGTCGAACTCCACCACTTGCAGGATGTACAAGCGCACGACCAGCGCGCAACTGACCACGAAGACGAACAAAGCACAGGCGATCAACCTCTTGTTGACCAGCTTCGTCTCTTTTTCGTGATCCTTGATAGGTATCGGTTCAGGCATTTCTACAGCAACTCTTTGACGAAAAATGAGCGCCGATCCTTGGGCGAGACATCAGTCCGTTAAAAAAACGAGCTGCACCATAACAAAAACCGAATGGTTACTTCATGAGGAATTCCTCAGACGGTTGTCGTGGCGACGATTGGATCCTTCGAGATTCGTGCGCTTTGTGCAGGATTGAAGTTCCGATTCGTGCGGCTTCTCGCTTCGAGCCCGTAGAGTCGGCCAGCCACTTTTTCGCAGGCAAAACAAAACCCCAACTGCTTTCGCAATTGGGGTTTCGGAATTTAATCTTGACGATGACCTACTCTCACATGGGGA